>JASLPY010000016.1 GCA_030744755.1 Kiritimatiellia bacterium | reverse complement strand
CCAGCCGCGCCGCAACGAATTCAGCGGGGCCTCGGTCGAACCGCCCTTCGGACAGTCCTCCAAAGTCCATCTGCATCTGCATTGTATTCATACTGCGCCTGCTCCTACTCGTTCCTGCACTCTGCGGACCATTCGGTACCGCCCACCGTTCAGGCCTTCGATGGTGGCTATACGGCTTTGCCTATCTGTTTGCTCCGCTTTTCAGCATTGGAGTGCCTCACTAGCTTCGCCTGACAACCCATCTCTTATGCCGTCTGATGACTTCCCGCACCTTGCGGGATCTCCCGGGGTGAACTCGACTGCTTTTGACGCGTAACTGCCGGATGTACGTGATACGCCTTTTCGATAACTGGAGGACTTCTGATTGTGTTGCACCCTCGTCCCTGTGTATCCCGCCTCGAATCCGATTTCTGTACGTCAGCCCGCGTCTTCGCCTTCCGGCCTCCTCAAGGGTCTCTTACGAGTTTGACCTTTGCCTTTGGCTACACTTCGGCGTTATCTACCTGTGGCTGGACTTGCTCTTTGATTCGCACCAACTCTTTCGATATGCTTGACGCAGATTTCAAAGTTGGTACGCTCGCGGAGCGCACCAGCAAGCAGCCGGGCCGTGCCCGGCACACAACAACCGAATCCATGCGATTGAAAATGGCGCGCCATTTTCAACGCATGATTCATAGCGTTCGCTTGGAAGACAAAAGACAAATGTATTCTGAGCAAAGAGTTTAGACGACAAACAGCACGAAAGGCATGCTGCCATGATCAAGAGTCTGCCCAGTTGTCATGGTTTGCAGATTATATCTGGACTCCTAATGCTCGCTTCACCTGTGCTTCTAGCCGAGAAGGAATCCGATACGGTTTCCTCGGGCACTGAAACCAACCTTACATACTATCAGGTTTTCACCAACGCGGCCCACTGGCGCTGGGTGGAGCCCATTACCACTGAGATCTTTGATAAGAACAACTCGAAACCCAGTGTGACAGATCCCCCGATATCGTTTGAGGCGCTGCTGCAGTTCGGTGAAGTTGCCGGTGTACGAATCGGCATGAGCATGTCGGAGGTCATTTCAACATGGGGAAGACTATGCCATATCGAGAGCCCTCCCGAATTCGTGGGACGCATGTTCGATATGATGCCTCAGCCCGACGGCTCACCGGCTAACATTCCGACAGATTGGCCTCCCGAAGTGGGGTCGGTGATTACGAGGCCACCTGCAGACCCACGTATGGTCGAGGTCTACGGGAATGGGATAATCGAGCTGCTTTACCCAAAGATACAAGATAGCGACACTGCCAAGGGTAGTGTCCAACAAGACGAGTGAAACAGGAACGAACAGGTGAGAACTTCAGGGAACAGCGAAACGGGCCTATTGACACCGCCAATATTGCTGAAAACAATACGGCCGCGGGTTTCGGCATGGTGGGCCCAGCTGGACTCGAACCAGCGACCAGAGGATTATGAGTCCCCTGCTCTGACCAACTGAGCTATGGGCCCACCATGCCCACCCGCGGCCGTTTAAGCAGTTGGGAACAGTATCCGATTCGTTTCAGGAATGCAACAGGATTTGGGAGTAACGTAGAAACCGAAAACCCTCCTTGCGGATATGCGTTGCATTGCGATACTACTTGTCGTGGTTAACGTAGATTGTCGGGCGTGCCGGGAAGTGGAGATAATTATGAACAGGCGGGAATTCGTGCAAGTTGTCGGCGGGGCGTCCGTCCTTGCTGTTTTGCCATCGGGCTGCGCAATGCTGGCCGGCAGGGGTGGTTTGGGCAGAATGAGGATATCTCCTTTCAACAACACGTTGATGGGCGTCACCAAGGGTGTGCTGGACTACTATGGTCTAAGCGTCAGCGATGCGTCGCTGTATGGCTGCACTGGCCAGGCATTTCTCATCAATATCCACAGGGAACTCTGTCCAAGCGGGCCTTACGTATGGAACCACGAGGGCCACAATCGCCTGCTCGAGAACCTGGGAGTCAAGGTGACCGCTCTTGGATTCTTCACGCCGAAGAACAGCGACGCCTCAAAGGCCGAACTTGAGAACCAGATCCGCGAGGCCATGGATGCAGGAAACCCCTGTTCGCTGCTTAACCTCGAGAATCAGCTGATAACAGGCTACAACTCCAAAAAGTTCTACACGGCTCAGCCATGGGCACCGGAGAACGACTTCCCTCCCGCCAGGCTGTCCTGCGGGTCCTGGAAGGAATTGGGCAAGATGTATCACGTGACTTTCTACACCTATGAGAAGGTGGAAACAGCAAAACGCACGAAGGCCATCGTGGACAGCCTGGACTACGCGATCGAATTGCATACAAGCCCGGCGGACTACAGCAAGGATGACTACGGCATAGGCCCCGATGCTTACTCCTACTGGATGGATTCCGCGACGGAGCATGGATCGAGCCATGGAAACTGGTGGAATGCCGTTGTATGGGCGGAGTGCCGGAAGATGGCCGCCGCCTACTTCGAGGAGATCGGACAGGAATTCGCCAGCGTTGCGGGCGCATGTGCCGAGTTGACTTCCATGTACGGGGAGATCTCAGAGACTATGGAGCTGCTCAGCGACAAGGAAATGGATCCGACAAAGAAGGTCTCGCTGCTCAGGCAACTGCGGCGAAAGGAATCAGAGACAATCAAGGCTGTCACTTCGCTCGCCAACACGTTGCGCCCGGGCGCTGCATGATGTGACAAACCTGGTGTCACACTGTGCCATGGTGACACAACGGATGTCGCTATTCCCGGGACACTGGTTTAAGTAGATCCCTGATTTGCGTGCTTTTCCGCCCCGATAACGGCATTGGTACAACTTGTGCTTCCAACTGGCGGAAAGACAACAAGGAGGTATAGGTATGTTTGGATGGTTAATGGATCCAATGTATTTGGCGTTTCTTCTTCCCGCAATGATCCTTGCGGGATTGGCGACATTGTACACGAAAAGCACTTTCAAGAGGTACTCGCGCAAGGCGGCTTCTTCCGGAATGACGGGTGCCCAGGCGGCAAGCCAGTTGCTGAATTCTCAAGGCATTTACGATGTGAACATACAACCCGTGCAGGGATTCTTGAGTGACCATTATGACCCGTCATCCAGGACGTTAAGGCTGTCGCCGAATGTCTACGGATCTCAATCACTGTCGGCAATCGGCGTAGCCTGCCACGAGGCCGGACATGCTCTTCAACATGCCGGCGGCTACCTGCCCCTTACGCTGCGTTCTGCACTCGTTCCAGCAACCCAGTTCGGCAGCAGCGCTTCTTACTTCCTGTTTATCATAGGATGGTTGTTCCGGACGCAGAGACTGATGCAGATCGGTGCGATGGTTTTTGGAGCGGTAGTGCTGTTCTCTATCGTAACACTGCCGGTTGAGTGGAATGCAACGGCACGGGCCAGGAAACTGATGACACAGGCGGGCATCGTCACCCAGGATGAGGCCAAGGTGGCGGGACGTGTCTTGAATGCGGCATTCCTGACCTACGTGGCATCAGCCTTCACGGCACTCATGACCTTCCTGTACTACCTACTGCGCTCAGGGCTCCTGGGCGGGGGGGATGATTAGGGGGGCGGGAATCAACGCCCAACGCCCAACATCAAACGCCCAACGTCCAAGTCTCTTACTATGTCATTTCAAGTAGATCGGCCGTCCCGGCTGATCATGAGCAGGCGAGACGGGATGGGTTCTTCAGAAGTCGCCTCTCATTGCGACTACTGCAGCTCTTTGAGCTTTGTTCTGGCGTGATTGTGGAAGCCTGGCGGAAGCGCATCGTTGGACAGCGCGTGGCGATAGGTTTCTATGGCGGCTTTCTTGTCGCCGTTCTCTTCATGGATCCCACCAAGAAGCATGTACGCGGATGCGTCGGCTCTTTTGGTTATGAGGAGTTTCTGAAGAACGACGGCGGCACCTTTCTTGTCGCCACGTGCGTGAAGGTATGACGCAAGAGCGTACGCATACTTGGGGTCATCCGGCGCAAGTTGACTTGCCTTACGACTCAAGCGTACAGCTTCGTCCAGGTCGCGCCGACTGACGATAACCGCGAGGTTGTAAGCTGCTCCAGCCATCCTGGGATCTGCCTTCAAGGCAGCGCGCAAACACCTTTCCGCCTCCCCTAACGCACCGTTCTCTGCAAGAATAAGCCCGAGATTGAAGTTCACGGCGGGATGCACGCGATCAATCTTTTTAGCCTTGCGCAACGCCTTCTCGGCTTCACCGTTCCGACCCAACCGGGCATATGCAAGGGCAACATTGACTAATGGAACTACCGTGTCCGGCCTCATCCTGGTGGCCAGCTGGAACTCGTTTACGGCTTCCGGATACTGGTTCTTTGCCATGTGGTAGTTGCCGAGGTTGTAGTGCGACGACCACATGTCTGGCCTGCAGTTCATGGAGAAGAGGTATTCCTTCGTGGCAGCAGCCAGGGATTCCCGTTCCGCATCCTCGAGGATCTCCTGCGGACAGTCCACCAGGGACTCGGCAGCACGTACCCGTACGGCAAGATAGTCGTCGCGGGTGGCTTCAATCAAAGCGCGTCTCACTTGCAGTCCTGTCTGCCATTGCAGCGTTCCTGCCACCGACGACCTGATCAGCGGCGATGGTTGCTTGAGAGCAGCCAGGAGCGGTGCAGTCTTCGTATCAGAATCACAATTGCTCAGCAGGCGTATGAGGGATGCAGCAACCACCTCATCCCTCTCCTCCGAAGAGATGTACTCCAGAATGTCCGGCAACTTTGACCAGTTATTTCCCCGGGCAGCCTTTACAAGAGCCCCTACCTTAATGGCTTCATCCTGGTAGCCTGCCCCGTACCACTTGGTGACGGCCTCGTTTGCCCATTCTGCATCCTTATCTTTATGGCACATGTTGCAGGCGTTCGGCGACCCAACGGCGATCGTGGCGGCAGGCGTGGGCGACAGCATTGAGTGATCACTGCGCCGCATGTTGGCAAATCTCGTCATCGGCATGTGACAGTCAATGCACTTGTCGACTCCGCTCTTCTTCGGGTGGTGACTATGAGCGTCAACGTCTGCTACAAGCTTTGCATGACATGGAAGGCATGCTTCATTCGCCTTCTCGCCGGCAAACCTGAATCGGCCGCTGGATGTGTGACAATGTATGCACTCGAGCTTGCCGGCCTTGACGCACGGACTCATCAACCATCCCGTATACGTGTAGTTCTCTCCCAGGTCACGCCCGTCAGGATAGAAATCACGGTCCTCGAGGAGTACCAGGTCGTAATGATCAAAGAAGCGGTCGCCCGGCCGAAACCCTTCGGTCAAGGGGCGCATCTTCGCATGGCAGGTTACACACGTGTCATCGCGTTGCTTCTGAGTCAAGCTATCCATGGTTATCAGCTCAAGATTCTCCGGAACAGTACCTTCAGGAGCTTCCTTACAGACGCGTATGTGTTCACCGGAAGGGCCATGGCAGGTTTCGCAGTTGATCCCGGGCTCTCTCCATGTTGTCTGATAGGAGTCTGTTTCCAGATCGTAGTTGCGGGAAAGCTGGCTTACGTGGCAACCGTAGCAGGCCGTATTGAACGTTAACATGGGGTCGGTCCATTCGATGGGAGCATCGGGCTCCTCACCGAAGTGCCGGACCATACTGGCTGTGGTGTTGAACCAGGCTTTATCATCAACATTGTACGCAACGGGCAAAACCTGGAGCCTTCCACGTTCCAGTGGCGTGAGGAAATAGTAGACGTTCTTTCCGCCGAGAGCATGCAGAATCGGGTATTCTCTCTTACCCTGCGGACCGGCACCCTTAACACGCAAAGACTTCAGGTCGGCAATAAACGACATGTTACCCACGGTAATCGTGTTTGTCTGAGGCGTGAGTTCGGACTCCGCAAACGCTTTTGTCACCGGCTGCATGGCCTTGCCGTGATGCGAAGATCCCCACAGACCGTAGAAACGTTCATGGCATTCCCGGCAGCTCTCAGATCCTACGTAGAACCTCTCAGACATGCCCGCCGAATCACGGTTCAAAATCTTAATCGAGACAAGAATCAGGAGAGCCGCCATTGTGGCGACAACAATCAGAACCAGTGCTGCCTTGGATTTATCTATTCTCATCAGTGAATATCTCGAAGGACCTTGTCCAGGGCATCTATGGCGGAACGCACATCGCTTTCGAGCTGCTTCAGAACGATTTGCACCTGCTGCTCATCATCGACTCCGTTAACCAGCACATCGTCCGCCTTCTTAAGCACTCCCTGGGCCCTGTCGGCAGGAACCTCTATAGCAACACGCGCTTTCTCTGTTCTCGCCGCACTTGCGGCAGCCATCACTTTGTTGCGCAATTCTATCGTATCCTTGTCGATGTGATCAAGGAAGCCCACGGTTCCACCCTGAAGCATTGAGCTCGCCTCGGCCATCTTCGCCATGCGCGCTTTGCGGCCGTTCTCGGCCATCGCCCTGTTCATGGCAAGCTGGGCTGTCTTCAGTTCGTTTTCGATGACCACGGTAAACGAAGGATACACAGCCATCAGCTCCTGGGCCTTCCCTTTCGCCCTGTCCCATTTCTCAACTTCCTTCTCCATACCTTTTCTACATGATGAGAGTGAACAGATGAGAACTAACAAGAAACAGGTTGAGGGTATTCTGCGCAACATAGTCCGCCCGGGTTGGTGTTTACATTCAGCGTAGTATGATCACGACCAGACCAATTCAAGTCAAGGCAGATCAGTGGGAGATGGTTGATGGTGTTGCAGAAACGTTGAACAGTCCTCTAACTTGACAGTAGCTGTCTTGAATGATTCACTACGCGGATTATGCAACCCAAGGTCTTGGTAACTGGTGCGGCAGGTTTTATTGGCAGTCATCTTGTGGATGCGCTGACTGCTGATGGCATTGCCGTGAGATCATTTATCAAGGTTGGTGACGATGTCTCGAATCTTTCCGAATCGGAATCCGAGGTGGTGAACGGCGACCTGAGGGATATCGAATCCCTAAAGCGAGCCATGGAAGGCATCGAAACCGTTTATCACCTGGCGGCCATTTCCCGTTACGACCTGAATGTACCGGAAGACGAATACCGGACGGTAAACGTGGAAGGTACAAGCAATGTTCTGACCTGCGCTGAAGAGGCAGGTGTCAAGTGTGTGCTCTTCACGGCTACGATTGAAGCCGTAGGCTTGTCGGAAAAAGGGGACCCGCTGACCGAAAACTCTCCTCCATGTCCCCGCAATATATATGGAGTCACGAAACAGGACGCAGAAGACCTTGTAACCTCCTACCGCTCACCGGGCGGAATGAAGACCGTGGTGGTGCGCCCGCCCATGACCTACGGGCCCCGAGAGATGATACTGTGTTCCCGCCTGTTCAAAGTCATCCAGCGAGGAATCTACCCCCTGGTCGGCAGCGGTGAGGCGTTGACTGAATTCTGTTACGTCAAGAACCAGGTCCAGGGCATAAGGCTTGCCGCAGAGAAAGGCAAATCCGGAGAGGTCTACTTCATATCCGACGAGAAATCCTACATGATCAAGGACGTGGTCAGGGCCATAGCCAAAGAGCTTGGAGTGAAAGTGATAACTCCTCACCTGCCTGTACCACTTGCCCTTGTGATCGGCTTCACTTTCGAAATCCTAAGCAAGATCTTCCGTTTCTATCCCTTCGTAATCCCACAAACCGGCCGCCCTCCATTCTCGCGGAAGACAGTGAAGTGGACGTCGGAAAGCAAACTGTACTGCGACATATCCAAGGCCCGGGGCGAACTGTCCTATAACCCTGGGTATAGCATGGAAGACGGCATCCGCGAAACAGTGGCATGGTACAAAAGCCAAGGGCACATGAAGTAGACACTGTTCCGAAAACACCCCTCCAACGGGTGTTCGAAGAAGGGAGCTATCTCCTCTTACCGCTGCTCCGGTTCCGGTTGTGGCTTGAGCTGCCTACGCTCCGGTTCCGGCTGTGGCTTGAGCTGCCTACGCTCCGGGTACTGGTGCATTTATTGCGCGACGAAGACACGGCCCGGCGGTGAGCGTCAACCGTTACCCTCCTGGACGAAATGTGTCTGTGGGACGGCGCTCTGTAGCTCACTGTTCTACGTACGTACAGCCAGTAGCCAGAAATCCATCTACCGTAACAGTCGCTATAACCGTTTATCCATACATAACCCGGTCCGGGACATGCCGGCCTCACTGTGGTCACGCAGCTGGATGTCGTAACGGGTTTAGATCTGACAGCGGTGGTTGCAGGCCTGTAAGAGCCTGAGATATAGCCACCATTGGAGCCTATTTGTATGGAAACCGAGCCGTGCGTGCTGCTGGAACGTCTCGATTCTCCAGAATTGGCAGTACCTGGTACGGCGACCAGGCAGCAGACAGTTGTTACGATAACCGGCGTCAATATTGATAATCTCGTTCTCATGGCTAACCTCCTCATCTGCGGGGTCATCCCGCCGTCAATTGGTTAGACGTGTTCGATGATCCGATTATTCAATATATACTCAGGTAGACTTGTCCTCTTTTTCGACACTGCAGAGTAGGCCGCGCAGCTGGTATGAGCCGAATGCGGGATCATAAGGCGGATCGGCGGATGTCAGAACGTTGGCATTGGAATCCCAGACACCGAAATCGGGAGGTTCTTTTTCGGGAAACCACCAGCCGTGGTCGACATTGACGACACCCTGCGCAATATCGAGCGTAACAACGGCTTTCATCCTTATCTCTCCGCGACGTGTGCGTATCCTTATCCATTCTCCGTCTTCAATTCCGTGCCGTGATGCCACTTCGGGATGAAGTTCGGCGCACGGATCGGGTCGGCGACGCCGGAGACTTTCGATCTGGCGGTGTTCACTATGAAACATCTCACGCCGGCGACTCCCCGTCGTCAGCACATAAGGAAAATCGTTCGCGATATCGGGGGTCGATACGGGGCTTTCCGGAGGCTCCCGGTATAAGGGAAGAGCTGCATAACCAAGGCGTTTGAGGCCCTTGCAGTAGAGTTCGATCTTTCTTGAGGGTGTTCGGAATCCCCTGGCCTCGAATTTGCGGTACTCGTGAGCGGGGAAAATCCCGCCGGAAGTCTTAAACTCCTCAAACGTGGTACCCAGATGCTCGAGCCGCGAGTTCAGGATATCCTCGAACGATTCCTCCGCTGCGTGGAGATCAAGGCGACGGGCAAGGTCGATCATGATCTCTTCATCCTGGCGACACTCGCCGACCCGGACAACGCGCTGCTGGGGATACACGGCATTCTCAACAACATAGGGAAGCTCTACCAACTGGTTGACCTCGGGCCAGGCCGCGGCCGGCAAAACATAGTCGGCGAGAACCGCCGACGGCGTCATGAACAGGTCTGTGGCAACCAACAGATCCAAGTTCAGCAGAGACTCATGAACAGACCTGGCATCGGCGACGGTGAGCAGCGGGTTGTTGCCAAACAGCATAAGGGCCCTGACCCGGTAGGGGTCACCGGTGCGCATCGCCTTGAAGAGTCCGGGAATGTGTGCAGAAGGCATGAAGGCGCGGAAGCCGCCAAGTAGTTTGAACTCATCCCCGCCTATTCGTTTCTGTATCATCCCCTTGGGAAGGTGATTTCTGAGAACCGGGTACGGTTTCAGTATGTTCATTCCAAGGATGTCGCTTCCCGGCACATCGATGTTGCCGGTCAATCCCCTCAGCAGCGAGACCGCCCTGACTGTCTGCAGACAGTTGGGGTTCTGTTCCAAGGCAACACCCCATTCCAGCACGGACGGCTTACAGGTGGCGTAACGTTTGGCCGCTGCCGCAATATCGGCGGCGGGAACGCCGGTGATACCCTCACCCCACTCGGGAGTACATTCTTTAACGTGCTCTTTAAGTTCATCGAAGCCATTGGTCCATTGCTCAACAAACTGTTTGTCGTAGAAGCCCTCGTAGATAATGACATGGATCATTGCCAGGGCCATCGCATCGTCAGTACCCGGTCTGAGGGGCAGCCACATGCCACACTTTTTCGCGGTTTCGGAGCGCCTGGGATCTATCGCGATGCCGAAGGACCCGTCACGCAAGGCACGATTGACGGGAAAAGACAGTTTTCCGTCCGGCCCGGACACAAGCGGGTTGCATCCCCAGAACAGTATTGTCTCCGGCTTAACCTCACCATAATAGTCCGCACTGACAAATCCGCCGTAGGTGAGATTCGATACGGTTATTCGAGGTATGAAACAGTTCGCAAGGCCGGGCTCGTACCAGTTGGGTGTGCCAAGGGTATTGGCAAACCTGCTGACGTGCATGTAATGATGCCTGCCGGTTCCCTGGCCGATGGCAATTGCCTCGGGACCGGACCCGGTCCGAATCTCGTCCAGGCGCGCGGCTATCTCATCCAGGGCCTGGTCCCAGCTTATCTTGTCCCACCTGTTGTCACCACGCGCACCGGCCCTCTTCAGAGGAGAGACAAGTCGGGATGGATGGTAGACCAGTTCAGGAGTGGCCAGCCCTTTGACGCACATCTGCGAGAGGTTGAACGGCGAACCCTTGGCAGGGCGCACCCTGGTCAGACGATCACCCTTGACAGTCAGCTCGGCCAGGCACCCACCGTGGCAGTTTCGACAGACACTCGTAAAAGTCTTTTCGTCCCCGGAAGAACTCATCCCTTTTACCCTTTTCCGTCCCCGTCCAACCGCGCCAGAACTTTGCAGTTCTCGTCGAGAATCCGGCCGGGGCTCCTTAACATGTCGGCGAGGGCATCCGGGCCATCAACAACGCTGGTAACAACTTCCCACATAGGCATGCGGTGGCTTTTGTAGAGGGTCAGAATCTTGGCAAAGGCTCCACACAGGTGACCTCTTGAACCCACTATTGTAAGAGCGTTGGTTATCAGGTAATCGACCGAGTTCAGCGTCAGCGGTTCCCCGCTCCGTGCAAGCAAAGCCACGCGGCCGTTGGCGTTCAATGCCTTGAAAGACCTGTCCACGTTGCCGAGAGCCCCGGACGCTTCGATCAGCACGTCGATCTTCTTCGGCATGTTATCAAAGAATTCGTCGAGGCCGTAGACCTCGTCACACCATTTCGCGGCAAGGTCGCGCCTGTATTTAACCGGCTCCACAAGGAAAACCTGCGATGCGCCGAACACCAACTTGCTGAGCATCGCCGAGAAGACGCCAATAGGTCCGCCGCCGAAAATGACCACAACATCACCGCCGGAAACATGCGTATTCTGGCATGCCACGTATGCAACTCCCGCAGGCTCCACGCAAGCAGCCGCCCTGAGCCCTTCGTCCGTATCGGCGATCTCGGAAACATCGTGCGTAAGCATCGAAGGCAAATCAACAACCGTCCCGAAGAGGCCGTCCTTCTCGAGCCCCAGCAACCTTGCGCGGCGGCATTGATTGAAGTGGCCCTGGCGGCACACGTCACAATAATGGCACACGATGATGGACTCGAATGTCACAATGGCACCACTACGCACGTGGCGTACATTTCTCCCGGTCTCAACAACCCGCCCCACGCCCTCGTGACCCACGATTCTGCCTTCTGGCGGTATTCTCAATGGCGCCGAACAGCGTATGTAGCCGGTTTCGGGGTTTGCCTGCACGACGTGTGAATCGGTTCCGCATATTCCGGCGTAAAGCATCTCGACCCTGACTTCATCAGGATGCAGTTCCCCGAGTTCCCTGGTCTCCACTTCAACGCGGGGGTTCCTATATATCTGGTGTGGTCCGGGTGTTTCGACACCCTTCATTGGATCCCTATCCGCGTAAGCAACAACTACCTTGGCCTTCATTCCCATTTACCTCTATCTGGCAACCTTACGCTGAATCCCAACCGCATGCCAAGCCAACGGCTGGATCATCCTGATCCGGCACTGTCCATATCATCTAGAAGTTTAGCAGAAGCACACCGGCGAGAAAAAGGAAATCGGCAGAATGAGGGTTCTCCGAATGCGTCCTGATCCTTGGCCGTCCTCAAATCTCGGCCGGACTGTCCAGCTTTGAGTACAGGATCTTGCCGCTGTCGGCTTTCGGGAGCTGATCCACGAATTCGTATAGCCTGGGCACCTTGTATCTCGCCATTCTTTCTTCGCAAAAACGACGGATAGCTTCAGCATCGGGAGGAACATCTGCATTCATCACAATGACAGCTTTCGGAACTTCGCCCCTGGATGGATGCTTTCCCCTGACCACGGCGGCTTCGGCAATCTCCGGGTGTGTATTCAATACAGCCTGTACCTCATCGGGGTAGATCCTCAATCCTGCGGCCTTGATCATGCGACTCAGCCTGCCGACAAACGAGTAGCGGTTGTCCGCATCACGGATGAACAGATCCCCGGTGTGGGTACTTCCATTCTTCATGTGTTTCCCGGTTTCCACGGGATTCCTGAAATACCGTGCACACACAGCGGGCCCACTGACAACCATCTCTCCCACATGCCCCGGAACCACGTCGCCGCCCCGGCTGTCAATCAGGGTGATATCATAGTAAGGGCACGGCGTGCCTGCAGAGCCCGGCTTATAGGGATGTCCGGGCCTGTTCGCAAGTGCAATACCCGTTGTTTCGGTGCTTCCCCATACTGGATACAGCGGGATACCAAGAGCTTCTGTAAGTTCTGTGTACATGGCCGCTGAAATATGCATCCCGCCACTCTCCGCGATCCTCAATGATTCCAGGCTCACATGGTTTGCCCGGCTATGCCTCGCCAGGTTCACATAGATAGATGCCGTCGCCATCATGCAGGTGACACCATGTTTTTCTATCGCTGCTGCAATGGTCCTTGGCGCCACTCCGTCAACAAGAACAAAGGAACCTCCAAGGAGAAGAGGACGGGCAAAGAGCTCATGGGGGTGAACGAATATCGGAAACATGCACAGGTGGATATCTTCAGGTGTGAGTTCGAGACATTCTATCGATGCAAGCGTGTTCCAGTAGATCTGCGCATGCGTGGTCTCGGCGCCCTTGGGATGTCCGGTGGAGCCCGAAGTGAAGTTAAGGTAGACCAGATCGTCTGGAAAGATCTCAGGAAAGGAACCGGAGCCTGCTGATTTCAACACGTCCTGCCAAGATATGCCCCCCCGGCCATCGGGTTCCCCCAGGACGATAATCAAGCTTTCTTTCTCAACATCGGCACCGTCGTCGACCAACGGAAGGTAACGACTCGCAACAACCAACGCGAATGGATCGGTGAGCTGGAGAGTTTCCTGCAGGTTGGCACGGGTCTGATTGTAGTTCAAAGGAAACACCACACCGCCGGCCCGGGCAACCCCAAGAAAAGCCACAATCGCTTCCGGGGTCTTATCAAGGAGGAGTCCGACCCGAGCTCCCTTCTTGAGCCCTGCCTCCACAAGATAACCCGCAAGTGCGTCTGCCTGATCTTTCAACTCGCCATATGTGAGTTCAGAACCGTGGTCAAAGATTGCCGTCTTACCGGGATTCCGGGATGCCTGCATTTCCAGCATTTGGACTATTGTCGGCACATCCATTCTCAGTTACCCCCCAGGAGAATCACATCCGCCCTTTTGTTATCTTAGATTGAGGATACTGGCAGATCGCACGCGGGACGTCAATTTCAGGCGTTCAGTTTATTTCCACGCGCAATTAAACGTTTCACGATGAACACGAAACGCTCAGAACACTCTTGCTATTCCAAGGGTGAATCCCTAGATTCCTCCTGTGGGTGGGGGCGCAAGGATGAAAATGAGATTTGTAGCATCTTTTCTGGTAGTTATCGTTCTGATAGTCGTCATGGCCGGACTGGTATCCGCTCAGAACAGCGCATCGGACACCGCAGATGGGAAGGGCATTTCCGTTTCCGGGAAGAGACTGTCCGAAGCGGAAATCGACTCGAGCGGCTCATCCGAAGGGCCGGGTCAGAACTCGACCCTCATACATGTCGTCGCAATGGCCATCGTTCTGGCACTTGTGGCGGGGCTTGTTGTCAGCGTGAAACAACGCCTGGATGTCCAGCAGGCGCTGGATCGAAGCGAGCAGCGGCTGCGTGCCATGCTTGATGCATCAAAGGACGTCGCTTTCGTCACAACAGATCTGGCAGGCGGCAATTCTAAAATACTCGATTTCAGTTCGGGCGCCGAAGCGCTTTTTGGTTACTCCAGGGATGAGGTTGTAGGCAAACCAGTAGCCGAACTCTATGCGAACGAGGAATCCAAGAGCCTCGACAAGATTTACAATGCGCAGGAAACGCAGCAGCATCCGCTGTCAACCAAACCCACTCTCGTGCGCAAATCGGGGCAGGAATTCCCCGCCATGATGACGACTTATGCCATTCATAACGGGCAGGGAGAAGCGCATACTGCGCTGGGTCTGGCAGTAGACATGAGCGACTACCGAAGAACTGAAGAAGATCAGCGCCGCCTGCTGGGCCAGATGCAGCATGCCGAAAAGCTCGAAGGCCTGGAGAGCCTTGCAGGTGGGGTTGCGCATGACTTCAACAACATGCTGGTTGGCGTCTTGGGTAATGCCGACCTCGCACTTATGGACCTCGCCCCGCTTTCACCGGCCCGTGCCAGCGTAGAGCAGATAAAGACGGCTGCTATAGAAGCTTCAGAACTGACACGACAGCTTCTCGCGTACGCGGGCAAAGGGCACTTTGTTATCGAGCTGGTCAATCTGAACAACCTTGTCGAAGGGATTTCGCAACTACTCAGAGCATCCGTATCGAAGAAAGTGATCCTCGACTACGATTTCGCCGAGGATCTCCCTCCTGTGGAGGTCGATACATCCCAGATTCGTCAGCTCCTGGTGAGCCTCGCGACAAACGCTTCGGACGCCATTAAAGGTGAAAGTGGCAGGATAACGATAAGCACAAGCGAAATAACTGCATCGGACGAAGAACTGGCATCAACCTACCTCGATGACGACTTGCCGGGAGGCGATTACGTATGCCTTGAAGTGGCGGATACCGGTCCCGGGATGGACGAGGCGACTGTTGAACGCATCTTTGATCCGTTCTTCACTACCAAGGAAATGGGACGAGGGATTGGACTGGCGTCGGTTCTGGGAATAGTGAGGGGCCACAAGGGTGCGATCACTGTGCACAGCGAGATCGAAAAAGGATCCGCGTTCAGGGTGTTGCTGCCGGCCAGTGGCAAGGAACTCAGAACAGAAGAGCAGATCACAGGAAGACACGGGCATGATTCAGATGAAGCCACCGAAACCGTACTCATTGTAGACGATGAAGAGACGGTGAGGACTGTAACGTCAACCATGCTGTCTCGTCATGGATATACTGTGCTGACGGCTTCAGACGGAATGAAGGGCGTGGATATCTTTCGGGAGAACGCGGACCAGATCGACGTCGTACTCCTGAACATGACGATGCCAGAGTTAAGTGGCCCGGAAGCCTACAAAATGATGAAAGAGATTGACTCAAAGGTGAAAGTCATTCTCTGCACAGGATTTGGAGAACAGGACAGTAAGAAGAGCTTTGCCAACCACGGGCTGGCGGGATTTATCCAGAAACCTTTCGAGATGGATGCCCTGCTTGGCCTGCTCAAAGAGGTGCTGTCCGTATAGACCGCCCGTCCCCCCCTTTAACAGAGAAGGAACCCCCGTTAATGAGTGAGGAAGACCATACGCCGAACAATGCGAACGCTGAGCAGGCGGGTCAAGGGAAACTCATCCTTCTGGTTGACGACGAAGATTTCATCAGGGATGCCGGTTCCGCCATACTGGAACTAAGCGGCCACGCTGTAATCACTGCCGATGGCGCAGAGGAAGCCGTCAGGATTTATACCCAACGCTGGAAAGAGATAGACCTGGTAATAATCGATCTCTCTATGCCCGGAAAAGATGGGGGCGCCTGTTTCCGGGACCTCAGGATTATCAATCCTGATGTTAGAGCTCTTCTAACCAGCGGGTATAACGCCGACTCCAACGTGAGAGGACTGCTGGCCGAAGGAATGCTGGGGCTTCTCCAGAAGCCTTTCAGCATGGGAACAATTCGGGAAACTCTGGACGACATCTTCAGCGAATAGGAATTCTGTCTGATCTTCCAAATCTGGAGGGACGAGCTTCCGCCTCGGACGGAGCCGCTACAAATGTACGGACCTGTTCGCGAGCCATTTGCGCGGTCGGCGGGGCCGCCGACCCTCCCCTGTGCAATGCACGCCCAATGGCGGGAGGGGCACTGGCTCCGACGCCCAACTCAACTGAATCCGAGACACACCGCTGCCAGGGCAAGTGATGCACACCGAGCGTACAAGAAATGTACAGGTTCGAACAAGATCAATGGCCGGCAACACCAGCGTCTGTAGGCAAGAGGAGTGAAAATGCAACCTTGGCACGCCTCTTGCACTCTATTCCGAAGTGAGATCAGGTGTACTGATCACGCTACTGCGTCTTTATCATGAGAATGACAAGTAAGTTCTTTACGTTTGTGCTGCATCACCCCCTGTGGACCATGAGCTTGGCAGTTATCCTATTAGTAGCTGGACTCAACGTGGCTGCTTTCATGCACGCACGCGCGATGCTCCATTTCACTACCGGCGGTGTTCGCACGCAGAAGCCGGAGGATTTATCTCCATTGGCAAAGCTCAGAGTTTTGTCTTCAGGGGTACGCCTCCCACGCCCCGAAAACGATTCTGATCCGCTTTCAGAGGGCATGAGTTTTTCCGTTCACCAGCTGGAGAGCCCCATGCAACCACGCCTGGAAGCCTGGCATATCCCTCATTCCAATCCTCGTGGAGCAGCATTGCTCCTGCACGGTTACGGTGCATGCAAGTCAGACATGATGCTCGAAGCTAAAGCCTTCAAGGATCTCTCATTTGATGTCGTGATGATTGATTTTCGTGGCAGCGGAGGTTCGGAAGGAAATTCCACAAGCATCGGTTATCACGAAGCCCTGGATGCCGCTGCCGGAGCTCGTCTTACCAGGACCCTTTGCCCGGGGCTCCCACTTCTCGTTTACGGACAGTCGATGGGCGGAGCCGCAGCCCTGCGTGCTTGCCATCTGGACATCATGGATGCCGACGCCCTCGTTTTGGAAGGAGTATTTGCAACGACGCTGGGTACCGTGAGGAACCGGTTCAGACTGATGAAGCTGCCTTCTTTCCTTTTCGCGGAGACCCTTGTATTTTGGGGTGGATTCCAATTGGACTTCCCTGCTTTCAGTCACAATCCCGTGACCTATGCCGCTTCCACCAAATCGCCAACGCTGTTCATGCATGGCAAGTCGGACCCGAGGGCAAAGATTGATGAAATCATGAGCATTTTCGACGCCATCGCCGCGTCAAAAGACATCGTCGTCTTTGACGAAGCAGGGCACGAGCCCTGCCTGGCATCGGATCCCGCGAAGTGGAAAGAGGGACTGGAGAAGTTCCTTCGAAACTGCCCCGAGTTTTCCACCGAAAGCACCAGCCGCGAAGACACCGGGGTTACAGGTGACAATGCGACAGCGTTCATTGCCGGGGCAGCGGAGACTGCCGGACCTCTGGATTGCAGTGTACCCTTCTCCCCTACACCAGACATGCTGGAGTACTTTCAATTCTATGGATTGGACTTTCCGGGGGTGGACCATTACTTCGGAACATTTGCTTCCGGGTCGTATTCCCTGGCGGCTCACGCTTTCGTCCCTGCCTCGCCTCGTGGAACCGTAGTGCTCGTGCACGGCTACTACGACCACGCAGGGGTGCTCCGGCACTTGATAGAGTTCCTCCTGGCTCGCGGCTATGCCGTTTGCGCATATGATCAACCCGGACACGGACTTTCATCCGGTGAAAGGGCATCTATCGGCGATTTTGGAGAATACTCCGAAGTACTGCGATCCTTTGTGAAAAGGTGCCGACGGGACCTTCCTGAACCCTATCACCTCGTGGCTCACAGCATGGGGTGCCCGGTTGCCATAGACACATTGCGTGACGAGGAGATGGCCGGGCTTCTTGACAAGGTCGTTCTCCTGGCGCCGCTGGTGCGCAGCGTGCTGTGGCGAACTGCCGGTGTAGGCGAAAGCGTTGCCGGAGTTTTCGTTGATTCAGTTCCGCGCACTTTCCGCCGAAACTCATCAGACCCATCGTTCCTGGAATTCACAAGGAACGATCCCCTGCAGCCTCGCAGGGTACCCATGAAATGGTCGGAGGCATTGAGAAGATGGAACGATCGCTACGAAACGGCCCCCGGAATCGATATGCCGGTAAAGATCATCCAGGGGACGGGCGACACCACGGTCCACTGGAGATACAACCTGCCATCCCTGGCAGAGAAGATTCCAAAGGCCCGGATTTCCAAGGTCCCAGGAGCAGGCCATCAACTCATGAACGAATCTGAGAGAATCCGAAAGAAGGTCTTTCACGAGATAGCCCTGTATCTTGAAAATGACGTTCAATAGACAGAACCAGGGAACTGTCAAGAGTCTCATGAAAACCGGGGATTAACCGCTGATGGGCGCCGATGGGCACGGGTATTGGGGAACGCGGTATGCAGCAACATCCTATATCCGTGTAATCCGCGTAATCCGCGGTTTAAAAGGCAATTAAAGGAGGGAAGAGATGAAAAGATTACTGAAACTGGTATTGGTACTTGCGCTGCTGGTTGCTGCTGGTTGCAGGGAGCAGCAGACCCTCGGCAAGAACTCGATCCTGGTCATCGCCCCCTACAGACACCAGGGAACGTGGGTTTTCGACGATCGTCGTGTCGGCCTGCATGCCGAACCTTTCGTCGCGGGTATTCCCGAACTGATCGATCAGCTCGTTAAGGATATCGGCGGTGCGGAAAGAGGCTTCCGACTCCTGTTCTCCGCCGATCCTTTTCCAGGGCACACGCATTCGCTGACATGGAAGAGAAGTGACGGCACCGGCAACTGGTACTACTCGGAGGAATTCAAGGCCGAAGGCTGGCTCTGTCCGGCTCTCCTGAAGTATTTCCCTGAAGCGCCCAAGAAAATATACATCAAGGCCGAAGCAAAGTAGCGGAACATCCGGCAGCCCTACTTGACCTTCCCGGATCTCACAGGCTGTGTAGTCACGATCTGCTTTACGTTGGTGCGCGTGGACTTCACTTCGCCTCCGCCCCACATCAACCATCGGGATTCCCGTTCACGGCGGAAACTCTGCAACAACCTCTTCCTTGTATCCTCGTTGGATTTCTGACACAAAATGGATGTACCCGCGGCACGGCATAGATTCTTCCTGTCACGGGAAGAAAATCCGGGAACAACAATTCGGCAAATGAAAGGCCTGCATGATCAATCGCCTGGAAATACAAACGCTCGGCCCGTGCGGGATTGACTCTCCTCTCGACAGCCGCTTCTTTCGAGACGAATCAACCGGCGTACTGGTTGACGCGACGGTTGGTTCGGACGCCAGGACAGACCCCAGGGAGATCCTGGAACAGGCGGGACCGCGAAGCAGGATATTCTTTGAACCGGCAAGAACCCGTGCGGCAATAGTGACCTGCGGGGGACTCTGCCCCGGACTCAACGACGTTATCAGGGCAGTGACGACTGTATTATGGTACAGGTATGGTGTGACCGATATACGCGGACTGCGCTATGGCTACCAGGGTCTCGTGTCGTCATACAATCACCAACCCCTGGCCCTGACCCCGGAGACCGTCGAGGACATCCATAAGAGTGGCGGAACCATCCTGGGTTCCTCCCGAGGTCCGCAGGACACATGCGAAATCGTTGACTTCTTGGTGCGGAACGAGATCGACATACTGTTCACGATTGGCGGAGATGGCACTCAACGCGGATCCCGAGACATTGCCGAAGAAGTACGCAAGAGAGGACTGTCCATCTCGGTCATTGGAATACCGAAGACGATCGACAACGACATCGCCCTTACAACGAGGACTTTCGGTTTTGAAACCGCGGTTGCCATGAGCCGCGATCCTATAAACGGTGCTCACAACGAAGCAAAAGGTGTGAACAATGGCATTGGACTCGTGAAACTCATGGGGCGTCAGTCAGGTTTCGTGGCAGCGTACGCGACGCTGGCTTCGAGCGATGTTAACCTCCTGCTCGTACCGGAAGTCCCTTTCACTCTCGAATCCGTACTGAAGTTTCTTGAAAAGCGCCTGAAAAGGAAATCTCACGCCGTTATTGTCGTGGCGGAAGGTGCCGGCCAGGATCTCGCCGGCGCTTCGGGTCAAGATGCATCCGGCAACACGTTGTTTGGTGACATCGGTCTTTTCCTGAAGAACGCCATTGAAGAACACTTCCGGCAGATTTCCGAACCTGTCTCAGTGAAATACATTGATCCTTCTTACATCATTCGAAGCGCTCCGGCCAGTGCTGACGACTCTGTGTTCTGCTTCCAGCTGGCAGAAAATGCCGTGCATGCGGCCATGAGCGGAAGAACGGAAATGGTAATCGGATTTTGGAATGGACATTTCGTTCACGTACCGGTTTCGGAAGCCGTGGCGTCGCGGAAGAAGATTGATCCGGCTGGCGCCCTGTGGCAAAGCGTGCTGGACAACACGGGCCAGGAATTGTGACACTACCCGTAAGAGAAGAGAGAATGAACATGAACGGATTCACGCGCCTTTTCTGTCTCCTGTTTCTTGCACTTGTTGCTGTCGCGGTAGTCGCTACCTTGATCACGAGAAGGCCTGACTATGACCCCGGACCTCCTCCCCCTGGCGGCGAGCCAGTTCAGAATGGTGATGTACCGGGAACAGTTGCCATCTCGAACCAGGTGGTCACTCCTCCACCCGGTTCCGGTACCGGCGGCACGCCCGACACTCCAACCACGCCGCAACCCGTGGTCCCAAAAGGCCCCACGACCAATATCGAGTTCCTGCGCCGGTTTGCCGCAATCAAGGCAGTTTCCGACATGCAGAAGAGAAAGGATGCCCTGAAGGCCTTAGGCAGGGAACTTGCGCTCGAGGACTTCGGCAATGCTTTGCGATTGATGAAAGCTTTATCCGATTACATCAACAAGCTCTACATCTGCATGGGTATCTTTGAAACGAAGGGAGCCCTGGACCCGCAAGAGGCCCTCAGACAGGCGAATGCCCTCGACCCTGGCCCGCGCACCGGCGGCTCCAGCGTGAGCCACGCCAGAAACAGCCGCGTATACATGGAAGCCATCCGCAGTGCGGTAAAAGGCTGGGCTTCCACGGATCCGGCTGCTGCGTCGAAGTACCTGGGCGAACTGCCTTCCAACCTTGAGGCGTCAACTGCAGTGGGTGTGTACGGCGTATGGGCCCAGTCGGACCCCCAGGGAGCTCTTCGAAGCGCGGCGGGACTCTCGGACGAACTGCGGGCCATGATCATGCCCCAGATCTACAAGAATTGGGTCGTATACGATGCCAAGGAGGCCTGGACATATGTGTTCAACCTGCCGGATGGGGAGCTCGCGTCTCGACCCAGAATGCTGACCACCATTGCCATTGCCTGGGCCGACGAAGATCTAACGGAAGCTGTTGAGTGGATCAGCCAGACTGTCACGGATGACGCTGAATACACGGTCATGCTATCGAGTATGGCACGCGGACTGACTTCTGCGAGCCCCGACAGCGCAGCCAGGATGTACGCTTCGATCCCAGGCCTTTTTGAACGCAACCCGGATGCGCTCAGCGGCACAGTACGAAACTGGGTGCGCAAGGACCCTGAGGCGGCGGCACAATGGTCGCTGGATGTGGGACTGGACAGCGTGCGTCCCACGGCGATCAAGGCCGTGGCCTCCCACTGGGCGGCATCCAACCTGACGTCGGCACGCGAATGGGCCGAGGGACTGCAGAACGAGATGGACAAAGCTTACGCCCTCAGTAACGTAGCCGTACAGCAGGGCCAAAAGACCCCGGGAGGCTCAACAGAATGGATAATGCAGATCCCCGACGCATTCACACAACACAGAACCATTGCCGGGTACGTGATGGGCAGACTCAAGGGCTCAAAGAATACCACGCAAGCCAGGGCGTTGCAGCATATGGTAATGACTGACGTCATCGACATGAATGTAGTTGACGATATCATCCGTGGCTCGAAGCTGAAAGACGACGAGAAACAAGCCCTCCTGGACATGCTGCCCTAGTGTGGAATGGCACTTACTTAAGCGGCAGCAGCAGCACGGTGAAGAACAGCCCTTACGGGCTTAACTGCAAACGTCGTAAGCGTTTACACGAATCCGTTTGTAGTCAATGCCGTAAGGCATGTGTCCTTAAGTAAGTGCCATTCTGCCCTACTGTGCTGTCCTTCATTGATCAAGCGAGGTGTCTTTCACTATTCCGTGCGGCACGAAACGGGGATCGGGAGAGAGGATGAGTTGATCGACCATGATCCCGTCTTCCGTATTGCGCAGCTGCAGTTCTTCATCCCCCGCCCCCAGCACAATCGTCTGAACGGATGGCACCCAGTGCCATCGCTTGAATATCTCATCGCTGATGACCATCTGTTTTCTCCCGATGACGCAGCCGATTGAGTTGGCGCAACCGTCATGCCACAATACTCTCGCCCATACAGTGTAAGTGCCTCGGGGCAGCTTGGGTATGGCATACACAACTTCTCCCTTTCCCTTGCCGGCACCAAGTGGAATCTTCAGCACACGGTTCCCCGATGCATCGTTCGCGTCGGTCACCGCAAGTGGTGCGATCGGCTCACCGATAGTATCCTCGGCCTCGATCAACCAGTAATCAGAGACGGCTCGCGGGGATGGCTTCATCACAGTCAAACCGGCTCCACGTTCGTCCCTGCCGGGCAGCAGTCCAGCTCCGAGGCATAGGCCGAGGCACAATGCAAAGACCGAACACCTGGTTATCCATGTTCTAAACCCTGGCGGAATAGTGGATTCTGTTGCGGCTGCCGTCATACCAAGAATCGATCCAACAAGGATTCCTGTTCCCCTGGCTACGGGAACCGTGAACAGACCCGAGACAACCAGGGCGCCCGTTGCCGCAACGAGTTCTGGGCTTGTCCCGGAATCGTTGTGCAGCCCCCGCCATGTCACCCAGGCGAGGACGGTGAGCAGAAGCACAGAAGCCGGCAGGCCGGCCTCCACGGCAAGAACCGCGTAAATGCTGTTTGTATCAGGAGTTACTCGATTGTCATCGGGGTCGGGAAAACGCTTGAGGTAACGGCCTATCGTCTTGCGGTACCGGCCAAGGCCATGCCCGACAACGGGAGAGGCTGTTACCGCCCCGGGGACGGCCTCGTACTCAATCAGTAATCTCTTGAGATTGCCGGTTTCCGCCCGTCGCCAGGAAACGGAATCCTTTCGCACGCTACCCAGGAGACAAAGGGCGAGAATCATCACCGCTGCAAACGACACCCAGTGAAACAGGGAAAGCCCTCCGCGCCGGATGAACAGAAACGCTCCCACGGCAACGAGTCCGGTAATCATCAACGGTGAGTTCTGAGACGAAAACGCATACAAGGTAAGCATGGGGAGGACCAGGAAAGCGCTGAACCGGGATCTAATGGCAAGCGAAACAATGAACGGAACCAACAGGCACATCAGCAGGCTCAACCTGGCGTCACTCAGCGGAAGACGAACGGGAACAATGTTAATGATGACCAGACCGGCCCCAACCAGACCCAACAAATTCAACCACTTTCTCCGCTCCTCGTCAGTCAATGCCGCATACGACGTCCATGCTATTCCGAAAACGGCAAATGCCTGCACGAGCTCCCTGGCCCCATCGCCCAGGCCGCCACCCGCAAGCGGCACGAGACCGAGACAGAGCGAGGAAAGAAAGAGAACGCGTAACCAGCATGGTGCACCCGGTGCTTCGGGACGGGCAAAGACGATCAATCCAAAAAAGGCCGCAAGACAGAGAATCGACAGTGGAAGGCCGAGAAAGGAGACATCGGCGATATCCAGCAGAAGGGTGACAGCCGCAACACCGGCAACCGCTATCTTGTTGTTCCTGAAGCCAGCCATCGCGGTCTCCCCAGCCAGTACCTGGTCCCGGCATGGTTGCCGAAGAAGCCGGCCATAAGGTACTTTTCGTTACTCGTATTCCCCAGCGTGAGCAGGATCTCGGTTTCGCCTTCCGGTTGAATCCCTTTCTTCTCAAGTGCTTCGCCAAGGTCGAGGGTCAGTTTTCCATCCATCACACGTGCTGCCCCCAGGTAGACTGCGGAGAGTTCACCCCCGGTCAGGCGCACAATCTCGTAGTCATTCTCGGGGGCTACACCGGATATGAGGAAGGGTGTCTCCGTGATAGGAGCCGATACCATCGCAAGGTAAGAGCGTCCCCCAATACCAATATGCAGGTTGACCTTTGCCTCGTCATCAGACCGAAATGGTATCTCCAGCACGGGTTTTTTTGACAGGTCAACAGTCGATGATGTACGAACGGCAAAAGTGCCACCGCCCGAATGATTCTTAACCTTCGTCATACTCCCCTCAGCGCTGAGCACGACACTGTCCTCATACGGGGGACGCCACAACAATCCCTCGTTGGACGGTTCCGTAATACCGACTTCCGGACGTGGAACGCGATCCTCGGCGGCAACAGTTACACGTGATAGCACGAGACCGTTTCTAACGGTCCAGAAAGCCAGGTGCCCGTCTGGAATGGGCTTCGGATCGTATACCTCGAACATTTCCTTGCCGTTCAACATAACAACAATCTTCTGTCGTGTTTTCCGGATCCTGAAGTTCCACCAGAACCAGTGTACATCATAGAGCTGGCGGCCCTTTTTGAGGGGAAAGAGGAACTTTGGATCCGTGGTGGCGGCAATGATACGGCCCTTCTTCTTCAGAACTGTTTTCGTATTGTGCTCAGATCCGAAAATCAACGCATAGCCGGAATCAAGGTTCTGTCCGTCCGAGCAGAACGAAAGGCACAAATCTCTCCTGATGTAGAAACCCCGGCTCTGGGGAATAACTGCCGGCAAGGCCATATAGCAGTCTATCTCCTGGTCGCCAACGTAAGCGTGCTTGCTGAGCAGGGCACACAGGTGTGGTGATTTTCCCGCCATAAAATTCCATCCCGGTCTGCATGCCCACCGGAGATTCATCCCGAAAGCACCGCCATGCCAGTACCAGTCGGATGGCGCCTTCTCGAACATTTCGTGCCACATTCTAGTGCTCGACAAGCTATGGGCCTCCGGCTTGAAGGAAGTTCCCAAAGGTTGTGTGATCCTGAGATGAACGGGCCCACTGCATTGGCCGATGGTTCGAAATTCACTGCCATCTCTAACAACAATGGAACTGCCACGGCGGCCAAGTTCCAGGGAGAAAGCTGTTCCGGGCTTGTCGTCGCGTGGAATCTGCCAACCCGCCGCGGTCTTTCTGAATGCCAGTTCCACTGCTTGTCGGGAAGGATCCCTGGGGTCGAGGCCCCTCAGAAGCGTGAACGTGTAAGTGCCTTCCGGGAGAGACGGGGTGGAACGGTACGTAAAGTCGGAAAAAAGCGACATCCGCGTTGTGGCCCTGTCTCCTGCTATTTCATACGCATTCAGACCCCTTGCCCACTGATCAAACTGAACGGGATCACGACGGGTTTCGCCGCGCTTCGTGGCGAAGTTACGGCTGGGAACAAACACGGGGGTTCCAATGGCTCCGCCCCTGACCGAGAAGGGCCCCGCCTTTATGTCATCAAACTCCGCGGTAACGCCGTCTCCCCCGATGTGAATATGGAGAGGTCCTGATACAATCACGTTGAGTTTGACCGAACCGAGTTTTTGCCCGTCCAGCATCGCGAATGCACGGTGCCCGTGGTTGACACCTATGCCGACCCTGGCCCAGGTGCCCAACGGCGGTCGATTGACCCAGGATCTCAGGATCCTCCACGCGCCCTGCCCCCTTCTGTAGCACATGCGCCAGCAGGATGAACCGGAATCATCAGGCCACCATCCGAAGGCCAGTTGCGGGCCGTCCAGGTTCCCCTGCGCTATGAGAAACTGTGAAGTAGTTTTGCCCGTTCTTTTATCGCGTCGTAACCTCTTCACGCTGGGCGACCCCATCAGGAAACGCCCCTCGGCAAAGTAGCTCTCACCTTTCGATGAAGTGGTATCGTAGACCATGACAGCCTCTTTGCCATCCGTGGAACGGGCAATAACAGTGAACGGATTGGCGGCCCTTTGAAAGTTCGAATCAACGGCTTCAGCCGCCGTCTTTGGTATGCCGCCCCCGTACTTGTTGAGGTTCCATTCACCGTTCAGAACACGCCACCCATCGCCCTTAGCCAGGCTGCTGCGCATGAACCCATCGGCCATCTCGAACTCGTGGATCCGGGTTTGTGACGCCACAGGTTCGGAACCCTCGGGAACGACTTCAAAAAGCTCCCATCCGTCACTTTCCGCGACGACCCGTACGGGGCCGTTTGATGAGACTTGCTGTACGATCAACGTGGGATAAACGTGCAGGCTTCCAGGGCCAATGCCCCCGCCGGCAGATCGCAAAAGAGTCCCCCTGCCCGAGGTCACATGACGCAGGTAGAAACCCGCTTCGGAAGTCGTCTCCGGAAGGGCATAGCGAATTGTTGAGATTCCCCTGGCGACCTCGAGTGACAGGGGGAGAAGTGCACAGTTTTCCTTGGAAAGTGTTTTCTCTATGGCCTGTACCCGGTCAGCGGATCTATCCCGCGTGACCATCACGTATCCTACAGCCAGAAGAATGCCAGCAATCAGCATGACTGCTCCGACACCACTTCGCCTGCGTTTTTTCCTTGCTCGACCCATCCGTATACGTCCTGCCTTCAACGTCCACGTTCAAGAGGCGGGGAAGACTCACCCGTCCCAAGTACTCTTCTTAACAGTAGCCGATGTGCGCGCGTCGGGGAAGTTTGGAGTTGTTCTGGAGCGTTCTGCGCTGTGAGCGCAGAACGCAGTGGTTAGTAGTTAGGTCTCAAATGCCAGGACATCGTTTACACCATGAAGTGCCACGACATCGTTTACACTTGTGGGTTCCGGCCTCGGAGGAAGGAGCCCGGAGGGCGACTGGATCCGAGGTCGGGGCCCACAAGTGACTATCGTAAGAAATACTGTTTTTCGTCTATCGCTGTGTTGTCGAGGAAGAGAGTGAGCTTTTGATTGGCGACATCGACTGTTGCACGAACGTATTCGTATACAGTTTCTGAAGGAACGTGAAACGTCTCGCCGAAGAGGTCGAGTCGTGCATCGCTTCGTATGAAGCGGATGAAGTGATACCTGC
The DNA here is from genome assembly GCA_030744755.1 of Kiritimatiellia bacterium. Classification (GTDB taxonomy): domain Bacteria; phylum Verrucomicrobiota; class Kiritimatiellia; order UBA8416; family JADHWI01; genus JASLPY01. Next base: position 49,016 of record JASLPY010000016.1, on the reverse strand, counting down.
CGGTCTCTGGTTTCGGGATCGGACAACGAGGAGGTTGTTCTGAGCTGGGGAATATCAGTTGTTTGCGACAGGCCGCGAGGCCCTGTAACGGCGTTTTGCCTTTCAGTTTGCTGTAGCGGTAGCGGCTGTTGTGTCTCTGTTCGAAGGCGAGCATTTTCGACCGTAAGTCCGCAGCTGATAGAATCTCCTGTTTTCGCAGCATGCCTTGGAGCCAATGATGATTGAATTGTTCCACCACTGCATTGCGCCATGGCTCTCGCATCGGGATGAAACATGGCTCGACCCCCTGCCAGAGACACAGCCGAATCAGTTGTCCCATGCCCCTGGGGAAGCGACGGCTGCCAAAGAACACCAGCTCGTTGTCGAACTGCTGGATGCGTGGTATTCCCAATCGCAACCAGCTGGCCCAGAAGGCTTTGACGGTGCGATCTCCGCCTTTGGCCAATACCGGTTCGGTTGCACATCGTCCCGTAGCCACGTCGATGCTGTTGAGCCCATAGAACCGGACAGCCTTCTGGCCCCGAATGTAGCACGGGCCAACATAGTCGCTCTGATGCACATCCCCAGGGCTCTGCGCCGACCATTGGGGATACTTCGTTCCCTTGGGTTCGTAGCGGCCCGTCCGTCGATGAGTCAATCCCTCGCGAGCAAGGATGCGCGCGATCGTTCGCTCCGAAGGCAGCGGTTTGACTCCCTGGTCCTCCAGTTCCCAGAGAATCGCCTGTGGACCATGAAAGAGATCGGCATTGTACAAGCTCTGTCGCACAAACGTAACGATCTTCACAATCTCCTGTTGCGTGCAGTTCGGGTTTTCGGCAGGTCGACGAGAGCGCTCTTTGAACCAATGCTGCGTCCCCGACTTGTAGCGTCTCAGCCACTTGTAGAACCACATCCTCGAGTAGCCCAGCGAAGCGCATATGCTGCTTGGCTTCTCGCCCCTCAAGTACCTCTCGATCGCTTGCTGGCGATCCCTTTCTGTTCTGTCTTGCATGTGCTCCTCCTCTCGTGGAGCACATCTTCAGCATATATGTGCAAACTTTCATGTTACAAAATGTCGAGTGTAAACGATGTCCTGGCACTAAAAACTGTAAACGATGTCGTGGCAGTCAACAGTTAGGCGCTAGGCGTTAGCGGGAAAGGTCCGCCGTCCACGTAGCGATGCCTGCCTCGTATCCCACTCAAAACGGGTTATGTACGGAATCTTCTGCAAATTCCCACATGGGCTCGCAGATAACGCAGAACTCTACATCTGGAACCCGGAAAGAGAGATTAAGGAAAAAGATTAGGGCGAAAGATTAGGGGTTGCATGGCTGTCTCGTCCTTAATCTTTCGCCTTAATCTTTGGCCCTAATCTTCCCTTCTCTGACGCTCGGTCGCTCCTATGACTTCGGAATTATCGAAATTGCAGAACTTCTCGGACACAACCTCAAAACGGTGGGGTCGCTTTGCGCTGTCCCAGAATCCTAGCTACTAACACCTAGCGCCTAACCCCTTGTGCTGTGGGTAAACAGAATTTGGTGCCCCCGTTTCAACCTGCCCCCGTTGATCTGTTTCACAACGCAGATGGCTCTTCTGCTGTCACGGGAATTCAAGATCTCCGGTGTCAGCCAGGCCTCTGGCGCTGGAATTCTTCGTAGGACGGACAGGTGTGCCAGGCCAGATGGTGCGTGCTGCGACAGGTCGATTTTCCTGCCCAATGCCACGCGCTCCCCTGTAAACAGCGCGACAGCGGCGGAAAAACCTAAAGAACCTCGGGCTTGACCCTCGTACCTAAGGCATACTACAGTGCGCTAGAAAAAAAGTGCAGGAACCACCAGTTTATGAATAACGATATCTCGAAGAACGAAAAGAGTGTGCACGAAGGAGGACACACGTTCCACATTCCAGTAATGGGGACCGGATTCTCGATCGACACCCCCCTGAAAGTAGCTAAATACGGCATATCCTCCGTAGTATCACTGGTCGACGACGTCCTGATTGAACAGGTTCGCAAGTTCTACAGTGAACATTTTGGCGAGCCGTACGACGAAATCTCCGACAGCGATTCAGACCACCGGGCGTCACGAATCACCGCGTATCTCAACCTGCTCAACAGAATTGTTCAGAGGCAGGTCAAGGAGCTGCAGTCATCGCCATTTGAAAAGGGAAGCGAAATAACCCGCTACTACGAGATGCTCCCTGAGAATCCCCTCAAGGAACTCTATCACAAGATGTGCCGTACCAGCGACACGACGGAAAAGACCAAGCTCCAGGACGAGCTTCGGTCGCGTGCGCTTCCCGGAAGCATCGACGTGAACATCATGACAAAGTTGAATTGCGTCAACTACCACGGCGGAAAGAAACTGTCCATGGAGTTCAATGATGCCATGTCCGCTCTGCGTGGTTACGCGCAGAGCACGCTCTGCTCTGCGATCATCTTCTCCGCGGGAATGAACCAGCACCTCTACAGCTATATGTCGAACTTCGATGATTTCTTCCCGGATAATCATGGAGTCTTGAAGAAGAAGATCGTTCTGAAGGTAAGCGATTACCGTTCGGCAATGATCCAGGGACGATACCTTGCAAAGAAGAGACTCTGGGTCTCCGAATACCGCATCGAGTCAGGACTGAACTGCGGTGGACACACATTTCCAACGCTTGGACTGCTTCTGGGACCCATACTGGATGAGTTCAAGAAGAACAGGCCGGCGCTTGAAAAGAAGCTTAACTCGGTATACAGCAAAGCCCGGGAGGCAAATTCTGACTCTCCGCTGGACCGGCCTCAGGAACTTCGCGTCACCGTGCAGGGCGGTATAGTCAGCAATGAAGAACAGGACATGCTGATGAAGAGCTACGATGTCAACGGGACCGGCTGGGGCACACCTTTCATGATGGCCACTGATGTAATCAATGTAGACGAAGAACATCAGAAGAAGCTCGTCGAGTGTACCGGGGACGATGTCTTCCTCAGCGACAGTTCTCCGGTAGGCGTGCCGTACTGGAACCTGAAAACGTCTGCCAGTGAGAACAGGCGGCGTGAACACATTGAGGCGAACACGCCCGGAAGCCCATGTCCGAAGGCTTACCTGCGATTTGATGACACCTATGCCAAGCAGGGGCTGTGCCTTGCCTCACGCGCCTACCAGAAGCTAAGTCTCGCCGACCTGGAATCCGAAGAGATCACGGAGAAACTGCGCGATGCAAAGAAGGAAATGATACTTGCGAAATCCTGTATCTGTCATGACCTGGGAGGCACTGTGAAGCGCAAACTCGGTATTGACGAGAATGCCGACCCTGCAATCTGCTGCGGGCCCAGTATCAAGTATTTCAGCAAGCTGACCGGACTTGAAGAGATGGTAAGCCACATTTACGGCCGACTGTCGCTTCTGACGACCTCGGACAGGCCGCATATGTTCATCCAGGAACTGCATCTGTACATTGAGCACCTCCGTGACCAGATTCACAGGTGCTCCATAGGCCTTATCTCAAAAACGCCAAAACAGTGCGAGGAGTTCGCGCAGAACCTGATGGAAGGCATCCAGTACTATCGCGATTTTTCCCTGCAGTATCTTGAAGATCAGCGCGAGAAGTTTCTTGGTGATCTCTGCGCCCTTCAGCAGCAGCTCGAGAGCCTTGCCCCTGCGGCGGCAGCAGAAGCCTGATAACCAGGGAAGGCCGTTTACCAAACATCTTCAGTTCACACCGGCATGGCGTCACCGATCACAAGGAAACTACTTATCGACTGGGGCGGTGAACGTACGCTCCAGGATGCCGAACGCCTGGTGAAAAAAGGGCTTGTTCTCGAGGCAGATTATGATCCCCCGCGCATCTCCGGCGCCATCCTTCGGAACAACAGGGCCTTGAAGACCTCGGCCCGGGTTCGCCCCGATGGCGGGCTTGACAGCGACTGCCCCTGCTACACGAACAGGGAACGCGGTCTGGTCTGTGATCACATTATGGCAGTGGGGTTAACCCTCGTTCAACGTTCCGCCGATCCCCTCCGGGAAGCCAAGCACAAGGAGGAACTTCGGCGGGCGTCGCGCCTGGCCGCCGTGGATGAATCGGAATACATCCGCCGGGTTCCGTCGGACGACATGAACGCTGTTCCCGCAGAACTGCATGTTTCCGTAGACAATCAGTGGCAAGAGGGATGGCAGACCGGGAGTATTGATGTTACATGCGAGATAAGCTACCGGGACGAAAGAGTTCCCCTTGACCGTGCACCCAGAGATATCCCCTTTTCTTTCAGGAAGAAAGACGAATCACTTCTGTTTGTCCTGGAAGACATTTCAGAGGGCCCGGCTGAAGGCTGTATTTCCATGGGACGCTCGGACTTCCTCAACATCATCCGCCTAAGGACCGGAAACATCATTAATGCCGGATCCGGAGAGAACCTGTCCATAAACGAAACGCCCGTCACCACGTTCATCAGAATGGACCTGGACAGGGAGAATGGTGAGCTCCTCCTTTTTGCCCACACGGAACTGCCTTTTCTCAAACCGGGTGAGTTTCCCGTCTACCTGGTGGACGGGCGTTCGGGATTGGCAGTGGGAGCCGGCCACATGTGGCCCCTTGCCAACGTGCTGCCGAGACCGTATCACGCCATATACGAGGAACCGGTCGTCATATCGCGTCGCGATGCCCTGACTTTCTTCAAACGGGAGCTCCCGCTACTGGAGAAAGAGGCACGGATCGAGACGGACCTCTCACTCGACCTTTTCACGGTAGACCCGGCCGAACCCAAGTTCCGGCTGCAGGTCAACGGAAGTCCGGCATCGCTCTCCGTGATTCTCTACGCCCTGTACGACGACATACAAGTTGTGGCAGGCAAGCCTGACCCCAACGGGCATTTCTCCCTGCCGGATCCCGACGACCTGCTGCGCTATCTTGTGCGTAACGACAACCGGGAGCAACAGGCGCTTCAGCTCCTTGCCGGAGTAGGATTCAGGGGCGCATGCGGTGATGATTTGAACAGTGTCGTGGGATCACGGGAAGTCCTTAACTTCCTCGGCAGTGGAATGCCGTTTCTCAGAAGACAGGGCTGGGATGTGGATCTCAGGGGGAAGGTGGAACCCTTCGCCGATACGCTGGACTTTGCAACTCCGGTTGTGCATGTTGATCAGTCGCCCGGGGGCGAATGGTTTGACGTGGCCTTCGACTTCGAGGATCGAGAAGGAAGCAGCATCTCCCAGGCCGACATCCAGAGAGCGCTCCTCCGTGGTGAAGGATTTCTCAAGCAGGGCAATCGAACGATCCTGTTGGACTCCGATGCAGTTGAGTCCATGCAGGATGTCTTCTCCGACTGCGGAAGCATGGAAAGCGACAGGCCGGGTCATTTCCGGATGCCCGATGTCTATGCACCATTCGTGAAGTCATCGTTGGACGGACTGGATGGAATCGACATTGAAGACACGGCCGAGTGGCGGGATTTCGCCGGCCGGCAGAACAGAACGATGAGCCTGACCCCTGCCCCTCTCCAACCCCCTTTGAAGGACATCCTTCGTCCGTACCAGACCGAGGGCGTGGACTGGCTCTACTTCCTGGAGAGGAGCGGCTTTGCCGGTTTGCTGGCGGATGAGATGGGACTTGGGAAGACGATCCAAACGCTTGCATGGCTGACGCTGCCTCGAACGCGCACCGAAACAGACAGGCGCCCGGCACTGATAGTCTGCCCCACCAGTCTCGTCGACAACTGGGCAGAGGAAGCAAACCGCTTCGTCCCGGATATGAAGGTCCTCAGAATGAGCGGCGGCGAACGGCACGCGCTTTGGGACGAGTTCGATGAATCCGACGTCATCGTTACTTCCTACGCGTTGCTGCGCCGGGATCAGGATTTGTACGCTGAACAGGAGTTTTCGGCCGCGGTTCTGGACGAGGCTCAGCACATCAAAAACCGCTCTACCCAGAATGCCCTGGCCGCGAAGAAGATCCCGGCAACTCAGAAACTGGTATTGACGGGTACGCCGGTAGAGAACAGCGTGGCGGACCTGTGGTCGATTATGGATTTTCTCATGCCGGGTTACCTCGGGGCACACGACACCTTCCGCCAGAACTACGAGCTCCCAATAGCTCGCGGGGGCCAGGACGCCGAAATGGCACAGAAGAAACTCCGCCGTAAGCTCCACCCGTTCATGCTTCGCCGGCTGAAGACCGTGGTGGCAAAAGACTTGCCTCCCAAGATCGAGAAGGTTTCACATTGTTCTCTCTCGCCTGACCAGAAAGCTGTATATGCCGAGCTTCTCGCCTCATCCCAGCGGAAGGTCTCCTCCATGGTCAAGAAGAAGGGCTTTCAGAAAAGCCGCATGGAGATCCTGACAACCTTGTTGAGACTTCGCCAGGCCAGTTGTCACCTCGAGCTGCTCAAACTACCTGAGCTGAAAGCAAAACGTCCATCGGGAAAGATGGAACTCTTTCTCGAGTTGATTGACGAGGCCGTTGATGCGGGCCATCGCGTTCTGGTCTTCAGCCAGTTCGTTTCAATGCTTACGATCCTGAAGCGCGAACTGGCTGACAGGGACTTGGGGTTCTGCTATCTTGACGGTTCAACAAAAGAGCGCGGCGAAGTGGTCAAACGGTTCAATACCGACAGGACCATCCCGTTATTCCTGATCAGCCTGAAAGCCGGCGGCACGGGATTGAACCTGACCGGTGCGGACATGGTGATCCATTTCGACCCGTGGTGGAATCCCGCTGTAGAGAACCAGGCTACCGACAGGGCACACCGTATCGGTCAAAAGAATACCGTCTACAGCGTCAAGCTCATCGCCGAAGGAACCGTCGAAGAGAAAGTCCTGGAGCTTCAGAAAAAGAAGAAGGCAGTGATCGATGCCACGGTGGAATCCGACGAGGCTGTTCTGAAGACAATGAGCTGGGAAGACGTTTCCGAACTTCTGGACCTGTAACCGTCTATTTGAGACTCTCGGCCAGTTCCAGAATGTAACTCTCAACATCTTCCCTGAGGTCTGGTCTTTTGAGGGCCATGGTTACGTTGGTCTTGATGAAATCGAGTTTGTTGCCCACGTCGAAGCGACGGCCCGAGAAGCGAAGCCCGTAGATAGCACGGGAAGACACCAGGCTCCGCATCGCGTCCGTGAGCTGAATCTCATCATTCTTGCCGGGAACGGTTTTCTCAATCTCCTCGAAAATGCCGGGAGTCAGAATATAGCGGCCGGCTATGGCGAGATTCGATGGGGCATCGTTTACCTCAGGTTTCTCGACGAAGTCGCGAATGAGGAATATATCGTCGCTGATCTCCTGTCCGTCAATCACGCCGTACCGGCTCACTTTCTCCATGGGGACCTCTTCGAGAGCAACCACCGACTCCTGGTAGCGCTCAAAGGCTCCCAGGAGCTGTTTTGTGACCGGTTCCCCCGATTCGACTAGCGTATCCCCCAGCAACACCGCGAAGGGTTCTCCCCCGACGTGATGCCTGGCACAGGCTACCGCATCGCCGAGGCCCCTCAGTTCCTTCTGCCAGATGAAGTGTATGTCTGCCAGATCCGAAATTCTTTTTATCGCATCCAGTTCCGCCTGCTTCCCCTTCTCACGCAATTCCGCTTCCAATTCGAAATTCCGGTCAAAGTGCTCTTCGACAGCCCTCTTCCCTTTACCGATAACCATAAGGATATCGGTAATCCCGGATGCGACAGCCTCCTCAACCACGTATTGAATGACAGGGGTGTCGACAATAGGAAGCATCTCCTTGGGTTGCGACTTTGACGCTGGAAGAAAACGAGTTCCAAAGCCTGCCGCTGGAATAACAGCTTTTCGTATCATGACTGGTCCTTCTTAGGTCGCCGGAGCCACCTTGGGTTTGATGACGGAGATGTCAAGGGGTTCAAGTACCTCTTTCAACACCTGGAACATATTCTCGTCCTCGTAGGCACCGATTATGGCCCCACCCGAACCGGTGAACTTCGCACTGGCACCAACGGAGCGTGCCGCGTCTATCATGCGCGTATTGCCTTCGCTGATCGGCGAGATTTCGGCCCGCTTATCGAAGTTGGCGTCAAGCAGCGATCCGATCAATCCACCTTCCCCGGCTTCAATACGCTCACGCACTTCCGAGGCCAGGCTCCGCCAGAAGGCAATTGCCCCGATAATGTCATCGTCGCCTCTCTGGAAACGCTCACGGATCTTGCTGTGAACCCGCTCGGATCCTTCGGAAAGATCATCCCTGTAGGCGATGTAAAGGGGAGGCAGAAGAGAGGCGTCGAGCTGCACGTAATCACCGTAACCGCGGGTTTCCATCAATTCCTTGTCGAAATCCATATACACCAGGCCCTGGTAGACTTGTGCAACCCTGTCCTGCAGACCGGCGTTGATTCCAAGCTCTTCGGTTTCCACGGTTAGAATGAGGTTGGCAAGCTCCGGTCTCGAGATACGGACTTCATAGAATTCCATCAAACAGCGCATGCATGCGGTAATTATCGCGCTGGACCCCGCTAAACCGACAAGATGCGGGATACTTGACTGGTAACGGATCGTGAAGTTCCTGTCGTGGATCGCCAGATTGTGCTGCCCGCAGTAATCGCGAAAACGCTTGATTGCCGCTTTCAGCAGACGAAGACCGCCGTAGTAGCCGAAAAGATCCACGTCGTGAGACAGCGCGTGGATACTGGAGAAGACAGAATGGTCACGAGTGCATGGAAGGATTTCCAACTCGGGAGTCTCGTAGAGAACGACCTCAGCTCTGAAATTGGAGAAAGAGAGCGCTATGGTCTTTCCGAAATACCCGTCAGACGGGTTGCCGACCAACCCTCCACGAGGATAGGCTCTTTTTCGGATTATCATCGAGATTTTTCCTGTGCCTGGCCAAACCGCCCCCGGGGCTCTGCGGCAGACCTGGCATGCGGAAGTTACTGTGCCGCAGGGACCTTTATCTTAGTGGGTCTCTTCAGGTGGTCCTTGATCTCGCGAGTTGTCATCTTGGCAACAAGCTCTTCGGGCATGCCCAATGCGATCAGGCGCCGTTTCTGAACAAGATCGCGCCTTCGCCGGTCGCCACCCGACTTCTTGGGTCTTGTTACAGGAGCCTTATTGAAAGTTCTTCCGCTTCCCATGACTATTCTCTCCGTATCGTCTGGTCTATTCTTCTCACAAAGGGCGCAGAGTATGGCCTATTCCTTTTCCGGGTGCAAGCTAGAATCCTGCTTTGCTCCCTCTTAAACGGGTCATTCAGCCCTCGCGAATTCTCCCATCATCCGGCATTGCAGCGCCAGTGTTCCATCGTATACCCGAGCACAGATCAGAGTGATATGACAGGGCTACCGCGGTCAGGGTGTGGGGCCGCCGCAGGCTTTGAGTAGAGCGATGTGGCGTTGAAGAGCGAGTGTATGCAGACTGATTCGCAGTTCTTCCGCGCCAAGCCAGGTCAGGTGTGCCGCTTCCCGCGTTGCCACGGGAACCAGCCCCTGGTCAAACCGGCGGGTGACGGAATCGAGCTTTGCCTTCAGTTGGTTTGCTTCCTGTTTTGCTGCCAGCCATTGCTGTTCCACATGAGCACGGGCCACGAAAGCTTTGCGAATGTCCAGCAGCGCAAGCCGAGCGGTCTCTTTATACAAAGCCGCCTGTGCATCTTCTTCCCCACGCCGTTTCTCCGTGGTAGCGCTGTTCTCGGGAGCAAGAACGGGCAGGGAAAGCCGAATGCCCGCCCAAGCAATCCACTCCTCCGGTTCCTCAACCGGGGAGGGACCATCGCCTTCAGCTTTGACTAAGGCCTCAACCGTCGGAAGACGGCTGCGTTTCGCTGCCTTCGTCCGCTGCTGCGCACTTTGCCAAAGCGCACGGGCAGCCTGGACATCGGGTCGCTTCAGGGCCAGGGTGTGAAGCTCCGTGGTCTCAGGGACCTTCGGTAACGCTTCGGGTAGTTCCTCCGTCAGGGATGCAATGTGCGGTCTGGATGTGTCCGGCATCAGGTAGCGCCAGTGCATTTCCAGAAGCGCAAGCGCTTCACGGGCTTCCGCCACCTTCCGGTCCGCAACCAAGCGGTCCGCACCGGCCTGATCCCGAAGCTCGATGCGCTCCAGCCCGGCTGCGACTCGTGCCTTGTGATAGTCGGCAATGGTCTCACGGGCGGACAGAGCTGTGCGACTGAGAGCAAGCTGTTCTGCACGCAGCTTCCCTTCCAGGTAGCTGTGAGCAATCTCGGCAGCAAAAGCAAGTTCGCGATCGCGCAACACGTATTCGCCTGCTTCTTTCGCCAAGCGCGTCGCGCCCACGGTCGAGCGGATACGGCCTAGCAGGTCCAATTCCCAAGCCACGTTGAGGTCAATGGAGACCGGTTCGAGATCAGCGGTTTCTCCTCCTGTCATAGCGTTTCGACGCTGCCCGGCACGCAGGTCAACGTCCGCATTGAATGTCGGGCGTCTTTCCGCACGCGCGGAGCGCTCGTCTGCGGCCGCGACGCGCAGAGAAGCGCTTGAGATACCGAGTGACGGCGCTTCGGAGATCGCGGCAGCGATCCACTCATCCAGCTTTGGATTGCCGACCATCGCACCCCAGCCGGAAGCAGAGTCGTCACCCTTTGCGCACAGTCCCAGCATCAGCAGGAGAGCGGCCATGCAATATGATGAAAAGCGGTTCATCGCATTCTACTCCGCAACATAGACGGCCTTGGCGTTTACCGCAAACGCCTCTGCCGACGCCATAGGTGCAACCACGCCCTTGACGATTACGCGGCTGAGCTCTTTCAAGCCGTTTACACCTTTCAATCCATGTGTCAGCACCTTGCCGTCCTCGTCCAGAACCTGGATGGTAGCAGTTCCGGTGGCCCGTACTTCAACCGGATCGCAACATGCATCCCAAGGCGTCCGGCAGTGGTCTTCCACGCCCATTTCGGTGCAGGGAGTCATGGTCTCATTGTCACCCAACACAAAGACGGCGCGACCATCTACAAATGGATTGCGAACACCCATAACCCGACCCTGGAGCAGAACTTCATCCCCCGGTTTGAGTGTCTTGCGTGCCTCCGGGATGGGAATGGGGGTTCCTTCCGGTTCCACATTCACAAATGCGGCAGGCGTGGTCACGGGTTCGGGTACGGCAGGTTCCCTCTTGCCGCACGCCGCAACCAGGACAATAGCTGCTGCCATCGTTGCCATCATCAACGTCTTCATTCTTGTTCCTCCCGTTGTGTGTTCTGTCTATCCTGCTGAACGCAACGCACTGGGCAGGGGCGGCAGCAGGCAGCGAAGTCCCGGTGGTATAGCCCCGAGAATGCCCAGCATCAACCCCGTAACAAGCCCGGTGACTGCCACCTGTGGCGTCACCCGCAATACGAAGCTCCCAATCGAAAACGAAACCGCAATACCGTCCACACACCAAATGGCCACCAATGCTGCCAGCAAAGTCCCGCAAAGGCAGGCCAGCGTGGATTCCTGGACAAATGAAAACATGATCGGGCCGCGCCCGAATCCGATTGCCTGCAGTGCTGCAATCTCCCGTATGCGGGGTGCGAATGCGGCATAGAGTGTGTTGAGTCCACCCAGCACAGCACCGGTTGCGATCAGTAGCGCGGTCATCCACGCCATTCCTCGCACAGGTGCGTAGAATACGGAGAGCCCGGCAAAGTAGTCACTCTCCCGCAAAGCGGAGAGTTCCAGGTCCAGTCGCTGTTTCGTAAAAAGATCTACGTCTTCAAATGCGCCCTCACCCAAGCGGAGAACGACACAGCTCAAGTTCTCGCGCAGCGACAGGGAGCGTAGGTCGCCGAGTGGCATCCATATCTCGGATTCCATGACGGTGCCGGGCGCCGCGAAAACGCCGGACACGTTTACCGGAATATCCTCAAAGAAAACCCTTGCCCCGGGCGTAAATGTATCGACTGGAAAGCCGAGCCGTTTCCACGCCAGTCGACCCGCCATGATCTCTCCCGACTCAGGGAAACGCCCCTGCTGAACAACGGTCTCTCGATGAACCAATAGTGCGCGTGGGGTTACGCCGCGCACAAACGCCTGGCGGCGGTCATCTTTGCTGACGGAAAGAAACGCCATTTGGTGTACTTCCGGCGAGACGGCGCGGATGCCGGCAACCACACTTAATCCTGCGAGGCTGGTCTCCGCGATTCCAGCGGATCGTTCTGCGATTTCGCTGCGCAGAACACTCTCCTCGCTGCCGGCCCCGAGCAGAAGCACATTGTCGGGGGAACCGGATGCTGAAAGGACATCCTTCATGCCGCCGTTGATGGCGGCCGCAACCATTACCATCAGTACCACGAGGGCACTTCCCAACACGGCTTGGAGCAGTCGCGTCGGGTCTCTGAACAGGTTTCGTATGGCATATCCTAACGGTAACATGGCTTCAGGTCCTCAGGCTTTCGACGATTGGTTTGCGCATGGCTACCCACGCCGGCCATAGCGAAGCCAGCATTCCCAGCAGCAGCGCCAGTCCCACGCCGTTGACAAACAGACTCGCATCGGGAACCAGCGCAATGGTCTGACCCTCGTTGCCGAAAGTGAAAGGTCTCCATACCAGAAATGCCGTTGCGAGTCCGGCCCCGATTCCGCTCCCGAACAGTCCCAGCAGGACGCCCTCGCACAGCACCACGAAGCCGACTGCCGTGCCCGGGAATCCCACGGTCTGCAGCACGGCATTCTCGCACACGCGTCCGCGGACAACCAGGAGCACGGCATTCCCGATCAGACCCAGAACGGCCAGTACGGCGCCCAGTCCGATCCAGCGTGTAAACCCGATCAGGTCAATCAACTCGCCTGCTGTCTGAGCCAGAAATGCTTTTTCCGGCTGGGTGATGGTTGGATCCGTTTCGCTCCGAAAACGTGCATCGATTGCAGCAGCTACCGGATTCAGGTCCTCACTTGCATTGACGCGCACGTTGAACTGGGTAACTACACCGAGCCCGTGGCGCGACGCCTGTTGCAGGAAGGCCAGGTGAACATACGCCACGCTGTTGTCCTGCGGAAGCGGTGAGTCGATGATGCCACAGACCACAACCCGCACCCCGGCTGCCTCAAAAGCATCCCCCGGTTGAAGTCCTCTTCTTGTGGCCAGTTGCTTTCCAACCAGGGCTCCGTCATCACGCGTGAGCCACTTCTCGTATGCGCCGTCGACGATCTTGATTTCCGGTGCATATCGTGCGAGCCGGTTCTGAGGAACGCCACGGAAAGTGATTACGTCGAGGCTGGCGCCGCAGTTGTTCACGGTGACTTTGATCGGAATCACTTCGCGTACACCGGGAATCCGCCGGATCTCCTCCTCGTAGAACTCGGGTAGGCGGCTCGTCTCGGGACAAAACCGGTTCTCGCGGTAGACGACAAGTGTGGTGTCCGCGGCGCGCATTCGCGTGGCCTTGTCCAGCGAGTGTTGCATGGTCTGCACCGCTGTATAGAGAAACATACCTGATGCCACGCCGCACAGGGTCAGCACTGTGCGAACCTTGTGCCGCACAAGCTGTTTGGCGGCCAGCAGCATAAGCCTAAGTCCTTTAGCAAACACGGTTATGCTCCTTCCTGCTCCAGCAGCCGCCCCTTCTCAAGGTGCAGAATCCGGTCGGCGGCCTGCGCGGCACGGGGATCGTGCGTGACCATTACAATGGTCTTGCCGTACTCCCGGGAAAGCGAGCGAAGCAGTCCAAGGACAGCGTCGGCGGCTTCACGGTCCAGGTCTCCCGTTGGTTCGTCTGCAACCAGTAGTTCGGGAGATCCCACCAGAGCTCGCGCGATGGCAACGCGCTGCTCCTGCCCCCCCGACAGCTCCCTCGGGAAGTGGTGCATGCGGTCGTCAAGTCCCACGAGTGCCAGCGTGCTTTCCACCCGTTCGCGGCGCTCGCGCCGTGACAGGTCATCGAGCAGCAATGGCAACTCAACGTTCTCAAAAGCTGTCAGCACGGGCACCAGGTGATAGAGCTGGAAGATGTAGCCAACATGATGGGCCCGCCAACGGGCGAGACGTCCGCGGGAGAGCTGCGTAAGGTCCTGGCCGCAGACTTCCAGCTTTCCTTCGCTTGGAGAATCGATGCCTGCCACGAGGTTCAGGAGCGTAGTTTTTCCCGAACCGGATGGTCCCATCAGCGCAAGATATTCGCCGCGCGACACGAGCAGGTCGAGTGCCTGAAGGGGCGTAACCGTACGATCTCCCCGGCGGTAGTGTTTTGTCAGTTCATGACAACGAATCAGTATATCGTCATGGTCATTCATGGTTTGGACATCCTCCTGATTCGTCGCCCCTCTTTCAGTCCGGCGGGATTGCCGAGGATGATGGTTTCATTTGCCCGTAGCCCTTCCAGAACCAGCCGGTGGCCATGAGTACGTATATCGGACAGACGAATCGTGCGTCTGCCTGCGCGCTGCGTGAGCGGGTCAACAATCCACACAGCCTGTTCCGTTGCCGTTCTGTCCGGCAGGGCTTCTTCCGGAACCCACAGGGCATGGCGGCCCGTCTCAACACCTTCCGGTGTTGCCACATCGCTCCAGAATTCGACCCGGCAAAGTATCTCCGGTCTCAGGCGGGGACTCGGGTTTCTCACGGCGACCTTGACCTGGAGGGTATTGCGCTGGATATCAGCCTGGCCGACAATCCTGGTTACCCGTCCGGTGAACACCTGTCCCGGAAGCATGGCGGTTGAAATATGGGTTTCCTGCCCGGTAAAAACGCGTCCGGCCTCTGCCAAGGGCACATCGACCCGCACTTGCAGATGCTTGGGGTCAAAGAGCGATGCAATGGTGGCACTGTGGGGATCATCCATCGCGGCACGCCGTTTCTGGCCCGGCTCGACAAAACGCCGCAGAATGACCCCGTTGTGATGGGCCTGGATCACGGTCCGCTCAAGGGCGAGTTGTGCCGTTTCGAGTCGGACTCGTGCAGCTTTGGCTTCGGCTTCCCGCTGATCGAGCGCCAGTCTTGCCGCCACACGCTCTCTTTCGGTCACGTCATGCTTCGCCAGGGAGCTAATGCGTTGCCAATTGTCCTGCGCTTCGGACAGTCGCGCCGACGCTCCCCCAAGGCTGGCTTCGGCTGCCCGTTTCTCCAACGTGGCATCGGCTGCATCAAGCCGCGCTACGATCTGGCCGTTGGTGACGGTCTCGCCCTCCTTGATGAATACGTCCTCGACAAAGCCGTCCGTCAACACGGCGATATTCACCGGCCACGGATCCGGTTCCAGCCAGCCAGATGCCTGGAACAGAAGCTCCCGTTCGCCCGACACTGTTGATGGAGACAAGGATGTGTCCTGCTCCAGTAGTACAACCGTGGCGACCTCTACGGGTAGCGCGACCGTCAGCCGATCACGGAAGATCAGAAACAGCACGGTCAGCATGCCAACGAGAATTAATATGCTCAGAAGGGGCGTTTCCCAACGCCTCCGTGAATGTCGTTGCGGTGGCGGCTTACTTGTCAGGTGCCCCGGCACCGCGGATGGTGGTTTGCTTTCCATTTGTTGAAGTCCTATTGCTTTGGATAGAGATGGATCACTACCCGTCACGAATCAGATCAGGATGCCGACGAGGTGGGATAGCGGCATCAGATTCGCAGGACCCCAAGGCGTAGATAGAGTTGCCCACTTGAGAGGGAATCACGACAACTGAACGCGATGCCGGTACTTGCGGAATACCCGGACAAGATATCCCAATGTGCAGGATGCGGTGCGGAGAGCGCGAAAGGCATATGTCTGGCGTCAATGGTATCGGTGGCCGTTGGCACGGCCGGCAGTCGTTCAACACAGCAACCGCAACACAAGCCCTCTTCCTCGGAAGTGCAGCATTCCGGGGCCTGTGTGTCGTCTTTCGCATGGTTGCAGCAATCGCAGTTCGACTGCGACGCTTCGGCTGTTACTCCTGCGGCTACATCAATGTACGAGTCGCAGGTGGCTCCACAGAAACACCAGCTTCCGTTTCCGATCAGCGCGACTCCCAGCAGAATCAGTGCTGCCCTGTGTGGTGTGCTCTTCATTGCAGGTTGTATGATACGCCAATTCTGCGCATGTGTCCAGCCTGTCTATGAGCGTTTTGCGTTGTTACGCAAAACGCAGGGGCTAGGGGTTACCGCCTACCCCCCTGCGCTTCTTCGCCAACGAGAAATCAATCTGTCGCTTATCGAAGTCAACACGGGCAGGTGACACGCGAAGCCCGGCACCCAATTTGTAGACATTCGACCCTGCACGTAGCGTCTGGTTCCTGCGGCTGTACCGTACGAATTTATCCGAAATCGCCGAAATATGGACCATCCCCTGCAGCATTAAACCCGGAACTTCCACGAACATTCCGAAATTGACAACCTTCGCGACAACGGCATCGTATATCTCAAGTTTGTCTTCGTCTATCTGCTGCTGTAGATACCTGTATTTCTTGATTTCGATGACGTCACGTTCGGCCTTTTCTGCTACCTGTTCGGTCTCGGAACACAACATGGATATCCGCGCGAGAGCCTTTCGGTTGTAAGGAAGTTTCGATCCAAGCAGGAAGGCCTGCAACTGCCTGTGCACGACAAGATCGGGGTAACGGCGGATCGGCGATGTGAAATGGGCATAGAATTTCTTGGCCAACCCGTAATGCCCGGTGTCATCCGATGAGTACAGGGCCCGCTTCATCTTCTTCAGAACGGCGATCTTCACATGGTGCTCGAGAGGATCACCGGTAACGGAACGGAGAAAGGCGGCCAGGTTGCGTCTTTGCCCCAGGTTCCCGGGGGAATACCCCATCTCCACAAGCTCGGCCGCCAAGTCCTCTATCTTGTCCGGGCCGGGTGCCTCGTGAAGCCTTGATATCAGAGGTATCTTCTTTCCTGCCAGTTCAGCTGCAACCGCTTCATTTGCCGCGATCATGCATTCTTCCACGAGCTGGTGAGACACATCCGTGCCAACGGCACGAATCCCCGTCATCCGGGAATCGTCTCCCATCACAATCTCGCACTCCGGAACGTCAAGCTGGAGCGCGTTGCGTGCAAAGCGCCGCTTTCGCCATTGCTGGGCCATGCGGTTGAGATCACGCAGAAGGCGCTTCCCGTTGTTGTCGAGTGATTCAGGGAGATCCTTTCGTTCGCGGTTTTCCAGGACCGAGAGCGCTTCCTCGTAGGTAAGCCGGCAGCGTGAACGGATAATGGTTTTGGCAAACCGCCTGCCAATTACGGTCCCCTTCGCGTCAACCGTGAGAAATGCTGAAAAAGCCAGCCTGTTTTCCGCTGGGCCGAGGCTACAAATGCCGTTCGAAAGCTGCTCGGGAAGCATTGGTATTACCTTGTCGGGAAGATACACGCTGTTTCCTCTCTTGTACGCTTCTTCGTCAATCCCTGATCCAGGGCGGACGAAGTGGCTCACGTCGGCAATGTGCACGCCCAGGACCCTGTTGCCGTTCTCATCCTTCTCCAGCGACAATGCGTCATCGAAATCCCTGGCCCGTTCCGGGTCAATCGTCAACACGAGACGGCTCGTCAGGTCCTGGCGTGTCCCGGGATCATCCATGAGCGCCGATACTGATTCCACCTCTCGCATAACTTCAGGCGAGAATTCGTCACGGATTCGATTTTGCCTGATAACCGACAAGGTATCCACTGCCGGATTATCAGCGGGGCCAAGGACCTCAATGATCTCGCCCTCGGGATTAACGTGAACATTCTGCCAACCCGTGAACCTGACCACTACCCGATCATCTATCTTTGCGCCCTTGTCTTCCTGAACGTAGAAATCCTTGTGGTAGGCCGGGTCAATAGGGACCGCGTACAGGAACCGGCCCGTTGATTTCAACGTGCCGACAATATCACGACGAATCCTGTCGATTACCCTTATAACCTTGCCCTGGAGCCCACGGCGGTTACCGTGGGCGGGGCGGTACAGGCGCACTACCACACGGTCTCCCGGAAGTGCCACACCCATGTCCCCCGATGCAACGAACACAGATTCGCCGGTTTCTTTGGGAGTCAGATAGCCGTTGCCGGAGCGCACGACATCAAGCACGCCCGTTTGCAGGTCGGCGGGAGCCCCCAGGCAGTAACGGTTGCGGCGGATCACGACAATATCGCCTTCTGCGACCATCGTGCTCAGAAGCTTTTGCAGGCGTTTGCGCTGCGCTCCCCTGAGTTCCAGGGCGGCGGAAATATCACCCGCCGTCATGGGTTTCTTTTCGTTTTCGGTGAGGATCTGGATTATTCTCGGTTTGGTTCTGTCATTTTTCACTGTTTTCTTTTTCTCCTGTGCTATGCCCGGGATCAGATAATCCCCGGCACAGTTCTTCATATCCGCTGAAATGCCACCTGTGGGGAAAGTTGCGGCACTGTGCGGGTTTCAAATCATTGATTTTGCATGTGTTGTTCTTCAAAAGGAAGATGCAGGAACCATCCTGCTTCTCCGTGAGGCTCAGGCATTGTCTGTCTGCCGTTAAGTGTGTGTACTTGTCGATGAATTCCCCCGCGGGAAGCTCCATCGCCTCCGCCAACAATTCGGCTTCGCCGGGACGAAGTCGAACATAGCCTTCGACCCTGCAGCAATTACCGCATCTTTGACATTTCCAGGCCATCGTGGACTCCAGCGAAGCGAAAAGGCAGCCGTCTTCAGCCTATAGCCAATGAACCCAGGTACTTGCGCACTTCATCAACCGACCCGGGAAGAACGTTGCAACGCGAAGGGAGATCGGCAAGCCCGTCTATAATGGGATGATGTGCAAGATCGCCCCCTGTTGCGTCAAGAATCGCCTTGCTGAACTTCGCCGGATGGGCGGTGGCCAGGCATATCATGGGCTCCGCCGGGTCCAGGTGTCGACTTCCCACCTGCACACCAACGGCCGTGTGTGGATCCACAAGGTACTCATGCTCAGCCAGCAAGCGTCTGATGGTATCCAGCGTTCCTGCCGTGTCTCCCGATCCAGCGGCAAAAATGCCGGCCACGTCCTTTCCACTGAACTGATCAATCTCAAGCCGGCCATTTTCGACAAACTCGGACATCATCTCCGAAAGGCGTCCAGGATCCTCTCCGATGAGATAGTAAAGGTAACGCTCGAAGTTGCTGGCTACCTGGATATCCATGGAGGGACTGATCGTGGCACGCACATCCGAAAGGCTGTACTCTCCCGTGTCGAAGAATCGTGCGAGAATGTCGTTCTCGTTCGTGGCAAGGATCAACTTACCTATGGGCAAGCCCATACGGTAGGCGAGGTAACCCGCGAAGATGTCCCCAAAATTACCGGTGGGAACGGAAAAACGCACCTTCGATGCACCGGTTCGTTCCATCACGCGGAATGCCGAGTAGAAGTAGTAAACGACCTGGGCCACGATCCTGGCCCAGTTGATTGAGTTCACCGTGCCCAGGGAATGGGCGGCTTTGAACTCAAGGTCTCTGAATATGGTCTTCATGATGGCCTGGCAGTCGTCGAATGTCCCCTGGATCGCAATGTTGTGGACGTTCTCATCCAGCACGGTGGTCATCTGCAGTTCCTGGATCCTGCTCGTACGGTTATGGGGATGCATTACGAATATGCTTATGCGGTCCTTGCCGCGAACACCGTGGATGGCGGCGCTTCCAGTATCGCCGCTTGTTGCGGCCAGGATATTAAGTCGATCTCCCGATCCGGACAGAAGGTGTTCGAAAAGATTGCCAAGGAACTGCAGGGCAACATCCTTGAATGCAAGCGTCGGCCCATGGAAGAGTTCGAGGATATTCAGATCCCCGACCTGTGCCACGGGAGTGATTTCAGGATGCCGGAAGGTCGAGTAGCTCTGTTCCACAAGTAACGACAAGGTGCCTTCGTGCAGGTCGGTGTAGCACCTCATCACCTTCTTTGCCAGCTCGACGTAGGAAAGCGAACGCCATTCGTCCAGGAATCCGGATACATCCGGTATTTCTTCAGGCAACAGTAGTCCGCCGTCATCGGCCATACCCATCATCACCGCCTGGCTGAAGCCGATCGGCTGGGTTCTTCCTCTTGTACTTATATAACGCATGTGGACAACTTAAGCATTAGCCCCCAGTCTATACAAGGCCCAATGCCTGATCGCGATACTGGTTGAAATGACTGCGCTTTTTCTCGCATAGTGGGAACATTCAACGGGAGGTTGGTACCATGGCTAGAGTTCTTGTTCCTTTTGCAGACGGTCTTGAAGAAATGGAAGCTGTTATCATCGTGGATACACTGCGGCGCGCGGGCTGGGATGTCGTAACCGCCTCAGTTAGCGGAAAAAACGTATTGGCATCACGCGGGGTGCGACTGGTTGCGGATGCCCTGTGGGGCGACATTGAATTGGAGACTTTTGATATCATTGCTTTGCCGGGCGGAGCCGGCGGAACCGATGTTCTTGCACAGCACCAGGGAGTACTCAATGCCGTGCGTTCATTCGTCGGGGAAGGCAAACTCGTCGGCGCAATCTGTGCCGGCCCACTGGTTCTCCAGGCTGCGGGGGTTACCGGCCAGCGTTCGCTTACATGCCATCCAGGAGCCCGGGATGAGATGACCACGGGAATTCTAAGCAACGAACGTGTCGTTGTAGATGAACCTATAGTAACCAGCCAGGGGCCCGGCACCTCCTTCGAATTCGCCCTGAAACTCATCGACCTTGTAGACGGAAACCAGGCTGCAGAGCGTGTGGCTGCCGGACTCGTCCTTCCCTAGCGTCGGACAACGGACGGGGGAATACGGCGCTCAGGCCATTAACCATCCTGGAAAAACCTGGCGCAGCCAGGGAAGATCCAGGTCAGTCCCTGTCCCTGGCGTTGGACTTTGCCTCGTTGGCAACAATGCGGCGGCCTTTGATTTCGGCGCCGTTCATCTCACTTACCGCCTCATCGGCACCACGCTGATCAGCCATCTCGACGAAACCGTAGCCTTTGGACTTACCGTTGGCCTTGTTGCGGATTATCCTGACGTCCAGAACTTCGCCGTAACGGCCAAAGGCCTTGGCGACGTCTCGATTCGACACGCTGTAAGCCAGGTTGCCTACGTAGATTTCCACCGAAGACGAAGATCTTCTCTTTGGCCGCGATCCTCCGGATCGCCGCGGACCTCTTGGGCGACGGCCCTTGCCCGCCTTCCTCATTGACCAGAGTCTGGGCACCATAACACCCACCAGGACTCCGACAACAAACCAAGCCAACGAAAACCAAGCTACATGGGGAATTGACCATTCTAACATTACTCTTTCCTCCTATCTCGTTTTGGGGAATGACGTTCTTCCGGTATTCATGAACGTCGCGGGCGAGGCCTTACTTCATTTCCAGGAAGCCCTCAAGTTTCCTCATCCTCGTTGGATGCCTCAACTTGCGAAGAGCTTTTGCCTCGATCTGGCGAATACGCTCGCGCGTTACGGCGAACTCCTTACCTACTTCTTCCAGTGTCCTGGAGTATCCGTCGGTCAACCCGAAGCGGTAGTCCAGCACTGCCTTTTCTCTGTCCGTCAGTGTTGTGAGCACATCACGGAGACGGTCCTTCAACATGCTGTAAGCCGTCATCTCCGAAGGATTCTCGGCGGACTTATCTTCTATGAAGTCACCGAAATGAGCGTCCTCACCGTCACCAACCGGACTCTGCAGTGAGATCGGCTGTTGTGCCATCTTGTACACGGCACGCACGCGCTCAACCGGCAGATCCATCTCTTCGGCAGCCTCTTCAGGTGTGGGCTCCCGTCCGTATTCCTGCACGAGCTTCTTCTGTACTCTGAGAAGCTTGTTGATCGTCTCGATCATGTGAACCGGAATCCTGATGGTTCGAGCCTGATCCGCAATGGCGCGGGTCGCGGCCTGCCGGATCCACCAGGTGGCGTACGTACTGAACTTGTACCCCCTCCGGTATTCGAACTTCTCAACGGCTTTCATCAGGCCCGTGTTGCCTTCCTGAATAAGATCAAGGAAAGACAGACCACGGTTCATGTATTTCTTTACGATGCTGATCACGAGACGCAGATTGGCCTCAACCATTTCGGTCCTGGCTTTCTGTCCACGCTTCATGGCGTCCCGCATATCATCGAAGCTCTCGAGAGCTTCATCCGAAAACTTGCAGAAGCGGCCCTCCATTCCTACGACGTGGCGTCTGCATTCGCGTTTGGCCGCATCTCGCTTCTTGCTCTTGCGGCCCTTCCGCAGGACTTCGATTTCTGTCAGCACTTCCCTGAACCGCCAGTACTCCTCCTCGGCATCAGACGCCATCGACTCGATGACCTTCTGTTTGAAGTGCAAACGATTGAAAGCTCTCGAGAGTTGCTGGAGAATCTTGTCTATAGCTTTCGTCTTGCGTGTACGTTGTGCCTTGCTCAACTTCTTGCTGCGAAGGTCGTTGAACAGCTTCTCCATGCGAGCCTGCAGTGAATTGACTTCTTTGCGCAGTTTTGGCAGCTTTTTGAGATAGTTGTCTCTGCTGTCGACGAACTTGTCACGTACGACACGGTCAAACCGCTCTTCCCCGTTTTCCAGCCTGTCGAGGAGCCTGAGGTACATCTCCGATGCAAACCCGAAACGGTCAAACGTCTTCTTGACCCGGATTTCAGCACTCTCGATGCGCTTGCAGATTTCCACTTCCTGCTCGCGAACGAGAAGAGGCACCTGCCCCATCTGGTGCAGATACATGCGGATGGGATCGTCGAAGAAATCCAGCTTGCCGCCACGTCCGGTCTGAGCCGCCTTGGCCGTCTGCTTCTGATACTTGTCGACGGCGCTCGATTCGATTATTTCGATGTCCATACCCCGGAGGAGGGCAAGATAAGATTCCATCTCCTCCCCGCTGACAACGCTGTCAGGAACATTCTCGTTGATATCGTCGTAGGTCAGGTATCCCTGGGTTTCCGCGAGCTTTATCAGCTGCGTGACCTTCTCGTTGCGTTCCTCTCTGGACAGCATGTCGCCTGGCGACACTTCACCTTTGGCTTCAAGAGCTGAATCAGTTTTTCCTTTAACTGTCTTGGCCTTCTTTACCTCTTTTGGAGACTTTTTGGACTTAGCGGCCTTCGCTGGCTTGGTACCATGCGGAGTTCCACGCCCGGGACTTGCCTTCCGCGCAGTCTTTTTTGGTGAGGCTTTCGACGAAACGGGCTTCTTTGGCTTGGCCGCCGCTTTTGTCTTTACCTTGACGGCCACAGCCTTTTTGTTCGTTCTCTTCGCCTTAATAGCGGGTATTGTCTTCTTCACTGCAGATTCTTTCGTAGATGTCTTCTTTCTTACCGCTTTTTTCTTGGGATTTGCTGCTGAACGTGACTTTGCTCCGGTAGAGGATACTTTGGCCTTTGATTTGGTCACTGATTTCCTCTGGATCTTTGCACCAGCCTTTGATTTCGACGTAGACTTAGCCATAAGCTGCGAATTCCGCCCCATGTGTGTAAGTTTAATAGCTACACCACCCCATAATACGGGCGTTCTTTTAACCACTCTTGTGGAGATAAATCAAGCCCTTTTCTAAAAAAAGAAAATGCTCCGCCATTCTGGCTCCGGGGCGCAGGTAATCGAGTTTTCCGGTTCAGGGCTTTCTAAAACCATCGTTACACGTAAAATGCTCCTTGACTGCGAACCGCGCCAGAAGGTACTCTTTTGTGAAAACTGGGCCTTTTCGTCCAGTTGATACCTTGTTGTGCGGGAGTGCTATTTAGATGATGAACAAGCGTGTGCGTTTCGTCCTGTTATTGTTGTTGTGCGTTGGCTGTGGTGTTATTGCCATGGCATTCGAGCCACTCTTTTTCATCGTAGAGCTTGAAGGCACCTGCAAAATACGCTCACCCAAGGGAGACAAGGTAGTCGACGGAAAACGAGCCAGGGCTTATCCATACGGATCGCGTATAACAACGGCAGCGGGTTCCGAACTCACCTTCTACATAGCCGAAGACCATGAGTTCACCGTGTCGACAAACGCGATTCTTACTATTGCAGACCACGCGGGTAACCCAGACTGGAAGGTCGTCAAGCTTGACCAGGGATCGATAATGATAGAGTTGCCGGATACTTTCGGACAGGACGGCCGTCGCATAACTGTGGAAACGGCCTCGGCGATTGCAGAACCCGTTGCCGGCGGGAAATACGACGTAAAGGTACAGATGGATCAGGATCTTAAGTTATCCGAGTTTCACACTGCCAGTGGTGAGATGAAGGTCTATGACAACCATCTTTTCGAAATCCCCGCAATCACGGACGACGGTCGCGCGGTAATTGCCATCTCTAAAGACAAGGGCTTCGTGCGGTTCCGCAACATCAAGGGAAAGCTGCTTGTCGACGTGAAGAACGCCTTCGACGATCTGGGGAACCCTATGACCGTGCAGACCAGTCCCGACTCAATGCTGAAAATGTGGCGAACGAAGGCGGGTTCGGGAGATTTGTGGGCCGCAACTGTTTTTGTGATAACACCTGACGGGAACCTGACAAATTCGGTGAGCTATAGTGTTAAGGCGAGTAACTGAGACAATGCCGGTATTGACCGGAATGAGCTGCCGCCCCTGCGGCAGGAAAGCAAGCTAGGAGGATAGCCGTAATGAGAGTAGCCAAGTTTACATCGATAGCGTTAATCGCGATGCTGATCATCACTGGTCTACAGCTCCACGCAGAACCCACCGCAGAGGAAATCAGCGCAGCCCTTACAGATCCGAGCGCCGTTGCCGATCTCCTGGCTGACGCCACTCCGGAAGAAGCGGCAGCCGTTGCGACTGCTCTTATGGGGGCCGCCATAGAGGCAGGAGGGTCGGAAAGGGCTCTCAAAACCAGGATCGCCGGCATCGTAGCCGCTTGCATCGACGCCGCAGATGACAACGCAGAAGCTGTTGCCGCCGCGTTGGTCGGAGCCGCAGGCGAAGATCATGTTGGGACCGTGGTAGCGGCCGTTGCCGTTGCCGCAAAGGCACTGCCTGATGAAGAAGACGCGGAAGGTATCGTGGCCGCGGCCACGGGCGCCGCTCCGGCGGCAGCCGCGGAGGTCGCAGCAGATGCTGCGGCACACCCCTACAAGTACCTCGGCAGGCTTCGCGGATGGCGTATCAGAAGGATTGTCCACCGCCTGACCCGTCCCGAAGGGGCAGACAGCACCACGACCACGACGACTACGACCACTACAACGACGATTCCCGACAAGACCCCTACCGGGAGACGTTAACGGATTTAACCGATAGACTAAACAAGGCTCTGTGCATCCCGTCCTGTAAGTGGCGGGATGCACCGTTTTTATTCAGGAGAGATATCTCGTGCTCATCACAAAATTCAACAAGATGATCAGGAACAGGTTCCTTTGGGGGATCTTCGCCGTTTTGATCAGTGTATCCTTCGTGTTCGCATTCAGCCAAGGCGGATGCGAGAAGAGCACCTCAACCAGGGCTGCAGGACGCATATACGGCGAAGACGTCTCACCCGAGGAACTCCAGGCCGCCAGGTTCTTCGAACTGGGACTGCAGAGAAACGTCAATCTTCCGCCGGAGGCTTACGGCTATCTTCGTGAACGCGCCTGGCAGAGAATTGCCGCCCTCAAGACGGCAGATCAACTCGGAATCACGGTATCGAAGGGAGAAATCCTCCAGGCAATTCAGGGCGACAGGACCTTCCTTGAGAACGGCGTGTTCAACAAGGACCGGTACATCGCGATTGTTCAGAGACAGATTGGCGTAAACCTGAACACTTTTGAAGAATATGTGCGCCAGGAACTGATGCTGCAGAAGCTGGAGCGAGTCTCAGATGCATTCGTATGGACATCACCCATGGAACTGCAGGACCGTCTGGACGCTCTTTCCGATCCACGTGCAGTTGCTTACGTTCTCCTCCCGAAGAAGGAATTCACCCCGGACGTGGAAGTGACCAGCGAGGATGCAAAGGATTACTACGAAGCGAACACAAATATGTTCATCGTACCTGAAAAGGTAAGCGTCCTTTACGTCAGCTTTGACATCACAAACTACATGGACGGTATTGAGATCCTTGAGACCAACGTCGTGGAATACTACAACGACCATATCGAGGAGTACTCCACCACCGACACGAACGGGGAGTCCGTGGCTACTCCCCTGGCCGAGGTAAAGACAAACATCTTTGAACTACTCAGGAACGAGGCAGCACTTGAGAAAGGTAAGGTAGATGCTACCGAACTGGCCGTGGCCCTGGCCCCGGGACGCTACACCGAGGCTACCTCCTTTGAGGAAGCAACAAAGGGGCTGAGCGTCAGCACAACAGAGTTCTTCGCATTGGAGGAAGATGTGCCGGGTCTTAACGTAGGATCTGATTTCAGGCAGATCGCCTTTGACCTTGATGCAAACGATCCCGAAATGTACTTCAGCGACGCTATCGCCGGTGAAGATTCTGTGTACGTCATTGCTGCCGGCAAACGACAGGACTCTCACTTGCCGGAATTCGAAGAGATATCTGAAGAAGTCATGCCGTTGGCAGTCACCAACGCCCTCGAAGAAGCCTATGAGAACAGGATAGAGACGGTGAGAAACAGTATTGCCGGCTCGCTGTCGGACGGTAAGTCTTTCTCCGACGCTGCCGCGGAGTTCAAGCTTAACGTGAGCACAACGGCTGAATTCACGGTGTATGGTGGTCTTCCTGAAGGTAGTGAGCACGCAGAGATACTGCCCATGAGCGTTATGAACCTTGAGCAGGGCGAAATGTCAGAGCCCATACCGGTGGGCGATGACGACAGGCTCCTCGTATACCTTAGCTCGCGAACGCTCTCACCTGCAGGCACAACGGAAATGTTGCGCCCGCAGCTGCTGAGATCCCTCGACAGGTATCGGGCAGGTGCTGCATACCAGAACTGGCGGCAGGCTATGCTCGAAGCATCCGGGTTCGAGGATCTTTCCAAGCCCGTGGGTGACGACGAGAAAGAGGATCTCGACGAGGATAGCTGACGGCCGTTCAACTGTGGCGGGCTAGAGAACAATCTCAACCGGTCTGCCGCATTCTGAACACAGACCCCCATCAATTCCCTTCATACAAATCGTATAGCCGGACCTGTTGATAAGCAGGTTGCCGCATTTCGGGCACCTTGTATCCTGCCCCCTTGGGCTCAATACGTTGCCAAGATACACGTACTTGAGCCTCGCAGAGCACACTTCATAAGCTTTTTCAAGACTCGCGATAGGGGTCGAAGGGGTATCAAGCTTGTACTGGGGCCTGTAAGCGCTCAAGTGGACAGGGGTGGTATCCCCCAGCGCTTCTACTACCCACTCTGCCAATGCGGCGAAGTTACTTTCGGAGTCGTTAAGTCCAGGGATGACCAGGTTCGTGATTTCGACATGACATCCCGCACCCCTGGCCGCAGCAGCAAAGTCGAGAACAGGTGCAAGTGAACCACCGCAATGCTCTCTGTAAAAGACGTCCTCCAAGCTCTTCACGTCGACGTTCGCGGCGTCAATCAACGGAAACAGCTCGGCGGCAGGTTTGAGATTCAAGTACCCGTTGGTCACCAATACATTAACCAGCCCCTCGGCCCGGGCCGCTTCGGCGCAGTCTCGCACGAATTCAAACGCGATTAAGGGTTCGTTGTAAGTGTAAGCTATACCGATCGAACCACATGTCTTTGCTTCCGACACCAGGCGTTCCGGCGTCACGCGCTGACCGTTTTCCATCACCTGCTGCGAGATAGTCCAGTTCTGGCAGAAGACGCACCTGAAGTTGCACCCCCACCCTCCCACACTCAGAATGTCTTTCCCGGGATGAAAATGATAGAGCGGTTTCTTCTCTATCGGGTCAAGATTCAAGGATGACGCCAGGCCGTACCCAACGGCTGTCAGCTCACCGTCTTCAAGCCGTCTAACACGGCAGATGCCGGTGCGGCCTTCACGTATCAGGCAACGGTGTGGACAGAGTTCGCACCTGGCTCCATTACTTTCACACCTGTTCCAATATGAAGCCTTCATCTTCCGTTCCTCGGCGTCTGCCGGTCATGGATCTCTGCTCGCCATGGAGATACCTGTATTGACACTCACGTACCGGCCTTCTTTCATCTTCACGATTTTCCCGTTATAAGCAGGGCTTGTCCACAAGATTCGAAACAGACTTTTCGTGTTTGATCTTTCCCGCCAAATGGATAAGTCTGGCCTCTATTATGAGAGCATTTCTTGTAGTACTGGATTCGGTAGGCATCGGAGCGGCCCCGGATGCGCATGAGTATGGTGACACCGGGGCAAACACCCTGGCGAATCTTGCCGAAGCCGTAAAAGGAATATCACTGCCCGTACTGGAACGCCTGGGACTGGGATGCATCCCCCCCATTCTGCCCGAAGGCAAAGCTATAGCCGGGGTCGAAGCGGTTGCACAGCCAGAAGCGTCGTTCGGAGCTATGCAGGAGGTATCCAGGGGCAAAGATACCACTACGGGGCATTGGGAGATGGCGGGAATTGAGCTCGAGAATGGCTTTCACCTGTTTCCGCCGGGGCCACCGTCCTTTCCTCCTGAACTGATCCAGGAGTTTGAATCGCGAACCGGCCGCCCTGTAATAGGGAACAAGGCCGCCAGCGGAACCGTTATAATCGAAGAACTGGGCGAACAACATATCGAGGATGGCGCATGGATCGCCTACACAAGTGCCGATTCGGTTCTTCAGATCGCCGCACACGAAGAAGTGATACCCTTGGAAGAGCTGTACGGGGGATGCGAGATAGCAAGGGAGATCTGCAACAGGTACACCGTGGGGCGTGTGATCGCCCGGCCTTTTGTCGGCCGGCCGGGGGCGTTTAAGCGAACGGGGGATCGACGCGATTTCTCATACCCGCTCCCAGAGCCGACCATTCTCGACAAGCTCAAGGAAGCCGGCATTCCCGTAGCAACTATAGGAAAACTGGACGATATCTTCGCGGGATGCGGGATAGACAAATCTTATCACGTTAAGAACAACAAGGATGCCATCGATATCATTCTTAGACTGGCGGGTGATTCATCACAGGGGCTCTTCTTCGCCAACCTCATCGATTTTGACATGTTGTACGGACACCGCAGGGATCCCGCGGGCTACGCAGGCGCACTTGAGAACACCGACCGCTTCCTGGCACAAATGCTCCCGTTGCTGGGGACGGATGATCTTCTTATCCTGACAGCCGACCATGGAAACGATCCAACTTTCAAAGGAACAGACCATTGCCGTGAGTTCGTGCCCCTGCTGGTCTATCGCCCCGGCCAACCAGGCAGGCCTCTCGGAATACGAAAAGGATTCTTCGACATAGCACAGTCACTGTCATCGTTCTTCGGGATAGAGCGAATGGCAAGGGGGAAGTCCTTCATCTGAGACCGACCAGGAAAGATTCTACCGTCATGTCCCAGCGCCACGGAGGGCCTCGGGAACTCGTGGTGAATTGCGCAGGCTAGACTCTATTCGAATCAGGAAGAATGCAGGAAAGGAACGTCTTCCGCCATCCATTCAGCAAGCGGTGGTCTTCCTGTTTCGCATCCTTGCCTGCCACTATAAGGGCTGCTACCTCTGCACGTGTTGCAACCAGACCCGGGTCAACGCCCAGTTCCGTGCATTTCTTCACTATGGCTTTCCTGGCATTGGTGACCTTGATCTTCAGCTCGTCTTTCTCGCGAATCGGTTTATTAATCAAAGGTCTATCAGACTCGGCCAGTGATAATCCGCGGTTCACCAGGTCAAGGATTACCTTCGCGTTCGAGTCGACCCCACCGTTGGCGTTCTTGGCCGCATTGTCGAGATCGGCTTCCGAGCGTGGTGGTGTTTCGGCAACCCGCATGAGGGTTGCATCCGCAAGAACGTGTCCCCTTGGGCAGTCTCTCCTGATAGCCTCTTCTTCACGCCAAGCCGTTAACTCCATCAACACCGGCAGTTTCTCCGGAGCAAGAAAGGCGGCACCGCGGATGCGCCGAAACTGCTCGCGGGGCTCTTTGTCTTCGTACAGCGAAGGATCATCGTACTTCTTCAGTTCAGACTGCAACCACCTGTGCAATCCAAGGTCCCTCGCCTGCCTGCGGAGTGCCCGGTATGCCTTTACCATGTAGCGAACATCGTCTACGGCATAAGCAATCTGGGCCTCCGTCAAAGGGCGTCGAAGCCAGTTGGTCCTGGACTCCGATTTGGAAAGGGACACCCCCAGAACATCTCTTAGCAGATCCCGCAGAGATATTGTTGAAGCAAGACCGGCAAAACCTGCAGCACACCTGGTGTCGAACACGTTGCGTGGATAAGCCCCGGTTGCGCGTCTGAGGATTGTGAGATCCTGTTGGGCGTCGTGAAGGATCTTAACGGTCTTCGGTGAGGAAATTACCCGCCCCAGTGGCGTCAAATCTTCAACGGCAAGCGTATCCACAAGAAAACACTCGTCGTGGTCGAATCCAACCTGTACCAAGCCAAGAACCGGGTTGTAAGTGCGCTCCCAGAGAAACTCCGTATCGATGGCAACTTGATGCTCCGACAACGCCCTTTCAACAAGGGCATTCAGCGCGGATGCCGTGTTTATCATTATATACCGTCTTCCAGTTCCAAGATTTGCTGCACATTCCGCGTATCCGGACAACTCCTTCACCAAACCTCCATAAATGATAGCAAAAACGGCACAAAAAGACAAAAGCGCATCTCGGCAACCCAGTTACCCGCCGCTCTGTTATTGCGAAAGCCCGGTATTCTGTTGATAGCCGAAGGCAGTGACCTTATCTCATCAGAAAGGGGAGGCGGGAAGTTTCTTCGAAACTTCCCGCCTCTTTGTTGTCAATCTGGCTCGCCGTACGTTCAGGCCTCAACCTGCACAGGGATAACTTCAATCCTGCATGGGTGTCCGTTGATTTCCCATTCGGATCCTGCCGAGGATTCGGGAAAACTGCATTCTACGCAGAGAGTCTCCGTTTGGACGTATTCCATGTTGCTTTCAACGGCCCGCTTGATATCCTCGCCACCCGACACGTCAACACGTATGCGCTGGGTTACATCCAGATTGGCCTCTTTGCGCATGTTCTGGACCTTGTTGACCAGTTCCCTGGCAAGCCCTTCCTCTACGAGTTCATCCGTCAAGGCCGTTTCGATCGCGACGAGTATCTGTCCCTCGCAGGCTACAACAAGACCATCGTGAGGGATACGTTCGATGACTACATCGTTCGGCCCAAGTTCGACCTCTTCACCATCAACCGATATCGATACGCTATCTCCCTCGACAATTCTCTCCAACTCGTTCGAGGGAATCTCGGATATTGCCTTGGCCACTACCTTAACCTTTGGCCCGAATCTCGGACCCAGTTGCCTGAAGTCAGCTTTGGCGCTCAGCGTAGCCAGTTCGGTTTCGTGATCGCCGAATGCGACTTTCTTGACGTTCAATTCATCGGCGATTATGTCCTTGAGCTCACGTATACTGTCGATTATCTCTGAATTCCGTGTCACAACATGAAGCACCGACAATGGCTGCCGCACCTTGAGATTGTGCTCGGAGCGAAGCTGCCGGCCGAGCCTCACACAGGTCATCACAAGCGACATTGCCTCTTCCAGGGTGTGATCTCTGAAACTGCCGTCAGCAATCGGGAAATCACAGAGATGCACGGATTCCGGTGAACCTTCGCTCCTCAGGTTTCGATATATGCTTTCGCTTATAAACGGCAGGAACGGGGCGGCAACCTTCGAAAGCTGAACCAAAACGTGATGCAGAGTCTGGTAGGCCTGGGATTTGTCATCGTCATCCTGTGATTTCCAGAATCGCCGTCGGCTGCGGCGGATGTACCAGTTCGTCAGATCTTCGATAAAGCGAACGAACGGTCGAACCGAGCGCTGGAGATCGTAGCCATCCATAGCCGTGGCTACATCTGCAACCAGTGTTTCAAGCGAGCTGCGAATCCAGCGATCCAGTACGTTAGTGCTCACGCCGGACGAGCCATCGCCGGCAGACCACCCGTCGATGTTGGCATAGGTTACGAAGAAGCTGTACGCATTCCAGAGCGGAATCAGGAGGTGACGCAGGCTGTGTTTCACTCCATCTTCCGAGAAGCGCAGATCCTCCGCCCTTACTACTGGCGAGTTTATCATGTAGAGCCTGAGAGCATCCGCCCCATAGGTGTCCAGCATGTACATTGCATCCGGGTAGTTCTTTAACCGCTTACTCATCTTGCGACCGTCTTCTGCCAGCACCATGCCGTTTACAACCACGTTTCTGAATGCAGGCCGGTCGAACAGGGCCACGGAAAGAACCATGAGAGTATAGAACCAGCCGCGAGTCTGATCCAGGCCTTCCGCAATGAAATCAGCAGGGAAATGGGCCTCGAAGCGGTCCTTGTTCTCGAACGGGTAATGCGCCTGGGCGTAGGGCATGGAACCGCTTTCGAACCAACAGTCCAATACCTCGGGAACGCGCTTCAGCATTCCCCTGCCCTCTTTGGATGGTATCTCGATCTTATCCACGTGGTGCTTGTGCAGATCCTTGACTTCCCGACCGCCCAACTTCTCCAGTTCCGCGATGGATCCAACGCAGAGAACTTCCTCCCCGTCTTCACTGCGCCAAACAGGCAACGGAGCACCCCAGTATCGGTTTCTGGAGATGGCCCAGTCCCTGGCTCCCTCGAGCCACTTTCCGAATCTCCCGTCTTTCAGGTGCCCGGGCACCCACTTGATCTCTTTGTTGGCCTCAACAAGTCGATCCTTGATCTGCTCCACTTTTACGAACCACGTCGAGATACCCCTGTAGATCAGGGGTTCGTCACAGCGCCAGCAGTGGGGATAACTGTGAACGATGGTAGAGCGGTGAACTAGCTTACCCTCGGCCTTAAGCCGTTTCATGATGTCGGCATCGGCTTCCTTGACGCGACGACCGGCGTAATCGCTAACCTCGTCCGTGAACTGTCCCTCGGCATCCACAGGACAAACGGCAGGCAATCCTTCTTTCATCCCGAGCATGTAATCGTCTTCACCAAACCCCGGGGCTATGTGCACAACACCCGTGCCGTCCCCAGTGGAAACAAAATCTGCGGCAAGGACACGAAATGCCCCCTCATCGCTGCAGTGAGCGAAGTACGGGAAGATCGGTTCGTAGGTCTTACCTACAAGTTCATCCCCTCTGAGCTCCGTCATCTTGTCGTACTCGTCTTCATCCCGGTAGTAGACGGACACGCGATCTTTTGCCATGTAGTAGACAGAGCCCTTATCTTCAATGCGCGCGTATACGATGTCTTTACCAACAGCCAGGGCCATGTTAGACGGTAACGTCCACGGCGTCGTCGTCCAGGCAAGGATGTATGCGTTATCCTCGTTTTTCAACTTGAAGCGTATCGTGATCGCGGGATCGGTCACGTCCTCGTAGCCCTGGTTCGTTTCAAAGTTGGACAGTGGAGTCGAGCACCTAGGGCAGTACGGAAGGATCTTCTTTCCTTCGTATATAAGCCCCTTGTCCCAGAGTGATTTGAAGACCCACCATATGGACTCCATGTACGATGGATCCATCGTCTTGTAGTCCCTGTCAAAATCGACCCACCGGCCCATGCGCGTCACGACGGAGCGCCATTCACTGGTATAACGAAGAACGATGCTCCTACAACGTTCGTTGAAGACGTCTACCCCAAGCTCTTCGATCTGTGTCTTGCCGCTGATCTCCAGGTCCTGTTCCACCTCGAACTCGACGGGCAAACCGTGACAGTCCCAGCCAAAACGCCGGTCAACGTAGTAACCGCGCATCGTCTGGTAGCGGGGAACGATGTCCTTGATAGTACCGGCCAGCAGGTGTCCATAGTGAGGCAGGCCGGTTGCAAACGGAGGACCGTCGTAGAAGAGAAACTCGTCGGCACCTTTACGCGCCTCGACTGACTTCAGGAACGTTCCGTTCTCCTTCCAGAACTCAAGGACGCTTTGTTCGGATTCAGAAAAATCGACCTTGTTGGAGACGGGTTCATACATGTCTGTTACTTCCTTTCTTTCAGGCGTGTAAACTAACGGAAGCACGAATCCGTATCAACAAAACTTTCTTTTCAGAAAACTTTCTTTTCAGTGGCGCCGGCGCAACATTGCGGTGGATACTGGGTAGTCTGTTCTGACTTGCTAAGTTGAAGATAACTGCTACCATGCGAATCATGAAAACAAACTTCACTTACTACATGCTGGCTTCACTCGTGATCATGGTTCTGGTCGCTCCTTTATCAACCAAAGCCGAGCACGTGCTGGGCCTTGGCCTCAGGCACCATGCTCTTCATTCGGTTTATGAAGAGTTACCGTACGACGATGGAGACGTTTCCTACGGTTTCTCGTACGAATTCCATGAAGAGAACGCCTATTGGCAATTGGCCCTCGACTACGCACCGGAGCTCACCGGAACGAACAAGGTCGATCACGCGCTGACACCTCAGCTCAACCTGATGTTCAAGGATAGCTTCTGGCGCGCCGGGCTTGGCATAATGTCTACGTACATGGTGTACGAGGACGACTCGGATAACGAGGATGACTGGACGGACATCTACTACCAGTTCCTGGCCGGAATCAGCATTCCCCTGGGCTCACTGAGTATTGACATTATGGGAGGGTATGTCTTCGAGGATTGGGGGGAACTCGATGAGTTCGATTTCGATGACATGGACGTGATCGGGTGGCTTAAGTACGCTTTCTGAGTATACGCCAGACAAGAAACTTCAGCCGCGCCAAAATGGAAAGCCGGTCCTTTCTCATTTTTTTCCCTGGCCTGTATCCGGGCCGCATGTACTCTCTGTCATTAAGTCCCACGGTGGAGTTTTTACCCTTCTGCGCCGATTTTTGCTGTCTTGTGCCCTTTTCACGCGTATTATGTACTTCATTATGCATGTATCAACATCAATCTTCCTCCGTGCGGTAGCTCTGGCCACCCTATTGATGACAGGTATGTGCGACAATGCAGACGCGTCAGCCATTCCCCGCAGTATCAGATCCTCAATAGTCAAGATTCATGTCACGACCCAGCGTCCGGACTACACCATGCCATGGCAGGGCGTAACACCGGCCAACGGTACGGGTTCCGGTTTCGTGATAGGGAAGAAAAGGATACTCACAAACGCGCACGTTGTTTCGGACATACGGTCTCTCCAGGTGCAGAAGGAAGGAGACCCCAAACGTTACCATGCCAGCGTTGCGTTCAGTGGACATGATTGTGACCTGGCCGTGCTTCAAGTGGAGAATGACGCCTTCTTCGAAGGCACGAAGCCCTTGAAATTCGCAAAAGAGATCCCACAGCTTAGCGACGAGGTGACGGTCCTCGGATACCCCATGGGCGGGTCGCGCATATCGGTTACCCGGGGAGTTGTCTCTCGTATCGATTACAGTATCTACACTCACAGCGGGATCGATCAGCACTTGGTCCTGCAGGTTGACGCGGCCATAAACCCGGGCAACAGTGGCGGTCCCATCCTGTTTGACAACCGGGTTGTTGGCCTGGCGTTTCAAGGCCTGGCCTGGGCCGAAAACATAGGCTACGCGATCCCCTTGCCCGTTCTGCGGCACTTCCTGGAAGACGTAGAGGATGGACGGTATCACGGGTATCCGGAACTCGGAGCGGCGTTCATGTACACCCGCAACCCGGCCCTCAGGGCGGACCTTGGACTTGCAGAGAATAGGACGGGCGTAGTCTTGACCTATGTTGACCCATTCGGCAGCGGGGCGGACCTCATCGACACCGGGGACGTCATACTTACGATAGACGGGTATGATATAGCAAACGATGGTACGGTTGCACTGAACGGGAATAGGGTTCTCTTTGCAGAACTGCTAGAGCGAAAACAATGGGGTGATGCCGTCAAGTTGCAGATATGGCGCGAGGGGAAGTTCCTCGCTCTACAAGTCCCTCTCAAGAACCCGCATGATCCCTTCATATTCCGGAGCATCTACGACGAAATCCCGAATTACCTTGTACGCGGAGGTCTCGTCTTCTGCCCCCTGACCAGAGAGTACTTGCGGAGCCTTGCAGGGGCGGGAAGAGGCAAGAACACCCAGCAACTCACTTATGTCTCCGAATACGCCAAGGTTGATGGTCTCCATGAGGAATTCGACGAATTCGTCGTCTGCATCAGGCGTCTCGCCCATCCGGTCAACACGTATACCGACGAGTTCATAAACGGCATAGTCGTAGAGGCCAATGGCAAGAAGATCAGGAACCTTCAGGATTTGAAGGAGGCCTGGGAACGGCCGAAGGAGGGCTTCCACATTATTCGGTTTGCCGGCATGGATGACGTGCTGATACTCTCGGCGAAGGAGGCGGCGGCATCGGAGAAAGCGATCCTGTCCCGTTACGGACTGCCCGCAAAGGAAAACCTGGGGGGAGGCAACTGATGTCACGAGCCCGCGTCATCGTTGCATTGTCCATGTTCCTGTCCGTGGTGGCGGCTGGTACTTGTTTTGCCGACGATAATTCGGCGTTTCTGCAGGTAATAGTAACACGGCAGGAACACGATCCGTTTCTGCCATGGCAGAAAGGCCAACCTATCGAGCGCTACGGATACGGGGCTGTGGTGGGTCCCGGTCTCGTCCTGACCACGGAGCGGCTTGTACGCAACCACAACCTCGTGGAACTGCGCGCCGCGCGTTCGGGCGAACGGATTCCCGCGGTGGTCAAGATCTCGGACGATCAGGTAAACCTGGCACTGATCAAGGTCACCGCGGATCATGGCCTTCCCCCGTTCAAAGCAATGGAGATTGCCGGGGCGGTATCCGAGGAATCTGAACTGGAGATTCTCCAGCTCGACAGCACCCGCCAGGTCCAACGCGGGGACGCGCAGCTTCTTCGCGTGGCAATGAAGTCGCTGCCATCCGCCTCGTACGCGTCGCTTACTTTTGACCTGCTCACGGACTTGAACGTCACTGGTGAGGGCGCACCCGCCATCCTGAATGGCAAACTGGCCGGCCTCGTCATGAGCTACACCAGGGAAAGAAGAGTGGGCAACATGATTCCCTTCTGCGTTATACGCCAGTTTCTGGACGATGCATCAACTTCGCCGTACAGGGGATTTGCGTCAGCCGGGTTCCTCTGGAAACAGCTTATCGATCCGGCGCGGCGTGAATGGCTGGGTGTCGGCGACCAGGATGGCGGCATACTGGTCCTTTCGGCCGTTTCCGAGTCTGGAGCAGCGGATGTTCTTGAGCCGAACGACGTGATTCTGGAATGGGACGACAGGAAGATCGACAGCCTTGGATTCTATGACGACAAAGAGTTTGGAAGGCTTTCTCTGCCCTACCTTATAAAAGGGCGGCGACGCCCCGGAGAGGCTGTTCCGGTCAAGATCATACGCAAAGGGAAGCAGGTTTCCGTCCAGGTAAAACTAACAAGGGCCGACGAAAAGACACATCTGATTCCGGACAACACGGTGGGCAGAAAAGCTGAATACGTTGTAGAAGGCGGAATGATAATCAGGGAAGTCACCGGGCGTTACCTCAGGTCGCATGGATCGGACTGGCAACGGATCATAGACTCAAGCCTTGTGCACACTTATCATACGAAGAAGCTTTTTCCCGACAGCCCTGGCCAGCGAGTGGTTCTGCTGTCCGCAGTGCTGCCTCACCCGGTGAATTCGGGTTACCAGCAATTCAGAAACCGTGTGATAACACATCTCAACGGCAAGCCCGTATCAAACATGGATGACGTGTTTCGCATTCAGACAGACGATGGCAATATCAATCGATTCACTCTCAAATCTATGGGAATTGATCTCGTTCTTGATAAAAGCCTCCTGAATGAAGCCAACAAGAATCTCTCTTATCTCTACAGAATACCCCAACTTCGCTGGAAACGCCCCCCTGAGAGCCAGAAACAGCAATAATCTGTCCAAAACCCCACCAATTGGTGCGAATTCTGCTCTCTAACCCTCTCGATTACGCGTGTATCGTAAGAATGCTGCCGACGATGTGCGGCAGACCGCTGTTGGGTGCGTATATCCACGACATAAGTTCAGTGCCCCAACGGCACTCACATATCCACTGCAACACTAATCAGTGGAGAGGCGCAGGGATTGAGAAGGGGTCTGACATGAGTGCATCCGAGAAAAACACAACAATTGGCCAGTGGAGCTTCACCGTTGCGGGATATATCTTCCTCGCGATTGTCGGAACATTCGTTGTTCTGTTTGCAACAGCTTTCTCAAGAGCAAAGACCACTTCCGAACATCTCACCGAAGCTAATCGTCTCCTTACGGCGGGAAAGCCCGGCGCATCCCTCTCCTACCTGAATAGGGTCGAGCATTGGGCATCCAACCAGCCTTCGCTGGAAAAGCGACGGATATGTGCCGCAATTCGTTGCCAAGTCAGACGCTCAAGCCTTGATGAGGCACGAGTCCTGGCTCGTGACATGGTGGATGTGTGCAGAGAACACACCCTTCCGGGAAGCACAGCTGGCATTTTGATATCAACACCTTCAGACCTTATCGATGCCACTTTACTGGCGTACGACTCAGGGCAAGCCCTGTCGAAATGGGCTGGCTACAGAATCCTGATCGAGGAACTGAGAAAGGCCAATGAGATTGAAACCCTCGAAGAGGTAAAGGGGGATGTACTTGCGCTGGCATCCGGAAGAAATATGCCACCGGAGATCCAGGTTGCCATGACAAGCCGCCAGTCGCTCCGCGGAAAGATCAGCCGGCTCCCGCCGCATTCACATTCACGTGTAAAGACAGTTGCGGCCAAACCCAGCACTGATGCAGGACCTGTGGAGCGTTGGGGAATCGTAATTGCCAACGGGGCAAACTCGTACGACACAAAAGGCAAGTACATGGCGGATATTCCCGTCGGAACTGTTGTCAATATCAAGCAGATCAAGGCGCTGAAGGCCGGAACCATGGCCATTTGTTCACCTGCAGACGAAGCTGGAGATCTCTTCCTCGTCCGCACGCGGGCACTTGATATCCGGACAGGATCACGCAACCTGGTCGGACAAAAAGAAATGACGCTGCTGATTAAGCAGGCCCAGCTCGCCGCAAAGTTGCAAACTCTGAGAGACCAGGCCGCAAAAGACTACGTAAGCCGGAACAACCCGTTCGCAGAAGAATACGGCAAGGCAAAAGGGGAATACCGGGCTTACTGGAAGAAGGTAAAAGATCTGCAGGCAAAACGAGACAGTTCCACGGGTGATGAACGCATGAGATACGGCGATGAGTTGAGAGAGATGATGGGTCAAAGCGTGGACCTCGGAAATGCCTACAAGGAGGCCAAGAGTCGCTACGAGGAGTGGAACCAGAGTCATGCCGCCAGCGCTAGCCCGCCCGAGAACCCGGACGTCGCGAGCCTTAAGTCTCAGCTCGAGGGAGTGAAAGCTAAGCTCCAGAGCATATAGGGCGCTTCCGCGGACCCCTAACTGCCACAGATCATTCCTTTTCTTGCGCATGCTGTTGCGACAAGGAGAAGAAAAATCGTTTCCCTGCCGGCTGACTTCATGTAACCTACCAACGTTAGCTCATGCAGGAGTTTGTCGTTCTTAACCTTGGGCCTGCTACCGTATATGGCCTGTTGAGATGTAGACATCATGGCAGATATTGATATCACATGTTCGCATTGCTCTGAGATCACTACCGTATCTGAGTTCGTAGACCCCGATGCTGTGGCCTGCAAGTCTTGTGGGGAGAAACTGACAAAACCCAAGACGGCCGAGAAGGAGCAGACCCTCCAGCGAACCCAGGTCAAGTTTCATGAGCAAGAGAACATAGTGATCCCCGAAGACGGGCAGGATGGCGAAGGCCTCTGGCCCGGGACAAAGGCACTTAAGAAATCTCAGACCAAGGCCCACGTGGTGCACCACCTGTACGCATGGGCCGTTTTCCTGGTTCTTGGCGGGTCCATGGCATTCTTGCGTTACGGCGGCGGACTTTCCGAGGCACACATTGAAGCCGCAGTTCCGTTTGCTGCCATCATGCTGATCGGGTTCCATCTGATAGTGATACTGAAGGCTTTTGAGGACTCGGTCTACCAGGGAATACTATGCCTCCTGATACCGATGTACTCCGTGTACTACATGGCGTGCGTTTCAGATGCCGTGTACCTGAGGGCGATCTTGGGGGCGGGTATGATTGGGACAGCGCAAGACGGGATCTTCGTTCTGCAGACGAAATTCTTTACGCTCTGCGAAGCAGTCAGGAACTGGATTGGGAGCGGCGGCTAGAAATATAGTCTTCGATCCATTTCACAATCCGATCGGCAATCTCGGACTTACTTTGCAGCCCCCACTTTTCGACACTGCCATTGCGTTCAATCAAACTCACTCGGTTCGTGTCGACCTCAAAACCAGCGTCTGTTGCCGACACATCGTTGGCGACAATCAAATCGAGGCCTTTTGCTTCAAGTTTTTGTCTCGCATTCTCTTCCAGCCTCTCCGTCTCGGCGGCAAAGCCGACAAAAACCCTGTCATGCTTCAGGGACGCAATGGAAAGCAGGATATCTTCTGTAGGCTCGAGCTTCAGGGTCCGGGTCGAGCCGTCCTTCTTTATCTTGCTTGAACTGGTTTCCGCCGGCCGCATGTCCGCAACCGCTGCCGACATGACAAGGGCATCGCACCAGTCAACGTTGGCGTGGACGGAGGCCAGCATCTCGGTGGCCGAAACAACTCGCGTGACGATGCTGATCCCCTCCGGCACCTCGATTGCTGCCGGACCGCTAATTAGGCGTACTTCGTGCCCTTTTCCGGCAGCCGCGGAAGCAACTGCATAACCCATCTTGCCGCTGGACCTGTTGCTGATGAAGCGAACAGGATCTATGGCTTCCCTTGTAGGCCCGGCTGTAACAAGCAGTTTCATATCCACCACCCTACCGTCCCCGCCCCGAAAAATCAAAGAACCATAAACAGTTACTGGTGGATATGGATTACGCTTGGGACGTCGGAACGAGTACGTTTATGGCCCTCGGAGTAACCGAGATACGTACATTCGCGGGAGAATCGACAAGTTCACCGTCCACTTGGATTATGCCGGCATCGGGACGATGTGCAATCAGTGAGCGAAAGCGCCGGGAGATAACCTCCGGAATATCAGTGATGGCGCCATTCAGAAACTTGCCGATATTGGCGATGAGCAGCGGGGCATGCTGACACCTGGCAATTACCAACTCGAGGAGTCCGTCATCGGGTTGCGCATGGGGAGCGATCACCGCACCCCCGCCGTACTGTGAAAGATTGGCTACCGTGCAGACAAGTGGATCGCCTACGACCAGTGGTTCGCTGCCATCGTCGAACTCCACTGTCACTTCTGAGGGCCTGTATTCAAGAAGTTCATATGCACCGGCGAAAATGTAAGGGATTATTCCCCTTACCGGCATCTTGTCGAAAGAACGGACAATGGCAGCGTCCCACGCCATGCTGCACGTGATAAAAAAAGGGCGATCGTTTACAAGTCCTACGTCGATGCGCTTGACCTCGGCATTCACGAGGGTACGGGCGGCCTTTACCGGTGAAAGGGGAATCCCAAAGTGCCTGGCAAAACCGTTGCCACTGCCTGCCGGGATTGTTCCGAGGCATACGTCTGTGCCTACCAGGACACGTCCCACGCTACTCACGGTTCCGTCACCACCGACAACAAGAAGAAGATCTACGCCCTGTTCGACAGCCCGCTCTGTTTTGCGGATCCCATCGTCCACGTCATGCGTAAATTGATAGGTTATATCCCGGTCTGGCGCGTTCCAGCTCGTATCTATGGCCTGCTGTACAGCTTTGAATGACCAACGAACGCCCGATTTGGGATTAACCAGAACTCGGATCCGCCTCAGTTCTTCCGTGCTCATGTTCACTCGTTGTCCGGTGGCACCCGCTCAAACTCCCGACGGTATGACTTACCGGCACCCATCATTACCGCAATCGGATGAAGCGGTTCAATATGCTCACATACGATTTTAACCGCAGAGGCAATCGGGACTGACAATATTGCGCCTGCGATTCCCCACAGCCATCCCCAGAAAACCAGCGAGAGAAGCACGACGACAGGACTCAAGTTCAGTTGATCACCAAGTACCTTCGGAGCAAGCACATTGCCGATGCTCATCTGAATGGTCAGCAGGACAAGCAGTGTGGCAATGGACTGCCAGTAGCTGGGATGAAACTGCACCAGCGCAAGAAGAACGGGCGGTACCGAGGCGATGATTGATCCCACCGTGGGAATGAAGTTGAGGAGGAACGCCAACGCGCCCCAGGTTATGGCGAACTGCACACCGAGAAACATCAGTGCCAGCCACACCAGGATGCCGGTCGCGAGGCTTATGAGAAATTGAACGGACAGGTACCTGCCGATCTCGCCGGCAATCGAATTTAGTATAGAGATGATTCTGGTCGCGTAAAGGGGCGCAAAGGCCTTCTTCACCTTGTAATTGAAATAGGGTTTCCCAAGCAGAAGGAAGACAAGGAAGATGAACACCATCAACAGGCTGGAGAGGAACGTGAACAGTGATCCAGTCAGATCGACAAGGAAGCCCCCAACTTTCTCTCCCCAGTCAATACCGACAAAAGGATTCCATTTGAGATTCCATCGCGCGGCAATAGTTGCCGTCAAATCGCTCAGCTTCTCCTGGTACTGGGGGTAAGCGGCCGCAAATGCGGATACCCGGGCATGGAGAAATATCGTCAGCAGGTAGCACACGCCCAGCAGGAGAACCAGGATAAGCGTTACGGCCAGCCCGGTGGGAACCTTGCGCCGGGTCAAGGCCGAGATGGCGGGCCCCAGGATGTAGGAAAGAAGCCAGGCAATGACGAGAGGCAGAACAACGGATTGGGCAGCATCAAGTACGGCACCACATGCAATTACAGCGAGCAGCGCAAGCAATCCAACTGTCAGTTTGTCTCTCTTCACCAAGCTCTCCATACGGCTTGACGGCAGTATGAGACTCTACGGTTGCGAAGTCAAACGGCTTTCAGAAGAGAGGGTCACAGAAGCGCCTGGAGCTTCTCTCTGAGTTCTTCCTTGGCGTTTCTCGCGCACATGACCCAGTATCCCGCTACTTGAAGGAACGCACACGCTGTCTCTCCAACGCTCAGTTCGTCATCGGAGACAAGTACTGTGCAGAAGGATGCCTACCATCCTTAATGCGCATCTGGTCCCGCCACGGGCTCTACTCTCAATCGGGCTCCATCGGGCGAGTTATCGTCACGCGCCTACCCGTTGCCTGTCTGCAGCGACTCTGACGGCGGCTCACCGTCGACCTCTGCAGGCTCGTGCACTGGCAGATCCACGTGGAAGCGTGTCCATTCCCCCAACTCGCTCTCTACGCTCAACTCGCCACCATGGTCATTGATAATGCCGTGGCTGATCGACAACCCGAGGCCAGTCCCAACGTTGCGTGGCTTCGTCGTGTAGAAGGGATCGAACATGCGCTCTCGCACCTCGTTCGGGATGCCCGGGCCGTTATCCTCCACCGTCGTACGAAGCCAATGACGCCCGTCCTTCTCAAGGGTGGCCACGGTGACCTCGATTCTTTTGTTCACATCACACTCCGGGTACTTTTCGTTCAACGCATCTCGGGCGTTGGTGATCAGGTTCATGATGACCTGTTCGATCTGCTGGCTGCGGCATTTGATTCTGGGAAGATTCTCGGAAACGTCCACACTCAGCGTGATCTGGTCACGGCCCAGCACGGTGTTAACGAGGGAAAGCGTTTCGTTAATGATATCGCACACACGTGCCGGACTACTGCCCTGTTTGTTCTGTCGGGCGAACGAGAGCAGGTTCTTCACGATCGTGGCCACGCGTTTAGTTTCGTGGATAATCTCGCCGGCAAACTCGCCAATCGACCCGTCGCCGTCACTCCTGTCCAGGATGAGTTGTGCGTAGTTCATGATGCCATTGATCGGGTTGTTGATCTCATGCGCCACACCGCCGGCAAGAGTACCTATGGAGTCGAGCTTCTGGGCCTGGCGGAGTTGGGCTTCCATGCTATGCTGTTCAGAGATGTCCCGAACCGTTGCCTGAAGCACGTTCTCGTTTCCCAAGCGCA
Organism: Kiritimatiellia bacterium; assembly: GCA_030744755.1. Taxonomy (GTDB): domain Bacteria; phylum Verrucomicrobiota; class Kiritimatiellia; order UBA8416; family JADHWI01; genus JASLPY01. Next base: position 5,331 of record JASLPY010000016.1, on the reverse strand, counting down.
CGCGGTTCAGCCACACCGTTACCGGAAACTCTTCTCCGTTAGGGCGTCTGTGCGTCCATTCGAAGAAATGCGATCCTTCCCGCATAGTCGTTTCGATTATCCACTTGCCTTTCTCCTCCGAGGACCGCCCGTCCCGCTGGAATGGCGGCGAATACTCCCAAGGCGTCCTTGAGACGAAGTCAGCCTTGTCTTGGGCACCAAACATCTTGGCGGAGGCTGGGTTGCACGCCGTGAAGCGCCACGAGGGCGGAGCCAGAGTCATGATGGCGTCCGGCGAACTCTCAAACAGGAGGCGGTATTTCTCCTCGCTCATCCGCAGCTCTGTCTCCGCCTGCTGGCGCTTTGTGATATCACGGCAGCTTCCGTAAACGAGTCCGTTCGGCAGCACGACGGCATTGAGCTCCACGGGAACAACGCTACCGTTCTTTCGGACAAGATCCATTTCCGTGAACAACCTTCCGCTCTCCAGCAAGCTCCGGAACTGGAGGAGACTTGCCCCTTCTTCCAGCGCCGAGATATCGGTGATGTTCATTGTGGCCAGTTCTTCAGGCGTATATCCCAGGAGCGTACAGGCGGCTTTGTTGGCGTATGCATAGTCGCCCTTTTGATCGGAAATCAATATGGCATCAGCGGAGGAATCCATAATTGTTCTGAATCGTTGCTCGCTCTCGCGTAGCTGTTCTTCCACCTGCCTGCGATCAGTGATGTCCTGGACGAGAGAGGCCGCTCCGATAATTGCGCCATCCGGATTAACCAAAGTGGTATTGTACCAATCACACACGCGCATGCCGCCGCCTTTTGTCTTATTCGCATTCGTACTCCGCGTTCCGCCTTTTCCTTCAACCAAAGCCTGCCAGATGAGATCCACGTGTTTTCTTGCCTCGTCGGGTATAACCAAGTCAACCGCATGCCGGCCAAGGGCCTCACCACGGCTATAGCCAAATACTCTTTCCGCCGCCGCGTTCCATTCGACTACTCTGAAATCAAGATCCCACTCAATCACAGCCAGCGGGGTATGCTGAATATGAAGTGCAAGCCGTTGAGCATGGGCCTGCGCCTCTTCTTCCACACGCTTGCGCTCGGTAATGTCGCGGTCAACTCCACGGAAACCGGCAAGCTCTCCTTGAGTGTCGAGAATGGGGACAGCGCTGCTTTCGAGATAACGCCAGCTACCATCCTTGTGTCGCCAGCGCAACACCATGTTTTGCCATCCGGTCTTCTTCTGCAGCAACTCCGGCAACCGTGATTCCACGTATTCCCGATCTTGCGGGTGCAGGAATTTCAGACTGGACTTACCGAGCATATCGCGCGGCAAGTAACCGAGAATCGATTCGATGGCCGGATTGCAGTAGGTGTGGGCACCCTGGGAGTCTATGGCCCAAATCCAGTCTTGCGAAGTTTCTATAATTGCACGGAGTTTTTCCGATTTGTCGTGCACAGCAGCTTGCATGGTTAAGCTGTCGGTCATGTCCAGGCCCAAACCGACTATGTAATGTTCGCCATCCAAGTCCATCCGGTGCGCCACTGTATCGACCGGGATCTTCCGCCCATCCTTCATGACCACGTTTGCCTGAAGTCGCGCTTCCCCTTCTTTGAAGACTCTCTGCATCTTCTTGGCTATGATGTCCTTCTTGTCTTCCTCAAACCAGTCCAAGGCATGTCTGTCTTGAATCTCTTCGGCCGAGTAGCCGGTAATTGTTTCGTGATTCTTGTTCCACCGCACGAGTTTTCCGTCCGAATCATACATGTAGAACAGGCCGGGCAGACTGTCCAACGCGGTGGCTGAGAAGTGTCTCTCCCTTTGTAGCTCTCCCTCTATCTTTTTGCGCTCGGTGATATCGCGGAGCACGCCCATAATGCCTGTAATGTTTCCTGTTGCATCTCGTACAACGCTTCCGTCTTCCTCAAACCAGTGTTGGCGCCCATCATCTCCGATGAGTCTGAGTTCTGTCAGAAACTCTTCGCCCGTAGTCATTTTCGTCTGTAAATTGCACAATACTTCCTCTCTATTTTCCAGGGCAATGTATTCCAGTATGTTCCTGGATACTGCATCCTCCGGATCAATGCCGTATCGAGCGGACTGAGACCCCAGAAACAGGATTCTGCCCTCGGTATCCACCGAATAAAATATCTCCTTGGTGTTTTCGACAAGGGCGCGGTATTTCGCTTCACTTACCTGTAACTTCTCCTGCGCCGGCTTACGTTGAGAAATGTCTGTCTTCATGGCAGTGCTATTCCTCCCGGTGCAGTTCCCGCCACCGTCTGATTGCAGCGCTTGGCGGCAATGTAATCCATGCCTTCAGTCTCGATGACTCTCTTAAAGGAGACCTCCGGTGCTTGCGATGCCATATCTATCACTGCGAGAACCCGGCCATATAGAGGGGAGCTGATATACTTATCCAGGGCTTGTTGATCATGCCATCTCGTGGTGAAACAGATTCTCTGTGGCTTCAAGACAGTTTCACAGAGACAGCAATCTACACAGCCAACTGTTGCTCTTGTGCGGGCGACAAGCCCTCTCAGTATCAAGAGAGCCATGTTCTTCTGCTCATCTTCTGCCGCTATTCTTATCGTGCTTATGATCATGTTCGCTACCTCGTTCGCTTACAAATTCCTGTTCTTGCACGATCTCTTTATCAGGAACTGTGCCAAGTCGGAGTCGAAGACGGCAGTGATAATTCTAACGTACTGCATGGCTGAGGTTTACAATAGCAGTCGAGAGAGGATCTCTACGGGTGAACGCGAAGAGAAAAAGTCGGATATATCGTGGTTCTACGATATTTCAGGTATGAGAACCGGGGCGCTTGATGCCAAGTTTGGCCATCCGTGATTCCAGCGCGGAAGGGTTGATGCCCAGGATCTTTGCTGCGCCCCTATTTCCCCTGATGCGCCAATTTGAACTCTCCAGAACGGAGCAGATATGACGGCGCTGAACTTCGTCCAGAGATACATCGCCGGGCAAAGACTGGGCAGATTTGGCTGGAGGACGAACTTTCAGGCTGGGGCCACGTGCGACGATCATGGCTCGCTCAATGACGTTACGTAATTCGCGAATATTGCCCGGCCACGGGTACTCCCGAAGAGCATCAATACTCGTCTGTGAAATCGTCTCAATCTGTTTCCCCATATTGGTTGCGAATTCGTTCACGAAAGACCAGACCAGGGGTTCGATATCATCCTGCCTATTGCGTAAGGGGGGGATTGTGATTGGGAAGACGTTCAGGCGGAAGAACAGGTCCTCCCGGAAGTTGCCTTCGCGTATCTCCTTCTTGAGATCGCGGTTTGTGGCGGCAATCACGCGGACGTCCACAGATACGGTATCCGTGCTTCCCAGGCGTTCAAACTGCCCTTCCTGCAGGACCCGAAGAAGCTTGGCCTGCGTCTCCCCCGGCAGCTCCCCGATCTCATCGAGAAAAACAGTGCCTCCGTTGGCCAGTTCGAAACGGCCCGTTTGCCGCGTAAGCGCCCCGGTATAGGCACCCTTTTCCCGGCCAAAAAGCTCACTCTCGACCAGGGCCGCGGGCATGGCTGCACAATTGACGATGATCAGCGGTTTGTCCCTGCGTGGGCTCATGTTGTGAATGGCCCGGGCCAACAGTTCCTTGCCAGTGCCCGTCTCGCCCAGAATCAGCACCGTGGAATCTGTTTCAGCGACCTGTTCGGCCTGCCTCATAACATCCAGCATCCCCTCGCTCTGGCCGACGATGTCGCCGTGCAGATTCGCCATGCGGATCTCTTCCCGGAGATACACATTCTCAGCCTTGATCTGCTCATTCAGCCTCCTGATTTCCGTCAATGCATTCTCGATGGCCCGCTCGGCCTTCTTGCGCTCCGTGATGTCACGCTCGATGGCCTGCAGCCGAAAGGCGCCCGCTTCGGGAATCCTGACCACCGTCACCTCGATGTCGTAAAGGTCCCTGTCAGCGTTGTAGCGTTGCCACTCAAAAACCTGGGGCTCCCCTGACTCGGCGGCAGATATGATCTCCTTTACGCGATCCGCGGATAATCGGCCGTCACGTTGCTCGGGGGGCGAGTAGTCGAGAGGCGATTTTCCGATGATCTCCTCGCGAGATAGTCCCCAGGCCTCTTCTGCTCTTCGGTTGCAATCAACGAAGAACAGGTCCTCATCGGTTGCCTCCATTGTCAGAATCGCGTCGCCGGCCGATTCAAACAGGTTCCTGTACCTGAGTTCGCTCTGCCGCAGCGCCTCCTCCGCCGCCTTGCGTTCAGTGATGTCTCGGACGACAGCAAGCAGCAGCGGTTCTGAGCCAATGTCCAGCCGGTTAAGAGACACTTCTGCGTCAAAGGGCGTTCCGTCATACCGGTGGTGAATCCATTCGAAGCGCTGGGGTTGTCCGTCTAGTGCTGCCTTGGCTATCTCTTCCTCTTTTGCGGCTGAGTCACGCCCGTCCGCCTGCTTTGGTGGGGAAAGGCGCCAGATGGATTCGCCGATGATCTGCTCACGCGTACAGTGGAACATTTCCAGTGTTCTGGGGTTGCAGTCCACAAACAGGCCACCTTGAACAAGAAAAATTGCATCATTCGCCGTGTTGAAAAGAGAGCGATGGCGCTCTTCGCTGTCTTTCAACTGCTGTTCCGTCTGCCTGCGCGCCGCAATATCCCGCACAAAAGTGAACAGAAACTCTTCGCCCGCGAAGGTGAAGAAGCGGGTGTGGACCTCGACGGGGATAATGCGGCCCTTCTTGGTCCTGCAACGTCTCTCGATCAGGAGGGAGCCCTTCGTTTTGGTCTCGTTCCAAAGGTCGGCGAAATCTTCGGATGAGAGGTCGCTGTCGACCTCGGTAATCGACATCTTGAGCATCGCTTCCAGGGGATACTCGAGATCGCGGCAGGCGATGTCGTTGGCGTAGCCGATGGAGCCGTCCTGACGACCCCATAACACCCAGTCGGCCGCCGCATCGACGGCGGCCTGCGTGAGTCGCAGTGAGGCCTGTGCCCGCCGAATGAGCATATGAAGCAGCGAAGCAGTGACCAGAACGAAGGCGAGGCCTTTGAGGGTTTGAATCTGCGTCGCGAATTGCTGACTACCCGCGAACCATTCCACTAAAGTGTCCGAAAAGAGAATCCACAGTGCGGCCACCAAGGCATAGGCGAGTGTGATCCGACCGGCCGATCCGAGGCTGCTCAAGATCCTCGCTGGGAATCGAGAATTCATAGACAAGTTCTTCTCAAGAGTTTTCAATATTGGGGAACGTCGGCATACAAACAGCTTCCGGCAATTACGGATATTATGTCACTAGTGTCCGGTTAAAAATCGTGAAATTGCAGTTGTTTTTGATGATTTTGGGAATTGGCATCCGAGAAAATGCA
>JASLPY010000169.1 GCA_030744755.1 Kiritimatiellia bacterium | reverse complement strand
ACCGTGCAAAACCGCTCTTAGCGGCAACTCATAACGCGTTTCTCTCGACTCCTGAGGCGTTTCATGAATAATGCGCGTTAGCGCGTCCAGTGGAGGCCGTTTTTTTGGCCGGAACGGTGTTTGAGCAACTTGTTATGTGTAAATTACTTTGATTCACGGTTTTTAGTGAACAACGATTGCCACACCTTCTTGAGTACAAGGGTAAATAGTAATAGAGAGCCAATAATTAGAGCGAATACACCCAGAGGAAGAAAAAGACTTTCATGAAGAAACCCATCTTCATCTAAATATTGGTAGAAAGTATTTTCTAAAAACAAGAAAACAACTCCAGTTAGTAGGAAAAACAGCCCTGAAAATAACATTTTATGTCTCATTTATTTCTTACACATAACGCCGCCATTAAGCGGCAATAAAATTGTTGGCTAAAATTGTGAGGCACGAACAAAAGCCAACTGTTTTTTGTCCGACTTGAATGCCCTTGTTATTTGATGGTAGCGATAAACACTAAAGATAACAAGAACTTTACTAAAACTGGCAGCCCGACCGTAGATGCCAAAAGTGCCCAGCACCACGATTAACCAAACCATGAGCTTTGAGCCTTACACTAAAGTTAAACAAGATAATGGCTTTACCGCAAAAGTGTCTTAAAAAGCGTAAAGCCTATTAGCGGCAATAACCAAACCGATCAGGCGAAAACGGAGGCGTAACCCACCAAGCCAATTTAGAAAACACCGCTCTTACAAATAAATATTAACGCGATTTCGTTACTCAGTTTTTGTCGGCCTATGAGCGTGAAGAGAACCTGCATGGCAATAAGTACACCAAAGAAGGGCTGATCAAAGAGACTCTCAAACGGTTGGAATATATCGGAGTTAGAATCAGCGAGCGAACCGCTTGGAGCTACTTCGAACACTGAAACGCTACTTACTGCAACAACGCCGATCCTGCACCCCGGCTTCCTAGTTTACCTCAGTTTCATGTGTCATACTTTGCCTCGTTGATACAACAACGGAGGCAAACATGAACACTGACGAACGATTCAAACTGCTACTCTCAGCAACCCCAGCACAACAGGCCGCTGTGGATGCGGTACTTGTTGAAGAACCCGACTCCAAGCGCCCGGTTTCCTTTCGCCTGTATCGCATGGGAGAGGCCGCCGAAAAGACCGGACTGAGCCGGACCACCCTATGGCGAGCAATTAAGGAAGGCCGCTTGTCCGCCGTGATGGTCCGCAAAGGATCACACCGTATACACGAAGGCGAGTTGCGGCGATTCGTGGGGGCTGAGTGATGAACCCGGCGACACCACAACGCAAGCCGAACCGCTGTTGTGCGTGCGGTCGATTTGTGGGGGAACAATTCACGGGAAGCGACCGGGACCGAATGTCTGACCGTGGCCCCTGGTGTGACCGTTGCACTATGGAAACCGACGCCCGCGAACGCCCTTCACCTGAACACGTGGAGGCCCTTGTAGCATGAAGTACGACGTGCAAGGAATCAAAGACCGCGTGACGTGTGCCGACGTGCTACGGCAACACGGAATCGACTGGAACGGCAAAGACATATCGTGTCCATTGCCGGGGCATGATGATGACAACCCCAGCTTTGGGCTTTGCCATGATACCCTCGCCTTTTGCTGTCACGGATGCGACCAAAAGGGAGATGTGATAGACCTTCACTCAGCACTGAACGGCACGGACAAGCGCAAGGCAATCGAAGCCCTGGCAAAGTTGGCAGGAATGGAACCGGAACCGCAACGGGCGCAACGTAAGCGGGGTCGCATTGTCGAGACATACGACTACACGGACGCCGCCGGAAAGTTGCTGTTTCAAGTCTGCCGCATGGAGCCTAAAGACTTCCGGCAACGCCGCCCGGACCCCGAGAAACCGGGGCGCTGGCTTTGGAAGGTGAACGGGACACCCCGCGTGCTGTACCGATTGCCGGCAATAGCCGAAGCCATAAACGCGGGCCGCCTAGTGTTCATTGCCGAAGGGGAAAAGGACTGTGACGCCCTGGCAGGTCTCAACATAACAGCAACGTGCAATCCTGGGGGCGCTGGCAAATGGAAAGAGATACACACCGAGGCATTGACCGGGGCAACGGCTATCATCATGGCTGACAAGGACACGCCCGGACGGAAGCACGCCGCCGCCGTACTGGACGCCCTGACAGGCAAGGCTGAATCCGTCCGCGTTGTCGAGTTGCCAGACCGCAACGGGCACACCGTCAAAGATTCTGCGGACTGGATAGCCGCCGGGGGAACACGCGAAGACCTGCGGGAAGTGATCCGCAAGGCCCCGGACTGGACACCGCCGGAAGACACACACTCAGAAACCGATAAAGCCGAAGCACCCGACAAACCGGAAGTGATCTTGCCCTATGGCAAACAGACCATATCCGAAACGGGCCGTGTTCTGGGGGGATTGCTGGCAAGGGAACAACGCTTCTTTTGCCGTGGCGGGGCCGTTGTAAAACTGGGAGAAGATACGGACGGATTGCCGCGTTTGGATCAAGTGAAACCCGCAACGCTGGCAAGTGACTTTGAGAGTGTTGCCCGCCTTGTCAAATACAAGGAGAAGCAAGGCGAACTGATGAAGATTGCCGCCGTGTGTTCTGAGCAACAAGCGAAGACCATCATGTATTCCGAACCATTCCAAAACGCTTTGCCGCCGATTCGCATTCTTACCCGTTGCCCTGTTCTGATTGAGAGAGCGGGCCAAATGTTTGACGTAACAGGCTACGACCGAGAAAGCGGGATAATGGCCGGGGGGAAACCTGCCGACCCCGTGAGCCTGGAAGATGCAAGAGACCTGTTGTCCGAGATGCTGAACGGTTTCCGCTTCGCTACACCTGCGGACCGGGCACGCGCCCTTGCCGCCATGATAACGCCCGCGCTTGTCTTCGGGGGTCTGCTAAAGGGCCGCGCACCCGTAGACCTGGGAGAAGCCGACCAGAGCCAAACAGGCAAGGGATACAGGAACAAGCTGACCGCCGCCGTCTTCAATCAAAGCGTCAAGACGGTAACACAACAGAAGGCCGGAGTCGGAAGCATGGAAGAAAGCTTCAACATGGCGCTTATCCGAGGGGCAAACTTCGTATGTCTGGACAACGTCCGGGGCAAGATTGATTCTCCCGCCTTTGAGATGTTCTTAACCGAAGACACCTACCCCGCCCGCGCACCCTACCGGGAACCCGTGGAAATCGACCCGAGCCGCGTTGTCATAATGATGACCAGCAACAAGGCCGAAATCACGCGTGACCTTGCGAACCGTTCAAGCTGCGTGAAGTTGCTTAAGCAACCCGACGGGCACACGTTCAAGCCGTACTCGCAAGGCGATGTTCTGGGGCATGTACGAGCCGATCAACCCCGCTTCCTGGGGGCCGTCTTCGCAATCGTCAAAGCATGGTATGACGCCGGAATGCCAAAGACAAACGAAACCGGGCATGACTTCCGCCCGTGGGCGCAAACCCTGGACTGGATAACGCGGCACTTGCTGGACGCCGGGCCATTGTTGAAGGGACACCGCGAGACGCAAGAGCGCATGACAAACCCCGTGTTGAATTGGCTTCGTGACGTTGCCCTTGAAGTGATCCGAGCCAAGCAAGCGGACTGTTGGCTTCGACCAGGGCACATTGTCGAAGCCATAGCCGACACCGCGATTGATATTCCGGGCTTGCCCGAACACGGAGACATAAACGAGTCAGACACACGGAGCAAAGTAAACCAAGCGATCGGAAGGAAGCTGTCTTCATGTTTTCGGAACAAGAAAGACCTTGTGAGCCTGGACGGAATGACCGTTGAACACCGCAAGGGATACGACCCCGAGGGACGCACCTATCCGAATGAATACCGCTTCACGTCTTCGGCTATAGATTCGGACGGCATAGACGAAGAGAACCCCGAGCCGGAAGACTTGTTCCCCTTGGGGGGCGCTTCTGACCGCCCTTCGGCTATGGCTTCGGCTATAGCTTCGGCTAATGAATCGGCTATAAAACCCCTTATTTCGGCTATTTCGGCTAATACCCCCTTAAAGTGTAAACATACGAGTAACGAAAGGAATGAAAGGGAAGATATTGTCACTATAGGAACCCATAGCCGAATAGCCGAAGACGCGGACAGAGAGCTTGCCGCCGTCCAGTATGAAGAGGGGGAATTATGACACACCACGCGAGGGATATTCTGCAAATAGCGCATGACGCCGGAGTGATCTTGACTGTGGACGGGGACCATCTACGATACCGGGCACCCGCCGGGGCAATGACGCCCGACCTTCGGTCCGATTTGCACGAACTGAAGCCGACCCTTGTTTATGAGTACCACGAGCGGGCCGGAATACTGGAGTATGACGCCCGACTGCCGAGGGCCGAAGCCGGGAACCGAGCCGCTGATATGGTCCTGGCCGGGAGGAATGTCTAATGCCCCGAATGACCATAACAACCCCCCTTTCATTTCAAAACATGCCTGCACGAAAAATGACGGACGGGATCAACCCCACATGGCCGGATTGTCAGAAGGACCCGGGTCCTTTCCGGCTGTTTTGCGCTTCGGGTTGTCCCCTACCAGCACTTTTCCTGCGAACGTGTTCAGAAATAAAAGGGGGTTGCCTTGACACCCCCCCCGGCATTGGGTCCTTTGGAAGGAACGTTTTCGCTCACCTTACCAAGCGACCCCTGGCGGATATAGACTGATGTAAAAACGCAACAATGAGGAACGACATGGAATTATCAATACAGGAAATGATGGACTATCTCGGAGTACAGCGCCACCAGGTGAGCAGGTACGCCAAAGACGGCAGGCTAAAACGAACCCGGCATGGCTACTACGATTCAGCGAGTCTGGCAGAGCTTGTGAAGCCGTTTCTGCCGAACCTCTACGACGGGACTCGGGGCTCTTGTCGGCCAGAGCCTTTACCAGAACGGGAACTGACGACCTGTTGCGCAGTATTCCCAGGCGACGAATCGTAGAGAGGCTCGCATCGTCCGGGATTTCATTGAGATTTACGCCGACGACTTCGCGGAACTTGTCGAGCTGCAGGTTCACGATGCCGCCTTGGG
>JASLPY010000168.1 GCA_030744755.1 Kiritimatiellia bacterium | reverse complement strand
GGAATTTGGTTGACGCCACAACATGGTTACTGTCGAATGAGATGTTCCGGTCATATACTTAACTACCACTTTTTATCTGCAAGACCCGCTTCGGCCCAAAATCATAAAGGCAGGGAAAATGACGGATAACCGAACAACTGCGGAAGAGTTGATACAACGCATTGTTGAGGATCAAGTTGATTATAAGTATCCCGGTATCGGCCCAGGCGAGTTAACCGGCCCGCCTTATTACGATAAAAAAGCGGAAGACCCCGAGGCGCCATTGGACAAGATCGTACACGACGCGCGATCTTTCCGGACTAAACTGGAAATGGGTCTGACAAAACACACAATGCCTCAACTTAAGGAAGAGGCGGATAAGGTTAGGCGTAGGGTTTCACGTGGTTCATTCTCAGCCTACGAGAAACGCTCTGAGGAACAGCAATTCTTTAATCGGCCAGAGGCAGGAGCAGATTTTTCCCACTGGGTCTGTATGGCTTACTGGTCAGCAGAAGAGGCGGTAGCCCTCATCCTTGGAAAGGATCCAAAGCGGGTGAATCTGATCAACTTGGATGAGTACACCACTCGGGTATCTCCGTTTATTCAACGATTTAAGAACTTAAAAGAACTCACAGACCGGGCCATTGAGGTTGGACTGATGCCAGGACAGATAACGCCAGAATCGCTCGTTCGCTGGGCCGCTCAAACTGGGATTGAGGTTCCTGATGAACTACAGGAATTAGCGACTTATACCATAACCGAGAATAAGGACGGCCTTTCCGAAACTGAACGGACCAGTCTGCTGAAGATGATTCTTGGAATGGCGGTTTCCAAATATGGGTACCACGGGGATGCGTCTAGAAATACTGCTACAGGAGACAACAGAGGTTCTATCGCCTCGGACCTCGAAAAGATTGGTATCGCCCTTGATTCAGACACAATACGTGCGCACCTGAAGGAGGCTTGGAATAAATTCGGGGATATCCAAAAACCAAAATAATCGCAACCCGCGCTGAGGGTCATCTCTACCCTCTCCAACTAACCGAACGAATCTCATTCGGTTAAGTTCTAGCCGAATTCGGCCACGTCTTTACTCCTGCCCCATAACCTGCGCCTTTGGCTAATCCCTGTATTGGCCAAAACATAGTTATCGACATTACCGAACTACCCAATACCACAAAGGTACCCCATGAAAACCAGTCCACAAAAGAACATCCCCACAGAAGATCAGCCAACGCCATCGACTGATGGTGGCCACTCGAGTCGCTTCGATCTTACCAATATCCGCCTGTCCCAGGACTTCCAGTCCACTATTGGGGTAAAGAAGCGCATCACGACCATACCGGTCAGAAAGCCCACCCGCCAGGAGTTCGTACGGGTCCACCCGGATCTGGCTTATCACCTCGAGACAGCCGTAGTTGAACTAAAAGCGGAGCGAGAGACCTATGTGGTTGCGCCCGATCTTTGGCCTGAAGTCTCCGGAGAACTGATCCCAAAGCGGCTGATGCTGGCGATCACCCGGCAGAACGTTCTCATTCTTTGGCCGATCCGCTTACCGGGGGAGGACGGCCGTATCGATTCGTGGAATCAGTCTGCGATGATTGCCGCTGAAAGAGCAACCGAGTGCTGGGTGCGGGTCGCATCAGACCGCCACCTCGGTGCCTATGAACTTTTTGAGGCACCCGGGGATTTGCCTCCACCCGAGTGGCCGGATATCTCCTTTCAGGAGATCATCGACATCGCCTTCCGGGGTCGGCAGATCGATGACATCAACCACCCCGTCCTCAAGCAGTTGCGTGGCGAGATCTGATGAAATTCGCACATCAGACCTTTGCCGAGGTCTGGCTGGCTGATTTTGAGTTCTACGCGCCACCGGGAGAGTGTCCCGAGGTGATCTGTCTCGTGGCGCGCGAACTCGTCTCAGGCCGCCTGGTACGATTGTGGCATGACGAGATCAACGGACTTCACACGCCCCCTTACCGGACCGATCCCAAAGTCCTTTTTGTCGCGTATTACGCCAGCGCGGAGATCGGCTGTCACCTCTCCTTAGGGTGGCCGCTTCCGGCGAACATCCTCGATCTATATACCGAGTTCCGAGTCCTGAGCAATGGCCTGTCGCCGCCCTGTGGCAATGGATTGCTCGGGGCGCTTGCCTGGCACGGACTTGCCACCATCGCGGCCGATGAGAAAACCGGGATGCGGGACCTTGCCATCCGCGGGGGCCCGTTTACTCCCGAGGAGAAGGCAGCCCTGCTCGAATACTGTCAGAGCGATGTCGATGCTCTGGCAAGACTCCTGACGGCGATGAGAGCATCGCTTGATCTCCCGCGTGCTTTGCTCCGGGGCAGATACATGAAAGCAGCGGCAAGGATGGAGCGCACGGGAGTACCCATGGATATAGTGCTTCTCGAATGTCTGCGCGAGCACTGGGATTCCCTTAAGAGTGGTCTTATCAGCCGTATTGATGCCGATTACGGCGTGTATGATGAGAAAGGCGCATTCAAGCAGACACGCTTTGCAGGATACCTTGCCGAGAACAGTATCCCCTGGCCCCACCTTGATTCCGGCGCACTGAATCTTAAGGACGATACCTTCCGGGATATGGCGAGGTCGTATCCTGAGCTCGGACCTCTAAAGGAGTTGCGGGTCAGTCTTGGGCAGATGCGCCTTGAGGCCCTCGAAGTCGGTAAAGACGGTAGAAACCGTTGCCTTCTGTCAGCATTTCGGGCAAGAACCGGACGTAACCAGCCGAGCAACAAGAAATTCATCTTCGGTCCTGCGGTGTGGTTGCGAGGGCTGATCCGCCCAGAGACTGGGTGGGGTCTTGCGTACATCGACTGGTCGCAACAGGAGTTTGGGATTGCGGCGGCGCTTTCCAAGGACAGCGCCATGCAGGAGGCTTATCTTTCTGGCGACCCCTATCTCGCGTTTGCGATTCAGGCGGGCGCTGTCCCGGAGGATGCCACCAAGACATCCCACCCTGAGGTCCGCGAACAGTTCAAGGCCTGCGCCCTTGCGGTGCAATACGGCATGGGAGCAGAGGCCCTTGCCATCAAGATCGGACAACCCCCTTACCGAGGACGGGAACTGCTGGCACTCCACAAGAGGACTTACCGGACCTTCTGGCGCTGGTCCCATTCGGCGCTGGATACCGCTATGCTGAATGGGGCGCTTAACAGCGTCTTCGGCTGGCGGATCCACATCGGGCCGGGTGTGAACCCCCGCTCGATCCAGAACTTCCCGATGCAGGCCAACGGTGCCGAGATGCTCCGTCTTGCCTGCTGTTTTGCGACAGAAGCCGGCATCCGGGTCTGCGCCCCGGTGCATGATGCCATCCTGATTGAGGCGCCCCTGGATGATCTGGAGAAGACCGTCCAGCAAACACAGGACTTAATGGTAGATGCCAGCCGTATCGTGTTGGATGGGTTCACCTTGCGGTCTGATGCAGAGCTCATCCGCTACCCAGACCGATATAGCGACAAGCGGGGCAAAGCAATGTGGTCCGAGGTAATGGATCTGTTGGGGCGCTCGACGTGCTGAGGGAGGATGAGTGTCCCACCCATGGCCGGGTACCCGGACACGGGTGTCCGCCCGGGTCATCTTATGTATATCTTATTTATATATATGTATGGGAGAGTAATAGCGGTGGGTAAGCAATTTGACCTTGAGAAGTTGCGTCTCCCGCAACGCACCCTCCACCATACCCGGACTTCAAAGCCCCGGCGGACAAGTGGGGAGGGGGCGCCAGCACTGCCGCGCCATAGGCGGGGAGAGCACTTCCTTAAGGGGCCGATCCCTTTTCGCTGGCTGGCCCGTGCCGCGCGTTGCCCCGGCAGGGCACTCCACGTGGGAATCCTTATCTGGTTCCGGGCGTTTCTGACTAAAACCCAACCGGTGACGATCCCGAAACACACGAGGGAGACCTTCGGTCTTGACCGCAAGGCCCTTAACCGCGGTATTGATGCACTGGCAAGTGCCGGGCTGGTCCGAGTCGAGCGCGCTACCGGCAACAGCCCGCGGATCACCGTGCTGGATCCGGAGACCAAGGCAAACGACAAATGACGGGCAGTGTGTGCCATTTGCCATGTGCACCCTGCACCGATACTGGAGAGCCACAAAATGATAAAGACACTGCCGATAAATTGCTTTGGACCATCGAGGAGACCGCTCGGCAGCTTAGCCTTTCCACACGGACTGTGCGCCGCCTTATCGATTCGGGCGAACTCCCCCAAGTCCGTATCGGCCGATCCATAAGAATACCGGTTCGCTCGGTATACGAACTGCTAGATTCGCCGGCCCTCAAGGGAGATAATCAATCCTGCGTGGGATCGGTTGTGCAGGAGAAAAGCACATGCCCTATAAACGCAAAAACAGTCCGCTTTGGTGGGTGTCTTTCACAGATACAAGCGGCAAAAGAGTTAGACGCTCTTCTGGAACCACCAACCGCAAGGAAGCGGCGGCCCTCGAAGCAAAGTTTAGGCTAGAGGCCTACAAGGTAGCGAAGTGGGGAGAACAGCCTGTAAGGGCTTATGACGAAATGATGTTGTTATATCTAGAAGCGACTAAGAGCAAGCGAAGTCATCAGCGTGATTTGGATGCTGCGAAGCATTTGACGAGTTTCTTCAGAGGTCGAAGCATGGGCGAACTAAAAGGTTCGGCTATTTGGGCATACCAGCAGTACCGATTGGAGCAGATATCCTCAAAAGGGCCGATAAAGCCCGCCACAGTGAATCGGGAGACCGCGTTGTTGTCGAGTGCAATTAGCCATGCAAGAAATGAGCTGGATTGGGATATCCCCAACCCAGTGATTGGAAGGGCGTTGGCGGAGCCTGAGGGCAGAGATAGGCATCTATCTTTTGCCCAACTGACAACGTTGATTGGAATTGCGCGGGCCAAATACCCATATCTGGCTGATTTTATTGAACTGGCAACCCAGACTGGATGTCGTAAGCAGGAAATACTTGGGTTGGAGTGGGAGCGGGTCGATCTGACTAGGGAGCTGTTTTACCTTCAAGGAGAGCACACGAAAAGTGCGAAACGTCGCTCAGTTCCCATTAACCAGACAGCGCGAGCCGTGTTGGTTCGCAGGTTAGCGTTTCGTTCAGAAAATTGTCCTCATTCACCCTGGGTCT
>JASLPY010000167.1 GCA_030744755.1 Kiritimatiellia bacterium | reverse complement strand
TCATAACCCGTACGCGCGAGGACAAGCCGCTGGGTGAGTGCGAGGTTGACGACCCCAAGTAACCGGATGACAACCGAGGACACTTCCCCCGAGAATCTGCGCAAGTTCCTGGAGAGCGACGACCCCGCGATAGTCCTAGTGGGCGCGTCCCTGCTGAAAGGAGTGGTGGAAAAATGAGTGGAGATAACGTATACTGCCTCAACTGTAAAAAGGAGATATCGGTCCAAGAGGCCAATCTCTACATGGGGCATTGCGAGGTATGTGGTGGGTTAGGAATATGGGATTTGTTGTCCTAGATGAGTGAAGCGGCGGAATGACCGACGACATCTCCCCAAACCTTAAACCATGGTCAAAGATGGCTAGCTTCTCTTGACCCGAACCGAACTGTTTCAGCTGCATTCCACTGGAAGGCTCAAGCACCTGACGATAGAGGTACAGGACGACGTCATTGTAAGGGAGTGGTGGACCTCCAAGGATGGCACTGATGGCAAGAAGCAGGTGACCAGGGAAAAAATTCACGGCAAGAACCCGGGCAGGTCTAACGAGACGACGGGGGCGGAACAGGCCCTTCTCAAGTGTGAGCGCAAGATCCGGAAGAAGATGGAAGAGGGGTATGTGAAAAGCAGGGAGGAAGCATTGGTGGGTGCGCGGCTGGATATCGAGCAGATGCTCTCACAGTCATTTGCCCCCTGCAAGCCGATTAACAAGCTGCCGGATTCGGCAGACCCCTACGACGGGACATGGCTGGCGGAACGCAAGATGAACGGCGTCTGCATTCTCCTGCACAATACAGGAAGCGAACTCATCGCCTACAGCAGGCGGATGAAACCCATTACCGATATCGTGTCGGTGGTTCCCGACATAGTATTCTGCCTGGAACGGGTACCATCAAGGTCACTGATTATCGGCGAGCTGGTTACTTTACGTAGCGACGGGATCGAGGATGCAAAGTCACTCAAAGGCGTGACTACCGCTACCACAACGGTGGAGAAAGCGCAGGGCAAATACGACGCGCTGAACGCGGAGGGATACGTGTTCGACTACTACGTGTTCGACGTCATTTTCTGGAAAGGAGAAGACCTGACCTCCAGACCATTTACCGAACGACTGGCAGTCACGAACGAGTTTGTTGGTACAGGTGGTGTGGGTGATGCGCGGAAGGTCGAGACGCTTACAAGAAAGATGTATGATGAGGCACGCGAGAAGGGGTGGGAAGGATACATTCTCCGGCGAGGAGACGACACGATCACATACACGATGAACGGAAAACCCAAGCGCAAGGGTGCCTACAAGTTCAAGTTCATCTGGACTGCCGACTGCATCGTGACCGAGGTCTGTCCCGGTTCCGGAAAGCACAACCAGTGGTTTGCGCGTTTCAGGCTGGCCCAGTACGAGAACGGCACAATGGTGGACTGCGGCTGGGCGGGTCCGGGACGCCTGGGAGAGAAGGGACTGGGCGAGATCACCGACGAACTGCTGGGCAGTGGCTACAGCAGGTGGGAGGCCGGCTCAAGGGACCCGATAATCCTGGATGAAAAGGACTGGTTCGCGGTGGAACTGGAGTACCAGTCACGCCAGGCCCGCAATGACAAGGGGCAGCTCTGCTTCGAGTTTCCAGTCATAACCCGTACGCGCGAGGACAAGCCGCTGGGTGAGTGCGAGGTTGACGACCCCAAGTAACCGGATGACAACCGACGACGACTCCCCCGGGAACCTGCACTACGAGATGACCGGGTCCCCTAGGGAAGCCGGTTTCAAGACCAAGGCCGAGCTCATCAAGCACCTCGCCGGACACGGCTACGTCAAGGACGACCTTTCCAGCGAGGGTTACGGCAAGGTCCCGGACAAGGTTTGCGACCTGTTGCTGACAAATTCCTACGACTCACCCAGCAGCAAGATGAAGAAGGCGAAAAAGATGGGAATCCGGATTCTCACCTTCCAGGACCTGCTCAAGGAACTGGATTAGGTAAGTGTCGCATACCAGCTTATTGCTTGCCTCCCCGTTCCTTCATTCCACTCTCTAATTCCTTAAGCCTCTCTGTCATCTCCTCCTGGTTCCTGAAAATCTGCTCAAGTCCCTCTTTCAGGTTTCGATCCAGAGCCTCTCGCTCCTTCATACCTTGCTGCCGTTCCTCTACACCCTGCTCGTGGGATGCGGCCAGCTCGCTGAACTTCTCTTCCAGGGTCTTCTGCATCATCTGCAGTTCCTCTGTTCCCTCCTCAACATAGAGTGAGGTCAATGTAGCGGTAAAGACACCGACCACTACCATTCCTGCCACGATCAGCATGACTGTCAGGATTCGGCCAGCACCACTCTCGGGATTGTAGATGTCACCAAATCCTCCGGTGACGACCGTCGTGAAGCTCCACCAGATGCTCTGCATCAGGTTGCCGACAGAGGGGTCTTTGCCGCCTTCGAAGTAGTGAATGATGAACGCTCCAATCAGGATTGCCAGTATGAGCCCCCGGATTGACTTTTTCATCAGCTTGATATCCAGTACCTCGGACAGCTTGTCCATCCCGCGCCAGAAGAAAAACAGGATGCGGAAAGCCCTGCCCAGCCTCAACAGCCTGATGACCCTGACGAGGCGCAGGGTCCGGCCATATCTTACGAAAGTCGCGTTCTCGAGCAGGGCGAGAGGGGGAATGGGGATGGAAGTAACAAAATCAATCCAGTGATGCCTCCAGTACCACTGCTTGTCCTCGGCCTGGCGATGGCGGATACAAAAATCAGCCATGAATATGGCGCAGCAGAATGTGTCGAAATAGAAGATGTTCAGAATCATGGCACTGTCCAGCTCGGGGTCAAAGTACAATAATTCGTAGCTCATTGCCCCGAGGACCAGGATAATGAGGACAAAGATTATGCCTTCTGACAGGTAGAGCATCGAACGCCCGCCCAGAACGTGCTCCATACCGAGGTTCACTATCCGGTCCTGAAGGGCGTTGTAGACTTTCAAGCGGTCATTTTCGAAGCTTTCAAATTCCCGCTCGATGAGTCTAATCTCCCGTTTCTTCTCGTCGAGATTCGAGGCGTTGCCCTGAAGCAGTTCCTGATGCAGTTCCTTCTCTACCCGGGACGCTTCCTTCGTGAGCCGGTTCTGTTCTCCCTCGATGTCCATGAGAATGCTGCGCAACAACTCAACTGGAAGTTCTGTCAGCCGCAGGTTTCCCAGCCGGGACGCTATGTCGGGGACGGAATCCTCCGCCGTTTCGTCTGGCCGGACAATGCGGTCATCAAGCCGGTCCTGGTTTTCATCAACAATGTCCACTTTCTCCCGGTCAGCCATTCTGTGGTATGCACCGCTGGGTTCATGTTAACACTTTCGCTTTCAATCTCAAGAGATCTAATAAAAAATACTTTATAACGCAAGCGTTGTTCAGGGTGCCATGATTAGCGGCGACCACTCCTTTGGAATAACTGCCCACGCCGAAAAGATAAAGGATTTTGTCAAGACGGTAGTCCAGTCCAACCAGCGCTTCGAAGAATGGAACCGGGAGAACAGGGACAACTTTGCTGGCGGCGAGCTGGTGCCGCGCAAGAAGGTCCCGGTCTGCATCTGGGGTCCGCATGGTATTGGCAAGACGGAAATGCTGAAAGTCCTCGCGGAGGAGCTGACGATGGAGGATGAGCGCAGCCACGACGAACGCTGGCTATTCACGAGTGTTGCGCCGGCGCAGTTCGAGGAGATGGGCGACCTGCTCGGTATGCCTGCCATCGATCCCGGTGCCCTGGACGATCCGAGCGACGACAAGACAATTATGGTGCCTCCTGAATGGACTCCGTACAAGATCGAGCAGGCGAGATATGAAGAGACCGGCAAGCACGGCCCCGGTATCTTCCTGATTGATGACGTGAACCGGGCAGACATTCGTATCATCAGCGGCATTATGCAATTGCTTCAGGACTACGAGCTTGCATCCTGGACCATCCCTGAGGGGTGGCACATGGTCCTCACCGCCAATCCGCCAGGCGGTGAATACATCGTAAGGGAACTTGACGACGCAATGATGACGCGTATGATGCATATCGAGATGCGTTACGACGAGAAAGTGTGGGCCCGGTGGGCCGAGAAGCAGGGCATCGACCCACGCGGCATCAGCTTCGTGCTGGGCTACCCGGAGCTGATGACCGGGAAGCGCACTACACCGCGGACACTGGTCCAGTTCTTCAACGCTATCGAGCTGATCTCGGACCTGAAGGACAAGGACAACTCGGAGATGGTTACAACTATCGGAAGGTCCTGCCTTGACCCGGAAACGGTTGCCGAGTTCCTGCAGTTCGTGAGGAATGACTGGGCCAAGATAATCCAGCCCGGCGAGATACTGGGGGCGAAGAATTTCAAGGACATTGAGCAGCGGATGAAAGCCCTCGTAACCCCCTCCGACGGGAAGGGCGTCAAGCGAGTGGATATTGCCAATATCATTACCCAGCGACTGATTAACAAGATTTTCGTGATGCAGGAGAATTTCACGAAAAAGCAGCGTGATAATGTGGTAAAATTCCTGAAACTGGATTCGACACCTCTCGACCTGAGGGTTGCAGCTGGCAGGGACCTGTACAACTTTGCCATCAAGGCGATGAATGACAAGGAAGCGTCCGTCGTGATGAAGAAGAATCGCAAGATGATTACCACGATATTCGAGGACCAGAAACTGGCGAAGGATATCCTGGGCAAGATGTGACCAGATACGACTCATCGGTATTACAGGACCAGATATCCAGCACTTGCATTGACCTGATTTTCGAGGACGCGTTCTTCGGACACTTCCTCCTGAGCATTAACCGCGAATTGTCGAGTGAAGGGCCTACGATGTGGGTAAGGCCCTCAGATGACGACAAGATAGTAATGGGCATCAATCCCGAATTCTGGAGCAAGCAGCTCAAGAGCGGGAAATTCAGGATGGGGGGCATCAAGCACGAGGTCCTCCACGTGGTTTTCAAGCACATAACGAGATTTCTTGACTCGACTGGCGGAACCAGACGATTCCGCAACCTCAAGCTATTCAATATCGCGGCAGATATTGTCGTCAATCAGTATATAAAGCGGGAATGGCTTATCGAGGGAGCCGTAACCCTGGACACATTCCCTGACCTTAATCTCCAAAAGGAGATGGATGTGGGCTACTACTACGACAAGCTTCAGGAGTTCTACAAAGATCGGACCGGCCAGCTC
>JASLPY010000166.1 GCA_030744755.1 Kiritimatiellia bacterium | reverse complement strand
CTCTCGATTTGCTACACTCTACGCCATGGAGTATGTAATTCTTTGCATGCTGCGGATTGCGGCCGTCTCTCGATTTGCTACACTGATACGGCCAAAGGTAATTCCGCCTTAGTTGCTGCGGATTGCGGCCGTCTCTCGATTTGCTACACTACCCTTAGGGTAACCTTTTAAAAAAACACCGTTTTCATCATTCCAGGCTTTAAAAAAACTCAAGCTGGGAAGGTGGAGGCGGGGTTTTCTGGCGTTTTTTTCCAACATAAACCTTGACCCGGCTGAACTGATTATCGGTGATGGTCAGGAACCGCACTTCGCCCGCCGAAGGCACCACATCTCCCATGCGGTTGACGTGAACCTCGGCATTCTCGATGGAGGCGCAATGCCGCGTATAGACAGAATACTGCATCATGGAAAAGCCGTCATCGAGAAGATTCTTGCGGAAATAAGCGTAGGCCTTGCGTGCTTGCGGCGTATCCGTCGGCAGATCAAACATGGCTATCACCCACATGGATCGCCACCCCCAAGGCAGTTGCGGAACGGGACGGGCGTGGGCCATCACCCCCCGTCCTCAATCCCCGGAAGACCGAAAGAAAGCGGCAGGCCCTCCGGCAAAGCCAGTGTCCTCTCCCCACCTGTCAGAGTCCGGCAAAGGGACGCCGCGCTAGCCTGCAAAGCCAAAAACAGCGGATTGCGCCGTTCCCCCACTTGGACAGTTTCATTAAATAGGGAGAGAAGCGCCTTCCGCGTGGATCTGTCATCCAGGCTGGGAACCTGCTCCCCGCCCTCGTCCACGAGCATCCTCACCCGCCAATCCACGTAGGGGCGATAGGGCTCCAGCAAATCGTCGGCGAGGCAAAAAGGATTACTCCGGTTGCTATGGAAAATGCCTAGCGAGGGGATGAGGCCCGAGGCGACGACGGCGCGCGCCGTCGCTGCGCGGATAACGGCGTAGCCGTAATTGAGCAAAGCGTTGATGCCTTCTGCCTTGCGGTCACGCCTAAAATCCGCTCCGAACAGACGTGGCCAGTAGCGCTGGGCAGCCTGGGCTTCAAGGTTTTCAGGATCGCCTGAACGGACTCGACGGGACATGGGCAGAAGCCCCCCATGATCACCGGTAAAGTGAGTCAGAACCTCACCCTGAAGGGAGATCTTTGCACGGATTAGTCCCTGCCATGCGCGTTTTTTAACCGCTTCGCGAGCCTCTACCTGGGCGCGGTGACGCTCGGTCTGTACGTGATGGGCGTCTAGGGGAAGCATCATCCCCGTGGGCAAATGGTCCCGCCCCGTCACCATCAGGGTGGCGCCTGCCTCAAGGAGTTCGATAAAGACAGCCTGGGTATAACAGGCGCGCACATCATCGACGATAACCACCCCTAAGTCTTCAATTGGCAGAGTGGCTTTAGGCTGATCCGGCCGCTCTACCAGCAGCTGACGATTGGTGACGGAAAGGCGTGTGCCGGGGGTGGAGAACTCCACGGTTTTGCGGATCATGGTGCCCACTCATCAGTCATTTGCCTTGCGAACGCAGCCGATGGGATCGATGGCTATTTTCCTAGCCCCGTCGCGTAACAGAGACCTTGCATTGGGCCTGGTTGTCGTTGCGCTGCTGGCATCAACGTCTCTTTCCAGCACAATCCGTCCGCCAGCCCAGACCCCGGTCACGATCCAGATGCCTTTTTTGTCACCATCGGTAAACTCCACTGCGTCTCCAGGTGATAGCGACATCACAAATTTTGCGTCGTCTTTACGATTGCGCTGCACCACCGGCTCGCGCCGGGTAAGCCGCCGCGCCGCCTCGAACAGGCTGACCACTTCATTTTCCACCATGCCGTCTGGCTTACGGTAGATCGCGATGTGATGATTGTCCCCAAGGTCTGCATAGCCGGTGGAGACCGGTGCCATCAGAGCCAGCTGCTGCTTAACCGTCAGCCGCACCTTGCGAATCTCCGGCCCTGATGTACCGAGGCGGGGGTAGGGTGGAAAAGCTTTCTTCGGATCTCCACCATGATTGGCAACCCAGTCCATCAGCGTTTTGCGCACCCGCGGGTCGCGTATTACCTCGAGTTCGCGCCTTGTCAGGGCTTCCACTTTCTTACGGGTGACAAACTGGCGATAAGTAACTGCCCCGGTGGTCACATCTTCACCGGTATCTCCATAGGTGGTTTCCTTGTGCAAGGGACCTGACACCTTCTTTCTCACGCGGTGGGAAATGGCGGCAATCTTCTCTACGGCCTCTTCGGCATCGGCGCGGATGGCGGCCCAGGGCGGTGGCAATACTGGCTTCGTGGCCCCGGGGTTCTCCCTTCCCTTCCAATAACTGGAAAGCTTCTTGGTCATGCCGGGATCGGCGCAGGCGACGGTGAGTGCATCGATGGCGTGATGGCGGTGGTCGGCTCGGGTCTTCTCACCGTTTTCCGCCAGGATGTTGTTTAACTTCCACAGCCTTCGTAGTTGCGCCGTTACCCGCCCCGTCACAGCCTGGACGTTGACAGGAGCTTCCTGCCCCACATCCGGCCACAGCCTGTTAAGGGAGGCGACGGCCTGACGCGCAGCATAGGCCGTATCATTGAGCTGCCTGCTGGCAAAGTCGTCAGGTATTTTGTCGGCGACAAAGCGCTTCACCTTTCCAGGCGACATGCCAACGCCACCCCTCGGCGCGATCATTTTTTCCAGGCGGGTCCGCATGGCGTCCCATCGCTCCTTGTCGTGACCGAAGGCCTCAAAGGGCGTTTTATTCCCCTTTTCAAGGTTCAGGTCCTTGCGGCACAGCGTTTTGTTCCGGAAGCTGTTATCCAACGAACGCGAGCGTGGCCAGATATGCTCGACCTCGTACTGGCCTTTGCGGAAAAGGGCGTCGAAACCGATCTGGTCCCCGGAGTAGGGACAGCGTTCTTTGCTTTGTTTCCAAAGCATCCATTTTTCAACATCGTCGCGGGAAGGCTGCACGATTCCGTTCGAAGAGAGATCCTTGTCCGCCTCTTCCCGGCGCCGTTCCTGTTTGCGGATGGCGATGCTGATTTCATCACGTTCACGCTTCGATTTGCCTACGTCGCGGGCCAACTCAACCCGTATGAGATCCGGCTTGCCAAACATATCGATCAGATTATTGACCACCTTGCGCAACTCATTATGAGCGCGCACCACGGTTGGATTCCGCAGCTTTGCAATGCGTTCGCTCTCTTCTTTGACGGCTGGACTGGGCAGACGATCCAGAATTTCACCCGTTGGTCTTTCCCGGTTGGGAAAGGTCTTATTGCGCCAGTCTTCACACTCTGGCCCATTGATAAGCATTCCAAACCGATCGCCGTCCTCCAGACGAGGCATTAAAGCCTGCAGTGCAGAAGTAGAGTAGGGTTCCCATCCTGTTGGAAAGCTCAAGTCCTGGAGCTTATTCGCCTGCTCGTCAGTGACCCCAAACTCATCAATAAAGCTTTTTGCCGCCTTAGCGCGTAGCTTTTCGCGTTCCTCGCGTGGAAGAATAACCACGCGCTGGGTACCGATCTCACCATAGTCAGCCGCCCATAGCTGCTGCTGAACGGAATCGCGGATTGCCTGCTTGTGTGGATGATCTCCCCATTTATCGCCGAAAATATCAGCCAGCTTGGCCTCTGCAGCATTTCCTAGGAGTTTTTTCTCGCCGCCAAGCTCCAGGTTGAACTTCAGGCTTTTTTCAACCCCCGCCTCCTCGCCTCGCGCCTTGAAGAGAGGCTTCAGCGCCTTGCGGGCGCCTGCCCAGCTCATGGAGGCCTGGGTTTGTAGTTTCTCGAGAATGGCGGCGCGTTCCTCCTTGTCCAGTGGCCGTAAATTACCGCCGGCCAGGGAAAGATTGTTCAGTTTTTCCAGCATCCGCCGTTGCTGGGACAGCCATGCGCCCCGTGGGCATAAGGGCTCCCCGGGCATGAGCCGACACTCGCCCAGTGTGTTCTTACGCCAGAAGACGGGGCGCTGTGCGAAGATCGCATCTTGGACCAGGGGCTTGAATCCATTTTTTTTCAGAACCGGATGATATTCTTCCTGTGCTTTCCAGAGCTTTTCAAATTCCTTCTTAACGACTGAACGGCTGGCGTGAACGCCCCGTTTACGCTCATCCGGGCTGCGTCCGGACAGCCATTCACCAAGGGTCACACCCTCGGTTTTTAATGCATTCAGGGTTAACTCCCTATCGGTTTTGGCCTCTTTCTCATCCGATGTCTCTTCCTCCTTGTCGTCTGCTTCCTCGAGGTCACGTCCCTTGAAATGGCGCCGCTGGGCGAGGTGATAAAACGCCCTCCCAAGTTCATAATCCTCAAGCTTTTCCGAAAGGCCCCGTCTTCTCAGGTCATAGGGATCCTTCGCCATGACCTCTACCCATTCTGGCGAGTCAAAAGCAGGCAGTAGCCCGGCCTCCTTTAGGGTTTCATTGAGTAGCCTGCGCCTTGCACGGCGGCGTCGCAACTGACGGCGGACCATGCGTTTTTGTCTGCGCTGCTGATTGAGAGGGGTTCCCTTCGGGTCACGAGCTTCGGGAAAAATTCTCACTCCGAGGCGAAGAATGGTACCAGTTTTCTTTTTTGGCTCGTGGTCAATGACGGCAAAGCCAATAGAAGTAGTACCAATATCAAACCCAAATATCCGCAGCATATTACCCCTCCCTTGCGCATATTCGACTAAGACGGTAGCATGAAAAGTGTAGCAAATCGAGAGGTGGTCGCTTTTCGCAAGCAAATGACCCTTCGTGCGGGCTCGGCGTCCCAAGGTCATCCGCCGGTTATTTCAACCCCCCGTCTCGTGCGGGGGGTTTGATTTATTTTGCCTATTCATGTCGGCTTTTAACTGCGTAATACCGCCTGTTACGGAACTGTGGCCAGCCGTGCTGGTGCCTGCCGGGTGGCAGGAGTGGTTATTTGGAGTGTTTCTTCATCCACTCACGGGCAAGTCTCTGCGCTTCGGCGACCTGGTCGGGTGTCATCTTATCCGCAACCTTGTCTCTCCACTTGGCGCCAGTCTCAACCCCCTGCGCCGCGGCAAGGTTGTACCACTTCAGTGCCTGCGCGTAGTCCTGGGCCACGCCTTGGCCACGGTAATACGAGGCACCGAGGAAGTACTGGGCCCCGGCAAGCCCCTGTTCGGCGGCCTTGCGGTACCACTTCAGTGCCTGCGCGTAGTCCTGGGCCACGCCATGGCCTAGGGAATACGTAAGGCCGAGCTTGAGCTGGGCCTCGGCCTGGGCCTCGGCATCCCCCTGTTC
>JASLPY010000165.1 GCA_030744755.1 Kiritimatiellia bacterium | reverse complement strand
TACCCACCATGCAGGGTCCCGGACCCGGATAACGGGCCACGGTTAGATACCAGAAAACAAAAGGGCGGTATTTCAAGGGTGCCTCCACCATAACTGGCGCCATGGCTTCAAAGGCTTCCGCCTATCCTACACATTCGTCTCCTAATACCACTGCAAAGCTGTAGTAAAGGTGCACGGGGTCTTTCCGTCTGACCGCGGGTCCTCCGCATCTTCACGGAGAATTCAATTTCGCTGAGTTGGTGTTGGAGACAGCGGGGAAGTCGTTACGCCATTCGTGCAGGTCGGAACTTACCCGACAAGGAATTTCGCTACCTTAGGACCGTTATAGTTACGGCCGCCGTTTACCGGGGCTTCGGTTCAGAGCGTCAACCCCTCTCCTTAACCTTCCGGCACCGGGCAGGCGTCAGACCCTATACTTCGCCTCGCGGCTTAGCAGAGCCCTGTGTTTTTAGTAAACAGTCGCCACCCCCTGCTCTGTGCCCCCCACCCCTGGTTGCCCAGGGGCGGGGCCCCCTTCTCCCGAAGTTACGGGGGCATTTTGCCGAGTTCCTTCAACACCATTCTCTCAAGCGCCTTGGTATGCTCTACCTGTCCACCTGTGTCGGTTTCGGGTACGGTCTATACGCCGGGGTTGTTTCCTGGAACGGCACCGCCGCCTTCGCAATCCATTAAGCGAAGACAACTTACGCCATTCGTCACCTCCGGCAGGCCCAGGACTGTTGACCTGGTTCCCATCGACTACGGCTTTCGCCCTCGCCTTAGGGGCCGGCTCACCCTCAGCGGATTAGCCTTGCTGAGGAACCCTTGGACTTTCGGCGAGAGGGTTTCTCACCCTCTTGATCGCTACTCATGTCAGCATTCTCGCTTCCGATACCTCCAGAGGTCCTCACGGACCCCCTTCACGGGCTTACGGAACGCTCCGCTACCGTGTTCAGAAGACAGATGACAGAGCACAGAGGACAGAAAGTGCCGCTTGCGCGGCCGTCGCGATCCTGCAACCGTGATCGCCAATCATGACGTCATGACCAAGACACCTTATGACCAAGACCTGTGCAGGGCTTGGAGCATCTTCGCGATCGCGCGATACTCGTCGCGCCAAAGCAGCCATTGCGCCTCGTCGATATAATCAAGGTCGAAGCAATAACGCAGCCACACCCGCATCTCGTCCGCGGAACCGATCGCTATCACCAGATAGCGCTTGAACTCGGCCACCGACTGCTTCTGCTTGCCGAACCCCTCGGCGATGTTGGCCGGGATCGACTTCGACGCCCGCCTGACCTGATCGGCCAGCGCCTGTTGCTCGATCGCCGGGAATTCCAAGCTTCGCCGATGAACCTCCAGCGAGATCCGATAGGCGCGCTTGAACACATCCAAGTCTTCAAACGACGTGATCGTCTCTCGCATCCCTTCATCGACCTCCCGGGGACCTCCCGGGGACCTCCCGGAACCACCCGGCCCCGATGATCTCGTCGGAGTCCGCCGATCCGGTCACTTTCTGTCCTCTGTCCTCTGACAACTGTCTTCCGAACACCCGCAGCTTCGGCGCATGGCTTGAGCCCCGATACATCTTCGGCGCGGGACGGCTTGTCTAGACCAGTGAGCTATTACGCTTTCTTTAAAGGATGGCTGCTTCTAAGCCAACCTCCTGGTTGTCTTGGCCTTCCCACATCCTTTCCCACTTAGCCATGACTTGGGGGCCTTAGCTGGCGGTCTGGGCTGTTTCCCTTTCGACGACGGACCTTAGCACCCGCCGTCTGTCTGCCGCACCAATCGCGCCGGTATTCGGAGTTTGGTTAGGTTTGGTAAGGATTTGCTCCCCCCTAGCCCATCCAGTGCTCTACCCCCGGCGGACGCGCGCGACGCTCTACCGAAATAGATTTCGCGGAGAACCAGCTATCTCCGGGTTTGTTTGGCCTTTCACCCCTAGCCACAGGTCATCCCCCCATTTTTCAACATAGGTGGGTTCGGTCCTCCAGTGCGTGTTACCGCACCTTCAACCTGCCCATGGCTAGATCACCCGGTTTCGGGTCTAATCCATGCAACTTATCATCTTCTTGCTCCTGTCGCCTTCGGCTACTTGAGGAGCAGTCATCTTCTCTTTGTCATCTTGCGACGACTTGAGAAGAGGCCGACCCCTTGTTTGCCCTTCGGCTCCTTGAGGAAGATGTCTCCGCCAATAGCTGCCACGACACCAGAACTTTTACGTTCTCCTATCGCCTTCGGCTACTTGAGGAGATATGCGCCCTGTTCAGACTCGCTTTCGCTGCGCCTTCGCCTAGCGGCTTAAGCTTGCTGCACCGATTAACTCGCTGACCCATTATACAAAAGGTACGCCGTCAGGAGCCGGGGTGCCCGAAGACACACCTCCCCCTCCGACTGATCGTAGGCATCCGGTTTCAGGATCTGTTTCACTCCCCTCATCGGGGTGCTTTTCACCTTTCCCTCACGGTACTGGTTCGCTATCGGTCACTGAGGAGTACTTAGGCTTGGAGGGTGGTCCCCCCATGTTCAGACAAGGTTTCTCGTGCCCCGCCCTACTCGACGACGATCCGCGCCCCCTACCCGTACGGGGCTGTCACCCACTCTGGCCCGCCTTTCCAGACGGTTCCGGTTCGACGCGATTCGTCACTGGCCTGGTCCGCGTTCGCTCGCCGCTACTTGCGGAGTCTCACCGCCGATCGACTAAGATCGACGATTGTTGATGTCCTTTCCTCCGGTTACTGAGATGGTTCAGTTCACCGGGTTCGCCTCGCCTGGCTATCGATTGACCAGACGATGACCCCGAAGGGCCGGGTTGCCCCATTCGGAAACCCCCGGATCAAAGCCTGCTCGCGGCTCCCCGGGGCTTATCGCAACGTGCTGCGTCCTTCATCGCCTCTCAGTGCCAAGGCATCCACCAAATGCCCTTGTCACGCTTGAGCCGTGATCCGCCATGCCCAGACCGGAACCAGAAATCAGAAGACAGAGATCAGAAGACAGAAGTCAAAACGCGACTGTCCCATGCTCCCGTGTCCACCAATCCTCAAGGCCCGAATCCGGGGCCGGCAAACCACGCAATACTCAGCCTCTCGGACCACGGTCGTCAGACATGACCGCGATCCGTCAACCAGACCTGTTCACGATATCAATCAACGGAAGACAATAATCACAAGACTGAAGACCAAAAGAAAAAATCCAAAGTCTTACACCTCAATTCCTTCCGTACAACCTCGAGCCTCGCGCCACCGCATCATCCATCTTCCGACACCTGGCCATCTTCCGACACCTGGCCATCGTCCGACACCTGGTGGAGGTGAACGGAATCGAACCGATGACCTCCTGCTTGCAAAGCAGGCGCTCTCCCAACTGAGCTACACCCCCAGAAGACCGAGGACAGAGGACAGAGGGCAGAAAGCGGACGTCGGACGACGTCCGCCTCGCTCGCCACCGCCGCCATGCCAAATTCCGGAAGATCGGAGACCCGACCTCGGACCATGGACAACCGCTTGCCGGCTTCCGTCCTCGGTCTTCCGTCCTCCGACGGTGGTGGGCCTGGGTAGACTTGAACTACCGACCTCACGCTTATCAGGCGTGCGCTCTAGCCAGCTGAGCTACAGGCCCAATCCAGAAGACAGAAGACGGAGGACGGAAGACGGAAAGCGGACGTCGGACGACTTCCACCTCGCTCGCCACCGCCGCCCCTGTCGCGGTCCGGAAGATCGGAGACCCGACCTCGGACCACGGGCAACCGCTTGCCGTGTTTCGTCCTTCGTTCAGGCGCGCGCTCGAGGAGAAGGGATGCGTGGACGGCACCCGGTCACAAGACCGGGGTCAGGTATCGGAGGACAGGGGTCGGAAAGCGGAAGCCGAAAGACTTCCACCTCACGCGCCACTGTCCTTATGTGTAAGTTCCGGAAGAAGAGGCCTCGACATCCGACATCCGGCACCTGTCTCGCGACAACCGCTTTCCGTCTTCCGTCTTCCGTCCTCTGTCTTCTGGTCCTTAGAAAGGAGGTGATCCAGCCACAGGTTCCCCTACGGCTACCTTGTTACGACTTCACCCCAGTCGCTGACCTTACCGTGGTCGGCTGCCTCCCTCCGAGGAGGGTTGGCGCACCGCCTTAAGGTAAAGCCAACTCCCATGGTGTGACGGGCGGTGTGTACAAGGCCCGGGAACGTATTCACCGCGGCATGCTGATCCGCGATTACTAGCGATTCCACCTTCATGCTCTCGAGTTGCAGAGAGCAATCCGAACTGAGACGGCTTTTCGGGATTTGCTCGGGGTCGCCCCCTCGCCGCCCTCTGTCACCGCCATTGTAGCACGTGTGTAGCCCAGCCCGTAAGGGCCATGAGGACTTGACGTCATCCCCGCCTTCCTCCGGCTTGTCACCGGCAGTTTCCTCAGAGTGCCCGGCCGGACCGATGGCAACTGAGGACGAGGGTTGCGCTCGTTGCGGGACTTAACCCAACATCTCACGACACGAGCTGACGACAGCCATGCAGCACCTGTGATCGGACCAGCCGAACTGAAAGCGCCGGTCTCCCGGCGCCCAAACCGATCATGTCAAGGGCTGGTAAGGTTCTGCGCGTTGCGTCGAATTAAACCACATGCTCCACCGCTTGTGCGGGCCCCCGTCAATTCCTTTGAGTTTTAACCTTGCGGTCGTACTCCCCAGGCGGAGTGCTTAATGCGTTAACGGCGACACCGAAGGGCATGCCCCCCGACATCTGGCACTCATCGTTTACGGCGTGGACTACCAGGGTATCTAATCCTGTTTGCTCCCCACGCTTTCGCGCCTCAGCGTCAGGTCCGGTCCAGAGAGCCGCCTTCGCCACTGGTGTTCTTCCCAATATCTACGAATTTCACCTCTACACTGGGAATTCCACTCTCCTCTCCCGGTCTCGAGCCGGCCAGTTTCGAGGGCCGTTCCGGGGTTGAGCCCCGGGCTTTCACCCCCGACTTGGCCGGCCGCCTACGCGCGCTTTACGCCCAGTAATTCCGAACAACGCTAGCCCCCTCCGTATTACCGCGGCTGCTGGCACGGAGTTAGCCGGGGCTTCTTCTCCGGGTACCGTCATTATCTTCCCCGGTGAAAGAGCTTTACAACCCTAGGGCCTTCTTCACTCACGCGGCATGGCTGGATCAGGCTTGCGCCCATTGTCCAATATTCCCCACTGCTGCCTCCCGTAGGAGTCTGGGCCGTGTCTCAGTCCCAGTGTGGCTGATCATCCTCTCAGACCAGCTACGGATCGATGCC
>JASLPY010000164.1 GCA_030744755.1 Kiritimatiellia bacterium | reverse complement strand
TGTAGTATAAGATACTACACTATTCGGGCAAAAAAAAGAACAATATGTCGCAAACCCACTTCTGTTTCGTGCACCCCTCTTTCCTTGGTCATTGGACATTCCTTGTTGGATATTGGATATTGAATTCTCCACTCCGCACCACCCGCCACTTGTCACTCGTTATTCTTTTCCTGGCCGCTGATCAAGCTATCCCGGCATCCCGATTCCGAAGCACCTCCAACGACAGCACCAGTCCCTCCGCATAGGGCTTGGTTTCGTCGGGGATGGCCATCTTGCCGGCGTCTTCATCCTCCAGCCAGCAGCTCTCTCTGCCGTTCTCGCACCATGGGCGCTGGAAGCAGCCGGGACAAAACCCGTCGCAGCCATCCATGTGCCATTGCGATCCGGCGGAAGTAATCTCGAATTCCTCCTTTGCCAGCACTTTCCGGAGGTACGTGAGCACAAGCCTTTCGGGCACGGGTTCTTGCCATCCCACGATGACGCGCTTTTCTTTCAAGAGACGGGCAATGCGTTCCAACTCGGCATGTACCTGGTCGTCGCTGGCGTCAACGGGATCGAGAATATCGCCGAACTCACTGACAAAGTTCCATGCAACGGGCTGGTGGTTCATCCACCTTTCGAAGCGCAACCAGTCTGAATCCGGATCGAAATCCGGCTCCACGGGCGGATATTCGTAACCATGCCTCTCCATCTGGTTACGATTAGGCCAGGCCTGGTAGGCCCTGATCCAGTCGAGCAGCCGGGAGAGTTGCCGGTTCTCCAGTTCGTGGTCGTAAGGTTTGGGCTGCCATACATCGGCGATCGGGAGCCCGTATTCGGCGATGGTGAGTTTCATCGCGGTGTTCTGCTGAATTACCTGTAGTGCTTGTGTGGCCATGGTCTTCCTCCTCTCGGGTTAGTGTTGTTTCTGCCACTAATAAAGAGAAAGAAGCCGGCCGGCACCTTTTCCAAAAAAACTCAAAAAAAGTTCTGAGTAAAGCACCGATGTATGAATCCAGGGCCTATCTAAGCGGGAACGATTTCGCGAAAAGAGGGTTTAACCGCGGATTACGCGGATTATACGGATGGGATTCCTATGTAGAACGGCGCTCTGCGCCATTTCTTGGCAATTGTGCGAGGCCAACGTCGAACACACGGCGCGGAGCACCATGCTACGTTTCCCTCACCATTCAGCTGTGATTTCCGCGCGGGCCCGAATCCTATCTTTATCCGCGTAATCCGCGTAATCCGCGGTTAGTCTCCCACTACTATTTGTGCAGGTAGTAAGGATTGACCTTCACTCTCACCGCCCACTCCTTCCAAAGGCCCTGTAACTCCTGGGCCTTTTCAGGATGGGTGGAGATGAGGTCGCGTGTCTCGCAGCGATCTTCCGCGATGTTATAGAGTTCCCATTTGCGGTCGTTATAGCGATAATTGCCACGGACAAGCTTCCAGTCGCCTTTTCTGATGGCGCTGGACTCAAAATGGTCGAAGCACAGTGTCCGCTCGGGAAGCTTACTTTCACCACCGAAGATGGGTTTCAGGCTTGTGCCTTCAAGGGGTTTGATCTTAATTCCGTTGAGCGTCTCAGGATACTCGGCTCCGGCGACATCGCGCAGCGTGGGCATGAAATCTATAAGGTGAACCGGTGTCCTCACCCAGCGGTTGGGTTTCTTTATGCCTTTGGGCCAGTGAGCGATAAGCGGACTACAGTTCCCGCCCTCGTGGTTAAAGTGCTTGTACATCCGAAGGGGCGTGTTGCTCAGGCATGACCAGGCGCTGCCTACCGAGTGGTATGTACCCGGTCCTCCGACCTTCTTGAGGTCCTCGCCTTTGTGCAGGATTGTTACGCCTCTGCGGCTGACCTTATCGAACCCGAAAGGCCCCCATTCATAACAGGCGCCGTTGTCACTGGTCAGCATGATGAGGGTGTCGTCCAGGGCCTCCGTTTTCTCGAGGAGGGCAATGATACGGCCGATTCCCCTGTCGACGTGTTCGATCATAGCGGCAAACGTGGCCATGCGATAGGCAAGATCTTCTCGCCGCTCCGGGGGCACGTCATCCCAGGCGGGATTCTGTTTGCCTGGATATCCGTTCGCAATACTCTCATTATCCCTCGGCACATCCGACCTCTTCGTGTAAGTCCAGGAGTCCGTGACGAGCCCGCTCTTCGTCTGGCGATCGTAGCGTTCTTTTCTCAATATGTCCCAACCGCGGCGATAAATGTCGAGGTATGAGTCACGTGTTTCAGCCGGCGCATGCAGCGGAAAATGCGGGGAAGAGTGGGCAAGGTACAAAAAGAACGGCTGTTTCTTTTTTTGGCCCTGCTTCACGAACTCCAGTGCGTAATCATTGAACGCATCCGTGGCATAGTACTTCGCTGGATCATACTTGAACTCCGGTTCGCGCTCCGGGGGAAACCTCTTGTAGCGGCCCATCTGCCACTGCGGGTTGCTGTGGTGCTGTATGTAGCCGTAGTATTCATCGAACCCGCGATCGATGGGATTCTCAGCCCTGCCGACATGCCATTTGCCGACACCGTAAGTACTGTATCCTGCAGACTTCAGAACCCGCGCGAGCGTCACGCATTGCTTGTTCAGTCGCCCCAGGTAAGCCGGCCCCCGCTTCGCGGTCTGGTCCCCGCCGGTGAAGTTGGCGATGCCCGCCTGGTGCGAATACAGCCCCGTCAGTAGCGAAGCGCGTGAGGGGCAGCAGCGTGCGGAGTTGTAGTTCTGTGTAAACCGGAGCCCGTTTCCGGCCAGGCGGTCGATGTTGGGGGTTCGCACCTCCCCGCCGTAAGCGCCAAGATCCGAGTAGCCCATATCATCGAGAAGAATGACAATAATATTGGGCCGCGTTCCTTCATTTTTTGATTCAGGGGCAGCAAATGCCATAACTGCGGCAGCAAGAACGCATATTGTGACGATCAGTATTCGTTTCATTCAGTTCTCCAAATGCCCGTCTGCGGGCGGAATCAAAGTCCCTTGCTATGCCGTTGCGCTTCCACGGGCAGCGAAGCCGCTGCCCCCCGCGAGAGCTCTAGAGCGTAACGGGAACGTACTCATGGGTAGGATTGTTATCTTTCTCCCTGGCAATGGCAAACATCTCCTGCCAGCAACCGACCATATTCTTGGGTTCCGCCAGATCCTTGCTCAGAATACCATGCAATTCCGGTAGATTGCGGGAAGGGACAACGGGAAAACAGTGATGGTCAACATGATCATCCAGTCCCCAGAAAATCAACTTGATGAAGGGGCTCACGCGAATGGACCGCGTGCAGAGCCTCTGGTCCTTCACGTTGTAGAGCCGGCCGATATGCTCGGTTGTGTGCCACATGTCCTCGAAGGGCGTTCCGATCTGCCAGGCCAGCGTCACGAATGCAATGGGTTCCCACCGGCGAAACCAGATCGCCAGCCCGGCGATGGTGACGTGAATCAGCAGAATGGCCAGGGATTCAATCCTGATCACGGCGATGTCCTTGTCGCTGCAGTGGTCGCGCATCATCCGGTCCTTGCGGCCCAGGGAGCGGGCAATATGGACCTTTACCACATCAAACAGATCGTAAACGGCACCTACAACTGCGAATCGAAGGAGTCGCTTCAGCAAATGCTTGCGCAGCCATTTGCTGGTGATCACCTCCGGCCATTCCGTTTCGGGATCAATCCCTCGTACCATCGTGTGGCGATGGTGAAGCCGATGGGAAATCCGCGCGTAACGAGGGCTATTCCAGATGAGCACCTGTATAAAGAAGAAGATAATCTCGCTGAACCAGTCAAAAGACCTGGCGAAGACAGTCTTGTGCTGCAGCTCGTGAGCAATGGCTACCCAGAAACCATAGAAGAAGTAGTAAAGGTACAGAATCGGAATGGCCAGCCACAAACTGTACCTGCTGACCTGGATAGTTGCCAGCGCACAGGCCGCGAGTATGGAAACGAAAAAGCCGATTCGCACGAGGCCATCCAGCGTATTCCGTTCGGAAAGCCTCTTCAGCGTCTCGCGATCCAGATCTGGTCGATTCCAGTCCTTTCTCTCAGAATCCCACTCATAATCTGAAAGCTCTTCACGCGGTGTAAACTCGAGTTCCGGCATGTTGTTGCCCTTCTCCTTCGGTTTCACAGAGCACCCAACGGTACAAGAGGAGTCCGGTCGGCGAGTGTATTGACCACCCCAGTCGGGTTGCAAGCGAATTCAAGCAGAACGGGGACCAGGCAGCAGGGTCATTCAGTTCTCCGTAAGGCATTTGGGATCAGAGTGTTCAGTCCTCCAATACCACTTGCAGCGTGTTCATCATCCAGCAAAGAGGTCGCCCGATCGGAGTCGGGCGCTACGTTCGATCCCCTGTAGCTCCCGATTCCAATCGGGAGATGTCGTTTTCAGCGGGTTCATTGAGTGCAGTGTAGTTCAGATTTTTGCATAACTTCCTGCGACACAAGAGAGTGAGCCTATGGACTAAATGGCCCTGGACTAGGCAGACAGCGGATAGCAGGATCGATCTGAGCGGTGGCGGCATCAAGACAGACTAGTGGGGAAGATGTACCTCGGGGACAGGGACATGCGGCAAGAGAGCAGGGGCTCTCTTGCCGGCGTTGCTACCTGGTCCCCAGACACGTGTATGGAGTTTGCGTCGGATGGAAATGCTTCATTATTCCAGACGGGGCAGCTTTCCTATTGCTTGCCTTTTGCGCGGGGAGTGCTATATTTCCGCCTCTGTTTCTTAAGAACCTAACATATCGGGGCGTAGCGCAGCCTGGCAGCGCGTCAGCTTTGGGAGCTGAAAGTCGTGGGTTCGAATCCCACCGCCCCGACCATTTTAGATTTTTCGAGATTTCGCCGGTTTCCGCATCAGCGGAACCGGCGCGGGCGATGATTGCCCACGGCTCGGGAAACTCGACTTGAAGGACGGGAACCGGCCTGTCTGCCCACCTTGACGACGACCTTTTGACCGACATTTCCGAATCGCTTTGACGACGCGATTCGGTGAAGCGAGAGAGTGACGTTCTGGACGCCGCCGACAGGTCGGCGGCCATGCTCTCGGCTTGGCAAGCGTTGGAAGTGACTGCGGGAGAAGTGATTTTCGATTTCTCCGCCGACGATTCGGCGGACAATGATCCGGCCTTTCTCATCGGGGGAAGGGAAGAATCAGAATCGTGTCCGATGGAGTCGCGTGCGGCAACGCCGCCGCGACGAGATGAACTCTTTGCCGCACGTACTTTGGATGCTCGCTGAAAAGGTCGCCCCCGTCGGAACGGGGTCGTTTCTATTTCCCCCGCGAACCGCCGCAAGCGTCGTGCCAGCTTCCCGTGCCGAAGACGGCACCGCAAG
>JASLPY010000163.1 GCA_030744755.1 Kiritimatiellia bacterium | reverse complement strand
AGCTACTACAACTACAGGCGGTATCACAAGGCTTTGGGCAACGTGACACCTGCGGACGTGCTTAACGGGAGAAAGGAACGGATCCTACAGCGCAGAAGGGAGGTGAAGGCTCAAACCATCAATAGGCGAAGACTTCATAACCGGACCCTCAGGGAGTTCACCCAAGCTCTTCCACACCCCTGATCTCTCGGGTCCCAAACTGTCCCATTTGTGCTGGTTGCCAACAGCCAAGCTAATACCCGAACTGGCAATTAATAATAAGTTCCAGATGGGATTAGCCTTTGGAGCATAGATAAGCATTTCCCCTCATCCCCCATCTATGTCAGCCCCATGCACTGTCTCCAATCGGTGGCTGGGGCTAATTTTTTTTAAGGAGCGTTGCTATGATAATTAAGAGTGCATTGACAGAACTGAGGAAATTACTGCATGAGGCTAATGAGAGCATCTCTATCGATAATTTGGTTAGCTCTGGTGAAACTTACTGGCTGGAGAAGCATGGGGCCTACAAATCAGCTTATTGGCACGGAGTCCGTTACTACTTCTATGAATGGTTAAGTGAAACCAAAAGCACAGCGGAAGCTAAGAGAATAATCAACTCGCCAGAGATGGGAACCGTCATTGGGGAACATGTTGAAAGGATGCTGGATTAGCCCATTAGTTAGAGAAAAGGTGCGGAAAAAGGTGCGGAAACCCAAACCTTCTTTTTAAGCAGACAAGAAGCAAAGGCTAATTTAGCCTCAAAAAAGTGGTGGAGGTGAAGGGAATCGAACCCTTGGCCCCCTGCTTGCAAAGCAGGTGCTCTCCCGCTGAGCTACACCCCCACGTATTTCCTAGCTAAGGACAGCACATAACTGGTTGACTGCCTGGTTTGGCATGTGCTACAATGCTAGGAGAGCAGATAACTGGACAATTTTTAAGCGGTATCATGACTAGGTCAGCACATTACTGTACAAATCATTGAGCGGATCGTGGCGGAGTGAATCATGGTTGAAACGGCTTCTCCGGTGGCAATTATAGCAGGCGGCGACCTGGCTGTTAATATGGCTTCCTTTGGCCGTCATCTCCGGGCGGAGAACTTGAGCCCGAGGACCCAGGAGACCTACACCGAAGCGGTGCGCCAGTTCGCCCGGTTCGTCGCCAGTCAAGGGATGCCGCAGGACGTGGCCAATATACGGCGGGAGCACGTCGAGGCTTTTATTGCTGACTTGCTGGACCGCTGGAAAGCGGCCACCGCCAGCAACCGGTATC
Organism: Kiritimatiellia bacterium; assembly: GCA_030744755.1. Lineage (GTDB taxonomy): Bacteria > Verrucomicrobiota > Kiritimatiellia > UBA8416 > JADHWI01 > JASLPY01. The sequence goes on along the minus strand of JASLPY010000163.1, from coordinate 4,080 downwards.
GTGGCCTCCAGATGTTCTTTAAGTGGTTGACCGAAGAGGGCGAGGTCAAAGAGTCGCCCATGGCGCGGATGAAGCCGCCTAGGGTGCCGCTGGACCCGCCCGACGTGCTCCGCGAGGGACAGTTGAGGTCGCTCTTGGCCACTTGTGATAAGGGACAGTCCACCGAAGACCGGCGGGACGCGGCAATCATCCGGGTCTTCATAGACACCGGCGCCAGACTGAGCGAGATTACCAACCTAAGGTGGCATCCCACTGACGCAAGCCTAAGCGACGTGGAACTTGACCAAGGCATACTCCGAGTGTTGGGCAAAGGGCGAAGGGAGCGGGTGCTTGCCGTTGGGAAAAAGACTGTCCGGGCCTTGGACCGCTACATTCGCAAGCGAGACATGCACAAGGACTCGGAGCTTCCCCATTTATGGCTGGGCATCAAGGGGCGAATGAGCGAATCGGGTGTCAGGCAGGTAATCCGGCGCCGTGGCGCCGATGCTGGCCTTGGCCGGATTTACCCGCATCAGCTGCGCCATTCATTCGCCCACAGTTGGTTGAGCGCAGGCGGCACGGAAAGCGACCTTATGCGGCTGGCCGGATGGAATTCCAGGACGATGGTTGGACGCTACGCAGCGAGCGCGGCAACAGAGCGGGCGGTGGAAGCCCACCGGCGCCTCGGTCCGGGCGATAGGTTGTAATACTCCTTGGCTAGAACAACATGGGGAGGCCCGAGGCATGCCGAAGATAAACCAGAGAAATCAAAGGCGTCGCGATACCTTCAAGTGGAAACGTCGGGGTGGTGACCGCCGAATTACCATTGATTGCCCTAGGTGTCACAGGAAGGTGGGCATCCCTGTGGATGTTTATCAAAACGGCGTAGAGAGCGACCAGGATAAACAGTTGACTACCCAGCAGCTTAGAACGGGCGTCGGCGGGAAGTCCGCTAAATCTACCACCCTTGCCAGTCTTATCGCCGCTTCTACTGCGACGGGAGATAACCCCCGGGTGAACCCGTTGAATTTCATCTGCGAATCCTGCGGATACAGGGAAGGGGCAACGGCTTTCAGACCGGAGTTTAAACTCGTGCCAGGAGACACTTGCAACGATTGAACCCGTTATGTTAACCTGAACTCAGAAACTGAATAGCGGTCAGCCGGTCCCGTAGTCAAAGACCAGGATAGATTCGGGGCACACTCCGTACAGGTATAGGAGTGTGCCCCGTGATTTTTGTCCGAACCCCCCTCACAGCTGGACAGGCAGCCTTCATCCTTGGCTGTAGCCGTGCCACCGTCTGGCGATTGGCAACTGCTGGCCTTCTTCAGGGATGGAAACTACCCGGCGGCGCCTGGCGGTTTCCTCCAGAAGAGGTTGACCGAATAAAACACGAAAAGGATCTCCAGCAACGGGCGGTGATCCAATGACCGCCGCGCAGGCTGCAGGAGGGCCTACCCCTTCGTTCGATCCCAAGGAAATGGCCTTGCGGGGCCGAATCGGAGCCTACCGACTCCACGCCACCCACGACCCCAAGGAGACCACCAAACCCGCCAGGACCGCTTTCATGGCCCGCTTTGAGCGAGAGGTGGATCCTGAGGGTGCCTTGCCTCCCAAAGAACGCGCCCGTCGGGCTGAAGCCGCCCGTAAAGCCTACTTTACCCGACTCGCCCACAAATCTGCCAAGGCCAGACGGCGCCACCATGTCTGACCCCAGCGACGGCCCATCGTCCACACCCACGTTGCCATTAACGACATTGGCGGAACTGATCCGAGCGCTGGAGTCCACAGACCTAGCGGAGATATCAAAACAAGCAGGGCTGGTTGCCCACGCATTGGAACTGATGATAAGGGACCATCTCGTGGGAGGGCACCATGGTTAGCTCAGCCCAGCGGTTCACAAGAGATCAGCCTTGCCCCATCTGTGGCGGCTATCACAAGCAGCAACGGCACCAGGGTCAACGTTGCTACGGTTTTTTATCCGATGAAGGGAAATGGGCGCACTGCACCAGGGAAGAGTTGGCCGGAGGGATCGCAATGAAGGACGGCTCTCAGACCTATGCCCACCGCCTTACTGGTGACTGCCGGTGTGGACAACGCCACGATAATCGTCCCCCAAGTCCTAAACGCGGTAGTAAACGCCCCAGCCGCCGAATTGTCGCCACTTACGACTACACCGATGAGGATGGAACCCTCCTCTTCCAGACTGTCCGTTATGACCCCAAAGACTTCGCCCAACGGCAACCGGACGGTAAGGGCGGCTGGAAGTGGAACCTAGAAGGGGTCCGCCGAGTCCTGTACCGGCTTCCTGAATTGTTGGCGGCAGACCCGGCCAAACCTGTGTTTATCGTGGAGGGCGAGAAGGATGCCGATAACTTGATCAAGTTGGGTTTAGTAGCCACCACGAACCCTATGGGCGCCGGAAAGTGGTTGCCTGAATACTCCGTCTGGCTGGAAGGGCGTCAGGTTGTGAAGGTCCCTGACAATGACCGAACAGGCCGAGAGGACGCAGTCAAGGTTGCTTACAGCGTCCAGGGCGTCGCCAAGAGTGTCCGGGTGTTGGAACTGGCTGGACTGCCGGACCAGGGCGACGTTAGCGACTGGCTCGGCCAGGGGCACACCATCGATGAGCTGGTGGACCTGGCCAGGAAGGCGCCGGAGTGGGAGCCCTCTCCTCCTGGCGAGAACCGGCAAGGCGGGGCTACGCTAGAGGGCCGATATGGGATGGCCGATGGCGGCATTGTGTGGAACAAGCCTTTGAAAGACGGCGACGTTCCGGTCTACTTGACCAATTTTACCGCCGAGATCACGGCGCAGCTAATCGAAGACGATGGGGTTGAGACCAGGCGCAGCCTTGAGATTGAAGCGAGGTTCCAGAATCGGACATCGCGCTTCAGTGTGGGGGCGGCCCAGTTTGGGGGAATGGGCTGGACTATGGAGCACCTGGGCGCCCGGGCAGTTGTATATCCCGGAAGTACCCTCAAGGACCATGCTCGCACCGCCATTCAGCTACTCTCCAAGGACGCCCACGAACGGCATGTCTACACACATACCGGCTGGCGCAAGCTGGGTAAGCACTGGGCCTTCCTCCACGCGGGCGGCGCCATCGGGGCGAATGGCTCATTGCCAGACGCCGAGGTGCATCTTCCCGGCGACTTGCGGAATTACATGCTGCCCGAGCCTCCAGAAGGTGCGGAGCTGGTGCAAGCGATTAGGGCCAGCCTGAGAGTCCTAGAGTTGGCCGATGACGCCATTACGGTGCCTATCAATGCCGGTACATACCGGGCTCCCTTGGGTGGCATTGACGCTGCGATCCACCTATCGGGGGCTACCGGCGAAGGTAAAACGGCCCTTGCGGCTCTGGCCCAACAGCATTTTGGACCCGGCATGGATGCCAGGCACCTACCAGGCTCCTGGTCATCTACCGGCAACGCGCTTGAAGGACTGGCTTTCCACGCGAAGGATGCTATTCTGAGTGTGGACGACTTCGCGCCTGCCGGCTCGGCTACTGATGTCCAGCGGATGCATCGGGAAGCTGACCGGCTGATACGCGCCCAAGGAAATTCGTCTGGCCGGATGCGTATGCGCGCTGATGCCACGCTGAAACCGGCCAAGCCACCACGGGGCCTGATTCTTAGTACCGGCGAGGACGTGCCAAAAGGTCAGTCGCTCCGGGCGCGTATGCTGGTGATAGAGACCGGCAAGGACGCGTTGGACTGGGACAAGCTGACCGCTTGCCAAGAGGACGCCGCTAATGGCCTGTACGCTCAGGCCATGGCGGCATACGTTCGTTGGCTGGCGCCCCGGTATCAGGGGATTAGCGACAGTCTAAAGACCCAGGTTGATGCGCTCCGCGCTGAGGCTCACCTGAGCGGCCGGCACAGGCGCACAGCCGACCTGGTGGCCAACCTGGGAGTTGGATTCCGGCACTTCCTGGCATTCGCCCAGGAGTCCGGCGCCGTCACCCAGGGCGAGGCCGACGGCCTGTGGCAGCGTTGTTGGCGGGCACTGGGCGAGGCGGCAGAGGCCCAGGGAGCCCATCAACTTGCCGCCGAGCCGGCCACCCGCTTCCTGGAACTTCTGTCGGCTGCCATCGCCAGC
>JASLPY010000162.1 GCA_030744755.1 Kiritimatiellia bacterium | reverse complement strand
TCGGATAGCGAAGCCACCCCGATGCATATCATCGCTCGTGTGGGCGAGAAACGCGGCCTGTTCAAGGACGGAATCCGAGAAACGGGCGATTTGCTCGCGCAGGTCGGTGCACGCTTCGCCGAGTTCGATAACGAAATACAGATGGGGCTCCGCGCACATTTCTGCATGCCGAATCGCGTTTCACTGGTCGAACTCGACCGCGAGAAACGTTGCTACCGAAGCGATCCAAAGTTCGCGCCCGAAGCGTTCGGTGTGAACCTCGTCCGGCTCATCGCCGACAAGGGTGCCGGGGCGCTGACGGTCGATTTTGCCGGTCATTACGATCCTAAGACGTTCAGCGATTGGCGCGCATGCATTGTAGCCGTCGATAGCGAAGGCAAGTGTCGCTACTCGCCGCTGTGGAACAAAGGCAAGATGAGCATCAAGGTCCAGCCGGGTGACCGGCGGTACTGGCTGACGGTAACCGCTACGCCGACGGCGTTGAGTCCGGCGAGCGATTTGCCACGCCGCCACCAGACCCACGTGGTGTACCAGGGCGGCTTCGGGTATCGCTATCCATATGACGTCACGCTCTCGGGCTGCCGCGCGGGTACGCCGCACACAACGTTGTTCGAAGATGATGTTGCCGGCCAGGCAGGGATGTTCGCCGGACGTCGCGTCCAGCGCTATGACGGTGAAGGACTCCTGTCGGCCGCCATTCCTGTGACCGATCCCGAACAGCGCAAGCAGTTGGAAGAAGCGTTGGCCGGGCTGGAAGACAATGAGAACGCGCAATGGCATTTGAGGAACTCCAGGGGCAAGCGTCACGCCAACGGCGGTGGCTGGGTCGCGGACACGGCCGACGTCGCAGAAACCGCCTATGTGGGCCGCCACGCGATGGTGCTGGACACCGCCAAGGTTCTGGATAACGCGGTGATTGACGATTACGTGATTGCCTACGGCGACGTCGTGTTCAAGGACAACGCCCGTGCTTTCGGAAAGCTCGCCATCGAAAAGGGCGTCCACAGCGGGAACTCCCGCATGTACATCCGCAACGAAAAGAAATGGTCCGGTCAGGAGGTCAACCCCGAAGAGGATACCGACGCGCCGCAGAAGCGGCTCGCCCAGCTCACCGGTACTGCCGCCTTCCAGGCGAACTACGAGTGTTTCCAGCCCGAAACGGTGTTGCTGGAAGACCACTACAACGAACGGTCGGGGTCTGGTGGTGGCATATACGGGTCACACCGCGACGACCGCATCCTTTTCGACGGCGTGCTGATCGGCAACCCCGGGTTCACGTATGACGGCGCGGAAGAGGGGGCCTTCACATTCAACGGTAAGAATCAGTGGGCGGAGATGCCCGGTGAGATGGCCGACCTGGAAATCATCACACTGGACATGCGGCTGAAGATCGATTCCAACAAGAAACAGACCTTGTGGATGTTCGGCAACGACGAACAGAACCACCTGTCACTGTCGCTCGCGGGGGGGCAGCTCGTTCTGGCGGGTAACGCGGGTGATGTGCGGGCCGACTGTCGGGGCGGGAAAGTCTCGCCGGGTGTGTGGACTGTCGTTCGGGCTGAACTGGACGGCAAGACGATGAAACTGTTCCAGGACGGAAAGAACATTGCCGAGATCAAGACGGACTTCCGTTCCTCCGATGCATTCGCGCCGGGTAAGGTGCGACTGGCAACGATGGCCGCCGGGCTGGGGGGAACTTTCCCGATGACGGGTGCGGTTGATTATCTACGGGTATTGTCCGAGGTGTATGAGGATTTCAGCAAGGTCGATGTACCACTGGTCAACCCGCGTCGCATCTGTCCGAAAGTGTACGCACGGTTCAAGAAGGAGTACATCGACACCGACTATGAGGCGAAGAGGGAAGCGTTTTCGGGCAACCTGGCCAAGACACATCCGCTAACGGCTTACTACGCCAAGTACGCGGCTGCGGTCGGCAAGCGAAAAGAAGAGCTGAGTGCGTCTGCCGCCGAACGCATTAAGGAAATCAATAACGCAGTCGAAGCACTCAAAGACCGGAAGGACGAGATCTACCGGGAGATTAACGAAGCCCGGAAGAACGACGAGGCGTACAACAAGCTCGTCGCGAAATTGAGGCCGAGGCAACAGGAAATCCATAAGAAGCAGCGCGAGATGCAGGAAAGCTATCCCGGCTACAAGGAAGCGATTGCCGCGGAGGATGAATTGCATCGCCAGCGCAACGAGCTGCGAAAAACCGCTGAAGCGGAGTGCAAGAAAGATCCCGAGTATATCGCGCTGGAAGAACGGATCAAAGAGCAGCGTAAGAAGATCAATGCCGCCCCACAGGGAAGCAGTGAGCGCCGGAAACTTGAGGAAGATCTGAACCACAAGATGCACAGGGCGAAAAATGAAATGATCAACCAGCGCCAGGCTAAGCTGCCCGGCGTACGTGAACTGGAACGCGAGCGGAAAAAGGTGCAGGGCCACAGGGAACAACTGGATCGAGCCATCCGCGAAACGGCAGCGTATAAGAAGTCGCAAAAGGAGAATGATAGCCTGCAAAGGCAGATGCGCTACAAACCCGATCCGAAACTCGATGCAGAAAGGAAGAAGCTCGATAGGGATATCCACGACATCCCCCGTCGTGAGATCGGAAAAGCCCAGGACGTCGCCGCCGCTGAGACCAATGCGCTGGAGGCACAGTTGTTGCGTAAGAGCGGCTGGTCAGGACAGCTTGCGAAGATCTCGAAGACGATCCTGAGTGGGCACACCCCGCATATCCCGGATGATGTTGCACAACTTGAGACAGCGAGGAAGCTGCAGGCTCTGCCCTGGCCGACCACTGTCGATTGGGATGGACGCGCACGCTACGAAAGCGACAAAGAAGCGATGGCCCAGCCGGTTATGCAGCATTATCTTAAACGAATGAAGCCGTGGATGTATGAGTAGGGGGGGCAGGAGGCAGGAGTCAGGGATCAGGAGACAGGAGACAGGTGGCAGGGTCAGGGATCAGGAGGAGAACATATGGCTGTTCGTAATGTCAAAGAGTTGATCGTGTATAAGAAGTCCTATGAGCAGGCCATGAGAATCTTTGAGATCAGCAAGCGTTTCCCTACCGAAGAACGGTATGCACTGACTAGCCAGGGCCGGCGTTCGTCACGTTCCGTACCCATGAACTTGAGAGAGGCCTGGGCCAAGCGTCGATATGCGGCGCATTTCGTGAGCAAGCTGACTGACTGTGATGGCGAGAATGCCGAGACCGACACCTCGTGGGATTCTGCCCGAGACTGTGGATACATCACGACCGAAGAACACGCGGAAATGACAACGTTGAACCATGAAATAGGAAAGATGCTCGGATCAATGATCCGGAATCCGGAGAAGTTCTTACTGACTCCTGATTCCTGATCCCTGACTCCTGGCGCGTGCTACAGAGGAAAAACGATGAAATACACGACTACCGTACTGATCGCATTAGTCGCCCTAGTGAGCACCCCCACCGTGCGCGCTGCCCCACCTGAGACCAAACACATCGTCTCCATGCAGGCCAGGCAGTTCGCGCTGCCGGATGCGATTGAGATGGTCAAGATCCCCGCCGGTACATTCACGATGGGCAGTCCCAAGGGCGAGGTTGGTCGTGGTGAGGATGAGGCGCAGCGTACGGTCATGATTTCGAAGCCGTTCTACATGGCGAAACAGGAAATCAAGCAGACCCAGTACGTTCCGATGATGCGCCCGAACTACGACCCTATCTTCTTTCGCAAGGGTGCTTGGGGTTTCTCGCTTCCCGAGATTCATCAACATGGCCCGTATACTCCCGGGAAACCCGAGACCCACTTGCGCCGTCTGACAGACAAACCAATGGAAGGTGTCTCCTGGAAGTACGCTGTGGAGTTCTGCGAGAAGCTCACGGCACGTGAAAAGGCCGCCGGCCGGTTGCCAAATGGTTATGAATACCGCTTGCCCACAGAGGCTGAGTGGGAATACGCCTGCCGTGCGGGCACGACCGGAGCGTTCAATGCCGAGCAGGTCGAGAAGACGGTCGATGCAATCGGGACCAGGCAAGCTGAGATCATCGCGGGCAAAGCCAAAGGAAGCGACGCGATCCAGAACGAGGGCGGCGTTGCCAACACGTTTGGTTTGATGGATATGCACATGGGCATGCTGGAATGGGTGCTCGACGATTACGCCCCGTACCAAGGCAGCGAAACGACGGATCCGGTGGCATTTACCGACGGGAGGTCCAAAGTCATCCGCGGTGGATTTGACAACTTCTACGAAGACCCCAGCCCGAAGGGCAAAGTCTATAGCAAGCCAAACGAGTGGCGGCGCTATGTGCGGTCGGCCTCCCGTGGCCACCTCATGCCGGGGATGCCGTACCCGTATGTGGGCCTCCGCCCTGTCCTCGCACCAGCCATCACGGTTCCACAGCCGGCGATTCCCGATGAGTACAACATCGGCGTGCTCAAGGCTGAAGACACGGCTCTTCGTGAATCCGACTTAGCCGCCTTTAAGAAGGCAATGGAGAAGAAATAAGGGGGAGGAAGGGGGAAAGGGGAAAACCTGAGACCTGAAACCTGAGACCTGAAGGTGGAGGGGATGGGAGGCAGGGGGCAGGGGCAACAAAGGGATTCGGCGTTAGGCGCTAGGCGTTAGGAAGAAGGGATTGGGCGTTAGGGGTTAGGCGTTAGGTATTAGTTGTTAGTGAGAGGCCGAGGTGGGCGCTAGGCGGTAGAACCCAGACGGAGTCAGGGATTCAGGTTTAGCTACTAACTCCTGGCCCAACTACTCTCTAGGGAGCCTTTGATGAGAACAGAAATTACGGATCGCTATTATCGCGTGTACACTGGGCAGGACGTGGACCGCGTGCCGGATATTGAGTTTGGGTATTGGCCTCAGACGATTCGTCGCTGGCAGAGCGAGGGGCTGGACAAAGAGATCGAACTGACCCTGGAAGAATCCACAAGCTGTTTCCCGCAGCGGCTGGATCTGCATCTCGGCTTCGAGCCGGAGGGGTTCTGTGTTTTGCCTGATACGCAAATGTATCCGAAGTTTGAAGAGCAGATCATCGAGAAAAAGGAAAGCTCGGTCATCATGCGCGGCGAGGACGGGTGCATCTCGGAGCGGTACCTTTCGGACAGCGACGACAGCAGCATTCCGCACACTATTTCCTCTCCGGTCAAAACACCCGCCGACTGGGAGCAGCTCAAGGAGCGGTACGATCTGGAGCATCCCGAGCGAATGTTTCCTTATCCGCAAGAGCGTCTGGATAAGGCCCGCAAGGCCTTCGCCGACGGAAAGATGATTACGTGCTTTATCGTCGGCATGTACGCCCAGCTTCGCAACTGGATGGGCGTCGAGAACCTGTCGCTGGCGTTCTACGATTACCCCGAAATGATCCGCGATAT
>JASLPY010000161.1 GCA_030744755.1 Kiritimatiellia bacterium | reverse complement strand
CTGAGGATGAGATCCACGCCCGCGTGATGAAAACAGGCCGCCATTCTCAACCACAATATCAGACGGGTACGAAACCTTGAATTCCTGGTTCTTCACCTTCTCAGCTCCTGCGGGGTGTACGTCGGCATGTGGAGCACAAGTCTCCAGTATGACTTCGTGGCTGTCAATGTCGGAATGTGTGCGCTTTTATACGGTACCGGAACCTTGCCTGGTGCTGGCTCGGATCTATACTTGGCTGCCGGAAGAGAGATGGTTGCCGGAGCTGGTGCGTGATGGCTTGTGGCTCAGATTGATTTCAGAAAAGGGGTGGTATCAACATGAAGAACAGAGAACCTTCGGAGATTGCAGCACTCATTCAGGACGGTCAGGGCGTACTTGGTATTGAAATGGGGTCGACCCGCATCAAGGCGGTGCTGATCGACAGCGATAACGCACCCATCGCATCGGGCGGACACGGCTGGGAAAACACGCTGGATGACGGGATCTGGACCTATCCTCTGGGGGAGGTATGGTCAGGGATTCAGTCCAGCTTTGCCGACCTGCATAAGCATGTTCAGGAGCTCTACGACGTCCCCCTGAAGCGGGTGAAGGCCATCGGCTTCAGCGGCATGATGCACGGCTACATGGTCTTTGGTACTGAAGGCAACCAGCTGGTACCGTTCAGGACCTGGCGCAACAATATGACGGCCCGGGCTTCAGAGGAGCTCTCTGACCTGTTCAACCATCCCATCCCACAGCGCTGGAGCATTGCCCACCTGTACCAGGCGATCCTTAACGAGGAAGAGCATGTCGGCCGTATCGCCCACATGACGACGGTGGCCGGTTATGTCCATTGGAAACTGACAGGCCAGAAACTGATGGGTATCGGGGAAGCCTCGGGAGTGTTCCCCATTGACATCACGCAACAGGATTATAACCGCTCATTGGCGGACCGTTTCGATGCCCATATCGAGGACAGGGGGTTCGAGTGGAAGCTGAAGGACATTCTGCCGCAGGTATTGGGCGCCGGCGAGCAGGCCGGAGAACTGACGGCCGAAGGCGCTCTGCTGCTGGACCCCACGGGCGACCTGGAAGTGGGCATTCCGCTCTGCCCTCCCGAAGGCGATGCCGGCACCGGCATGGTGGCCACCAACAGCGTCGAGGTACGTACCGGGAATGTGTCGGCGGGCACGTCGGTCTTCGCAATGCTGGTGCTCGAGAAAGAACTTTCGCGTGCCCATCCCGAAATTGACCTGGTGACCACGCCGGACGGAAAGCTGGTGGGCATGGCGCACTCCAATAACTGCACATCAGACTACGACGCCTGGATCACGCTCTTCGGCGAGGCCGCTGAAGTGCTGGGTCTGGAGCTGTCCACGCCGGACCTCTACGACAAGCTCCTGAAGTTGGCACTGACAGGGGATCCGGACTGCGGCGGGCTTCTTTCCTATGGCTATATTTCCGGTGAGCACATGACCGGGTTCAGCGAAGGCAGGCCACTTTTCACCCGCTCTTCTGACAGCAATTTTACGCTGGCCAACTTTATCCGTTCCCACCTGTTCACCGCCCTGTGCGCACTCCGAACAGGGCTGAACATCCTGATGGATGAAGAACAGGTCAGAGTCGACGACATCCGAGGTCACGGCGGCTTCTTCAAGACGCCTGAAGTGGGACAACGCATCATGGCGGCGGCCACGGGGACCCCGGTCTCGATCCTTGAAACGGCCGGCGAAGGCGGTGCCTGGGGCATCGCGCTGCTGGCCTCGTATATGACCCGGGAAAACCGCGACGAGTCGCTGCCGGACTTTCTGAAGCAGGTCTTCGCCGGCAGCATGGGTGAAGCGGTAGAGCCAGACCCCTCGGATGTGGCCGGCTTTGACCAGTTTTTCGAGCGCTACCACAAGGGGCTTACCATTGAGCGGGCGGCCGTTGAGTCCTTGCCATAAGAGGCTGTCGTGAACGGACGCATCCTCGAGGAGATCGCGAACATGGCGGCCACAACGCTGGCGCTGAGTCCGGATATGGAACCCGTTGACCAGTTCCTGCTGGACAAACATTACCTTCGCAAACATGGAACCAACGCCTACTACGGCCAGACATAGAAATAGGAAAACCAGAAACGGTGGACGCGAACGGCGACGCGAACGGTTAACGATCCGCCTTCGCCCTTCGGGCTACGGCGCGACAGGGCAGAGAGCATCCCAATCGTCCACCGTTCGCGTCGCCGCTCGCGTCCACCGAATCTACTGAAACAGGGAAGATGGAGGAGATCCCAAATGAACAAGAAACAGGAACTATGGTTTGTAACGGGCAGTCAGCACCTCTATTCGGAGTTTCATGGCAGCGCAGCCCTGATTGCCTCTGCCGCGCTTCGGGGCCTACCCTGACCGCATCGGCAGCAACCCAACCGATGGCCAAGGCAAGAGACAAATACACTCCTGTGTTCAATCCGCCCATTTCGAACACGATCTCAATCTACACATAGCGGCCCTACAGAGAACAGGGGGCAGAACCGCACATTACCAAGACAGATCCGACATATCGGGTCATACAGGTCAGCTCAGCCCCCGGCGTCGTGCCTCCGCCGGATCATACAGGGTGGAGACTTGGGGCGGCAGTCCATACGGACACGGAAAGACAAAGTAGAAAGATTAGGTAGAAAGACAAAGTATGGGAGTCTTTGCCCCTCTTAATCTTTCTAGCCAATGGTGCGAAAACGCCAAAGACAACGTGAAGTTTCAGGTGGCGGGCAGGAGCCCCAACTCCTTCATCTCATCGTCCAGTCCCGTCATTTCCCAGCGCAGAAGTGCGACCGGCAGCATGCCGCGGTTGAGGAAGTTTCCGAAAAACTCACCGATACGGAAGTCAGCGCCCTTGTGGTCGGCATAATCGGCAATCAGCTGTTCGAGCTGAAGCTTGCCGATGAGGTAACCGAGTCCGTAGCCGCAGAAGCGCAGGTAACACTGCAGCTCCGTCCAAGCGAGGCCATCGTCCTTGGAGTAACCACGTGGTGTGTGCTTGACGGTGTAGGCGATCGCCTCCTTGAAGCTCAGTTCGTTGCTGACCATCTTGAGCTCGCTCATGGCCCTGGCGGCACGGAACGCCACCAGGATGTAGGCCAGCTCGCGGGCCCGCGGATTGTCGTCGATCAGCCCCATCTGCATCAGGATCTCTTCGATCCCCGTTGCCATCCCCTCGGCCCTGAAGAAGTCCAACCATCTGAGATTGGTGCGCCGCAGCTCCTTCGGGTGGTTACTTCGGTAGCCCTCATCGGGGCTGTGCCCGAAAAGGTCGTGCGCATAGAGGGGAAGGTGATCGATATCGAGAATATCATTAAAGAAGCTCTTGCCGGTCAGGAGTGCGCCGGGAGGGTCCTTCTTGACGATATGGTTCTCTCCCGGAAAGAGGCTATGCTTCTCGGCAAAGGCGACCAGTGCGTCCTGCGCTGTGGTGAAGCGTTGCTGAAACTCGGCCAGATCCCTGGGCGCCTCACGGTGCGGGGGCAGATCCTTGTGTGCCGCCTCCTCAAGCTTGAGCGAAACCTTCGAGCGGTCCAGCTCCCGCTTGACCAGGGCATTAGCCTGACCCCAGTCGTAGGGAAGGAAATGGATGTGCTTGAGCGCCCAGCTATAGTGTTCCTTACCCAACCCGGCCGGAGCCGTGAATGCGTCCAGGTTCTCGATCAGCCAGTTCTTGAAGTCCGTCACGGCCTCGAGCAACTGCTGAACCGTCGGCACCACTTCGGGATGGTGCTGTTTGAATTCGGCGAGGGCTTTAGTCCAATCCTTCTCCTGGTGTTCACTCCGCGTGATCGCAATGTCCGCTATATCGCGTGGCACCTCGGTGAGATTCACCTTCGCCCGTTCCAGGGCCTTGGGAATCACGGCAATCCCGTCGACGAACTTACGCAGCGCCTCCTCGTCCAGCGGAAATTCCCGCGGGATGGGCACTGAGTCCGCCATGTTCTCTTCCCAGGTGGGGTAACTGCAGTAGAAGGCCGGGTCGCGGAACCAGGGGCGCAGCGCGAAGAACAGAAACTCCAGCACGTTCATTTCGCCCAGAACCAGAAACGAATCCACCCGGTCCTCTATCGACCAGTCGGATGTGTCCAGCTCCTGCCAGCGCTGCTTGAACGCCTTCAATCCTTCCTGTTGGCGAGCCATCGACTCCGGGCTGTAATCATGGATGCCATCTCGCATCTCGGGCTCGGAAAATGCGCGAAACTCATGGAACAGATCTATCAACTCCCGGTATGTACTCATCGACACACTCCTTAACTGCGTGAAGGGCTGAAACATCACAATAGCAGGCCTTGACACCCCCTCCAAGAGTCCACAGCCGTAGAATGTAGGAACAATTCCGACACGACCACCGCACGCGGGCGGAATTGTCGGACGAGAGGGGACATTCCCGAATGGCACTAAGATAAGCCACTCTTTCGATAACTACGTCGGTGGTTCGTGCCATTCAATGACTAAATACCCAAATACCCAAACCCGAAGGAAGCCCGAAGCACCTAAGCCCCAAAGGAGCAAACACACGCGTCCTGGTTGGGCCATTCGTCATTCCGGTTTCGGATTTCTTTCGGATTTGGGTGTTTCGTTATTCGTCATTTATGGCGCGCGTTGATGATACTCTGTTCGTCCCAAGACCTCTTAACTTAGCGCCATTCGGGACATTCCCCATGGGGCGTTCCTCGGAGGTGATACTCGACACCAGGTCTTCCCCGTCCACAACCAAGGCGTCGAGGGATATCAATGTCGGAACCCGTTCCCTTTTATGCGGTTTCGGCACCTTGTGCAGTTGGTAGCCCTTTCGTAGAGTGTCTGCTGAGCGTACAAGAATGGAACAGACGGAGAATGGCATGTCAAAATTGTGTAGCGCACCGACAGAATTGCAGAATGTGAAGGTACAGGGCGGGTTCTGGGGGCGTTTGACGGAGTTGGCGCGCGACGTGATCATCCCCTACCAGTGGGATGTGATGAATGATCGCGTGAAAGGCGTACCTCCCAGCGGCGTGGTCCGCAACTTCAGAATCGTGGCGGGCAAGGCCAAAGGCGATTTCACGGGCTACCGCTTCCAGGACAGCGACCTGGGCAAATGGATCGAAGCTGTCGCTTATAGCCTGATCAGCCACCCTGATGCCAAGCTCGAGCGCACGGCCGACCGCGTCATCGATCTCGTGGCTGAGGCTCAGCACCAGGATGGCTACCTCGACACCTACTACCAGATCAACGGTATCGACAAGCGTTGGACCAATCTGCGCGACAACCACGAGATGTATGTGGCGGGCCACATGCTCGAGGGCGCGGTGGCCTATTTCGAGGCCACGGGCAAGCGCAAGTTCCTCGACGTGATGATCCGGGTCATCGAGCATATCGCCAAGCGCTTCGGCCCT
>JASLPY010000160.1 GCA_030744755.1 Kiritimatiellia bacterium | reverse complement strand
AATCCAGCTACGGGGAAGTTATCCGGGGGTGAGCGTCCCTGGCGCGATGTCCTGCGTAGGAAAGGGAATCAGTCCCGGGTGAGGTGGAACTCTATGATCAGGTCCAGGGGGATCCAGGCGGGGAACCGCTTTTCGGCAAACCTGCGTTTCTTCTTCTCCTTGTTAAGGGATCTGTCCATGGAATTGCGCAGGTCTTCCGCCAGCCATTTCTCGCCCCAGGGGGCAAGGTTGTTTACGCTTAGGTCGAGTTCCGAAATGTCGGCATGATAGCTTAGGCCTATCCCTTCATCATCGCGGATCATTCCGATATCAAAAGCGCCTGTGAGTCGTTTGACCTTGCCCGTGGCCCGGGCCTTGAGGAGATCATCGTCAAACCAGAAGCGCACTCTTCCGGTAGCGTTGACAAGCAACCGTCTCCTCTCGATGGGTTCCACGGGGATCTCGGCTTCGGAGTGAATGCTCAGTGTGTGGAACGTGGGTTCATAGGACATGTTGTAGTGCCCCAGGAAGTACTCCCGTCTTTTCGTGAGTTTGCCCGCAAACTGCGTTGCCACCATCTTGTTGAAATCCGACTCCGGAAAACTGCAGCTAAGGTGAGGCCGCCAGCCTATTCCCCGATCGAGTACAATCGATACGGGGATCTTTCCCGCACCGGACAGATCGACGTCCTCCGGGGTCCAGAAGCCGCGCAGTGATGTCACATTCTTCAGTATCCCCGGAGGCAGCTTACGGGCAGCGGGGTACGCTTCTTCGATGTTCTCTTTCAGGCGGTCCGGATGGATCGTGAGGATTATGCCGGTATCGGGAAGATCCGAGCTTCCCTTGAAACGACATTCGGTTATCTCGACAGTTTCGTGCGGACCATAGGGGAGAAAGAATCGCGCAAGCACCCTGGCGGTAAGTCCACCCACCCAGCCCAGCGGCCATCCCACAATGAGCATTGCGGAGAGAATCCCCAGGCCGATGACCGGAATAAACAGTTTCTTCCGTATGTTCTTCATAATCTGCCATCTGAAGTCGAGAAGAGTCAGAACTGAAATGGTAGTCAATACAGTTCAAATGTCCAGCCTTCCAAGCAGGATGTTCAGACAGGGTTTGATTGGCCTTCCGCCAGAAGCTCACCCCAGTTTCCCTTTAGCGTTTCGCATGTCAGCGCGTTCGCGAGTTCACTCATGAAGCGATTCCGCGGGATTTCCCTGGCTCCAAAAGACCGGAGGTGATCGGTTTCCACCTGGCAGTCGATAAGAGGAAAACCCATCTCCTTCAGTCTTTCCACAAGGGAAACAAAGGCACACTTACTGGCATCCCTTTCCTTCGTGAACATTGATTCACCGAAAAAGCATCTCCCCAGGGAGACGCCGTAAAGCCCTCCGGCCAGCTCGCCATCAATCCAGGATTCGACGGAATGGGCATACCCGGCTTCATGAAGACGGATGTATGCATCCATCATCTCGCGGGTAATCCATGTGTCGTCCTGGCCTTTGCGAACGGTCAGTCGACACCCCTCGATGACGCGTGGGAAGGCCTGGTCGTATGTGATCTTGAATTCTCCTTTTGTGATAATACGCCGAAGACTCTTCGTCACCCTGAGCTTTTCCGGGTACAGCACAAAACGCGGGTTCGGAGCCCACCAGACGAGAGGATGCTCATCAAGCGGCCACGGGAAGATCCCTGATTGATACGCTAGCAGCAGGCGCTCAACACTGAGGTCCCCACCTACCGCAAGATAGCCGAGAGGCTCCGTCAGTTCGACGGGAGGAAAGGCAAGATCTTCGGTAAGCTGGAAAACAGGCATTACTTAACCCCCAGTTCCCCGACTTACAAATACGCCAACAGACACCATGACTGTCATCCCGAGCTTGTCGAGGGATCTCGCGTAGCGTAGCACAGCGGCCTTCGGCCGAGATTCCTCGCTACGCTCGGAATGACAACAACTGAAGAGCCGTGGGGACAGCCTAAAATGTACAACACGATTCTAAACTTTCTCCATCGAAACAGTCAAACCGAACGACTGCAGTTGTTCCTTGTGGCGCCTGGCATCGGTGTGGCTTTCGACTTCCGCTATGGCCCGACCTTTCTTGTGTGCCTCAATCATGATCTTGGCGGCAAGTTCCATGCTGTGACCAAAAACCTTCATGACGCATCCGACAACAAACTCCATGGCGTTGAAATCGTCATTGTAAAGAATGACTTCGTACAAGTCTTCATGACGGACGTCGGTGTCTGCCTGGTCTGATGCGGTCTTCTTTGTACCACTGTCACTCATCACTCCGGGATTCTACTCTCCCTTGCGCGAATCATGAAGAGATTTTCGATGGGTACTTTCCAAGTCAATTCAAGACATGAAGGACCAAATCATGGAGGGCGGCGCACTCGCTACAAACGCGTGCGGAAGCATGTAGCGGAAGTCACTAAGACTTCCGATCCCCTCGAAGATCGGAATCCCGCCGTGGCGGGACAAGTTCCGCTACAGGGACTCACCAAGAAAGATTCAGTACAAGAAACTGGAATTGCTCCCCTGTTGCACGATTCAATTCTGCTGTGGTAGGCTCCGGTGGACAGGAGGGGCGGGTTTGAGGTCAGCATGAAGATCCTTTGCAGTGGCGACATCCATATTGGGCGCAGGCCGAGCTATACGCCTGTGGGCGGTGACGGCGGGCAACATTCAACGGCCGCCGCGTGGCAGCGAATAGTGGCCTTCGCGATTGAAGACGGCATTGATGTTGTCGCTCTGACTGGAGATATCGTGGATAGGGCAAACCGGTTTGCCGAAGCTTACGGCCCCCTTGAGCGTGGAGTCGTCGCCCTGTCCAAAGCAGGCATCCACACATGCGCGGTTGCCGGCAACCACGATTTCGACGTATTCCCGAAATTGGCGGCGAACCTGAGTGGAGATCTCTTTCACTTCCTCGGTGCCAACGGAACATGGGAACGCTTCACGCTAACCGATGACGGCTGTCCAATACTGCACGTGGATGGCTGGTCATTCCCGTCCCAGTACGTTCATGAAAGCCCGGTAGGCAGCTACGCGCTCTCCGAAGATACAGGTGTTCCCACGCTGGGCATGCTTCACGCTGACCTGGACGCTTCCGGCAGCCGATACGCTCCCGTAACGGAGGCGGAACTGGGTCAATGTCCCGTATCGGCCTGGCTGCTCGGGCACGTGCACACGGCTTTGGTGAAATCCGAACCGGATTCGCCCACGATTCTGTATCCCGGCTCACCACAGGCATTGAGCCGCCGCGAAGGTGGAGTGCATGGTGCATGCCTGATTGAGTTGGATGGCCAGGGCAAGGTGACGCCCAGGCAGGTTCCCATGGCTTCGCTACAGTATGACGATATCGATATCGACTTAGAGGGAGTGGCTTCCGAAGATGAATTTGAATCCAGGCTCATTCAGACCATTCAGGAACACCTGGAGAAGGCCGGCAACGAGGCAGCGAGTCTCCGTCACGTCGTATGTACTGTTGTTCTGACAGGGCGCACATCTCTTCATCGGGAACTGAGATCGCTGGCAGAAGGGATGAAAGATGATCTGGCAATACCTGCGGGTGATATTACCGCCACGGTAGAGAAGGTAACCGTAGCGACACGCCCCGACAGGGACATTGAAGCCATCGCTAACAGCGGAGGCAACGATCCGGCAACATTCCTCGCAGGGCTTCTCCTTTCGCTGGATAAGGAAGATCCCGGCGATGAATGCAGCCGGCTTGCGGAGGAAGCGATACGGACGATTGCCGACGTGGACCGTTCTGCCATTTACCTTGAGCTGGACAGATCCAGTAAAGCGGTTTCCGGTGACAGTTCAGAGCTCGCTGTGAGTTTACTGAAGGAAGAAGGAATGTGTCTTCTCGATACACTTCTGTCCCAGGCAGAGGATGCGCAATGAGCGATGATGCCGTAGTCTTCGAGCGAATCGGCGTCAGGCGCATGCCGGGATTCAGGCAGGCGGGAGCAGGCTTTGCCCTGGAAGGACTGGCGCCCGGCATGAACATCATCCATGGCCCCAACGGCTCCGGGAAGACAACCACGGCCCGGGCAATAAGCCTTCTCATGTGGCCGGGCCTGACCAGGGAAGATACCGTCTCGGTTGAAGGTCATTATCGCCACGCGGGAGTATTGTGGTCTGTGGACGCTGACTCCGGACGCGTCATGAGTGAACGCGACGGAGAAAGATCGGCTCCGCTGACTTCTCCGCCGGTTGAATTCCGGGACTGCTACAGCCTGGCGCTTCACGAACTTATCCAGGCGGACAACGCCTCCTTCGCCGAGGCCATAGTGCGCGAGTCGGTGGGGGGGTACAGCATCGGGGCGGCGAGAAAGGCGCTCGGGTATGCACCCGGTGCGTCACGGCTTCTGAAGGAGTCCAAAGAGCTGAAGCTCAAGAAGCAGGAGTTGAAAGACGCCTGGGCAAACCAGGAGCAGCTTGACCGTGAGGAGTCGGACCTTGCCCGCAAAGACAAGGAACGCGACCTCGCTCGCGTTGCGGCAGCAAGGGCCGAGATGTTCAGGCTGGCCGTTGCCAGGCTGGAGGCCGCAGAGACGGCGCGAACGCTTGAGACCGGGCTGAGCCAGTTTCCCGGTGTTATGAAGAGGCTTACTGGGCAGGAGATTGACACTCTGAAGGCGCTTGACAGTGAGGTGGCTGGTCTTGAATCCCAGATCGAAACACTGTCTCGAGAACTCGAAGACGCTGGGGAGCGTGCAACGGATGCCGGTCTGCCCGAAGGCGGCGTTCCCGAGGAGGTGATGGGCAAGATAAGGGATCTGGTCCAACGACTCAATACACTGTCGGTGAGCATCTCGGCCGCAGAACAGAATGCCGCACGTGCGAAATCAGCCCGGAGCGCGGAGCGGGAAGCGCTGGGTGGAAAGATCGACGAGGAGAAGCTGTCTTCGATCGACCTTGAGAGCATCGGGAACCTGCAGGAGTTTGCGGAAGAGGCGGAGAGAGTTCGCGGAGAACGCAAGGCTTGTGAAGCCGTGCGAAAATGGCTATCGCCATCCGAAGAGAGAGAAGACCTTGATCAGTTGAAGGAGGGGATGCGCCTGCTGTTACGCTGGTACAGGGACAGCGGCGCCAGCGGGCAGTACCAGGCGGCATTCCGCACAAAGATCATGGGGATAGCGGCCGCTTGTATTCTGGGCCTGCTGTCGCTTGTACTCTGTTTCGTTATTCACTGGGCCTGCCTGGGGCTATTGCTGCTGGCCGCTGGCTTTGTGATTTACGGAGTCGTGCCGCCGGTAATCTCCAACTCCTCCGAAGTGCACAGAAGGGAATTCGTTTCGTTGGATATTGACCAGCCTTCCCGGTGGACTCCGCAGGCAGTGCAAAAGTATATAGATGAACTGGGCAAGAGAATCGCGGAAGCCCAGGTTGACAGGGAGCACAACAAGCTGTGGCATGATCGTTACGAATCCGAAGAGGCTGACCTGGTTAAGTGTTCCGATGACCTTGAAGAACGGCGTCGCCAGTTGGCTGCAGGGTTGGGCGCAGAACCCGGCACGGGCGAGGCCCAACTGTCATGGTTGGTGCAGACCCTCAGGCGTTGGCGATCCGCTTCTGCCGAATTGGAATCGGTCGGCGGCGAGATCGATCAGCTTAAAGAGCAGTACGGGAATCTCCTTTCGGAGCTCAACGAGGAACTTACTAAACACGGGTACAAACCTGCGGATGACGTGAGCGGGGCCGTTGG
>JASLPY010000015.1 GCA_030744755.1 Kiritimatiellia bacterium | reverse complement strand
AGCTCGCTTGTCGTCCATAGCCTTGGCGTCGGAGGAAGCGCGGGGGCGCGGGTGGTTACGTTCTCCCATTCTCATCCCCAAATGCCTGCTGGATCTATTCAACCTAAACCCGTTCTACACGCAACAGCGCATCCTCAGGGCTAGCTTCAATTGACTTCGAGCCGTCCTGTTGGTAGGCTTCCTTCATTATAGAGCACTGCCGCACCGGGCTGGCTGGCACGGGAAAAGGAATTCCTATCAGTACCCATGACAAGCTCGGAAAGCATGGAAATGGCAAAGCGCTTAAGGAGAGCGAACTCGACGCTTTGATAGAGTATATGCGTTCGCTCTGAACCCTGCACGTGGAGATTACAATGAGTCGTCAATCAAGTTATGGTGATAAGAATACGTGCGAGCTGTCTCGCAGACAGTTTCTCACAACGGCGAGTTCTGCCGCCCTGGGCAGTTCGCTGCTTTGTGGCGCCTCACAGGCCACGGCGGCGCCGTCGCCAAACAGTGCTTCTGAAACGGCTGTGAAGGCCCTGTACGACTCGCTTAGCGAAGAACAGAAGAAGGTTGTGGCCTTTGATTGGGATTACGTGCATCCAAAGCGGGGCCTGCTTCGTACGCACACCTCGAATAACTGGCGTATCACGAAGCCGGGCATCGTCAGTGATTTCTTCACGAAGCAGCAACAGACGCTCATTCGTGAGGCCTATACGTCGCTCTTCTCTCGCGACTGGCAGGCGAAGATGATTAGACAGTGTGAAGAGGATACCCGGAAGCCCTGGGGCGAGCAACAGAGCATTGCCCTCTTTGGTGCGCCGGGAGACGACAAGTTCGAAATGGTTATTTCAGGACGCCACCTTACCGTCCGCGCCGACGGCAATACCCAGGCGCACGTGGCGCTGGGTGGGCCGCGTGTTCATGGTCATGGCCCCAAGTTCAATGAAGGGCCGACTCATCCCGACAACGTGTTTTGGCCCCAAGCTCTCCAGGCAAACAAGATCTACGAGATGCTTTCCGGCACCCAGCGTGAACAGGCTCGGGTAGCGAAAACGCCTGTCGAGCACCATGTCGCTCTCCAGGGGGACGGCGGAACGTTTACCGGCATTCCGATCGCCTCACTTTCAGCCGATCAGAAGAAAGTCGTGGAGGCGACGATTGACATGCTGGCTGCCCCCTATCGAGACGAAGACCGATCTGAGATTGCCGCGGCGCTGAAGCAACAGGGCGGCATTGACAAATGCAGCCTTGCGTTCTATCAGCAAGGCGACCTTGGCAAGGATGAAATCTGGGACAACTGGCGCATAGAAGGCCCCTCTTTTGTCTGGTACTTTCGTGGTGCTCCGCATGTTCACATCTGGATCAACATCGCCGACTCTTCCGACGTTGAGCTCAATGCTCAACAGCTCTGACCGTTCCTTTGAATACTGGCGAAGCCACGATGTTCCGGCCCCGCATAGGTCAGAATGAAGAAAGCGTGAACTGATACTGCCCCGACCCGACATCGAACGTGCAATGTCCGACATCCTTCTTTCCAGCAGCAATTCCTGCGACTCCTTTGATATAGGCCCCATCTTTCCAAACCACCCTGTCGCCTTCGGTGATGATGCTGTTCTCCAAGCCGATCGCAGGCACGCTCACCTCGGCTGTCGAGTTTACAGGTATCTCGACTTCCAGAACGAATGAATCTTCCGTCCTCTTCCATCTCGATGAGATGATTCCTCTGACCGTCTTGATGGATGCCTCGGCGTGCTTCAGATCTCCAAATACGTGGGGCTTGATCTGGATATGACCATACCCCGCTCCGAATTCCCTGGTTCCATAGAACTGAGGTTCTTGGATACCGGCGATACCCTCATAGAAGAATCTGCCGACACCTGCCAGCATGGTCATACTCTCTTCTGCCTTATACCCGCCTTTAAGCATGCCCCAGGATTCCCATACGGTGGTTGCACCCTGGGAAATCATGTAACCCCAACCGGGAAACTCGGTGTGATTGACCGCCTCGTACACAATCTCACCAAGACCATTCTCAACCAGCGACTCCATGAAGCCGGGCAGACCCACATGCCCGACCCGAAGTTTTCCGCCATCGGTCTCTGTGATTGTTCTGGCAATGTTATCGATGAGCTGCAGCCTGTTCTCTCGGGGCACAATCCCGAGGGCAAGGGGCAGAATCTCCGCGGTTTGCGATTTGGTTGCATAATGGCCCGTTTTTGGGTCGAGCCAGGTCTCGTTAATCACCGCCCGAATCTCCTGGGTCAGCTTCGCGTAATGTTCTGCATCCTCTTTCTTTCCCAATACCCGGCACAGGTTCGATAGCGTCCGCGTGTTGTGGTAATAGAAGCAAGTCCAGATGAAATCTTTGGGTGTTTCCTTGCTGATGAATTCCCAGTGACCGGTTTTTCGGCCGGGCAACATGTGCTCACCGAGCCAGCCTTTTGTGACAATATGATTGTCACCAGCCAAATCTTGTCCGATGAAATCCACCCAGGCCTTCACGCTGCTGTAATGTTGTTCGAGCAGCCGCTGGTCGCCGTGGCATTGGTACAGGTACCATACGAGCATCGGATAGGCGGCATTCTGGGACACATCACTTTGTCGATTCATCCCCGGCAGCCTGGGCACGATATCTGAAAGGTCGCCGTTTTCGGATCCGGCCAGCGGAATACTGCGCGCGACGTCGGTCCACAGGTTGGGCATGCATTTGCGGGTCGACAGGCTGCCAAAATAACTTGCCGGCTCATTGTAGAAAATCGGCTCCCGGTGCAGGCAGTCGAGAACGAAACCCTTCAGTGCAACCTTGAGTGAACGTTGAATGTTTTCGTGGATCCGGTTGAGAAGGTCATTGGAACAGATGAAACGGCCATGCATTTCAACATCGCTGTAGACTTCCCGTCCCACCACGGTATCACCTGTTGGTTTTCCGTCGAGGCCCTGCACGCGCACATATCTCACAGGATGAATCGTAAAACGCGGTTCGTAGCTTTCACCTTTTGGATCGCCCTTGAGGACATACGTATCCGTTTCACCCAACTCGTAGTGAATCTTGATCTTGGCGCCGGCTTTGCCTTTTACGTTCAGACGCACCCAGCCGCTGAAATACCGGTCAAATTCAAACAGCCAGCCGCCTCTGTCGTGTTCTGTTATCCTGACCGGCTGAAAGGTATCCTGGACTTTCATCGGCGGGACAAGCTCATTTCTCAATTTGCCTTTGGGCGATGGAAGAATCGCTGCATTGCTCCATTCACGATCGTTATAGCCCACCCGGTTCCAATTCGGCTTTTCGTCTCTGGCGTCATACGTTTCGCCGGCGACGAGCTGGTTTGATCCTATCGCCCCGGTCGACGCCTTCCATGTCTCGTCCGTAACGAACTGCTTCTCTGTCCCATCATCATAGGTAACCGTCATCTGCAGGATCCCGCGCGGTCCGTCTCCCCATGGCCCTCCCTTTTCCCACGGCAGTATGCGCGTAGCGCTATACCAGCCGTTACCCAGCATCAAGCCCACCGCATTGGCGCCCCGCTTGAGAGACCTCGTGACGTCGTAGGTGCGATACAAGACCTCCTTGGAATAATCCGTCAGACCTGGCGAAAGTACATCGTCGGAAACCTTCTGGCCGTTGATGTACAGTTCACTCCAGCCCAGCCCGGAGATGTAGACGCGCGCCCGCCGTACGCCCTTGGTTATGGCGAACTCCTTACGCAGCAGCGGTGAGGGGGCGACAGCCGCGTTGGCAAGCGAGACGAAACGGTTGCGTTTGACAACAGGGGGGAAGCTCGGGGATTTCCCGGCATCGTAGACTTTGAATTCGAGAATGCCGGTTGACGCCGTTTTGAGTGAGTCAAACTCCAGCTTGAGTTTCGATGTGGTGATCTCTGCGAAAGTTGTTGTGTTGTACTGATTGCCTTTAACGCCCAGGCCGACTGGCTTCTTGACTGGTACGAATGCCTTCCCGTCCCAGTAGAGAATTCGTGATGCCCTGGGAAGCCGCACGTCGGCGCTGTCGTCGAACCAGTAAACATCGATACTGTCAATGTTGACCGGCTTAGGCCATTCGTATTGAACCCATTGGGTGCCTTTATGAGCCCAGTTTCCGTAGGCTCCGTAGCGTTTGTCGTTGGAATTGTCCGGTTGGAAGCCGTCATTGACTGCATCAAGCGTCTCATGCCCCGACACAAATGATGTTGACGGCTTTGCGGCCAACGCAACATTACCCCGGCCCTGCTTTGCAGCAGCCTCCTGTTGCTTGGCGAGCGGACTGGAGGCCGCGATCCCGATCCATTTGCCCTTCCAGTCACTTTGCTTCATGAGACCCATTTCGAAACTGCCCGTCTTGCTCCACTTTGATGGATGGCCCTGCCTGTCCCAGACCCGGACCTTCCAATAGCACTTTTCCCGACTGGCCAGCGCCTTGCCCCGATAGTCGACGTTCACCGAGTGGCCGGATTTCACCTTTCCGCTGTCCCATTTGTCGCCGGCATCGGCGCGGAGCTTTGCCTCGCTGCCGGTCACCAGGATCTGATATGCCGACTGCGTCTGCCCGCGAGTGTCCGACTTCAGGATCCATCCGAGCCGCGGCCGGGCCGTGTCAACACCCAGCGGATCGACCGCGTACTCGCAAGTCAGATTAGTAACCCTGACCGGGGCGCCCGCCGGATTCGCCGCGACTGGTCCGGCCCAGAGACAAGCTAAGCAGCCCACAGAAAGCTGATAGGAAATAGCGGCATATGCTCGGTGCATGGTATGTGCTCCCTCCATTTTGTCTTCTTATGCAGCACCCTCTGTACTGGTCCAGCGAATTCCGGGTACTCCTTTTTAACGTGATATGCTCCATTCTAAGGGGCATCTGTTATACTTCCAGTCTCCTTTCATAAAGTTCTTTTCTGGACGTTGGGCATCGGGTTGCGGGCATAGCCCTGGCTGTGAGCTCTGAAACACCTTTACTCGTTCCCCGGAACGGACAACGGCAGGTCAAGCCATGCCAGCCCTACATGGCGTTTCATATGACTGGTGCTGTTGCCCCCGGGTGCATCGTAGAAAAGAGCCAGGCGGCTGCCGACCTGGACAACTGACGGAAGACCTATACACTTCTTCGACCAGGTGCAGTTATGACCGTCGAGCACGATCGCTTTGTTTGCCGGATCCCATTTGTTGAGATCCTTGCTCCAGTAGACCCAGATCGCGTCGGTGTACTCGCCGCCGTCTATACCAATGTGGTTGGTGAAGAGGAACCAGGCTTTGCTGCTCTTTTCATAGTGGAGAGCGGAGTTCTCGATCTGCTCCTCGATCGGCACCATCGGATTGGGGTCAACGGTCCATGGTCCGTCCAGGTCCTTTGTCCTCGCAATACCTAATGTCCGCTGGACGCACCGATTCCCGGGCTTGCGGGTCGTGGAGCTGAAGAATTGCAAGTACTCATCGCCGTTCTTGACCACCTGCCCGGGGCTGGCGGTGATGGAGTAGTAGGTACCGGGTTTTGTCCGGAACGGGATAACTGATTTCTGTTTGATCCACGGTCCCGCTGGGCTGCTCGCTTTCGCCTTCAGCGTCAGGTACGGGAAGCCGGGAATCAGGTTCGGGGGGGCGGTTACGTTGGGTGTTCCCAGGTAGAACATGTGCCACTCTTTGCCGTCGCGATAGGTGACCCCGTAGGCGGCCGACTTCGAATCGTCTTCACCGGGCTTGCCGAAATCGAGGATAGGGCCTTTCTTCTCCCAGTTGACGAGGTCTTTACTCACCGCCAGAGAGGAGAGCCAGCCTTCAGGTCCGGCGGCATCGTAATGCATGTAGTAGGTTCCGTCGGCCTCGAACACCCACACATCACGTGCACCCAGAATATCGCATTGGTTGGGTCCGTCGCCGTAGCGGAGCACGACACCATGGTCCTTCGCATCCATCCGCAGCGTTGCCGCGGGGCGGCCGTCGCTGTATTCTCGAGCAAATGCTGATAGTGCAGCGGCCAGAAAGACGCCAGCAAGGATTGGCGATCTGAGTCTTCTCATGGTTTACTTACCCTCTACCCAACCTTTCGCGGCAAACTCAAACGTTCCTGAGTCTACAGAAAACACCGCGCGGTCCTTTTCCATCCTCAGGAAGGTGACGCCTTTGGCGTCCTTGGCGGGGCGTCCGCCCTCGGTAATGTCTTCAACATTTCCGGCAGGAGTATAAACCGTCGCGGTCGTATTGACAGGCACAGTCACAACCCAGTGGAACGTCCCCTCACCCACCTTCCAGTCGCTACTGATGCGACCGTGTATGGAGTCGTAATGGCCTTTGGCCCAGGTAATCCCTTTTCCGAACTCCGGTTTCATGGTGATTGTCTTGAAGCCAACGCCATCTGCCTCAATGCCCAGCATGCTCCGAAACATCCACTCGCTGCAGGCGCCGTAGGCATAGTGATTGAACGAGTTCATGCCGACGTTGCCGAACCCCTTTTCCTTCGTGTAACTGTTCCAACGCTCCCAGATCGTGGTGGCGCCCTGTTCGATGGAGTAGCCCCAGGATGGGTAGGTCTTGTTCTGTATTAACCGGTATGCCAGGTCACTGCGGCCGATCTCGGTGAGTGTAGGAAGAAGAATCGGTACGCCGACAAACCCGACGGACAAGTGGTAGTTCTTCGCCTTGATCCGCTCAACCAGGTGGGCCGCCGCCTGTTCGCGCTGCGCGTCGGTCAGCAGGTTGAAATGCAGCGCCAGGCAATATCCTGTCTGTGACTCACCTGCGATTGTGCCGTCGGCCTTGACAAAGGCCTTCTGGAAATTGCTGCGGATAGCTTCGAACAGCGTCTTGTACTTTTTCGCGTCCTCTTTCTTGCCCAGCGCCTCGGCCATCTCGGCCATCAGGCTGGTGCTGTAACCGAAGTAGGCAGCCGAAATCAGATCCTTGGGTGTCTTGGACCCGATTGCCAGCCAGTCGCCGAACCCGCCACCCGGTCCCTTGAGGCCCTTCTTTCCGCAGGCCTCGATGAAGCGCGCCATGGACTGATAGTGCTTATCGATCAGTCGGGTGTCGCCATAGACCCTGTAAATCGTCCAGGGACAGATGATACCGGCGTCTGCCCAGGCCGGACTGCCATGACCGTGGAATACCGGGGCCTGGTTGCCGTATACGCCGGCACCGTTCTGCGTGTCCACCAGGTCGACCATCCACTTCGTAAAGAAGGACGCGACGTCTTGATGGTAGCAACCGGAGCGTATGAAAACCTGGGTGTCGCCGGTCCAGCCCAGGCGCTCGTCGCGCTGGGGGCAGTCGGTGGGAATTTCGAGGTAATTGGATCGTTGTCCCCAAACGATATTGCTGTGGAGTTGGTTCAGCATCGGATTCGAGCACTCGAACGAACTGGTCATGGGTGCGTCGGAATGAATTACGATCCCGGTAACCATGCCTGGCGTCGGTTTGCCTGGCACGCCCGTAAGCTGTACGTAGCGAAACCCGTGGAAGGTGAAGTGCGGTTCCCACACTTCCTCTCCACCGCCCTTCAGAATGTAGGTGTCGGTCGCCCGGGCAGAACGCAGGTTGGCCGTGTAAACGGTGCCGTCGGCCTTGAGCATTTCGCCGAAACGCATCACGACCCTGTCGCCGGCCTTGCCTGTGACTTTGAGGCGTATCCAACCTGAGAAGTTCTGGCCCAGGTCAAAAACGTGGGTGTCTGGCTGGGGTTCAGTCAGTTTGACTGTAGGCAGCTCCTGTGTGCGCCGGACAGGAACGCCTGGGTAAGACTGGAGCAAGGGCTTGATGCCGGACCCGGCGACAACCGGCGCCCAGTCGCCATCGTCGAAGCCGGGGCTGTCCCAACCGGGAAGCTCCCGCCGAGCGTCATGGACTTCACCCGCCTGCATGTCCGATTCCACGATCGGACCGAACGATGCCTTCCAGGACGGGTCGGAGGTGATCGTCTCCGTACGGCCGTCTGCATAGTCGATGTGCAGTTGGGTCAGGAGGCGGATCGTCTTCCCATACTGGTTCTGACCTTTGATGCTGATGTTGCCTCGAAACCAACCGTCACCAAGGATACTGCCCACGGTGTTGGCTCCCGGCTTGAGCATGCTGGTCACATCGTAGGTACGATAGTAGATGCGCTTACGGTAATCGGTCCATCCGGGCATGAAGAACTCGTCGCCGACACGTTTGCCGTTCAGGTGCATCTCGGCAAACCCTTGCGAAGTGACATAGAGAGACGCGCGCGCTACCTGGCCGGAGGTAGTAAAGTCCTTTCGCAGGTGAGGGCAAGGGAGGTAACGTTTCCCCTTCCCTTTTCGCGCGGGGCCGCTTCCAACTCTTCCCCAGGGTCCCATGCCGTACTTGCCCAGGACTTTGGCGGCCTTCCATCCGGCATCCGCGTATGCAGGGGAAAGCCAGTCCTTATTCTGCTTCTTGTCAGACGCTTTCCATTTGGCATCTGTCAGGATGGTCAAAGGCGGACCGCTCTCGAACGTGATGCGCAACCCGCCGATCATTCCGGCCGGGTTCGGCGCGTCGCCGACGTTTGCCGCCTGGACGGCCACCACGTTGAGACCGGGAACCAGTTGGGCGGTCACGTCCGCCTTCTCGCAGACGTTGAAATCGCTGCCCCGTAACACTCCTTTGCCGTTCAGCATCAGGGCGACTGAATTGTCGGCCGTGAATCGGGCGGTGGCGGACTTGACCTTGCGGCCACGCGGCAGTTCGAAGGAACGGCGAAAGAAGAACTCACCGACCGGCGCGCTTTGGGCAGGTGAGCCGACCGGATACCAGATCCAGGAGGCCGCCTCCAGCGAAAGCGGTTTGCCCGCAGACTTGGCTCCATCTTCCCCGGGAGTGGGAATGGCATCCCACCCTATCCATTCCGCCTTCCAGCCTGCCTGGTCAAGCAGGCCCATGGACCACATGGCGGGTTCACTCCAGGCGGAAGGCTTCCCGTCTCGATCCCATATGCGAGCCTTCCAGTAACAGTGCATCCTCGACTTTAGGGGTTTGCCTCCGTAAACAACCTGAATGGACTGGTCCGCTTGCACCTTGCCCGTATCCCAGAGATCGCCGACGTTCTTCCCCAGGTTGTCACGTGAGCTCGCCACGAGCAGGTGATAGGCAGTTTGTCTCTGTCCACGCAAACTCGATTCAGTCCGCCAACTCAGCCGGGGCCTCGTCTCGTCAATACCCAGCGGATTCACCAGGTACTCACACCGCAAATCTATAGGACTCATACTCTCACCCCCTCGAGCATCGGGGCATACGCACGCAAGGGCCATGACGCATGCAGTGAATAGGGTGTGTGCTGTTCTCATGTGTATCCATCCTCTAATAAGCCTTGGACTGTTCATCTGGCCTCATCTCTTTCGTTGTGTGAAATCAGTTAGTCTACGGTGAGCATTGAGAAATGCCAGAAGTTCTCTACATGTCACCGATCCAGGTGCAGTTCGCACGATACCGCATGGTCATCAGTCGCCACTGCTCGCCGACCAGTCTTCGACCTGGACTCCGGGAATGCCGGAGAAATGTCTGGCATTCAGCGTTGCAACAATCAGTCCATGACGCTTCGCCGTTGAGGCAATGAGCATATCTACAAATGGCCGCGGCTCGCCCTGCTTCCGGAGAGCGGCGGCCGTATGCCCAAACACTGAAGCCACTGTCTGGTCGAACGGTAGCGCCGCATACCGGTTCTCCAACAGTTCCCGATAGCGCCGCCAATACTTCTCAGACCGCCTGGCCTCCAGTCCCTGCAAGATCTCCGCCACGCATATGGCTGATGTACAGACTGAGGAATCACCCAGTGCGCTCCAGCGGTCCATGACCGACAGCAGCGGTTTGTCCTTGATCGGCTGCGAGAAAACCGTCGTATCGAAAAGGTGAGTCAGCGGCATTCTCAGTCCTCAATCTCGAAACTGGATATATCGGTTGACCGCTTCGGCGGCTCAAAATCGACGGCGTCATCCCGCTCCTCGCCGCCATGGGTCGCCATATAGATTTCCCGGCGCTCCCGGATGGTCATAGGATCGCTCTCCACCGGGTCAATCCTCACAAGGGGTTTACCCCGCTTCGTGACGGTTACAGGTTCACGCGTCACCGCGACCTGCTCACACAACTCGGAAAGGTGTGTCTTAGCCTCAAATATTCCAACAATTCTCATATCATGATTCTACTAGTTGACTGGTTGGTTTGTCAAGGGGTTCTGCGCCAGATTTCCCCATTTCAATCACGATCCGCGCCTTTCCCTGCCAGCAACCGTACCGGCCCAATCAATCCGGAAGAGAAGAGCTTCTGGTGTTTGGGGTTGTTGAACTTGCCGACGTTGGTCTTGGTGAGGCGTTTGTCTGCCGGAAGCTTGGCGTCGCCGATCAGGCGGTTGGGCCAGAGATTGATCACGTCGATCTCCAACTTGTTGCCGGTCGGCTTCACAGCTTCCGTGATCTCCACCCGCCACGGCGCAGTCCATACCACTCCGAGGTCCTTGCCGTTGAGACGGACTTGCGCAACGTTCCTGACCCTGTTCAAGTCGAGGAAGAGTGATGTGGTATCCGGGATTCCATGAGCTTTGTCGATCTTCGGGGGATAGTCGAATGTCTTGCTATAGGTTGCTTTTCCTGAATAGTACTTGATTCCTGGCTCCGGACGCTTCGTCCAGTCTTCCAGTTCCTCGAAAACTACGGGCGTCCCTTCAGGTTTCAGGTTTCCTCCCTCACCCCTCTCCCCCGGTCCAACCCACTCGGGTTCAAACTCGACTGTCCATGGTCCTCTCAGCTCGCCAACGTGAACCAGTTCTGGGAAGTTAGTGTTGCCCGGCCCTTTGAAAGAGTTAACGGGTTTACGGAAGATCACGAACAACGACCCGCGTGATGCGAACTCCAGCGGCAGCGTACAGCGGCCGTTGGCGATTGTGAATGCAGCCGCGTCTCGCATTTCACCGGTCACAGCATCCCAGATCTCGGGTTGTTTTCCCGCGACGCGGAAGGTGCATTTCGTTCTGACGGGTTTGCTCTGCTGATTGCAGACAAAGTAGATGTCCGTGTCTTCGCTTCTGCGGTGAATGTAATGTAGCGGCACATCGCCGGATTCAAAGTCGGGATGGATGCCCAGCTTGGCAAGCGGTTCCTGAAGGTTGGTACCGGCGGTCAGTTTCAATCTGCCGGCCGGTTTCTCCAGCTTCGCGTCGCATTGGGGGTAGTCCTTCAGCCCTGGCGTCCGGGTTGGCTTGGTGCCGATGACGGGGACCCCGGCCTTCGCCAGCTCAGCAACCTTCTCCAGCACCTGCAGAGACATGGCATCCGTTTGCGGCAGGACAAGCATGCGGTAACTCATCCTACTTCGCCCTTCGGGCTTCGAAGGAGAACTCCCGTGCGGCAGCACCAGGCGGCCGTCCTTCGCCGAGACGCGTGTCAGCAGGACTTCCGTATTGATCGTATCGCAGTCATAGCCGCGCGGCAGGGCCGGCTTCATGTGATCCCTACCTGGAACAAACGCGGGGATGTTTTCGCCGTAGTAGTAGCACACGTCGGCCACGAACAGGCCCTGTTGCAGCAGGAACTGGCAGCGGGACAGGTACTTCAGCCACGCGTGGCTCAGCGGGAACCAGGTGATGTTACGGTCGAAATGGGTGCCGGCCGCCTCCCACTGGTTGCCCGGCTTGATGTCGAGGTACGGCTGGTGCACGTAGAAGCAGAGCATGTTGCGCGTGAGTCCTGCGCAGAACGCGAGGTCGCCTATGTCCTTCAACATGTACGGGTCCTTTTCCCAGTTTGGCCCCATGGTTGTGTAGGCTTCGGCCTGCACGAACTTCCTGCCGTAGATGTGCGCGGCCGAGGCGGCCTGCCTGACCGTGTCACACACCTTGAACTGGTTGCGGTACCAGATGGAGCCAACCGGCTCTGTCCTGCGCGACCAGTACTCGCCCATGGGGACATCGCTCTTGCCCAGGCACTGCAAGGCATCGATCCAGTGGGTAAAGAACGGTCCGCCGGACTCGGGGTGAATACCCATGTCATGTTCGCGCGACAGTTCGCTCAGGCGACCGTAGTAGTTCTCGGCGATACAGTCGGCCACGGTCCGGCGGCAATCGTGTAGGAACCGGGCGGAGACCTCCTTGTTGTCCACGACCTTGCCGGCCAACGCAGGAAGATACGGCAGAGGATCGTACCCCCGCCTGCGTTTGAACTCAGCTTGGAAAGCCGGGGTCCAGTTCGGGACGCCCAGCTCCCAGCTGTCGATGTGGGTGTAGGTCAGCGTCTTGCCCATGAACGCTTCCATGTCTGCCAGGCACGCCCCTGCCGTGGCTGCAAAGTGCATGTCCATCGCCTCTTTGCTGAGCGGGTCGATCTCCAGTCCACCGCCGTTCGGACTCGTGCAATGCACAACACCGCGTCCCACCAGCGTGTATCCCATGCGCATGATGCGCCACGTACTTTCGGGCGCTTCCCACACCAGCTTCCCTGATTCGTCTACCTTCGAGGTCAGGTCCACGGCGTCTTCACTTTTACAGTGCGCGACCTGCGACGCCGGTTTCTGGCCTTTCTTAAGCAGTGC
The DNA here is from genome assembly GCA_030744755.1 of Kiritimatiellia bacterium. Taxonomy (GTDB): domain Bacteria; phylum Verrucomicrobiota; class Kiritimatiellia; order UBA8416; family JADHWI01; genus JASLPY01. Next base: position 64,407 of record JASLPY010000015.1, on the reverse strand, counting down.
GACCTCGCTGATCTGCACATTCCAGTTGTCCTGGCCCCGGAAGGGATAGGAGGACTTGAGCACCAGGCGGAACTGTTTCGCCTCGCGTTCATCGAAGGTAACAGTCTTCTGCCTGCGCTCCTCGACGGTGAAGGTGCTGATGGTTCGGAAGGTCTTGCCGTCATCAGAGTACTGGAATTCGCAGTCTCTGGGCCCGCAATCGGTATAAGGGACAATAGTCAGTGAGGCCGCGGGATACGGGACCGGGAATGTCCAGGTCAGGGACTCGGGCTTCTGCGGCGTGGGGCCCTGCCCCGGCTTGTCGCCGTTGGAGATCCAGCGCGTGCCCGGGTTTGCGTCCCGTGCCAGCGCCGTCGGATACTTGGGATAGGACGAACTGGCCGTAAGTGTTGAGACATCATTCGCTGCCGGGGCCGGGGCCGGAAACGCCACCACGGCTGCGTCACGATAGAAGTTGCTCTTGATCGGCGAGGGCGTGGGAAGTTGCGCCGTGACATGCCGGCCGCCCTCAACGATGGTTTCGGACATCACGAAGATCTTTGCCGCCTGTTCCGGCTTGACCCACGGCCCGCCGGCATTCCAGCCGCTGCACAGGTTCAGGCTGATCTCGATGCCCAGTCTCTCAGCTTCCTGCAGTGTGAACAGCAAGTGCTCACGCCACTCCGAACTCATAAACGGTGGACCATCGGGCGCCTTCGGACCACCTACGCCGGCATCAAACACCAACGCGCCCGCGATCCCCTGCTCCTTCATTGCCTCCAGGTCGGCCGTGATGCCCTCTTTGCTCACATTGCTGTCCAGCCACCACCAGTAGCACCAGGGCTTGGCGGAATCGGGTGGGTCGTGGAAGCCATTCTCGAGGTCCTTCCCTTCACAAGACAGTATCGCCAGGGCGATCATTATCGTAATCATGAGTGTTTTCGTTATTCGCATTCTGTCTTCTCCAACCTATGGCACAGTGCTATTCGTGAGCAACAAGCCCTTCCTCAATACTTACCACGGAATCCTATCACCAGAGCGTGGCGAACGAAAACGCCAACTTGCGCACGCAGATGCTGCCGGGAGCAGCGGTTCCGGCATCACCGCCCCACCAGTTCGTCATCTCTGCACCACCGCTATTCGGTCGATTGGCATAAGGATGCCGACCCCCGCTATTACCCTTAGACGTCAATTGCGAGCTGCTTTTTCGCATCTAAGCCATGCAGGAGAGCTCAAAAGAGCCATATCCCACTCTCCCAGAAAGACTTAACGTGTCGAATGCACGTATTCCTTTCGAATGCACGTATTCCTTAATGCACGTATTCCTTCTGGAACTGCGGGGTCTTGCCGTCAGTCGCCATTTGCAGCCATCAACCGTACCGGCCCCAACAGACCGGAGGGAAGGAGCTTGCTTCCGGCTTTGAATGGGTGTGCGCGGATGGTCCACGTAACACGTTTGTCCTGCGGTTTGGCCGCATCTCCAATGAGCCGGTTGGGCCACAAGTTGGCCACTTCGATTTCGAGGTGGTTCTCTTTCTCCTTTAAGGCGTCTGAGATATCAATCCACCAGGGCGCGCACCAGACTACACCGAGCTTCTCTCCATTCAACGTTACTCGAGCCATTTCATGGACGGTCCCAAGATCGAGATAAACGGATCTTCCTGTAACGCGGGGGGAATCAAAGATCTTCCGGTAAGTCGCAATACCGGAGTAGAACTTGATATTGTCCTCATTTCGTTTGCTCCAATCCTGAAGCGTTTGGAAGGTGATCTTTTCCGGACCGCCCCATTCTGGATTGAAGGAGACTTCCCACGATCCGCCCAGGGTCGTCACGTGTGCTGCCTTGGGGAAGTTCACACTGTCTGCAGTTGCCGGCGACTTGAGTGCGTCGTTGCTGGGAAAAACTACGAAAAAGCTCTGGTGTGGTTCGAAGGTCATCGGGATAGAGGTGGTTTTGTCCTGATGGGTAAACATCGACAAAGCCCTCACCTTCGTCGTCATCGGGTCCCACAGTTCCGGCACGCCTTTCTCCACCCCGAACCGGCAGGATGTTTCAACCCTTTTGTCCGTTGTGTTGGCCACGAAATAGATCTCCTCCGTATCCGTCCGGCGGTGTCCATAGCGAACCGGACCATCGGACTGAAAGTCTTCCGGGATTCCCATTTTCTCAAGCACAGCCGCCGTGGTCTCGTATCGCGGATACGGGTGAGGCGTTCCGGATTGAGCATCCGGATTCAGGAAGATACGTCCCTTCCCCACCTTTCGCTCAGACTCCGGCTGTTTACCCCAGAGTTCTGCTGCGCGTTCTTTCACCTGTTCATCGCATGCGGGATAACCGACCAGGCTGGGGGACTTTTGAGGCGGATTGCCGATCACGGTGGCGCCGGCTTTGACAAGGGCCCTTATCTTGGCGAGGAGCCGTGGCGTCATGGTTTTATAGTTTGGCAGGACCAGCAGGCGATAAGAACTGCCACCGGGAAAGACGATCCGCCTGTCCCTGACCTCAGCCCGGCTCATCAGGATGCGCGGTGAGCATCCGTCAAATCCGTATCCCTTTTTGTCCGGCAGCCTGCCGTCGGCACCCTCCAACGCAGTGGGCGGCGCACGGAACACATGCGGGGCGCCTTCAGGCGTGAGATACAGGATATCGGAGACGGCGACTCCCTGCTGCAGCAGCTGGGAGCAGCGTGCCAGGTATTCATGATATCCATCCAGCAGCGGCCAGAAGGTTTGCGTGCGCTCCCAGTGCAGGCCGTACCCGGCAAACATCATACCCGGCGCCCTGTCCAGCCACGGCTGGTGGGCAAAAGTCACGATCACGAAACGGTTGATTCCGGCCGCAAAGGCCCAGTCGGTCTGGTCTTTCAGCGTCCAAGGGGTCTGCTGCCACCAAGTGCCGACGGCCGTGAACGCCTCGGCGGCCACAATGGGTTTGCCCATAACGTGGCCGATGGAAGCGGCCTCGATACAGCTCCACGCCGAATTGAAGGTGTTGAGCCAGAACTCGCCCATGGGGATATCCGCAAACGACCCCAGGTCCAGGTCATTGCATGGGTTCATGTCATAGGGTTCGATGGCCAGTTTCAGTCCGCGCTCATGGCAAAGCTTCTGCATGTGTCCGATGTGATTGTCCAGCAGCAGCTCCTGGCAGGTCATGCGAACGTCCCAGAGGAACCGTTCAGTCACCTCTCTGCTGCGCACGACTCGCCCGGAATAGGCGGGAAAATAGGGCCAGGGATCGTAACCCCGCCGCTTCTTGAATTCTTCCTGGAATCCTGGCGTCCAGTTCTGCGAGCTCATCTCCCAGCTGTCGGCATCCAGGCCGGTGAAGCCTGTCTTCCGGTCCTTCGGCCGCGGCCCGATCTGTTTCAGCAGCGGATCGAAGTATGCCTCGAAATGGGCCTGGAGGGATTTCTTGTCGAACTTGTTGCTTTCGAAACCCAGCCCGGCCGCCGGAGCAGGCCGGGTATTGGCGCCGGTGGACCGTCGGCCCATGCGAAGAATGGTCCATTCGCCGGCAGGCACATCCCACTCCAGGCGACCATCCGGCTGCAGACGATCGGTCAGGTCGACGATGTCTTTGGGATCGATCACCTTCGATATATCCGGTTCCGGGTAACTCGCCGGCGACGGCAGGTAGGGCCTGACTCCCTTCATCGAAGTATAGGGGTTGCGGATGAACAAGGCTTTTTCGTCGACGTCCTCGATCAGCGGATCGCGACGCGGAAAAGCGTACAGGGCCACGTCCTCATAGAACCCGGCGAGCTCCTGCTGCATTTGTGCCGTCTGCTTCCTGTGATAGCGTGACACCCGCGGCTGTGGCTTGGGCAAGACCTGGTTGAACTTCCCGGGCCCCTTGGCGTTCACACTCACCGGAACCAGGTGCTGCATGGACTGTTCGGCCCTGACCCACGGACCGCCGGTGCCGGTCCACCCCGGCCCCGTGATGGTGGTAAACTCAAGCCCCAGCCGTTCGCATTCCAGCACGGCATGCTTGAAGTTCTCCTGCCAGGTCTGACTCATAAACGGCACTTTTCCCCTGGGCACCCCTACATCCACATCCATGTAAATCATGCCGCCGATCCCGGCCCGCGTCATGGCCTCGAAGTCGGCGGTGATCCCCTCCCTGGTGAGGTGCCCGTCCATATTGATCCAGTAGACCCAGGGTTTGGCGGAGTCGGGTGGGTCACGGAAGCTGTCTTCAAGATTCTTCCCTTCACAAGGCAGTATCGCCTGGGCGATCATTGCCGCAATCATGAGTGTTCTCGTTATTCGCATTCTGTCTTCCCTAACCGATGGCATAGAGCAATTCGTGAGCAACAAGCCCTTCCTCAGTACTTACCACGGCATCCTATCACCAGAGCGTGGCGAACGAAAACGCCAACTTGCGCATTTTGCAGGCAAATGGTCATTCCCGCCCTGCGGGCGGTGCGGTAAGCTCTTTCAACATACATCTGAATCCTCACCTGCCCGCAACCCGCCTACATCGCGTCACGAAGTGATGCGGGCAGGTGCTACGCATAGCGTTGTAGGCGGGCGGATCCAGCTACATGTCAAACAGAGGAACAACATGCTAACAAGTTGCATCCGCAGTCCCCGGACATCTCGCTCAACTATGGCTCGGTTGGTATTAGGTCTTTGCCTCGTTGCCGTCTTTGCGCTATCCGCTTTCGGCGCTCCCCCGCCGAAACCAGCCATCAACGCCGATCTCCCGCGAACGACTGTCCGGTTCGAGTGGATTCGTCATGAGCATCAGAAGCCCGGAGAGAAATCACCTCGCCTGAAACCGGGCCAGACCAATCCTTTCCGAAACAACTTCGACTCGTTGCGCCTTGCGATCAGAGATCTGACGCAAACATTCGGCAACAGGTACCCTAAAGGAAGAGACTATCTGGCTCGCCTTGCCGACCTGGAAAAGGCGGTAAAAGAAACGGGCGAGCCGATAGAACCGCTGGCCGACGAGTTTGACCGGTTGTTCAAGGAAGCGTTGCTTGCCAACCCGCTGATTGACTTTGACCGGCTCCTGTTCGTCGATTCCATCAGCCCGATGACTCCCCGAAACTGGCTCAGCCTCGATTCGCAAGCCGGCACTACGCGTGAGGGAGGCGTTGCTTTGAAGGTGCTATCCCCTGTGTCGCCCGACGGTGATGTAACAACGCTTTTTGTCCCTCCGGAAAGACGCAACATGATTGCGATCGACTTGCACTGGGAAGCTGACAAGCTTCTCTACACGGCAACCGGGTTCAAAAGCCGTAGCCACCAGCTTTTCGAGGTCGATCTGCCTCCGAAACTGGACCAGACAACCAGGCTGCCGGTTGTGCGCGAGATTGAGACCATCCCGGAGAGCGATGTCAGTAACTACGATGCCTGTTACTGCCCCGACGATTCGATTATCTTTGTCAGCACGGCAACAATGAACGGCGTGCCCTGCATTCGCGGCGGTTCTCCGATTGGCAATCTCTATCGGAGGAAGACTGACGGTACCATCGAACGGCTCACGAACGACCAGGACCATGACTGGCATCCCACGATTCGTTCGGACGGCCGTGTGATGTACCTCCGCTGGGATTACACGGACACGCCCCACGCCTTCAACCGGATAATGTTTGTCATGAATCCGGACGGCACGGGACAACAGGCAATGTACGGGAGCAACTCCTACTGGCCCAACTGCATGTTCTACCCCAAGCCTGTTCCCGGCAGTACGACCAAGTTTGTTGCATCTGTAGTGGGGCATCACTCCGGAACCATAGGCGGCATGTTCTTGTTTGATACGGCAAGAGGCACATTCGAGGCCGACGGCGTTGTTCAGCAAGTTCCGGGTTACAAGAAAGATGTGTTTCCGAGAATCGCCGACGGCCTGGGATACCGTGACCCGAAGATCACGTCGTCGCATCCTCTGTCGGACAAGTACTTTCTCACCGCCTGCTGGCCCGGCAATGGCTGGAACGCGAAGAAACAAGGCATCTTCCTTGTGGACGTTTTTGACAACGGACTGGAGCTTTGCAGTATTGAAGGCCGCAACCTACTTGAACCCACGCCATGGAGACCGCGGGTACGCCCACCGGTCACACCCGACAAGACGGACCCAAAGGCCACCACTGCGACAGTAATGCTCAGCAATGTCTACTTCGGGAAAGGCACGGAGGGAGTACCGAAGGGGACAATCAAGAGCCTGCGGGTCTATTCTTACAACTACGCGATGCGACGGATGGGAGGACAGTCCGATCGTGTCGGAATGGACGGGCCATGGGATGTCCGGGTTATTCTCGGAACCGTTCCAGTCGAGGAGGACGGCAGTGCAAACTTCACGGTACCGGCCATGATGCCACTCGCGATTCAACCCCTCGACGAAGAAGGCAAGGCTGTCCAGTTGATGCGAAGCTGGTTCACCTGTCGCCCCGGCGAGGCACTCTCTTGCGTTGGTTGCCATGAAGATGCCAGGTCAACGCCGCCGGTGCAAAGGGCGAAAGCGCTGCTCAGAGCGCCGTCAAAGATCGCCCCGTGGTATGGCCCGATGCGCGGGTTCAGTTTCAACCGCGAAGTGCAGCCTGTCCTGAACAAGTACTGCATCAGTTGCCACAACGAGAAAACCGACAAGAAGGGATTCGACGGGCGGAAGATCGCCAACCTGACGTTGAGACCCGATATCGTCGTGCGCGGCACAGGAAGGTCCAAAAAAGCAAACTCCCCTGAAAAGGCGCTAGTGGACCAGATTGACCGGCCCCTTTGGCATAAAGACCACCTGGAGGCAACGAACGGCAAAGCTTACGGCGGAATGCATTTCTCGCCTGCTTACCTCGAACTTTTCCGCTTCGCCAGGAGCGCCACTTTGGAAAGCGATCTTCACCTGCTCACACCCTACGACTATCACGCCGACCAGACGAAGCTCGTCCAGATGCTTAAGAAGGGACACCACGGAGTACGGCTGGACAAGGAAGCCTGGGATAGGATCGTCACCTGGATCGACATGAATACGCCTGCACACGGAAGCTGGCAGGAGATCACGAACCCCCAGTTCCCTCAAGACTATGGAAAGAAACGTGCCGAATTGATGAAAAGGTACGGAGGGATCACCTTTGACCCGGAAACCGCCGTGGTTCTGCCGGAGGAAGGTGCAGCCAGCGTCGTTTCAGCCGTTACACCGGTCAAGCCAATGAGAGTACCTATCCCCTCCTCCATTCGCGACAAGTTCCCGCCTAGGGTGAACGAGGAGGCAATGTCCGGGGCGGTAGATCCGGCATCGGGCAAGGCGCGCATATTGACGCTTGATCTCTCGAACGAGAAGGAGAATCTCGAGAGGAAGTATGCACAGATAAAGGAGGACCGCAAACGGCCCAGGATTACTCCCGAGACATTGAAGATGACATTTGTGCGCATTCCTTCCGGGTCGTACGTGACGGGTAACATTGACGGCACCGAAGACGAACTGCACGAACGGAAGGTTACGGTAGACAAGCCCTTCTGGATTGCCACGCAGGAAACCGCGAATGAACTGTTCAACCTGTTCGACCCCACCCACGACAGTCGCCTGGACAGCAACGAAAGACTGCATTTCGGTGACGGAATTGTGAGAGGATTTGCACTCAACGGACCCAGGCAACCGGTGGTACGTATCTCGCAGCGGCAGGCACTCGAGTTCTGCAAGTGGCTTTCAGAAAAGACCGGCAGGAACTGCACCCTCCCCACGGAGGAACAGTGGGAGTGGGCGGCCGTGTATGGGAACTGCGACGAAAAGGGTTATGCAGGGAAGGACTTCAGCTCACTTGCGAACCTTGCGGACAAGTCGTATCTCGTGAAGCACGCCAATGGAGAAATGCCACAGTGGCGGCCTTCGGTTCTGACTTCCGAAGACGGCGCGAGGGTGTCAACGGACGTCGGGAAATACGCGCCGAACGAAGCGGGCATTTACGACCTGATCGGGAACGTGGCGGAATGGACGACAACCGTCTGGACACCGCCGAAAACGGCAAGCTACCCGCCGCAGGTAATTGCAAAAGGCGGAGGCTGGCGCGACCGGCCCAAAACGGCAACCCCGTTCTCAAAAATGCCGGTCCGCCCCGGGATGAAGTTCGTGGACGTAGGTTTTCGGGTGGTTATTACCGATCAGGAAGGCTCCAAGGTGGCGAGCAGGCAGTAGGCAGTGATCGAAAGCTCAATCCAGCTAAAGGCTGCTTGGCACACACCTAACAACCATTAAGCCCGGTCGATAGCAAACACAAAAACGCCCCTTGAACGGATTTTCTTTCTTCCGCCTTTTCCGTCTCCAAATGACGGGTTCCGACTTGAATTCGGTATGTGGATCTTCCGACCAAACAACCATGCGAGCTCAGTAGAGGGAGAGTCAGGCTCTGCCACTTTTGACGCGTGGGCATCGTGGCGGATGTCCGGCTCATCTCATAGCCGCCGCATCAAACGTGCGGCGGCGGCTCAGAAAACACTCGGGTTCGCCCTGGCCCCACCCATTCACGAAGAATTGGGGGCTTGTCGCGATACGCTTTCACGCTCGGTGGTCCCAGTTTTTTGCGGGTTCGGGTCAGGGGCGGATGACCTCATCATTCAAAGCTATAGTGACGCCCGAGACGGAGCGACCCATTCAAACGCATTGGGCTTGCCTGTCTTCCTACGAGAACGTGCGGGCTTGCCTTGCGGGATCCCAGTAGTGAGTGTTCTCGGTGCGCAGGATGATATTGCGGCTTCCCAGTTGGGCGTCCGGGTTCATCTCCGTCCGGGCATATTCCTTTCTAAATTGAAGTGGCAATGAGACGTTCGGCATCAAAGGCCATTCCATTCTGAAGCATGAAATAGACAGAACGTGCGATCTTGTTGGCCAGGATAGCGTTTCCCTTGAATTTTCCACGCTTAGCGACGAGTTTCTCAGCATAAGGAGTCAGAAGTGCATGGTTGCGCTTGGCAATAACGGCCGCTTGACCGAAAGTCCAGCGCAGATAGGCGTTGCCCATCTTGCCACCGGTCAACCCCTTGACCTTGCCTGCACTGGCCACCGAGCCTTTCACCAGGCGGCAGTAGCTGAGGAAGTCTTTGACAGTGGGGAAACGCGTGATGGTGTCGACTTCAAAGAGCAGTGTCATGGCCAACACTCTTCCGATGCCGGGCACGGAGAGCAGTAGATGGTAGTCACGACCCAGATCCCTCTTGGCCTGGCGAACGATCTCGGCTTCCAGTTGCTCAATCTGAACATCGTAGGCACGAATCATGTTCATGTCACAGGATGCGGCGAACTTGTGAAGCGGATTGCTGTACTGTTCCAGGATGCGTTCTTCCCAGGCATCCCGGTTGTGCCCGCCCTTCCTGGCCGGCACCAGCCCCTCGGCAGTCTGATTCATGGACAGATGAGTTTGCAAAGTCGCCCGTTCCCACACGTAGCTCATGCGCTGGCGCAGAAGAGCTCGGACTGGACGGCGTTCCGAAGGATAGATATACGAGGGAGGAATCAGGTTGGCTCTTAACAGATGGGCTAGCTTCTCCGAGTCAATGCGATCGTTCTTATTCTTGCCCCCGTGAATGTGCTTCAGGTACAGAGCATGAGCCAGGACAAACTTGATGTTAGCATCGAAACAGGCATCGGCCAGCCAATACCAGTTGAACGTACATTCGCTGACCACGGTTAAATCATGTCGGTACGGCGCAACCCGCTTTAGAAAGTAGCTGAAGTCATTGCCCTTTATATTCGTATGCACCAGTTTCTTACCCTGGCGATCCATCACGCAGGCGTACATCTGCCGGGCGTGCAGGTCTATTCCACAATTGAATTCCGTCGTTGATGTGTAATACTTCATTTGGCTCCTCCTTCTTGTGAGTGCACGTACTAACTTGGACACGTTGCCCCGTGCAACGCGAACCACGCATTATTGCATTGAGGAGGAGCCTTTCCCCTCCAAAAGGGCTTAGAGGGGATTCACATTACCGAGTATTCAGGCGCATTGTATTTCAACGCTGCGGGAGCCCCGGGGCAAGGGTCAGAGCTCTGGCGCTACGACGGCGCGGTGATTTCGAAAGCGGGGCAGGAGATCCGGGTCGGCAGCGGATCGGCCCCGGCCTGGCTTGCAGTCCATGACGGTCACCTCTATTTCTCCGCCAATGACGGGGTGCATGGGAATGAGATCTGGCGCTTCGATGGAACGAATTCCAGCCTGGTCGCCGACGTAAATCCCGACGGACAGTACGGTTCGTTCAATCCGGCCTGGATGACCTCATACGACGGGGCACTGTATCTCAGCGCAAACGACGGCGGAGGCGATGGCAACGAGCTCTGGCGTTATGATGGAACGAACGTGGAGATGATCGCCAATATCAACACGAATCCGCCAGGCTCCGGGGGAGACGATTTCCTGGCCGACTCCAATCCGTTCTACCTCACAGTCCATGATGGAAAGCTCTTTTTTACGGCGGATGATGGCGTCCATGGCAGGGAACTCTGGGCCTACGATGGTATTTCCTGCTACATGGTTACGGATATCCGGAGTTCGGACCAATACGGTTCCAACCCCAGCGGGTTGGCCATTGTTGAGGGCGATCTCTATCTCGCCGCCGACTCTGGCGAGGGTTTCGGGCTTGAGCTCTACCGTGTGGTTCCCGCGCCGCGAGTTCTGAACGGCGGCTTTGAGGCCGGCTCTCTCGCGCCCTGGGTGCTCACCGGTGCAGGCGCGGCCGTATACGATACAGTGTTCGACCCTCCCATTGTTCCTGCGGCCGGAGAGTACATGGGGTATATCACCACCTTGAACAACGAGGGAGCGGAGGATTTCGGCTACTTCGACGATAGTCCTGACATTGACCTGGACGGAGAGCGGGAGAGGGAGTATTCATCGTTGAGCATAACTTTCACCGCCTCGGCACCTTGCACGGTCTCCTTCGATCTCAATTTCCTCACGGACGAGTTGCTCCCGGGAGAAACCCCGGATGCCGAGGCGGACCTGTTTGGGCTGACCACAGGTGATATTCGAAGCGGTCCCTACCTGCTGCTCTTCGCTGTCGCGCCATCGGATGGGTCGTACACCGGAAGGGCCTCACAGTTGACGCCGGGGGCATTCTCTGACCAGTACATTGAGGAGAACAACTACGGCGTCTTCCCGACCATACCCGATGCAAGCAGGTTCCAGGGCCAGACAGGTTTCAGCAATTACTGGTTTCTTGCCGATCCCGGCATTCACACCTGGACGTTTTTTGTTGCCGACAGTCACACCGACGGTGTCAGTTCGGCTATGCTTATCGACAACATGCGCATGACGTCCAGACGCGCCCCGACCGGTGGCGTCACTAATTTCGGTAGCGTGACTGTCGCCGCCGCGTTCGAACTGAACGGAGCCGGGAACAATATCGATTCGATCGCCTTTTGGGAAGCGCCTGACCCCACCAACACGCTCATGTTTGTCACGGCGAAAGGAAACGACCGTCTCGAGATATGGGAATTCCCCTTCGTGGGCAACGAGCTCCCATTCAAGCCGTTCTCCAATAACGTCAACGGTGTAGCCGTCGACCAGGAGACCGATCTCCTTTACGTGAGCGACCGAAGGGTCAGCGTCTTCTCCCTGCCCGGCCTCCAGCCGCAGGGCGAGTTCGGTGAGGGCACCCTTGGCGCAGGAGAGAACAATCTCGATATCCTGAAAGAAACAGGCGGCCGTACGCTGATCTACGTTTCGGATGATCACAATGTCCATGATTTTGATGCGGCCAACTCGAACTATCTCGGCTCCTTCGCGCCTCCCGTTTCAAGTATCGAGACGGTCTTGGCGGACGATTTCTATCAGCTGATCATGGTGCCGGAGGAACAGGGGCCGGTGGGCAACCCGGGGGTTTATGTATATCGTCCGGACGGCACGCCATTCGAAATGAACGGCACGAACCGCTTCGGCAACAACGGAGAGTTCGATTCGGACGAGGAAGGGATCGTGCTGTACACCTTCCCTGCAAGCGGACTGGGAGACGACGGCACTGGATTTATCGTTGTCTCTGATCAGAGAAGCAGCCAGACCGATTTCGAGTTTTTTGACCGCTGGACCTGGTCGCACCTTGGGAGACTCCGCATTGACGGCGTTTCCAATACCGACGGCATTGCATCAACACAGAGGCCGTTGCCCGGCTATCCCCTGGGGTTGTTTGCCGCCGTCGACAATGATAGCACCGTGGCCTGCGTTGGTTGGGACGTCATATTTGAGGCGATTGGTTATACGGCCTACCAGGTATGGGCACTGGCTTCGGGCCTTGATCTCAGCGTCAATGCCGGTGCGCTGGACGACGCGGACGGAGACGGCGTCTCTAACATCAGGGAATTTGCTTTGAACGGCGACCCGCTTAGCGCTGCGGGGAACAACAAGGAACGTGTGCTGACCAATGCTGTTACAGGAACAAACCATTTCCTCTATACGTTTCCAGTCCGGAACGGAGCGGTGTTCACTGGGGAAGGGGAGCTGTCCGGCGCAGTGGACGGCATCGTCTACTCGTTATCAGGATCAATCACACTCGGTGAATCCAACGAAGACGTGGAGGAGTTGGTCCCCGCCCTGCAGGTGGGGCTGCCCCAGCTCGATACCGGCTGGAGCTATCGCACATTTCGATTGTCCAGACCCCTCTCCGAATTGCAGACCGGCTTCATCCGCCTGGCGACGGATCCTGAGTGAATCGGTACGGGGAAGCTACGGGGATTCGTCGCAAAACGCTAATACGTCTAGTGTCATGCTAACTGTCTGGCTACTGTCATCCCGAGCTTGCCGAGGGATCTCATGGATCGTTGGGCAAGACAAGATGGTGAAATGAGGCAATCTGGACCAGGTTGATCGTCGTCGCGATCGTTGTCGCGATCGTCGTTGATCTTCATCATTGTCCCGATCCTTGTCTTGATCGTCGTCGACAATGATCGGGACTACGGTCGAGACGACGATAGCGAACGACAAGGATCGAGACAACGATCAGGACGAAGACAGATTGTCGAACCAATGTTTCCGGCTCAGTTCCGTTCTGGTCTAACGGGCCTCAGTCTCCTCGCCCTTCTTTCGAAGCATTACGTTCCAGGAGGCGTGTGTCTTCTGGCCTTCCTTGCCGGTGATTATCTGCGATTTTCGGATCCATTCGAAATCGAACAGTTCCGAGAGGTCCTCGCGCATAGTCGGTTCGCGGACGCCCGGCGCCTTGTCACGGTCAAGCGAAAGGACAAAGAACCTTGTGCCCGGTCGTGAAAGTCGGTCTAGGGATGCGACGAACGCTTTCGCGTTTGCGTAGCGCACATTGTGATAGCATCCCCGGTCGAAGATGAGGTCGAACGGCTCCATCTCGGGTAGCGCCAGGACGTCGGCCAGCATCCACTTGACGTTAACGCCGGCCTTCCTGGCGTCAGCCTCGGCGATGTGCAGGGCTGTTGGGGCTATATCAATAGCGGTTACATCAAAGCCGTTCTTGGCCAGGTAGATGGGGTTCATGCCGGTACCACATCCGAGAACGACAACGCGGCAGGGCTTGATGGCGGCTTTTTCTACCGCCTCGCGAAGATCCGGCGCGGCTGACCCTGAGTTCCATGGCGGATGTCTACCGTCCCGGTAGAAACGGTCCCATCGGTTAAGCAGCTTCATGCCCTCTTCGCCATGGGGCAACAGGCCGCTGGGGAAAAGTCGAAGCGGCACAAGCGTCTTTCCTTCCGCGTCCGTTACGGAGATCCGTCCCGCCCCGGTTTCAGATGGGGGCAGTTGCAGCTGGTAAAGACGATCCGCAGAGGTGACAGCGACTTCGAGACGGCCATCCACATTCTTGAGAACTGCTTTTGCCGTCGCAACGTCTTTGGTGCCGGGGAGGAGTTGGATGACCTGGAGACAACGAGCTTCGCTGTTTGCCGCGCCGTCTTGTTCAGTTGACTTCGCGTTGTGCCAGAGAAGTGCAGAATGCATTTGCGGCCCATCATCCTGTTGGTTGATTCTCCACTGCAGCGTTTCTTTTGGGGCCGCCGGGGTCGCGACACTTTCGATTACACAGATCGACGGTTTCAGAAAGATGAACCGGCGAATGCGCCGGCGTAACGCCTTGCTGTCCGCGGTTTTCTGAGAGGCCGGGATCGATTCTGATAAATCGGCCGTTGCGCAGACGAAATGGGCGTTCTCTTCGAAGGCGAGGATTGGTGACTCCGCGGGGATAAGTTTGCCTGACTCCCCGGGGTCGAACGCCTGGCGCGCCTCCGTCAGGGAACCAAAATCCTTCGCAACCGGTTTCGCTGCGACGGCCATGCAGTGTAAGCTGCAAGTAAGCAGGACGGTCGATAGGATGATCAAATCTCGCTGAACTCTGGAATGTCGATCTATACTCATGGTCATCTCTTTTCCTCGGGCAGGATTGGTTCGTAATTGACAGCCTGTGCGAAAGTAACGTTGGGCCTGTAGTTTGGATGGTCCTTGTGCGCGACACTCTTGCGCCCCCAGTAACTTCCGTAAAACTGCGCATTGCTGTCCACCCATGTAGTAATCCTGATGAGTTCCGCCTGGGAGAGTTTGAGATCCTTGTGCTTCTTAATCAGGACCTTTGCGCGTTCGGCGTCCTTTTCGTCCTCAAGTTGGACCTTGCCCTTGCTCAGCATGGCGACAAGCAGGCTGCTGTGTGAACCCAGAATCTTTGGTTCAACTGATTGCGTGTTGCCGGTTTTGGGGTAGTTCTCACCCACGTAGGAGAGGTATTTCTTTTTGACACGACCAAGGTTTCCCTGTGTGAGCTGTGAAAAGGATACCGAGAAGTGCTTTGTGGGTTCGCCGGTAAGGATCAGGTTGCCCTCGGGTTTCTTGCCGTCTTTGTCTGTATGGCACTTTATGCAGTGCTTGTCCAGTACCGGCTGTACGTCGGTCGGATAATGAAGCGTGCGCTGTCCAGTCTCTTCTCCAGGCTGTGGGCCAGGCATGCTTGGCGGACGCGTCATTGCCGTTACGGTTTTCGCGATTGTCTTGGGTGCTGCACCGTATGGTTCATGACAGCCTATACAGGTTCGTTCTTCACCGGGACGGTAGTTGATGTATGTGCGCTGCCTTTGGACCTCCATGTAGTTCTCGTCCAGTGCCTGAAAGAAAATGTTCCTGTCGGCAGGGACAAGGAAATGGGCCGAACCGTCCTCTTCGACGGGGACGACACCCCATTGTGCCCTGGGAGCATGATGTCCGCCGTGTGAGATCACCGAGTGCTGCTGGTACGCACTGTCACCACCCCAGAACCGCCGGGTGTTCCAGTGACGCGGGATCTGCTCGTTGATCCTGATGTACTTGATAGTACCGCGCTCGATACCTGTCAGCCCCTGGTAGATATCGGTCACCGCGACACGTGCCATGTTTTTCTCCGCCAGCTTTTTGTCGAAGGTTGATGGAAGAACGGGTGGTGTTTTTCTGGGCCGCAGGGGATAAGGTTGCCAGCTGGATATACCAGGGGCTCTGAAGAATTCTTCTGCTTCACCTTTCTCGTTCATAACGCAGAGGCTCCAGGCACTTTTGTCGTACCACACCGGACCAGCGGGCTTCATAGAGACCATGAAGAGATTTTCGGAGAGGGGGTAGGGGTCCATGAAGAGCCTGCCGGCAGCTCCGCTGCGATCACCTTTCCATTTGCCGTCCACATTGAAATGGAAACCGCCTTCGCCCCTGATATCGCAGTCAGGGGTAAGGTAAGTCATCGATTCAAGTTTTCGTATGTTCTTTTTGCCGTCAACCATGATGATCGGCCCAACGCCTGACTGCGGACAATGGGGAGCACCTACGAAAACAACCTTGCTGGGAGCGCCCGGAACCTGTCGCGCGTGCAGAAATGAATCGGGGAAAGTGATTTCCTGGCCGGAAATTTCTACTGTAGCCGATCCATCTGGCCGCATGGCCCAGAGACACTTCACGGTAACGGCCCCCTTGTCCACGTATTCCCAGCGGGTATAGAGGATGCGTCCGTCCTGCATGATCGAAGGGGAAGCTTCACTAACCGCGCTGTTCGTGAGTTTCTCCATCTTCTTCCCGTCTTTGTCCATCTTGTAGAGAACGGTTGTAAAAAGACGGTCCGGCCCGTCGCAGAGGATACCGTACCTGCATCGCGTCGAGATGAACACTATGTCGCCGCTTGGGAGATAGCAGGGGTGCATATCTTCCGTGGCACTCTTATGAGAGTCATAAGGCATCGCGTGGCGGCACCAGTTCTTTCCAGCGTGGGTTATGTATTTCTTCTTGAGCTCTTCTTCGTTCTTCGGGGGAAACGTCAGCTGCCTTAAACCGGACCCGTCGGTATTGACCTCGTAGATATAGAAACCCGTTTCCACATCGGCCTTCCAGTCGAAGACGATTGTCCTGGCATCGAACGATATATCGAACCGGCCGAATATTCCTTTCTCCAGGGTCGGAGTCAGGTTTCGTGTCTTGCCCGTCTTGAGGTCAAGTGTGAAAACACCACCTCCCCCGTAATGACGACAGCCGTCAATAAAATCGGTGTAATAGTGGCTTGATGTATATGTCCCTCTCTTAACGAACGCGATCTTGTCAACACCCGCTTCGGTGAGGCGTTTTGCAGCCGCGGCATTGAATCTATCCTCCTTAAGTTCCTCGCATACTGCAGCCTGTGAGAAAATCAAGCCAATCAGCATAGCCGACATCATAACTGTTCTCATACCTGTTCATCTCCTTCGATGTTTTCAGCAGCATAGAGCGTCTAGCCGCTTCCGGCAAACTCTCGCGCCAAAATGCATGCGCCGGCTGGGAGATCGTGATCCAGGGGCGTAATTTGAGACGATGTGGGCCGGGGGTTGTTCCGCCTGGGCATCCCTGCTGTCGTGCGTTGCCGCCTGCTACTGTGCCTTTGGCACGCCCTTCATCATGCGGAACAGATCGCTGTCGGTAGAAAGAATGAGAGTCGTCTGTGGGTCTATGACCTTCTTATACGTATCCATAGTCTTGAGGAATTCATAGAAGCTTACGGCCTCAGGACTCTGATTATATGCCTTGGCATAGATCTCAGTAGCCGTCGCATCGGCCTCGCCGCGGATCTCTTCGACCTGCCTGTATGCGTCCGACTGGATTTTTTTCAGCTCCCTGTCCATATTACCAAGGATACGGGCAGCCTCACCGTTACCCTCCGAACGGAAAAGCTCAGCTATCTGCTGGCGCTCACTTACCATACGTTCGTATATCTTGATACGGACACTCTGGTTGTAGTTGATCCTCTTGAATCGGACATCCAGCAACTCTATGCCGAAAACTTTCAGCTTTGATGCCGCGGCCCCAAACACCTCTTCTTCAACCTTCTGACGGCCCTTCTGAATCGGGAGGAGTTCACCCACCGAGCTGTTTGCATCCAGCAGGGTCTCGTCCCTGAGCGGTTCACGATTCTTGGTGGTTCTGATGATCTCAATCAGTTCATGCTTGGCCACCGCATTCCTTGTCTCGGACCCCAGGATATCGTCGAGGCGTGACAACGCGCTGCGCTCATCACGAAGTCGCAGGAAATACTGGAGCGGGTCTACTATGCGCCAGCGTCCAAATGTATCCACCGAGATATAGAGCTTATCCTTGGTAGGCATGTCCGTCGGACTGCCATCCCACTCCAGGATACGGGCTTCAATGCGGTTGACTTTCTGGATAAACGGAATCTTCATCTTCAGGCCTGCAGTCGTCTTCGGTTCTCCGACAGGTTTTCCGAACTGCGTGATAATCACCTGCTCGACTTCGTTCACAGTGTATAAGGACGAACCGATGAGAATGATTGCCAGCCCTGCGAATACGATAATAAGATTGGAGCTGAAACTCTTCATTTCAGGCCTCCTTTCTGTGCGTCAAGCTGAAGTAGAGGAAGCACCGAACGCGCATTCTCATCAAGGACGATTTTGGAGCCTATCACGGGCAGAACCTCCTGCATTGTTTCGAGGTAGATACGGCGCTTGGTTACTTCCGGTGCCTTCATATACTGCGCAAACACCGAGTTGAAGCGGGCGATGTCACCCTGCGACTCATTTACGCGCTGCAGCCTGTAACCCTCTGCCTCCTGAATGTTCTGGTCTTTCGTTCCTTCGGCCAGCGGAATGGAGCGGTTGTATTCACGCCGCGCTTCATTGATCAGTTTCTCTTTCTCCTGCTGTGCCTGGTTGACCTCATTAAAAGATTCCTGCACAGGCTCGGGCGGATTGACGTTCTTGAGCTGAACCTGGTCAATGCTGATGCCCACCTCATACTTGCTGGCGATTCCCTGCATCTTCAACAGGGCCTCACTTTCAATCTCCTGACGGCCGATGGTCAGTACCTCGTCTACCGTGCGGTCTCCGACGACCTCTCGCATGACAGACTCAGAGACATCGCGAAGCGTCTCTTCCGGATGTCTCACTTTGAAAAGAAAATCAACAGGCGCGGAAATGCGGTACTGTACAATCCATTCCACAAGCGCGGAATTGAGGTCACCTGTAACCATGCGTTTTTCTCTGTCCGAATCAGCGGAATACTGATGAGGGTTAGTGGCTCCGCGAGTTGCAAATCCGAATTCCTGCTTCAACTGACGTCTGACAGGAATTACCGTCACTTTGTCAATCCCAAGCGGAAGCTTGAACCTCAATCCCGGCTGGACCTCCTTGTTGTACTTTCCGAATCTCAGCACGATCCCAACAGAATCACTTGGAACCTGGTATACAGATGCCCATATGATCGCGATAAGGATTAACAAGGACGTTATCGTAGATACCATACCGCCAGACGGTATCTTGGGCGCAACCTTCTGAATGTCATCCCAACTCTCAATCTTCATGTTACAGAACTCCCTTTGTTGACATGATCCAAACCTTACTCCCAGGCTCCCCCTCGTGCAAGCTTTCCATCGACAGAGCTTTCTGCGATACAACGCAGAAAGCGTTGCTTTACTTCTTTTTGATCGATGGGTCCATATATGGTACAGTTATTAATTGGCTTGTATTGTATTTGCTTTGTGAGGGACGCCTCTTAACAGTGTGGCCACCCCCCCAGGAGATGTAACGTTGAGACGACTGATGAAGACTCCGGCATTGGAGATAAATCGCGCGTGCGTGCTGCTGAGCGTGTTGATCGTGATGTTCTCTTCCGGGGCCAACTACACACATGGGGGCGCGGTTCTCTTCAGCGAGATCATGTACCACCCCGTCGATAGCGACGGTGGCGTCGACGGGGATGAGTTCGAGTTCCTGGAACTTCACAACAGCGACACGAACAGCGTTGATATCACGGGTGCTTTTTTTACCGACGGTATAACCTACGCTTTCACGAATAGTACGGTCATTGCCCCGGACGCCTATCTCGTCCTTGTCAAGAACCGGACGGCGTTTGCGAGCCGCTATCCCGGCGTCACCAATCTTGCCCCGTCGGTCTACGGTGGAAAACTGAGAAATGAAGGCGAAGAAGTAACCCTCTCAGACGCAGCGACGAATACCATCTTCTCGGCTGATTACAACGATGGCGGGAGTTGGCCACCCGAGGCTGCCGGACGGGGGTCTTCGCTGGAACTGATCGATCCGGACGGCGACCCGAACGATCCTCTCAGCTGGCAGGCCAGCGCGATTTATCTCGGCACGCCGGGTAGCAGCGGAGAGGTGCGTCTGAAGACGATAGTGATTAACGAGGTCCTGACGCACACTGACCCGCCACAGGAAGATGCCATCGAACTGCATAACCTGACGACGAACGATATAGACGTCAGTGGATGGTACCTGAGCGATGACGTGAGTTTGCGAAAGAAATACCGCATAACGAATACTGTCATAGCCGCAGGGGGATATGCCGTTCTGTATGAGTACCAGTTCAACGACCCAGGCGCTCCTACCAATGAGACCTTCGCTCTGAGTTCATTCCTGGGAGAATCCGTCTTTCTTACGGCCGCCGACAGCTCCAGCAACCTGACCTATTTTGCAGACGATGTAGAGTTCGGGGCGGCAGAGAACGGCGTTTCCTTCGGGCGCTATCCGAATGGTACGGGGCCGCTGATCACTCTGGAAAGCCCTACCTTCGGGGTCGCGAACCCAACCAATATTACAGAATTCCGCACGGGGGGCGGTGCCCAGAACTCCGGCCCCAAGGTCGGGCCAATCGTAATCAACGAGATAATGTACCATCCGCCCGACAAGGGCACTCCTCCGGAAGATAACAACGAAGATGAGTACATTGAGCTACGCAACGTTACAGGAACAAGCGTTCCCCTTTACGATATCCTGAACCCGACCAACACGTGGCGGATAACTTCGGGGGTTGACTACACTTTTCCGACCAACGTTGTGGTTCCACCGGACGGACACATCCTGGTTGTTGACACCTCTGACATCAGCGCTTTCAGGACACGGTACGGGATCTCTACCAACGTCCCCATTTTCGGTCCCTGGTCCGGTCAGCTCGACAATAACTCGGAGAAGATCCGACTTTACAAGCCTGATACGCCGGAACCCGACATGGTCCCGTACATCCTGGTTGATTTCGTCGATTATAACGATTCGTACCCGTGGCCGCTCGCCGCCGACGGACTCGGATACGCTCTCGAACGAAATGACGACCCGGGCTACGGGGACGACGTGGCCAACTGGCACGTCGGACCCTTTGGAGGCACGCCGGGCACGAACAACTTCGTTTTCGTTCCAACAGGATCGATCATAATCAGCGAAATCATGGCGCACAACCGGAGCACGCTGCAGGATGAAGACGGGGCATTTTCGGATTGGATTGAACTCTATAACACGACGAACCAGGCGGTCTCACTTGACGGCTGGCACCTCACGGACCAGGTGGAGGTCCCCACTCTCTGGACGTTCCCTGACGTATCGATTCCGGCGCACAGTTACCTGATTGTGTTCGCATCGCAGAAAGACCGAACAAACAGCACCAGTGAGTTGCACGCGAACTTCGCCCTGGACGAAGCTGGTGAGTATCTCGCCCTCTTGCGCGACGACCTTACTGTTGAATTTGCGTTCGATCCGTCATTCCCGTCGCAATCGCCTGATGTCGGGTATGGCATCGAACTGGTCGGCAGCGTGGTGGGTACCGTGATTGATGAAGGAAGTACGGGGCGCTACCTCGTGCCGACAAACTCGGAAGCGCTGGCTTCCAACTGGAACGCCCGAGTCTTCGATGACTCGGCATGGAGTCCGGCTGGGAACGGAATTGGGTACGATACCAGTGCAGACTACCAGTCGCTCATTGACACGGATTTGTACGATGAGATGTACGGCATTACCGAATCTGCTTTCGTCCGATACCCTTTCTCGATTGATAACAGCGCCCAGGTCGAAAGCATTCTGCTGCGTCTTAAGTACGAAGATGGCTTTGCGTTATGGCTTAACGGGGTGCGAGTTGCATCGGACAATGCGGATGCGACGCTTTCCTGGGACGCTGGGGCCACCAGCGGCCGGAGTGATTCACTTGCAACAGTGTTCGCCGATACAAACCTTACAGATTTCGCCCATCTTCTCGTGGACGGTTCGAACGTACTCGCTTTCCAGGCTCTGAATAGCGGGACAACCAGTTCGGACCTTTTGCTGCTGCCTGAACTCCAGATCCAGTGGGCCGATCAGACGAACGGCACGTCGTTCGCCGCCGGCTATCTCTCGCCTGCCACGCCGGGTAGCGGAAACGGAGCCATGCTGCCGGGAGTTACACCAACCCCCGTACTCTCCAGTCCGGGTGGCGTTTTCTCCGGATCCCTGTCGGTGACCGTTACCTGCGCCAATGCCCATGCGGATATCCACTACACGCTTGACGGAACGGTTCCTACCACGAATTCGCCACTCTATACTGTCCCGCTGGAATTCACGAGTAACACGGAACTCGTCGTGAGAGCATTTGTGCCCGGCCTGGTAGACAGCCCGTACGTCGGGGCCGTCTATCGCACCTCCTTCCTCGGCATCAACGAGTTCCTGGCCAGCAATGCCAGCGCTTCCCCGGAGATAGCGGATTTCAGCGATTTTCCTGACTGGGTCGAGCTTTACAACTCGGGCACAAATGCAATCGACCTGGGCGGTTATTACCTCAGCGACAACCTGGACGAACCGTTCCGATGGCGCATACCCAACAACACCACGATCCCTGTCGGGGGACACCTGCTTGTCTGGGCCGACGGCTACGATTCCTATCCCGGCCTTGACCTGACCCGTCCGTTCTGGACCCCTAATCGCGACTTCACGACCCGCTACTACCACTCCAGCTTCAAGCTGTCGCGGGAAGGCGAGGAAATAGGGCTCTTTTCCCCCAGCGGGAGCCCTATCGACACGGTCATCTTCGGCGAACAAGCAACGGATATCTCCTACGGTCGCTACCCGGACGGGGCACAGAACTGGGGCTATTTCGGCGAGCCCACTGCGGGTGATACGAACCGGACGCCGGTACTGACACAGAACTACGTCCGTGCAGATCCTGTTACCATCGCCCCCACCAACGAAGCCTTGATCGTGACGGGAACGGTGCATGTTGTGCTCAGTTCGGAGCCCGACGTAAGCGAGATCCGCTATACCACGAACGGTGTGACGCCCACATCGGCATCCATGTTGTACACGCAGGCATTTGACATGGTTAACGGCGGCATCGTCCGCGCACGCGCGTATGCTCCCGGCAAACACCCGAGCAGGGTAACGACTCGCACCTTCCTGCGTGACGTACGTACGCCTGAATTGCCGATTATTTCCCTTGTTATAGATCCACACCTGCTTTATGACGATGTCGTTGGCATCTTTGAGAACCTTCTCAAGCAGCGCGAAGTTCCTGGTAACTTCCAGTTCTACACTACACCCACCAATGCGGAGTTTCAGATAGACGCAGGCTTCCGCCTACAGGGCCTCAATACTTTCACCTTTGCGCAGAAGCCTATGACCGTGTACCTCAAAGACAATTTCGGAGACGAGGAATTGGCTTACCAGCTATTCCCCGACAAGACGATTGCCTTCTTCGACAGATTCGTTCTGCGCAACGGCAACGACGACTGGGACGACGCCTTCTTGCGTGACACCCTCGGCCAACTGCTGCTCCGAGATGTCATTAACAGTGATGTACAGAGTTTCCGCCCCTGCGTCATCTACCTCAACGGCTCCTACTATGGACTCATCAACATCCAGGAGAAGATGGATGAGATGTACTGTGCAAGTAACTACGGGATCGAACTAGATGACGTCGACTTCTGGGAAAATGACGGCGGAAGCAGCGGCGACCTGCTGGACGCCGGTACCGCGGACGCCTGGAACGCTTTGCTCGACTACCTTGATGACAATAGCATGTCAGATCCCGTGCATTACGAACACGTGAAGAGCCAGGTTGACTTCGAATCCCTTGTGGATTATGTAGCAGGGCAGGTTTTCGTGTGCGACACCGCCTGGAGCCACAACCGCAAATGGTGGCGCGAGCGTAACCCGGACGGACGTTGGCGCTGGTGCTTTGTCGACCTGGACCGCGCCCTGAGCTCCGGCAGCATAAGCAGAAATCAGATTGGCAGCATGGTATCCGGACAGGAGGTGTTCCGGGAGCTTTTAGATAATCCGGAATTCAAAGCGTACGCCAGCCAACGCATAATGGCACACCTGAGCAACTCATTCAATCCGGATCGCACCATTCCCATCATCGACAGCGAAGCCGATCGCATCAGGTCCGAGATTGAGCAACATTCTGACCTGTACGATTCACAAGGCGGCATTCCGTCCCTCGCGAGCTGGGAAGACGAGATCGATGAAATTCGTGACTATGCACGCCGGAGGCCGGCCGTTGCCATGCAGAATGTGGCCAGTTACTTCGGCTCAGGCCAGACATCCGAGGTCCAGGTAGTTGTGGAAGGCGGAAATGGTGGCGTACTGGCCAGTTACGTGGCGCTGAATTCCGGCACCAGCAGTGTTCTCGTGGCCGGCCTGCCGGTACAATTCACAGCCCAGCCCGGTATCGGTGAGACTTTCGTGCGGTGGGAAATCGAAGGGGACCTGACCGAGTCTATCACGCTCACGGACGCAGGAGGAGTCTGGCGATACAACGATACAGTGACAAACGATGTGCCCGGTTGGTCGGAGCCTGCATTTGACGACTCGGGCTGGCCCTCGGGAGCCGCACAGCTTGGTTACGGCGACGGGGACGAGACTACCGTCATCGATTATGGCGGCGACGCCAACAACAAGCTTATTACATCCTACTTCCGCAAGACGATTGTGATCACCAATGCCGCATCGTTTACGAACATACAACTGAACCTGCTGCGTGATGATGGTGCCGTCGTCTACGTCAACGGGCGCGAGGTCTTGCGATCGAACATGCCGGAAGGCCCCATTGACCGCACGACGACTGTCTCAGGCTATGCGGGTGGGTCCGAAGAGAACCAGTTCTATGCGTACGCCTTGTCTCCGACGAACTTCATCGAGGGAACCAACGTTTTCGCCGTCGAAGTTCACCAGGGAGGAAGTGGCAGTTCGGATCTCGGGTTCGACCTGGGCCTTAACGGTATCCGCCACCTCTCTTCTTTTCACACAACGAATTACAACGAGCAGGTTACCGTAACGCCATCCTCGACCCTGCAAGTCACGGCCATCTTTGAGCCTTCCGGGGAAAGTCTGTTACCCGAAACCGTCAGTTCCAATCTCACGCTCAGCGCCGCCGAATCACCTTACCTGGCCACCGGCGACATCTACGTTCCGCCCAACGTCTCGCTAACGCTCGAGGCCGGGTCGACGCTCCTGATGCCCGATGGCGCCAGCATCTACGTGGAAGGCGAACTGACCATGCTCGGAACGACAGGCGCAACTGTTCAGGTTGCATCCAATCCCGACCCGGGTGCACGCGGGATACTCACTGACACCAACTACTCCGGAAGGGCGGCCCCCCGATGGGGATGCATCGCATTCGATCACGCCACGCATACTGGGCGGCTCTACAACGTTGTGCTGCGCGACGCCTCCCTTGCGGGCAGTGATCCGGTCAACATGAAGGCTGCTATCTCGGCCCTTGATTCGGACCTGTTCATGGATGGGTTGGATATCGATGACGTAGGGTTTCCTGTCTTTATCCAGGACGGTCGCTCCGCCGTGCTGCAGAACAGCCGTCTGCGGCTAAGGGAAACCGGGGATGGGATCAACCTCAAGCGAACACAGTACGCACGCGTTGAGGACTGCGATCTGTCCGGCAGCCTGGCCGTGGACGCCGATGCCATTGACTACGACGGGATTAGCGGGGGTATTATCCGCGGGAACCGGATACACGACTTCATGGGTGGCAACAACGACGGGATCGACTTGGGAGAAGGCACTTCGCAGGTCTTGATCGAGAGCAACCTGATCTACAATTGCAGTGACAAGGGCATATCGGTAGGTCAGCAGTCCACGGGAGTCATCCGACATAACGTGATTGTGAACTGCGCGCAGGGCGTAGGCATAAAGGACACCGGCTCCTACGCTTTCATCGACCGCAACACGTTCTACTCCAACGGCCTGGCAGTGGCCTGCTTCGAGAAGAACCTCGGTAAGGGCGGCGGCAGCGCCGACGTAATTAACTCGATCCTGTCGCGCGCCACAGTATCATCCTATTTCGTAGATGAACTTTCCACGCTGAACATTTCTTACTGCCTCTCGGATACGGAGTTTCTCTCCGGCAAGGGAATGATTGGGGCTGACCCGCTTTTTGTTGACGCGGCCGCGAGCAACTTCGCTTTGCAGGTAACATCACGCTGCATCAACTCGGGCTCTCCCGAGAGCCCTTACGATCCAAATGGAAGCCGGGCCGACATGGGGGCTTTCCCGTACAGTGACCTGGCAATCCACCCGCTGCAGATCACGGAGATCATGTACCATCCTCCCGATCGTGTTGAAGTCGGGGATGGGGAAGACTGCGAGTTTATCACTGTGGCCAATACAGGAACAAACCCGCTCAGCCTGGCAGGAATCTGGTTCTCAGATGGCATCCAGCTCGCCTTCGACGCCGGGGCAACTCTTGGCCCGGGCGAGCAGGCAGTCCTGGTGTCAGACCAGCTGGCGTTCGCGGGCCGCTATCCAGGAGTTACCGTAAGCGGTGTTTACAGCGGCAAACTCGACAACGCCGGTGAGCGTGTAACCATCATGGACGGCGGCAGTAACATCATTTTCTCAGTAGGTTATGACAACAACGAACCGTGGTACCCCCGCACCGACGGGACTGGTTACTCACTGGTGGCGGTCATGCCCGGTTCCGCATTCGACCCGGACGCACCCGCCAACTGGCGAGAGAGTCTGTACGTCGACGGCTCTCCGGGCCGACCCGATGAGCCTGTCTACGCTCCCCCCGGATCAATCGTGATCAGCGAAGTGCTCACCTTTGGAGACAGCGCGGGCAGCGGCGACTGGATTGAAATACACAATACCACTACCAACGACGTGGATGTTGGAAGCTGGTACCTGAGCGACAGTCCGAACGACCTCAAGAAATTCCTAATCCCGAGCAACACTGTGCTTTCGTCGGGCGCGTATGTTGCCTTCACGGAGACAACGCAGTTTGGCACTAACGCTCCGGGCGCGAGCCCGGGCTTCACACTGGACGAGCTTGGCTCGACCGTCTACCTTTCGTCCTGGACAAGCAACGGCACACTGGCAGCCAATGTCGTTTTCCAGTTCTGCGACGTCGCGCAGTCGAATGTCCCCTTCGGGCGACACCGCACGAGCGACGACCGCGTTGATTTTACGGCCATGAGCGCGGCAACTGTTGCAGATTCCAACGCCTATCCCAGGGTCGGGCCCGTGGTGATCAGCGAAATCATGTACAACCCTGCCGCCGGGGATTCTTACGAGTTCATTGAATTGCATTGCGTCAGCGATGATCCAGTGGCGCTGTACGATGCCAGTATTCCAACCAACACCTGGAAACTGGGAGGCGCGGTGCAGTTCGCCTTCCCGACCGGTGTGGTCATGGCCGCCAATGACTACGTGCTTGTCGTGCCGACTAACGAGGCAGCGTTCCGTCTCGCCTACCCGGATGTGCCTCCCGGCGTGGAGGTGTACGGTCCCTATTACGGCAAACTGGACAATGCGGGCGAACTGCTCACTCTGCACATGCCCTCCCCGGAGATGTCAGCAGTGGTTCCGGCACCGTACGTGATGATGGACATGATCCGCTATGGTGACGATTCTCCCTGTCCGTCACCTCCCGACGGAGAAGGGCCCTCCCTCGAGAAGTGGGACGCGGAGCGATACGGCAACGATCCTACGAACTGGGCTGCTTCCTTGCGCTATGCCACGCCCGGATTGGCGATCGAAGACGCGGACCGCGACGGTATGGCTGACGAGTGGGAACGGACGCATTTCGGCAGCATCACCAATGAATCTACGGGGAGTAGCGGAGGAGACTGGGATGGAGACGGGTCCCTCAACGAACATGAGTTCCGGGCGGGAACCGACCCGACGAATGCTGCATCCGTGCTGGCCCTGGTGGAAATGACCACCGATATCACGGAAGCCGGCGTGGTTATTTCCTGGTCCAGCGTCATCAATAAATACTATACAATCCTGTCGTCCACCAACATCTCGACGGACTTCACGAACATCGTGGAAGACGGCATACCTGCCGATCCTCCGATAAATGCCTACACGGTCAACGTCGACGAGGTTGAATCGGAATACTACCGCATCGAACTGGACGAGTAACCGCGTATTCGTATGCTTAACATTCGAGCAAACAAACCGGGCAAATTGTCGACCTGGAAGAAAGTGCTGTTCTCGTCCATTTCCTGCGTTGTGTTTTTTGCAGCGATTGAATTGTTGTTGACTGTCTGTGGGGTCCGCCCTGTCCTATACGACGATGACCCGTATGTCGGTTTCGCATCGAACGTTAAGCTTTTCGTCCGCGAACGGCGTCCCGATGGTTCAGAATGGATGGTTCGCGCTGAAAACAAGGCTGATTTCTTCAACGCCCAGGAATTCCCGGCCCGGAAGGGCGACAGCACGTTCCGTATCTTCTGTGTAGGCGGTTCAACCACTTACGGCCGCCCGTTTGGTGACAACAGTTCCTTCCCCGGTTGGCTGCGCGAGCTCTTGCCTGCCATCAACTCTTCGAAGCAGTGGGAAGTGATCAACGCGGGTGGTATCAGTTACGCAAGCTACCGCGTAGCGCTGCTTATGGAGGAGTTGATCGAATATGACCCCGATCTGTTCATTGTCTATTCGGGCCATAATGAGTTTCTCGAACGCCGCACGTACGATGGAATCATTGCCACGCCTTCCCCTGTCCGGGGGCTTGCGGCACAAGCGGGCCGCACGCGGACATTCTCGCTGATGCGACGCCTGGTGCGACGCGGGCCTCGGCAGGGGGATCTCTCCGGGGAGGTGGAAACGATCCTTGATCAGTCCGTGGGTCCGGAGGAATACAGGCGAGACGACGAGTTACGGGAGCAGGTGCTCGGGCATTACCGCTTCAACCTTGCCCGCATGGCCGATATCGCGCAGGCGGCCGGTGCACGCGTCGTGTTCGTCACACCGGCCTCCAATCTCCGGGATTGCTCTCCATTCAAGAGCGAGTATGCGAAAGAACTCACGGCCGGTGACGTTGATCGTTGGAATAGCCTGCTTCGCGCAGCGAAAGGGCTTTATGAAGGTGGCAATTTCGAATCTGCGCTCGCCACCCTGCACGAAGCCGGGAAAATAGACGCCCGGCATGCAAACGTCTATTTCCTCGAGGGGCGCATGCTTGACAAGCTCGGCCGGTTCCCTGAAGCGAGGCAGGCCTACCAGCGCTCCCGCGACGAGGACATTTGCCCGCTCAGGGCGCTCACGCAGATCTCCACGATCGTCAAGGAGGTTGCGGAGATGAAGGGTGTCGACATCGTCGATTTTGCGGCGGCCGTTGCCAGTCGGGCAGAAAATGGCGTTCCTGGAAAGAAACAGTTCCTGGATCATGTACACCCGACGATTGAGGAGCACCTTGAGCTTGCGGCATCGATCGTCGACGTCCTCTGTTCCACGAAGGGCCCCCTGTCGACGACGTGCGTCTGGATGGAGGCAGAACAACGGGTGGCTATCGTCGATGCGGCGAAGCGGCGGATCGAGGCACGCATCGACCAGGAGGCAAGTGGCCTGGCTATGATGAATCTGAGCAAAGTGATGAGCTGGGCAGGCAAGAACGACGACGCTTACATGGCCGCCAAGCGTGCGGTGTCACTGGCGCCCAACGTGCCGGAAGTTCATTACCAGTTTGCCAGTTCTGCTCAGAGACTTGCCAGAGTTGAGGAGGCCCTTGCTCATTATCGCCGCGTCCTGGACTTCGCCGGTGCCTTGGCGTTACCCGAGCACGTAGGGACCCTTAACAACCTTGGGGTTATACATGCCGGCAGGGGAGAATTACAGGTTGCGACTACGTACTACAGGCGCGCGATAGAGTTGGATCCAGAGTTCGCGGAAGGGTATTACAACCTTGGATTTGCTTACACTCAACAGGAAAAGATAGAAGAGGCCTCAGCTATGTTCCGCGAGATCCTGCGGATTCATCCGGATCACGCCAAAGCTAACTTTCAGTTCGCATCCCTGCTGGCTCAGGAAGGCGATTTCAAAACCGCAATACATCATCTCGAACGAGTGCTGCGCGTGCGGCCGGCGGATCCAAGTGTGCAGCTGACACTTGCCATGGTCTACGTAAAGAGCGGGAGATTCGCAGACGCCGAGGAGTCGTGGAGGAAGGCTCTCCAACTCGCACAGTCTCAGGGCAACACCGCCCTGGTAAGAGAGATCACGGCACAACTGAAGCAATACCAGGAAAGCCGCGAGGCAACTCCGCGCCGTTGAAGCTGGAAGAGTTGTTTCTCTACCGCCGAATGAATGAAGAACAGCGCGAGTTACTCTTCCTCGACGCCTATTCGGATGTAGAGAAGGTCGGCTTCAGGATCGAAGTTTGTATAGGTGAGAATCCCGTCGCTGCCGCTCACGTTGAACACATTGGACCATGACGGTGGGAGCAGGTTGGTCGTGGTGTAAATCCTGTAAAGTCTTCCGCCATGAGCGTCCCAGCTCACTTCCATGTCACCCGAATCCGATTCCGCCACGGCACTCAGTTGAAGGTAGTCTGTTTCATCCGCCGGGCTTGTTCCCGCGATGTCCTCGTCACCGTCAGTGACGCTGTCACCGTCGCTGTCGGCATCAGGATGGAGATACTCGTAAGCACCGATGTCGAGGGTGGAGACACCGTTGGTATCACCGTCCAGAGGCCTGGGGGTAGATGCCACGTCGACATCGATTCCTGGCAGGGCCGTTCCGGCATCTATACAAGGTGAAGCCTGTTGAAGTCTGAGATCATTGGCTGCGGGGTTCACGAAAAGCGGGTAGGCGGTAATGCTGTCGGGTGAAGGAGCCGTATCGCTGCAGCAGTGTGAATACGTCCCCCCAGCCGTGCGGTAGTTATTACCTGCGCTTGAGGCAGTATTGGAATAGAGAATACTGTTTACGACGTAGCCGTCGTCGTTGTAGATGCCACCACCCTGGTTGTCTGTCGTGTTATTGAAGAGCGTAGAGTTCTCTACCGTGCCACCATTCTTACAGTAGACTCCACCGCCTTTATCTCCCGTGTGGTTCTCTCTAATCACACAGCCCCGCACCGTTCCGCCGCCGAAGCAGTAAACGCCCCCTGCGTCATCGCCGGCAGAGTTCGCATAAACGATGCAGTTCGAGACCATTCCGCCGTTTTCGCACCTTATTCCGCCGGCATCCGTGTTGCTTGTTCCGGGGCCCGCGGTATTGCTTACAACGGTGCAGTTCAGTACCGATCCGCCACCCAACAGGTAGATTCCGGCGCCGGTGCTGACGTACCCGTTTCTAGCGGTAAACCCGTCGATTACTGCATCGTTATCGGTGACATAGAAACATCTGACGGAACCGCCTCCATCAACAACTGTGTCGTCGGCGCCATTGACAGAGCGTACGGTAACGCCTTTGCTGATCGAGATCTGTGCATCGAGATTGTAGGTGCCGTTGCTGACCAGCACGACTTTACCGGCCGTTGCCAGGTCAATGGCATCCTGGATGTTTGTTGCCGCGGTAGACCAACTGTTGAAAGGAGGTGCCGATCCGGAGTTCTCTTCGCGCACGTAGATGATGTCTGGCACCGTGAAATCATTGGCCTTCACCGTGTAGGTGAATACGGATTGTGAAGAACTCACCTCCGAGTTCGTGGGATTCACCAGCGCCAGGATGATGGTTTCTGCCGGTTCCTCGATTTCGTCATCGATCACGGTTATCTCGATCTGTTTTCGAATCTCCCCCGGTTCAAAGATAACATTGCCGCTTGCGAGCGCATGGTCCTGTCCCTGTGTGGCCGTTCATGTGACAACAAAGGAAACGCTGACAGTGTTTGTCGAGAAAATGCTCAGCGAGACGTTGACCAGGACAGAGGTAACCGTTTCATCACCGGTTGCGGAAGGGTAGGGGAAGCCAACACCAACGTCTCCAACCCCGGTTTCGCGTTCGTAGAACGGGACAAGTAAAACTCTGTCTTCGCCGGCGTTCCAGACGTGGTTGGATGGATAATCCATGTAAGTTCTTGAAAAGAGGTTGCTCTCGATAAAGGTCTGGTCCAGGCGAGGTCCCCATATGTCACGGTCCAGGTTCCAGACATCCCTGTAATTGTGAATAGAGATTGAATTCGTTGTCTCCAGGGAACCGGAGTAACTCCAACCGTAATTATCTCCGAACCTGAACCCTATTTCGTTGTCGATCAGTAGACAATGGTCGGCGTAGACGTTCGGGGTTCCGTACCCCGACTCTATTGCCTGTCCGCAATTCACCGCCACGGTATCGGAAATCTCAAGTGTCTTACTGCTTCCTCCCGAACTCGACATCGCCATTCCTTCATGAATGCATGCTTCGATCCAGCACCGCTTCACTACCACGGTCCCGTCAGGCCCGCTTCCCGCATCAATGCCGTCGTCTTTGGCCCATCCGAGGAGGGAATCTTCAATAACGAGATCACCCCTCGTCAGATATAGACCGTCATTATCGTCGTCGGAGAAAGTCTCGTCCGCATATGGAAATCCGACAAGGGCGCTACGGTATACATGCACTTTGCCCCCGTTGAACTGGCCTCCCGATATGACATCCTCGATAAGGCAATGATAAAGCTCGATGTCTCCATCCTCGCCATGGAAAGCCTGTCCGCTGCCTCCCGTTATGAACACGTTTGTCAGGGACGCGGAAGATCCCGTGTCCACGAAGAGAAGAGCTTGCTCGTCCCGGTGCGAACTGTAGCCGTTGTCGTCCATCCAGTCCGGATCGGCTCCGCTTCCCATGAAGATGGCACCGTTTGCAACCATGCGCGAAGCCGATCCATTGAGTATCAGGCCTCCCCATGGTGCGGCACGGCTGGCCGGCGTGAAAACAACCGGGTTTGCACGTGTTCCCTGCAGATCCAACTTGCCCTGTATCTCGATCTCAGTGTCGGGTGCAACGAGCACAATGGTGCCCTTCTCGATGGTCAGTTCTATGCCGCTGGCGATGACCAGGCCTGATTCAACGTGAATGCGTGAGTTCTCTGTCCACGAGGTGTTCTGCGTGATGCTTCCACTGACCGCCGTCCAGGCGTTGGAATCATCAATCTCGATGGTGAAGTTAGTGGATGCGGTTTTCAGCATTGCCTGCGCGTTGATAACGGTTCCGGTCTCCTGACCGGGCAGAAAGTCATGCCCGACACCGCGTTTGACGTCCACGCTGTTGCCGGGGAAGCCACTGACTGCAACGGTCCCGTTTACTCGCTTCCAGAAGCCATCATCCGTCTCCATCAGGGTCACAATAGGTATTTCCATCATCGGGGGGAACGCTGAGGGTACGATCACCTGGAGATTGGCGGATGCGGTTTCGTTCGATGACGAATTGATGAGAGGAAAGGGAGTCCATGGCCAGAGACCCCATTCCGAATTGCCCCGATCCGAGTTGATGGCGAAACGGACCAGCGCTGTTTCGATAGGTCCGCCGCCCACGTTGTTCGTCCGGCTCACATCTACCTGGTGGTAACCCTCGACCTCAACGGTGATCCATTGATCTTCGTTTATGGGGTATTCATCGAGTGTAGACGTGTAACTGTAGTCGGGCTCGGATACAACCCGGAATATGACTTCGGAGGATGTCTCGGTCTGGTCCGAAACCCCTTCCACAGTTATCTGGGCCTGGACGACGCACGCAGACAGGACCGTCGCACTAATCAGCATCGGTCGCACAAGATGTCTGTAATAATAGTTCATACCATAATTATATGAAATCCATCTCTTTTCGGCAATACGAGTGTCATGAGAAAGTATCAATAGAGTTTTGAAACTGATTACGGTAATATGTTCTCTTGGAAGTGAAGCGATTGGAGTCAGGTATGTATGGCGTCGTGGGAACAATACCCTCGGGCATGTGGAATAAGTCTGCAGGTAGACTACATGCGGTTTTTCCCCATATTGCAAAAGACATCCGGCCCTTCATTGTTGCCACCGCGTTACTGGCAAACCTGGCGATATGCCGTATGGCGCTGGCTCAAGATCGCGTTCCTGAGAAAGGTCCGGCGTTTGTATCCGAGAAGGTTCTCGAACAGATTGCTGCCATTGGGCGAGAGAAAAAGTCATGGACACCCGTACAGCGAAAGCTCAATCCTAAGCTCCTCCTAGAGGCGAAGAAACGGCTTCGCCGGCCAATAGCCGACGGTGTGCCTGATACGCGAGCTGTCATAGAAGTGGATGCGGCAGGGCGTACACTCGTTGATATCAGGGCTATCGTGAGCGTCAATCTGTTGAGTCGCATCAAAGACCTTGGCGGCCAGGTCATTAACAGCTTTGCTCGCTATAATGCTATTCGTGCCCTCCTGCCCATTGAGTCGCTGTAAATCCTGGCAGCGGAGGTAGCCGTCAAGTCCATTCGTCCGGCTGATAAGGCCCTGTGCAACAAGACAAACACTTCGGAAGGGGTCGTGGCGCACCGTGCCGACACTGCACGCACGACCTATAGCGTCGATGGCTCGGGGGTGAGCGTGGGCGTTCTCTCCGACAGCGTTGAATCCCTGGCAGCTCTCCAGGGTACAGGTGATCTTCCCGCCGGGGTGACGGTGCTTTCGGGACAAGCCGGCAGTGGCAGCAGCGAGGGGACCGCTATGTTGGAGATCGTGTACGATGTTGCTCCCGGTGCGAGCCTCTATTTTGCAACAGCTTTTAGCGGACAAGCGCAGTTTGCCCAGAACATACTTGATCTGCAGACAGCCGGGTGCGACGTCATTGTGGATGATGTCGGCTACTTCGCTGAGTATGTGTTCCAGGATGGGATCATTGCACAAGCGGTGGAAACGGTCGTTGCGGCGGGTGCTACCTATTTTTCTTCCGCGGGTAACTCCGGCAATCTCAATGATGGTCAGTCCGGTGTGTGGGAAGGGGATTTCGCTGCCGCGGGTTCACGACCTACCCCGATTACCTATGGAACCGCGCATGACTTCGGAGGCGGAGTTAACTACAACACTATTACGGTGGACTCCAGTTCGTACTTCACGCTTCAGTGGTCGGATCCGGGTGGTGGATCAGGGAATGACTATGACCTCTTCCTTCTAAACGGAACACGCACGAGCCTGTACGATTACTCGAACGCCACGCAGAACGGTGATGATGATCCCTATGAGATTATCGACTCAACGACCTTCAACGATGCCGGAAATACGCTGGTGATCATAAGGTACTCGGGGTCTTCTCGCTACCTCCATCTTAATGCGAACAGGGGGCGTCTCGCTATATCCACGGACGGACAGACGGCTGGCCATTCTGCAGCAGCAGCGTTCAGTGTTGCGGCTGTTAACGTCGCCACGGCGGGTGGTGGAGCTTTTGTTGGTGGTGGGACAAACCCCGTTGAAACATTCAGTTCGGACGGACCGAGACGGGTGTTCTACGCTGCGAATGGGACTCCAATTACTCCGGGCAACTACTTAGCGACCGGGGGAGAAGTACGCCAGAAACCGGATATTGCTGCAGCAGATGGAGTAAGTTGTGCCACCCCCGGTTTCAATCCTTTCTTCGGAACTTCTGCTGCCGCACCACATGCTGCGGGGATTGCTGCCCTTATGTTTGAAAATGGTTTGACCACTCCCGCGCTGATTAGACAGGCCATCAGTAATACGACTTGGGACATTGAGGCCGTCGGCATTGATCGTGATTCCGGCTACGGGCTTATGGATGCCCTTGGTGCAGTTGGATATGACATTGTGCCTCCCACGGTGACAATCAACCAGGCGGGGGGTCAGGTCGATCCTACGAACGGCGCACCGATCAGTTTCACGGTGCTGTTCAGTGAATCCGTCAGCGACTTTGCCACGGGTGATGTGACGATCACGGGTACGGCATCCGGTAGTAAGACTGCCACGGTCACCGGCAGTGGCACTACCTATAACGTAGCGGTGAGTGGCATGACTGGTGGTGGTACAGTGATTGCGGCGATTGCTGCCGGCAAGGCTCACGACGCGACCGGAAACGCGAATACGGCATCCACAAGCACGGATAATACCGTAACATACGACGTGACGTCGCCGACGATTTCCTCCATCACTTCGACCTCAGACAACGGCACGTACGGCGAAGGTGAGGCAATCAACGTCACTCTGAATTTCTCCGAGGATGTGACGCTGGTTGGCGGTGACCTGGTGATCACGCTGGAAACGGGGGATACGGACCGTGAGGTCACGATCAGCACGATCTCCAGTTCGGACACGGCAGCAGGCAACTACACTGTGCAAGCGGGCGATGCATCTGCTGACCTGTCAGTGAAAAGC
This sequence comes from Kiritimatiellia bacterium, assembly GCA_030744755.1. Taxonomy (GTDB): domain Bacteria; phylum Verrucomicrobiota; class Kiritimatiellia; order UBA8416; family JADHWI01; genus JASLPY01. The sequence continues at coordinate 28,735 of JASLPY010000015.1, read as the reverse complement.
ATTGGCCTTAGCGGTACTACGCTTCGCGATGCGGCTGGGAACGATGCCGACCTGGACATCCCGTCAGGACAGAATCTCGACGACAACAAGAACTTTGCAGTTCAGACGAGCCATACGATCACGGCCGGAAAGACCGGCGATGGCTCGATCAGTCCGGAGGGAGATGTGACTGTTACGCATAACGGCACGACGAACTTCCTGATGACCGCCAATGCGGCAAAACACATCGCCAGCATCAAGACCAACGACAGCCACATTGCCGGCAGCCCCTATTCGGGTAACGCTTTGACCAGTACGAACTACGTGTGGAGCAGTATTGTCGCGGATGGGACGGTAACGGTGGCATTTGCGGTGAATAGTTACCAGATTGACGCTTCCGCCGGCGCGAATGGTTCGATAACGCCATCGGGTGCCATACCCGTCGAACATGGCGGGAGTACGAACTTCACCGTCACAGCCGACGAGGGGTATTACATCTGGTCCATCAAGGAAGATGGGGCGAACGTGGCAGCGTTCGAGCAGGGGGATACCAACTACATCCATGCCCTAACCAATGTCACCAATAGTCACACTGTCGTAGCGGAGTTCGAGACCAATTCCGTCGCGCGGCACTGGTCTGATGGATATTACTTGCCGGGAACCAACACGATCTACTGCGATTTCACATATCCGACGAATCGTGACCTTATCTCTTTGAAATGGGAAACATTCTTGTCCTCCGGCTGGACTCTGAATACGACTTCCGGCGACGGCAGCCCCGAACTGACGAACGGGAATGAGATCATTTTTGCCGGACTGTTGACGAACAATCCGGTCGAATTCACTTACACGGTGGTTGCTCCCGGGGGAGAAACAGGTGGGCGAGAGATCAGTGCCGATGTGGAGTATCAACTCAGCGGTGCTATCAACCCCAGCACTACGGACGCGATTCCGGATCCACTGCCTTTGAGACGGCTGTTGACGCTTCCCGATCTGACCGCGACGAACAAGACCTACGATGGAGGCACAGGTGCAACGATATCCGTTTATGGCAGTTTGAGCACCGTTGCCGGCGGCGATGTCGTGACGCTGGATACGTCAGGAGCCGTAGCGAGTTTCAATGATGCATCGGTCGGTACCGGTAAAGTGGTTACGGTGACCGGTCTCGCGTTGACAGGCGCCGATGCCGGGGACTACGCCATCCAAGACCAGACAACCACAGCGGATATCACGGCCAAGGGACTGGCCGTCACCGGCGCAACAGCGGATAACAAGGTTTACGACGCAACTGACGACGCCACTATCACGGGCGGTTCGCTTGCGGGTGTGGAAGCCGGTGACACGGTTACGCTCGGGAATGCCGCAACCGGAACGTTCGCTCAGGTGACAATCGAAACGAATATCGCGGTAACCAGCTACATGACGCTTGGCGGGGCCGACGCTGGTAACTACACGCTGTCTCAGCCGACATTGGCTGCGGATATAACGGCCAAGGGACTTACGGTCACTGGAGCCACGGCCGATGACAAAGTCTACGACGCAACCGATGACGCCACGATCACTGGCGGCGCGCTTGCGGGTGTGGAAGCTGGTGACACGGTTACGCTCGGAAACACAGTAACCGGAACATTCGCGCAGGTGACCATCGGCACGGAGATCGCGGTGACCAGCTACATGACGCTTGGCGGGGCCGACGCTGGCAATTACTCGCTGTCGCAACCGACGCTGGCTGCTGATATCACGGCCAAGAGCCTGACTGTCACTGGAGCGACGGCTGACGACAAGGTTTACGATGCCACCGACGACGCCACGATCACCGGCGGAGCACTTTCAGGCGTGGAAGCCGGTGATACGGTTACTCTCGGAAATGCCGCTACCGGAACGTTCGCACAGGTTACCATCGGCACGGAGATCGCGGTGACGAGTTACATGACGCTTGGCGGGTCCGATGCGGGCAATTACACGCTGTCGCAGCCTGTGCTGGACGCTGATATCACCGCAAAGGGCCTGACTGTGACCGGTGCCACGGCGGATGACAAGGTTTACGATGCCACCGATGATGCCACGATCACCGGCGGGGCGCTTGCGGGTGTGGAAGCTGGTGACACGGTTACGCTCGGGAATGCCGCAACCGGAACGTTTGCTCAGGTGACAATCGGAACGGATATCGCTGTCACAAGCTACATGACACTTGGCGGTGCTGACGCGGGTAATTACACGCTATCACAGCCGACGCTGGCCGCTGATATCACCGCCAAGGGTCTGACTGTCACTGGAGCCACGGCCGATGACAAGGTTTACGATGCAACAGATGACGCAACCATCACGGGTGGTGCGCTCAGCGGTGTGGAAGCTGGTGACACGGTTACTCTCGCAAACGCTGCTACCGGTACGTTCGCGCAGGTGACAATAGGCACGAATATAGCGGTAACCAGTTACATGACGCTTGGCGGGGCCGACGCTGGTAACTACACGCTATCACAGCCGACGCTGGCTGCAGATATCACGGCCAAGGGACTTACTGTCACGGGAGCGACGGCTGCCGACAAGGTTTACGATGCAACCGATGATGCCACGATTACTGGTGGAGCGCTTGCGGGTGTAGAAGCTGGTGACACGGTTACTCTCGGAAATGCAGCAACCGGAACGTTCGCACAGGTGACTATCGGTACCGATATCGCGGTGACGAGTTACATGACGCTTGGCGGGGCCGACGCTGGCAATTACACGCTGTCGCAGCCTGCGCTGGACGCTGATATTACCGCGAAGGGCCTGACAGTGACCGGAGCCACGGCTGATGACAAGGTTTACGATGCAACCGACGATGCCACGATTACTGGTGGAGCGCTTGCGGGTGTGGAAGCTGGTGACACGGTTACACTCGGAAACGCAGCAACCGGAACATTCGCGCAGGTGACAATCGGCACGGAGATCGCGGTGACGAGTTACATGACACTGGGTGGTGCTGACGCTGGCAATTACACGCTGTCGCAACCGACGCTGGCTGCGGACATTACCGCGAAGGGATTGACGGCGACCGGCGCCACGGCGGACGACAAGATCTACGATGCGACTGACGACGCCACTCTCGCGGGTGGTGCACTTGATGGTGTGGAGGCCGGCGACACGGTTACGCTCGAAAACGCAGCAACCGGAACGTTTGCGCAGGTCACCATCGGGTCGGATATCGCGGTAACGAGTTACATGACGCTCGGTGGGGCAGATGCTGGTAACTACTCTCTTTCGCAGCCTGCGGGGCTGAGTGCAGACATTACGGCCCTGGAGTTAACGGTCGGCGGCACTTTTACAGCTCTCGACAAAGTGTATGACGGAACCACAGCTGCCACGATCGACACAAACGCCCTGACGCTTCTCACTCCTGAGGGCGGTGACGACGTGAGCATGGTGGCGGCGGCGGCATTTTCGGATGCAGCCGTGGGTGCGGGCAAGACCGTGAGTCTGACGGGTTCGACGCTTGACGGCGGCGATGCGGGCAACTACATGCTGTCGCTTGCTGGTGCGCCGACGACGACGGCTGCGATCACGTTCCCGGAGGTCACGGCTACCCACACCTGCAATGGATATGGATCTCCTTCAACCAACATGCTCGTAACGAATGTATTCTCGCATTCTTCGGGTCAGACACTGCTGGAGCTGACCTGGAAGCCGCTGTTGCCCGGCACCTGGACCCTGACCGAGGCATCGGGTGACGGTGGTCCATCCGTTGTCGGCACGAATGTGGTTTTTGCAGGTCCTTTCACAACAAACCGCATTGAGTTCACTTACACTCTGAATGTGCCTGGAGGCGCGGATATTACGAATGCGATTCGGGGGATCGTTCAGTTCCGCTTTGCCGGGATGGCGGACTCGCTGTCCTCTTCGGCTTCTCCAGATCCGTTGATTGTGGCCCGTTACCACAGTGCAGACTATCGTGCTCCCTACTGGGTCATGGACGGCACGGAGGTTAACCGGATCCTGGTGTACTGGAGAGAAGGAAACTACCACATCGAGCCCTTTGGTTACGATGGGTATGCGCCGGGAGTAGGTGACACAAGCGGCTACGGACACAATGCCGACTACCAGTCGGATTACTGGAAGATCGACGAAACGGAGGCACAGGAGGCGTTGACTTACTGGCGCGCAGGGGCCTACGAGTTCAGCGATACCAGTACGGACGATGGATATGCTCCGAACTGGGCCGGCGGTAAGAAAGGCGATCTCACGGCCGCTGATGCGGATGAAGATGAAACACTGGTTTTGACGCAGGGATCAGCGGATTATGATCCAGGTGGGCTTGTCGCGGTGACCAATACACTTGAGTTTACCGGTCAGCTCTTGTCCCTGAGCTCGCGGCCGCAGTTACCGCCGGGATGGGAACTTGTTTCCGTGACGGGGGACGGCAACCCCGAGGCGCGGCGAGGCGGTATACTGTGGACAACGAAACAGCCGCAAAGCCCAATCCTGATGGTGTACACAGTTCGTGCACCATTATGGGAACTGGGGACCCGCGATATCAGTACACAGGTACGCTATTACTTCTCCGGGGCGCCCACTGCAGGGACGGCATCTTCGACTGAAGGTGCGCTGGTTGTCTCCCCACGGGATACGGATGCTGACGGTATACCGGACGGATGGGAGGAACATTATACGGGCAGCAGCACCGGGATGTCCGCGAGCGGGGATGAGGATGGAGATGGAGCAATAAACCTGCACGAGTGCATAGCCGGCACAGACCCGCTGGACAAGGAGTCGCACCTCGTGGTGAGCGCTCTGAGGGCAGACATCGGCGACAGGGTCATACTTCAGTGGCAGAGCGCCACAAATCGACTCTATTCCATTGGAGAATCCACGAATCTGCTCAACACGTTCCGCCCCGTGGTGACGAACATCCCCGCCACACCGCCTGTGAATGTGCATGAGGTCGATACGGAAGGGCTGCAGACCCTGTTCTACAGTATCGGGGTTGAACAGTAAGGCGATTGCGACTGAGCAGGTCACGTTATGGAATTACCTGGTGGAATTGGATCTATGAGTTTTGGAAGGCCCCCAGGCTTTATTCTCCGGAATGCAGCGATATGGCTACTGGTATTGGGCGCCGCGAGTCCATCGCAGGGCGCCTCCGTCCAGGCTTCGCATACGGGATGCGGATATAGCTCGCCGGGTGTTGTGTCGGTCTCATGCGAGTTCTCCTACGAACCGGACAGACAGTTGCTAGCCCTGCTCTGGACGCCGGGCATGCCGGCGCAATGGCATCTTGAGGACGCCTTCGGCCATGGATCTCCCGAAATCAACAGCAACTCGCAGGAAATCGTTTTCACCGGAGCACTGACGAACAATCCTGTTGTCTTTGAGTACAGGGTTACTGTTCCACCGGGCTACACGGGGCCACAACCACTTACGGGGGAAGTTGAATACCAGCTAGACAGCATGACGAACGGATCGTCAGTCCTGGCGGACCCCGATCCCCTGTTTGTGGACAGCCACCACAGGATTGACGCATCGGCGAGCAACTACGGATGGATAGATCCATCCGGCGTTGTCATTGTGGCGCATGGTGGAAGCGCCAATTTCGACATGTGGCCGGATCCTTACTACCACGTGTCCAATGTTCTCGTGGATGCAATCGACATCGGTTCCATGAGTAGTTACTCGTTCACGAACGTCACATGCGACCGCACGATTGAGGTCGTCTTCGCAGAGAATCTGGCCTGTATGGGGACACCTGAATGGTGGTTGGCCGCACAGGGCTTAACTAACGAAACCGTCGACTTCTGTGCTGCAGAAACAAATGATGTAGACAGCGACGGAATGCCTGCCTGGGCAGAATGGGAGTCGGACACAATTCCAACAAACTTCGGTTCCGTGTTGCGGGTTCTCAGCGTCCAACGTACGGGCGCAGATGTGCGGGTTGAGTGGAAGGGCGGAACAAATGCATGGCAGTCACTGGAGACCCGGCAGGATCTTGTTGATACTACCGCACAGTGGCGTGCAATCTTCACCAACGAGCCACCGACTGATTCAGTGACCGACTTCCTCCATACGAACCTTACCAGTCCGCGGCTCTTCTATCGAGTCAAGGCCTGGAGGCAGTAGAGACGTTACAGCCTAACCCAGCAGGGATCACACCTTCGAGGCCACGGTGAATTCCTTGCGGGACTCCATGCGCACGAGTTTGTTTGCTTCGTCGGCATGGGCGCCGGTGAATTCCTCTGCCTGATTATCATACGTGAGCTTCGGGCCCATGATGAACGGCATCTTCTTGAGATCCACCTTGTTGTGTTCAAGCTGAGCCAGCATGCTGGTAAGCGTATCTGCCGCATCTTCATGCTTGCCGAAAGCTTCGTGCATTTCTTCCAGGGATGCGTTCTGCCCGACGCGCCAGGAGATATTTGCCAGGTGACACATTGCGGTGCTCTGATGGCCCACTTCAATCTCCGCGTTCAGTGACGAGTTGTCATCGGCCCTGACTGCGGCGAGGAAGTTTCCGATGTGTCCGCTTCCTGCGTTACCTTTGTATTGCACTATCCGGTTTCCGTCGAGGTCGTACCCGGATCCACCCCCGCGGGAAATCTTGATGTACCCCTTTTCGCACATGATATGGTTGCCGCCGCGGGTGCCGAGATACACCGCGCCACGGGTTCCGCCTTTCACGCCGTTCATGTTGCGAATATCAATGACCACCTTGACCCCTTTGTGCTCCATGAGAGCAAAGTGCATATTGGGTGTGTTCCCGTTGTCATCCCAAAACCTGTTGCCGGCGGCAATCACGCTGGTCGGAACGTCGTCCCAGCCCAGGATGTGCCGAAGGTCATCCACGTAGTGAACGCCCCAGTTGCCCATTTCTCCGTCACCCCAGCTGAACTGCCAATGCCAGTCGTAGTGAAAACCTTTTCGCATGATTGGCGTCATAGGCGCCGGGCCGGCCCACAGGTTGTAATCGACTTCAGAAGGCGGCTTAACCGGTTCGGTTATCTTTCCTATAGGCTTTCTGGCGCCAAGCTTGCTGCAATGGGCCCACAGAACTTTGCCGTACTTGCCTTCCTTGATATCTCTCGCCGCTCCCTGCGGGGCCGGGCATGAGCGTTGCTGTGTGCCTGCCTGGCAAACCCGCTTATACTTGCGCGCGGCTTCCACCATCTTGCGGCCTTCCCAGATGTTGTGACTCACCGGTTTCTCGACATAGACATGTTTTCCTGCCTGCATTGCCAAGATTGCGGCAAGGCTGTGCCAGTGATTTGGTGTTGCGATGACGACTGCATCGACGTCTTTCATTTCGAGAAGCTTGCGGAGATCCCGGTGTTTGACCGCATCACGGCCTTGGCGCATGCGGCCGGTGTCAGGGTCACTCACGGCAATGACCTTGCTGGCACCACTGTTGAACGCACCGCAATGGGCTCCGCCTTTTCCTCCGATCCCGATGACCCCGATGTTGACTTGTTCATTGGCGCCAAGGACCGAGCCTGGAAGCAGCGAGTAAACGGTGCTTGCTGCCGCTGCCGTGCCGATAAAATGACGTCTTGATATGCGATGCCTGTTCATTTGTGTCTCCAATCGCTGGGTCATCCGCCAAAACTGCATAATATACTGATGAAGTCCTCTATGCCAACCCTTGCATGTGTGTGAGCCTTTTCCGCTGTGGCCCATGACGGAGCCCATGTCCAATGGCCTATGCGCCGTACGGTGGGCAGACGTAACAGGTTTGGAGTAATGGAGTTGTGGAGTAATGTCGGAAGGGGAACGTGGACTCTAATCTCTCAAGACCCAGCACTCCACTATTTCAACACTCCAGTTTCGCAGGGGTAAAGACTGATTAACCCGCCCTGTAACAGCTTGGGACGCAGAACGTTGCGAGCAGAGGAAATGGCTCATGTGTGAGGCTTTCCTGATAAAAGAACGAGTGCAAAAGCCTGTAGCGGAAGTCGCAAAGACTTCCGGTCCCTGCGAAGATCGGAATCCCGCCGTGGCGGGACAAGTTCCGCTACAAAGATTCGTGTCTCTCAAAAGGGTCAACAGCGCTACATGCTGTTCTTCAAACAGGACATTATCATCCCAGCTTCACCGCGGTCCCATAGACCAACAGCTCGGCTGCGCTGCCTACGACGCTTGTGGTCATGTATCGAACGTTGATGATTGCATCGGCTCCCAATCCTGCAGCCTGGGCCGTCATCCTCTTGGCGGCGACTGACCGCGCTTTTCCCATCATCTCGGTGTACTCGGTGAGTTCTCCGCCCAGGATCAGCCTGACCATCGCTGCAAGGTCCTTGCCCAGCCAGACGGCAAATACGGTGTGACCCTGGACCAGGCCCAGAATCTCCGTGGTCTCCCGGCCGGGAATAGTATCGGAGTTTAACAGCAATACGCTGTTCTCTGTTTCCTCAGATGCCAGGTCCGCGGTAGCTGTCACGCCGGGTTTCATTTGAATAGCCAGGGTCCCGAGAACCACGAGGATGCCGCCGAGAAGACAGAAGACCGCTGTTCTGAGCCACCATGGTACGACTGGATCATCCGCAACTACCACGTACCAGGGTATTCCGGCGAATATTGCGGTGAACAATCCCAGTGCGAACGCTATCGAACCAATCTGCCGAAGTGCCTTCATCGATCTACCTCCTTGTTAAGCCGAGGTACGTCACCTCGAACAGTTTGTAGTCAGTGCCATTTTGCGGCAGAGTTCCGTTGCTTACAATACCTTTTCGGTAGGAGATTGAACCGCGGTTACGGGCTATGCAAGATACAGTCAGTGCGTTAGTGTTTTGAGACCACTGGTGAATGGGTCCAACTTGTGACACTTCCGGAATCGAAGCAAACCTGGAATAAGGAGAAGAAGATGAGGCTATTGGTTGTACTGACATTGCTCAGCACCGCATTGTGGAGCGTCGCGGCAACGGAGAAGCCGAACATCCTGTGGATTACCAGTGAAGACAACGGCATTTCCTGGGTTAGCTGTTACGGGGGGACAAATGCTAAGACGCCGGCAATTGATCAACTTGCCTCGGAAGGGTTCCGCTATACCCATTGCTTCGACAACGCCGCGGTATGCGCGCCTACCCGCTCTTGCTGGATCACCGGGATGTACGGGATCTCCAATGGCACGCAACCCATGCGCAGCCGCAACAGAATCCCGCATGACAGGATCAAGTACTATCCTGACCTGTTGAGAAAGGCCGGGTACCACACCTCGAATCCCGGCAAGACCGATTACAATATAGGCGGCCGTGATGACAAGGCCTGCTGGGACCACAAGAAGGGCGAGCTGTACGGATGGCGCATGCGCAAGCCGGGACAGCCCTTTTTTACCGTGGTGAACATTGGCGACAGTCACGAAAGTCGCGCACACGGGAAGGTGGAGGGGACGCGAAATGATCCGGCCAAGATGAAGCTCTTCTCTTATCATCCCGATCTGCCGGTGATCCGGAAGAACTACGCCAAGTACGCGGATGCCGTTGAGCAGATGGACAGCAAGGTCAAGAAGACGCTGGATGCGCTCAAGGCGGATGGGCTGTACGAAGACACGATCATTATCTACAACTCCGACCACGGCGGTGTTATGGCGCGAAGCAAGCGCTTTGTGTATTCGAGCGGAATCCATTGCCCGCTGGTCGTCCGCATCCCCGAGAAATACAAGCACCTCTACCCCGCGGATAAACCGGGAATGACAGTGGACCGGATCGTAAGCTTCGTAGACATGCCGAAGACGTGGCTCAGTCTGGCAGGTGCCGAGATCCCGGACACTTTTCAGGGCACCGTTTTCTTCGGCAAAGGAATGGAGCCTGAGCCGAAATACCACCTCGCCTTCCGCGAGCGAGCCGACGAACGCCTGGACCACGTGCGAGTGATCCGTGGGAAACGATTTTCATATCACAAGAACTACATGCCGTTCGCACCGGCCGGACAGCATCTTGCCTATCTCTGGAAGGCTCCGGCCACACCCGCCTGGGAGAAACACCACAGGGAGGGGAAGACCGACGAAGTCACAGGTCGCTTCTTCCGCCCGCGTGTATCCGAGGAGTTTTATGACAACAAGAAGGACTTCGACAATGTGCACAACCTGATCGAAAAGAAGGAGCATCAGGAGAAGATCGCCGAACTGAAGAAAGCCCTGCGCAAGAAACAGCTGGAGTTGTTTGACTCCGGGCTGCTGCCGGAACGCATGCGTGAGCGCCGCGCGGCGCAGAACAATCTGACGATCTACGAAATGGTTCGCGACAAGAAACTCTATCCACTGGAGGCTTACCTCGATGCTGCCGACCTGGCGTTGGCACGCGACAAGGGCAACCTGGATTCTTTTGCGAAGCGTTTGTCGGACAAGGACGAAGGAATGCGCTGGTGGGCTATCGTGGGCTTGCACCTGCTGGATGAAGACGCCGCCCCCGCCATCGGGGCCCTGGAGAGCGCGCTCAAGGACGAGTCACACGAGGTACGGATTATGGCCGCCTGGACACTGGTCAAGCTTGGCAAGCCCGATAGCGCCATGGCCTGCCTGGACGAACTGCTGTTCCAGGGCACGCATTGTAAGGAGATGCTGCACAATGCATTGGACTGGATGCACGAGCCGGCATTCCCATTGGTGAAGAAGTATATCGAGCAGGGCAAGACCAGGAAAGGTCGCTACGGAATCGGCATCTTCGGCAGAATCGCAGAACTGAACGGCTGGTAGATGGGAGATGTTGGGCAAGTTGCTCTGGGATTGCCCACATCCTGCTCCAAAGTAGGGACCTATCTCCGAGAGGTCCCTCCCTGCTGAGCCGAGATGCGATGTGAGCAGAAGATGGGACATGCCTCTCGGAGATAGGCATGTACTGCGTAAGGTTCAAAATCCTTCACTGAACGGGATCGAACGACTGATTCCTTGTGTGGGGATAGTATTCACTCTTGGTTCCTGAACTACAGGGCATGTCTTATGAATAGTGATAGTGATAGAGCGCAGGAGCATTCGACTGGTCTTCCGCTCGCCGACCGCGTGGCCCTGGTAACCGGCGGTGCGCAGGGAATTGGGCGTGCCATCTGTGAGACACTGGCTCGTGACGGAGCCAGCGTTGTAGTGGCGGACCTGAATATCGAATCCGCCACGGCTACGGCCGAATCGATCTGTGAGCAGGGAGGACGGGCCACAGCCGTTGCCGTGGACGTCTCTGACGAGGATTCGGTGAATGCCCTTTACGAGCAGGTTCCGGATGCCGGGAAGCGCCTCGATATTGTTGTTAACAACGCCGGGATTTGCCGGATGATTCCCATTCTCGATATTGAAGTTGAAGAATGGGATCGCATCCTGGCTGTGAACCTGCGCGGGACATTCCTGGTGAGTCGGGAGGCCTTCAGGATTATGAAGGACCGGGGCTCTGGCCGCATTATCAGTATTGCATCGGCAGCCGCGAAGATCGGCGGCCTTGCTGCCGGAGCGCATTACTCCGCTTCCAAGGCGGGAGTGATCTGCTTTACCAAGTCACTTGCTCTTCAAGCCGCCCCATACCACGTAAATGTCAATGCCGTATGCCCCGGCCCCATGGCTACCGAAATGACCGATGCCTGGGGCGACGAGACCAACAAAGCTTTCAAGGCCAGGATTCCCTGGCAGGACTATGGCCTGCCCAACGACGTAGCTGAAGCCGTGGCATTTCTTGCCTCCGACAAGGCCAGGTACATCACGGGCGAGGTGTTGGATGTCAATGGCGGCCTGGTGATGGATTAGTTGAAACAAACTGAGGAGGGACCCACAGCATGATCGACATACCCATCGTCGACAGTCATCTGCATGTCTGGAATCCAGAGACAGTGAGTTATCCCTGGCTGATCGATCTTCCCAAGCTGAATCGACCTCACCTGCCGGATGAATACCGTGAGATCACTAACGGGTTGCTTATCGAGAAGATGGTTTTTGTGCAGTGCGAAGCAGATTTCGCAATGTTTCGTGAGGAAGTGGATTGGGTCAGCGAACAGGCCGCCCTTGAACCACGCATCAAGGCAATTGTCGCGTGGGCACCGTTAGAGAAGGGCGAAGCCGCACGTGAGGACCTGGCCGGGCTTAAGGAAAACATGCTCGTCCGGGGTATCAGGCGGATCATCCAGTTCGAAGAAGACACTTCGTTCTGCCTGCAGCCCGACTTCATACGGGGTGTCCAGCTCCTGGCCGAGTTCGATTTGCACTTCGAGATCTGCATCAAGGGCGATGAGCAGTTCAAGAACACGCTTGAGCTGGTGCGCCAATGCCCGGACGTCCGGTTTATGCTGGATCACATCGGCAAGCCTTTCATAAAGGAAGGGATAATGGATCCATGGGCCGGCTACCTGCGCGAGCTTGCCCGAATGCCCAACACCTTCTGCAAGATGTCCGGCCTGGTTAACGAGGCCGATATGGAGCAATGGACGTCTGACGATCTCCGTCCCTACATCGATAGAGTTATCGGGACATTCGGAGTCGACCGCATCACCTTCGGAGGCGATTGGCCGGTCTGCACATTGGCAACCACGTATGGGCGCTGGATCCAGACGCTTTGGGACACAGTAAGCGGCTGCAATGACGATGAACGGCACAAGCTGTTCCATGACAACGCAGAAAAGTTCTATAGACTGTGAACAACAGAAGGAGAGCCACGATGAGAGGACTCAAAGACAAGGCAGCAATTGTGACCGGTGGATCGTCCGGCATTGGACGGGCATGCGTTGAACGTTTGTGCGAGGAAGGGTGTTCGGTCACTTTTTCCGGAGTAAGTGACATAGGCGACACCACGGTCAAGGAATTGTCGGACAAGGGCTTCAGCGTCCAGTTCCTTCGTGGAGATATGGCCGAGGAGAGTTTTTGCAAAGAGCTGGTCGCGACCGCGGCAGGGCAGTGGGGACGTCTGGATTACCTCGTGAACAACGCTTTCTCGTTCACGGCTACGGGTCTGAATGCCACGCGCGAAGAGTGGGACAGGGTCATGCACGTGGGACCGGTGGCCTATGCCACCATGGGGCAACTTGCTTTTCCCCATATGCAGAAGCAGGGCGCGGGTGCGATTGTGCTCATGTCGAGTATCTCGGCGCACATTGCCCAGCCCGACCGCTGGACCTACAACGCCGCCAAGGGTGCTGTGACACAACTGAATCGTTGCATGGCCATGGATATGGCGCCCGCGGTGCGCGTCAATACAGTGAGCCCAGGATGGATCTGGACGCGCGAGGTCGACAAGGCGGCTAATGCCGACGGTGGCGGTCGCGAAAAATGGGGCCCGCTATGGGGCAAGTTCCACATGCTGCGCCGTCTCGGCACGGTCGAGGAATGCGCCGCGGCCACGGCGTTCCTGCTCAGCGATGAAGCAAGTTTCATTACTTCGACCGAAGTCATGGTCGACGGGGGATACTGCGGCATGGGCAGTGAGGGTCTCGGGGAGGCGTCATCGTTCGCGGGTAGTGAGTAATGAGTGAAGTGTTGCTCAATTACATTAAGGGAGTCTGTCGCGAAGGCGCTGGAGCTGACACGTTTGCCAATGAGAATCCTTCCAAGCGCGGTTCAGAGCTGAACCGGGCGCAGGCTTCTACGGAGGCGGATGTTGAAGCCGCAATCACGGTAGCTTCGGCCGCCTTCAAAACCTGGAGCCGGACTCCCGTGGCGCATCGGCAAGCCATTGTCGAAAGCTTCCTGGGGGCCTTGGCCGCGGGACGGGATGAGCTGGCGCAGATCGTGAGTATGGAGAACGGGAAGACGATCCGTGAATCACGAGGCGAGGTAGATTCGGCCCTGCTGGAAGGCCGTCACCACTTGCGGCAGGTGACCGTCTTCGCGGGTGAGTCCGCACCCGACCCCGATGGCGATGTTACCGCGTGGGAACAGTATCATCCGCTGGGCGTTGTAGGCGTGATCAGCCCGTGGAATTATCCAATGAACGTCATGTGCCGCAAAACGCTGCCTGCGCTGTTGACAGGGAACACGGTTGTCTTTAAGCCAGCCAGTTACACCCCATGGTCGGCCGCGTTCATGGCCGGCCTGTTCGATGAGGCCGGTGTGCCGGCAGGCGTGTTCAACTGTGTATTCGGAAGGGGGAGTTCAATTGGGAACCGGTTGATCGGGGATCCAAGGGTCCGCGCCATTTCTTTCACGGGTTCGACGGAGGTCGGGCGAAGGATCCAGTCCATGGCTGCCGCTGGTTTTACACGCACGCAGTTGGAACTGGGCGGAAAGAATGCGCTCATCGTGCTTGCCGATGCCGACATGGATGCTGCAATCGAAGCGACGATCAAGGCGGGCTTCGGTTGCGCCGGCCAATGGTGCACGTCGACCAGCCGGGTGCTGCTGGTTCCGGAGATTGCCGAAGCGTATACGGAGAAGCTCCTCGCCCGCTGTGCGGCGATGCAGGTAGGCGATCCGCTTGACGAAGCGACCGATATGGGTCCAGTGGCCGGGGCCTCGCAGTTTAACGCCATTGCTGCTTCCATCGAAAAGGCTGTGAGCGAAGGAGCAAATCTCCGATGCGGGGGCATCTCCGACAACGACGGCGGGTACTACGTTCTTCCGACTGTGTTCGATGGTGTGACGCGCGAAATGTCGATATTCAGAGAGGAAATCTTCGGTCCGGTTTTGGCGCTGTCTACGGTCAAGGATCTCGATGAGGCACTTCAATGGGCCAACGACTGTGACTACGGACTCTCATCGGCCATCTTCACCAGGGACATGCCTGCCGCGTTGCGCTATGTACGCGAAATTGAAGCAGGGATGGCGCACGTAAACATTCACAGCGGCTTCAAGACCCCGGAACTACCATTTGGTGGATGGAAGGATTCCGGTTTCGGTCCGCCGGAGAACGGTCTTACAGGCTTGGAATTCTTCCTGGAACGGAAAGCGGTTTACATCGGGGCAACATGAAGTCGACGACCCTGAACACAGCGATTCAGCCCAGCACCTTCACGATCGAAGACTCAGACTGGGAGGGGGTGCCGGAGACAGCCCTGCATTGGATGCTGCAGCAGATGTTGCTCATCCGTGCATTCGAGGAGAAGCTTCTCGCGTTGAAGGATGAGGACCTCGTCAATGGTCCCGTACATACCAGCGTGGGCCAGGAGGCGGTGGCCGTGGGCGCGGCAATGGGCCTGCGGGGCAGCGACAAGTTCAGTGGCACTCACCGGGCACATCACCAGTACCTGGCCAAGGCGCTGTGCGCCTGCAAGCCGGATGGCTACGATGCGCTTCGCGACGGGTTTACCGATGAAATGCAGCTGCACGTGCTGACGCTGTTCAAGGAAATCATGGGCCTGGCCGGGGGCTGCAGCGGTGGCCGTGGCGGTTCGATGCACCTGTACAATGCCGACGTTGGCGTCATCGGGACGAACGCTATCGTCGGCGGCGGTGTAGCGCTTGCGACGGGGGCGGCCTGGGCGGATCTCATGCTTGGCAACGATTGTACGACCGTTTGTTTCTATGGCGATGGAGCAGTTTACCAGGGCGTTGTTCATGAGGCCTGCAACCTGGCTTCGCTGTGGAAGGCTCCCGTCATATACGCCATCGAAAACAACCACTATGCGGTTGCGACATCGCGAACAGAGGGCTGTTCGGCCCCACGCCTGGCGCAGGTCGCGGCAGCGTACGGCATGCCGGGGTTCCATGTCGACGGCATGAACCCGCTCGGGGTTAAGTTGGCGATAGAAACGATCCTCGCCGATCGCGCAAACCTTCCCTGCGTCTTGGAGATCGAAACGTACCGTCACTATCATCATGCAGGATGCGTTGCCGGCAGCGCCTTCGGGTATCGCAGCCAGGAAGAGGAAAGAGAATGGCAGAAACGTGATCCCCTGACCTCGTTTGAGTCGCGGCTCCGGGAACGCGGAATTTCCGGGGAATCGATCGAACGGTTACATGCGCAAGCAAATGACTGTGTAGAAGCAGCGGCGGCGCAAGTGCTTAATGCCAATGCGGACGGCACTGTGGTGATCCGAGACGAACTCTGGCCTGTCGCGGCCAGCGCCGCTCACGGTCTGCGGGACGAAGAAATTGCTGCGACAGGTCCGTTTGTTGAGGCAACGGATTGCGAATGCGTGCGCGAGATCAAGTATCCCGGCGTGATTGCGGAAGTGACCGGCCGCTGGCTGGAGAAGGATCCGGGTGTCTTTATAATGGGCGAAGAGGTTGCGAACATGGGCGGCGGCGCCTACGGGGCTACCAAGGGGCTGGCGGAGATCTACCCTGAACGGGTTCGCAACACGCCGATAACCGAGTCCGGATTCACTGGACTCGCCTGCGGGGCGGCGATGAACGGAATGCACCCCATTGTGGAACTGATGTTCTCCAGTTTCGGCCTCGTTGCGGCGGATCAGCTTTTCAACCAGGTAGGACAGCTTGGCCACATCTACGGCGGACACGTTTCCGTTCCGCTTGTATGCCGTACGCGCGTGGCGGCGGGACTCGGGTATGGTGCCCAACACAGCATGGATCCGGTGGCGCTGTTCTCGCTTTTTCCGGGATGGCGAATCGTGGTTCCGACTACACCTTTCGATTACATTGGGCTCTTTAACGCGGCCATGAAGCTGAAGAGTCCAACCCTGATTGTCGAGCACCAGGGATTCTACAGCGAGAAGGGGATGATTCCCGACGGGCCTCCTGATCATGTGGTTGAGATCGGCAAGGCTGCAGTCCGGCGCGAAGGTAAAGACGTGACGGTCCTCGCTTACGGATGGGGGGTTAGGTTGGCGGAGCGTGCGTCTGACCAGCTTGCGGCGGAAGGAATCTCGGCGGAGATATTGGATCTGCGCACTGTCGACGATGCAACCATGGATTACGAAGCCATCGGTCGCTCGCTGAGCAAGACTGGCGCGGTCTGCACCGTCGAGGAGGCCCAGGCCTGCAATGCAATCGGTCCAAAACTGGTGCGAGCCTGTGAGCAGCGCTGGTTCGACTGTCTCGATGGGCCGACGGCCAGTGTCAATGCCCTGGATGTTCCGCTGCCAGTGTCGCGACGGATGGAATTGCTGTGCTTGCCGGACGTGGAACGAACAGCCGCGGTTATTCGTAAGGCGGCGCGGCGGGAGATATAGCGGGTCGGGCAGGATCTCTCGCAGAGGCGCAGAGAGCGCGGAGTTGGGAGACGGGATTTCGGTATTTGGGATGGAAGAACTACGAAAAGCGCGAAAGGCGAGGGAGGCGAGGGAGAGATTTGGCGAATAATGGCTGATAGGGGAACCCACCCCGCCCTTGGGGCACCCCTCCTAGGAGGGGATCTTAGAGTTATAATGAAGTCGTCCGCAAGGTTTGCGAAGAATTGATATGAATGACGAAGGCATCAAGGGTGTTTTTGAGAAACACGTTCCGCAGTGGGTCTCTCCCGGCGAGAGGGTGTTGCTGGTTGTGCCGGATACGACCCGTACCGCGCCCATGGCACTACTGATGAACCTGCTGTTGCCTGTTTTGCATGCGGCTGGCAGCCGTGTGACTGTGCTTGTGGCGCTGGGCACGCATCCGCCGCTGTCCCCGGAAGTTCTGCGCGAGCATCTCGGTATAGATCCCAGCGGAGATGAAGTGCGCGTATTGAACCATGCATGGGACGATCCCAACGCGCTTATGCCGGTGGGTATGTTGTCTGCCGACGAGGTGGATGTGCTGAGCGGAGGACTGATGGGTGAGGCTGTCGAGTTGAAGGTTAACCGTGCCATTGCCGATGCGGATCGCATGCTCTTCCTGCATCCCGTATTCCCGCACGAGATGGTCGGTTTTTCAGGAGGCAGCAAATACATTTTTCCGGGTATCTCCGGACCCGAGATGATCGACATCGTCCACTGGCTGGGTGCCCTTCGAACCAGCGGCAAGGTGATCGGCAAGATCGATACACCCAGCCGCCGCGTGCTTGACGCGGCGGCACAGAAGATGCCGTTGCCGATGCATGGACTTTCTTTCGTGTATCATTGTGGTGAGATTGTGGCACTCGAGGCGGGAGAGTTGTGTTCGGCATGGCGCAGCGCAGCTGCGGCCTCGCAGAAAGTCCATATTACATACAGCCCGCGGTCGTACCGCAAACTCCTGGCCTGCTGCCCATCGATGTACCCCGATCTGTGGACCGGCGGCAAGTGTGTATACAAGTGCGAACCGGTCGTCGAAGACGGTGGCGAACTGATCGTGTACGCCCCGCATGTGAAGAATTTCTCGGAAGTGCACGAAGAAACGGTCAGGGCACTTGGATATCACGTGCGCGATTTCTTTCTTGCGCGCATGGATCGCTACGCACACCTGTCGCGAGCGGTCATGGCCTACTCCACTATCGTCAAGGGAGAAGGTACTTACCTTGACGGGGTTGAGTGGCCGCGCATTCGTGTTTCCTTCGCGACGCAGATTCCGCGCAGCATCTGCGAGGCTGCGGATATCGGCTATGTCGATCCGGACACCATCGACCCGGCAGATTGGATGAACAGGGAAGAAGAAGGGGTTCTGTGTGTTGAACCGGCAGGCGAGATGCTTTATCGGTTGGCGAGTCAAAGGGATACGGACAAGAGTCCTGTAAAGATGAGGGACTAACCGCGGATGGGCGCGGATGGGCACGGATATTGAGGAACTTGCTGTGCATCCACAACCTCTATCCGTGTAATCCGCGTAATCCGCGGTCAAAAAAGAGAAGAAGAGGCTACTATGAATGAATTCTTGCTTGGTATTATTCTGGTTGTTGTTGCGGGAGTGCTTGAAGGATTGTTCTCCATGGGGGTGACGCGCACTCCGAAATGGCAATTCGAGAACATATGGGGGTTGGGTTCCCTGATTGCACTTGTCCTCGTGCCGTGGCCGCTTGCGTTGCTGACCGTTCCGGAGCTGGGCAGCGTCTATGCCGATGCAGGCACCGGGCTTATCCTGATCACCATTCTGTGCGGGGTGGGGTGGGGGCTCGGCGGCATTTTTTGGGGCAAGGCCATTGCCGCGGTTGGCATGGCGTTGGGTGTATCGCTGTTGATGGGGTTTATCAACGTTTTCGGTTCGGTAGGTCCGATGGCCATTATGGAACCTGCCAAGCTGTCGACCGGTGGCGGAATGACCTTGATGGGTGCCGTGGCAATCATGATCGTCGGTGTCGTCATCATCTCGGTCGCCGGCAAGCTCAAGGAGAAGGAACTCTACGCAGGGACACAAAACGAGGAAGCATCGGGACAGGCAACGCCGTTCATGGTGGGTTTGCTCTTCTGCGTGCTGTCAGGTGTTCTGTCGGCGCTGGTCAACTTCGGATTCATATATGGCGCACCCCTGGGGGAGGCGGCTGCAAAGACGGGAACAAGCGCGTGGGCCACGGGTTTCGCAGTTTGGGCATTGGTCTTTACCGGTAACTACGCCGTCAATTTCATCTATGCCGTAGTACTCATGATAAAGAACAAGACCGCGGGTCTCATTCTTTCGGAAGGCAAGCCCATCTATTGGTTCTGGGCCCTGTTTATGGGGATTGCCTGGCCGGGCGGCATAGCAGTTTATGGAATGGCTGCAAACAAGATGGGCGCTTACGGTGCCTACGCTGCGTTTCCCATGATGCTGTTGGTATCGATTCTCACGGGTAATGCAGCCGGGGCATTGACCGGTGAATGGAAGGGCACCTCCCAGCGTCCCCGGACGTGGATGATAGGCGGTGTAGCCGTTCTTGGGGTAGCCTTTGTCGTTCTGGGGATTGCAAACAAGCTGATGGCGGCGTAGACGAACTGGATGCGCGGTTGCAGGAAGCAGAGGCTGGAGTTGAGGTGATGTTCAAAATCCTTCACTGAACGGGATCGAACGACGAATTGTCCTGGTATCGGTAGTGTTTGTTGTTGTCAGAATCTCAGAGCTCAGAAGAGCTGAAAGGAGAAAGCAGTATGAAGATAGGATGTTTTGCACTGGTAGAGCCCTTCACCCCGATGTCACGTCAGTTTGAGGCAATTGCCGAGATGGGCATCAAGTATGCCGATGTGACCGACAACCATAATGGCGGCATGCTGGGAGCTGAATATGGTTTCGCTGCCTCGGTGAGTCTGGATGGCCATCCTTCGAAGATCAGGGACATGGCTGCGGCCGCCGGTCTTGAGCTGACCGCGTTTTGTGCGCATGGAAACCTCCTGGATCCGGCAAGCCCTGCTACTTATGGAACAACGGACATCATCAAGGCAATCCGGCTGGCGAACCTGCTGGGAATCAATCACGTCATTACGTGTGATGGCGATCCGAAGACCGAGTTTGGTGAGAATCTTTCTAAGAGCGAAAAGATCTTCTCAATCTGCGAGAAGCTGTACACCCCGGTACGCTGGGCGGCTGAGCTGGGCGTCGAGCTTCTGTTGGAGACCCACGGCCAGATTACCGACAACGTTGAGACCATGGGCGAAGTGCTTGACAAGCTTGGGCATGAAGACAACGTGGGCATCTGTTTGGATACGGGGAATAGCTGGCTTGGCGGCGCGGATCCGATGGACTACATTAAGACGATGCCCGACCGCATCAGGCACGTTCATTGGAAAGACATGGCCGCCGACATGGAAGAACAGCGCGGAAAGATATATGGATGCGGTATGGCAATAATTCCCCTGGGTGACGGTGTGATTGATATACCCGGTATCGTTACCGCCCTCAAGGAGTCGGGATTCGACGGCGCTACGACGCTGGAAATCGCCGGGCCTGACAGCGTGAAACTGTCGGCGCAACGCCTTGTCGAATGGGGTGCATAAAGGCGCGAAGTGAGCTTGGTAGTCTAAGACAAAGAAGGAAGAAACTATGAACAGAAGGCAATTTCTTAAAAGAAGTACGGCGGCGGGGGCTGCCGTTGGTTTTCCGACGATTATTCCGTCAACAGTGTTGGGGCAGAACGGCAACGTGGCTCCGAGCAATAAGGCCGCGGTTGGTCTGATTGCCTGCGGTGGCAGGGCGAGTTACGGCGGGATGTATCATCGCTATGAGAAGTCGGAGATCGTGGCCGTTGCAGATCCGCGCAAGGATCGACGCGACAGGTTCAGTGCAAGGTTCAATAAGTGCGCCGCTTACAACGATTTTCGCGAGTTGCTGGCCAGAGAGGATATCGATGCCGTACATATTGCCACCCAGGACCATTGGCACGTGCCGATAGCGCTGCTGGCTGCACAGGCGGGCAAGGACATGTATACGGAAAAACCGCTTGGGCATTCCATTGACCAGGACCTCAAGGCTCGGGCAATTGTTGACAAGTACAAGCGTGTCTTTCAGTACGGGGCGCAGCAGCGTTCCCTTACACATGTCCGGCTGGGTATTGAGCTGGCGCTGAACGGTCATATCGGCGAAATCAAGGAACTCTACGTTTGGGCGCCTGGTGGAAGATCGGGCGGCAATAAGGCGGAGATGCCCGTGCCTGAAGGTTTCGATTATGACATGTGGCTGGGGCCCGCTCCGATGGCGCCGTTCTGCAATGATCGCGTGAGCAGTCAGGGTTCCTGGCACTGCTATGACTACGCAATCGGGTTCATCGCCGGTTGGGGAGCACACCCCATGGATATGCTCCAGTGGTGGGCTGACAACGCTGGATTGGAGGAGATCCCCGTGAAGTACCAGGGCACTGGATCCTGGAAACCGGATGATCTTTACAACACGGTTACGAACTGGGATGTCCACACTGAGTATGCCAACGGGTTGAAGATGCGTTTCATGGATAACGGCACGGCAAACAGGGAGAAGCCGCATCCGGGTGTGTCCGGCGGACACGGCACCCTGCTTGTCGGGGCGGAAGGCTGGGTTCGGGTCGACAGGGGAGGGTGGAAGACCTCTTCCGAGGAGCTCAGGATGAAGGCCAAGGACTCGGGCGAAAAACGCTTGAAAGTCAGCAGGGACCAGATCACAAACTTCGTGGACTGTGTGCTGTCGCGTGAAGAGCCCGTGGATCACCTTCATTCGGCGGTTCGCTCTGATGTGGCAACACACCTTTCAGAGATCGCGGTCCGGACAGGAAAGGTAATCGAATGGGATCCGAAAAAGGAAACCATCAAGGACGAGGAAGCAAGAGTCCGGATGAAGCGAGACATGCGTGAGCAGTGGAAGATCTGAGGCCGCTTCTCAGGGCAACAGGAATTGGAGATCGTCCATCTCGTAGCGATGGACGTACTACAACTTCGGAAGTAGGTCCACCGCTACGAGGTGGACCTGGCCGGTTACCGGCTTCTGCCTGAAAATGGAGCGAACTTATGTGCGCACTGATGAGATTCAGACTCAGGGGATTCTTGACTTCAGCCTTTCTGGCCGGACTCCTTTCAACCGGCTGCGCAACGGCCTACGCTGAACCCGAAGCGAAGCTGGATCTGTCCTGGAACAAGACGGCTGATTCGGTTGCCCTTCTGAACGGCGCCAAGGTTGTTTGGCAGTACAATCATAAGAAGGCAGAAGGCAAACCCTACTTCCATCCACTCGGTACGATTGACGGCGACGTCCTGACCTGGCTTCGTCCCGGCGATCACCGATGGCACCGCGCCATGTGGCATTCCTGGAAGATGCTTAATGGTCTCAACTACTGGGAAGAGAATAACAAGACCATGCTTTCCCAGGGGCGCACTCAGATAGTGGACATCAAAGTTGAGACGGCGGCGAATCACTCGGCCGAGATCAAGCTGAAGCTGATTTACCATCCGCCGGATAAGCCGGAGATCATGTCCGAAGAACGCACGATTAACATCTCGGCTCCCGGCAAGGACGGACGTTACCGGGTGGACTGGGTTGCCACGTACAAGGCGATCGCCGACAAGGTGACGCTGGAAAGAACGCCTATACCGGGTCAGCCCGGAGGAAGAGGTTATGGAGGTTACGCGGGGCTCTCCATACGCATGGCCAAAGAAACCCGAGGCTGGTCGTTTCTGAACAGTGAAGGGCTGCAGGGCAAGGCGATGCATGGAAAGAACGCCACGTGGGTACACGCAAGCGGCAAAACCGTATCCGGCAAGGACGCAGGTTTGACCATGCTGGATCATCCGTCAAACATGCGGCATCCCTCGCCCTGGTATCTTGCGGCAGGCATGCCGTATTTCAGTCCAGCGCTCATCTTCAACGAGCCATATGTCCTGACGAGGGGTCAGAGCTTCACGTTGAAATACCGGGTGCTAGTGCATTCAGGACCCATCGACAAAGACAAGCTGGCCGCTGATTGGCGCGAGTTCTCGGGGTTGAGGGAGTAGGACAGGCGTTTGTCACTGTGATGGGACACTTTTGCACGCGGCCGCCGAACTCGGCGGCCCTCCCGCCGCTGGACGTTCCTTTTCTCAGAGAGGAAGGGTCCGCGGCCTCGCGGACCGAAGCTACTGATAAGTGAACCCTGGGTGGAATCCCAAAATGGCCGGAGCATCCCTGCTTCGGGCACATCAGGATTGCGCTGGAGTTGCGCCTGTTACGGTCTGTCTACGAGAACCCCCGGGGCCACCGTCCACTGCGTCAGTGTTAACCTTTCCACATTCTGCGGTACGAAAGCCAAGAAAACTCATGCAAAGTAGCCTGCCATATAGTATCATTTCTTACTAATATCGGGTTGGGTAGTGAAATTACTGATAACGCGTGATCCTGCATTTT
Source organism: Kiritimatiellia bacterium (assembly GCA_030744755.1). Taxonomy (GTDB): domain Bacteria; phylum Verrucomicrobiota; class Kiritimatiellia; order UBA8416; family JADHWI01; genus JASLPY01. The sequence continues at coordinate 5,283 of JASLPY010000015.1, read as the reverse complement.
GTCCCTCGTAAGTTACATGTGCAGATCTCCTGCAAAGTTGCTTGCTGGTTCTGCATGGGCCTCGAGATACTCGGCGCGGGGAAATATCATTCTCCCCGGAGAGTAACTCAATCTGCGAAATCTAGCTTCCTTACAACACTAAATGGGGTGTTGATGCTGAGAACGAAGTCGATAATGACGTTCGCTTTGAGCCTGCTTGTGGTGATGAGTTCTGCCCTCACCATCTACGCGGATGGCCTGGTTATCAACGAGTTCCTTGCCATAAACGATTCGGTTCTCGCCGATGAAGACGGAGACTATTCCGACTGGATTGAGATCTACAACGGATCGTCCAACACGGTAGTCCTGGACGGTTGGTTCCTGACTGATGACGACGGAAACCCGGACAAATGGCGTATTCCCAACGTCTCCCTGAACACGGGAGAATATGTGGTTGTTTTTGCATCAAACAAGGACAGGGACAACCCGGCCAGTGAACTTCACACGGATTTCAAGCTCAGTGGCGACGGCGAATATCTTGCCCTGGTTGAGCCGGACCAGGTCACGGTACATCATGCCTACTCTCCCGAGTATCCCGCCCAGGTAGAAGACGTATCATTCGGCGTCAGTACGAATATACTCGGTGACTTGCGATACTTTGCGACGCCTACGCCGGATGCGCAAAACGGCGGAGACTACCTGGGGCTTGTCGAGGACACGAAGTTCAGCGTCGACAGGGGCTTCTATTCAAACACATTTGTGGTGGCTATCACGTCGGAGACCGCCGGGGCTACGATTCACTACACGACCGATTTCACAGAGCCTGACGAAATACTGGGGACGGTATATTCAGGCCCCGTGACGGTATCCAACACTACCTGTCTGCGTGCCCTTGCTTTCCTGCCGGGCTGGAGATCAACCGATCTGGACACACACACCTATATATTTCTGGACCAGGTGATTGTGCAGCCTGTCGCGCCGGCGGGGTTTCCGACCGACTGGAAAGGAACGACGGCGGATTACCAGATGGATCCGGATATCACTACTTCGCCGGCTTACAGCAACCAGTTGCTGGCTGCCCTGAGTTCTCTTCCTTCGATTTCCATTGTTACCGAGATGGACAACCTCTTCGACTCTTCTACGGGGATCTATGCGAATCCGAGCAATAAGGGGGAGGCGTGGGAACGGCCGTCGTCTGCAGAATGGATTTATCCCGACGGGAGTGGTGATTTACAGATTAACTGCGGTCTCCGCATCCAGGGTGGATGGTTTCGCCCCTTGTCGAGAAGCAGGAAGAACTCCTTCAGGCTTCTCTTCAAACAAGTTTACGGGGCCTCCAAGCTGAAACATGACGTGTTCCCGGATGACGTTACCGATGTTGAGTCTTTTGACACGCTTGTACTTCGCGCGAATGCCAATGACGGCTACTCATGGAGTTCGGCCGGTGACAACGTGACTTTCATCCGCGATGAATGGGGTCGCCATACACAGGTGGAGATGGGCCATCCCGGCTCGCATGGTACGTTTGTTCATCTGTATGTGAATGGGCTCTACTGGGGGTTGTACAATCCGGCGGAGCGGCCGAACAACGCTTTTGCCGCCAGTTACTGTGGTGGCGACAAGGACGAATGGGATTCGCTGAATCACGATGGTTCCCCCGGGGTTAACAACGGCAGTATTACCGCCTGGAACGCCATGATATCCAAGTGCCAGGATGCCGCTTCGGACAACGATGCATACATGGAACTCCAGGCCAGGAATCCTGACGGGACGCGGGACCCAGACGGAACAGATCATCTCGATGTGATTAACCACATCGATTATCTCCTGATTAACCACTGGGGAGGAAACTGGGACTGGCCCTGGAAGAACTACTGGATGGGTCGCGATACTTCACCCGACAGCACGGGTTTCAAGTTCTTCAACTGGGACACCGAAGATACATTGGCCACCTCACGCTCTCCCTTGAACTTCGTTACGCCTCTTACAGACTACCGCGAAGCTGCCGCACCTTACGGAGAACTGAAAGATAGCGCCGAGTTTCGCCTGGATTTTGGCGACCGCATACACCGTCACATGTTCAATGACGGATTGCTGACGACTAATGCGGCTATCCAGCGTTTTACCAATCTCGCATCGAAAATAGAGTTGGCAATAATAGTCGAGTCGGCCCGGTGGGGCGATATGCATTCGGGGAGCCCCCATACACAGGCGGACTGGATCGACCGGATTGACAACATCGTAGACAACTACCTCCACCAGCGCTGGGACGTGGTTTTTGATAAGTACCGCGAAATCAATCTCTACCCCGGGATAGATGCCCCGGTATTCGCGCGTTTCGGAGGACTGTTCACCAACGGGTACACATTGGCGATGAGCGCTGCCAACACGATCTACTACACGCTGGACGGGACGGATCCACGCGAGTATGGGACAGGTACTGCCGCTGGGACGATATATTCCGGAGCCGTGCCGCTGACCATTACCTCACTTGTAAAGGCGCGGGCCTATTCGGGCAGCGAGTGGAGCGCGCTTAACGAGGCGGTATTTGTCCTGGAGGGGAGGCCAACGCTTGAAGTGACGGAGATAATGTATCGCCCTCGTGAGCCAAGCGGGACAGAGACGAACGTTTCCGTTGACAGAGATGAGTTCGAGTTCGTTGAACTGAAGAATAGCGGAGGCGGAACGCTGGGTCTTGCCGGACTCCGTTTTACCAACGGTATATCATTCGACTTCACCTACGGCGATGTGTTCTCGCTCACGCAGGGCGAATACGTGGTGGTGGTTGAGAATATCGACGCCTTTACCAATCGCTACGGCAGCGGCATAAAGATCGCCGGGCAATACTCCGGGGCATTGGACAACGGTGGGGAACGCCTGGCACTCTCTACTGGATCCGGCAGTAACCTTCTGAACTTCTCTTTCAACGACAGCCGGGCCTGGCCTACCGCCGCCGACGGCGCCGGGCATTCCCTTGTTCCCATAGTCGAGGGTTCCGGTGACCTGGGCTACGGCGGCAGCTGGCGCGCCAGCGCATATATTGACGGTTCACCCGGAGAAGCCGACCCCGAACCACCGCAAAGCATTGTTATCAATGAAATAGCAGCCCATACCGACACCGGGCAACCCGCTCCCAATGATTCAGACGATTGGATCGAACTCTACAATCCACTGCCGACAGCGGTAGACATCGGCGGCTGGTATCTCAGTGACAGCGACGACGACCTCCTGAAATACCAGGTTCCCGGAGGAACGATCCTTTCTTCGGGGGCATTCATGAAGTTCAGTGAGAATCTGCATTTTCACACCAACCGTCTGGACGGATCCGGTTTCGGGCTTGATAAGGCGGGCGAACGTGTCTACCTCACGCACATGCCGGGCTCTCCCAGCAACCGCGTTGTCGACGTTGTGCGCTTCAAGGCCCAGGAGAACGGAGTAGCGCTGGGGCGGTATCCGAACGGTGATCCCTACTGGTATGCCCTTGCACCGACGCCTGCGGCCGCAAACGGGGCGCCGGGGAGTCATGTCGTGATCAGCGAGATCATGTACCACCCGGCGCCAACGGTTGCCAACCCGGAGAACAACACCAACGACGAGTATGTAAAAATCTACAATCCGCTCTTTGTTCCCGTGGAGTTATGGAATACTGCCGGAGTCTGGCGGATCGACGGCGGAATTGGGTACCGCTTCCCATCCAACACCACGATCGCCGCGAAGGATGAACTGGTTCTCGTTTCCTTCGATCCTGTGACCAATATTACCGCCCGCAATGAATTCCTGGCGCACTATGACCTGGATATTGGCGACGTCACTTTCCTGGGGCCATACAGTGATCAGCTTGACAACCGTAGCGACCGGGTAGCGCTGGAGATGCCAATTGAACCGGATGCTCCCGAGATTAAGGCTTCCTGGGTGATCGTTGACGAAGTCATCTACTACCACGACGATCCCTGGCCTACCGCCCCCGACGGGACCGGTCCCCCGCTTTACCGTACGGATATCGGAGGTGCCGGAAACGATCCCGCGAGCTGGACCACGGATCCTCCCGGCTCCGAAACGTTTGAGATAACGTCACTGTCGCTTTCTGGCGGTACTCCGCTGGTATCATGGCATGGCTTGACAAACGGGGAATGGTACGTGGAACGCTCTACGAATCTATCCTCCGGCTTCACGCTGATAGCGACGACCACGGTGACCACGGTTTATAATGATACGGCGCTTCCTGCCCCGGTATCGGAGAGTTACTACAGGATCTCCGTCAGTGTGGCGGGTACCCCTGTGTACACGCGCAACACGGCGGGATACCTCCAGCTCACACTTCCTTCGAATGGCTATAGTCTTGTCAGTATGCCATACCAGAAATTCCCGCTTTATCGCGGCGAGGTGTCTTCCAATACTACGCTCACGATCACTGACGACGACGCATCCTGGACCGCCGGTGAATTTGCGCAGGGCGCGGCGGGGCAGGAGCCGACCGGCACCAACTCATTCTTCGTGGAGATCCGCGACCAGGGCAGTGCGTTTGAAGGCAAAATGTTCCCGATCACAACGAACAGTGCCACGGAATTGCAGATCGAGGGCGGAGTGGCGGCAGGACTCACAACCGATGTCCTGGCAAGGGCCTCCTATGTCATCGTACCCGAACAGCGTGTGCGCGACATCTTCGGCGAACCTGATTCACCACTGCTGGTTAGAGGAGCCGGTGTCGGGAGCGCGGATAATATCCTGTTCTGGAGCGGGACGTCGTGGCAGCGAATCTATAACAAGGATTCGGGTAACCCGATCTTCCTCCAAGATCACTGGCTGCTGGGCAATACAGTGGTGGATGACAAAGCTATAGGCAGGGATGCGGCTTTCTTCCTTTTCCGCCAGGCGACATCGAACTCGGTATTGCACCTGACCGGGGAAGTGCCTGCGTATAACCAGTGGATTGACCTGGATCCCGGATACAACCTGGTGGGCGGGTGCTGGATTGAGCCTGTTTCAATCGGCAACACCTCCCTCCAGGGCACTCTCAACGGAGGCGGCAATTCGGCCACTGCAGACACCATTCTTGAATGGGGCGGATCAAGCTGGCTTGGGGCGATCTACTACAAGACCTCGGGCAACCCTCCGTTCCTTGTTAACCACTGGGTGCGCGGAACGACCATCCTGGATACCTCGTTCAAGTTCGTCCCCGCCAAGGGCTACTTTATCAAGAATTCATCAAGCAACGTGTGGCATAAAACGAGGACCTGGAATGAGTAAATATATCCTGGCATTAGCGCTGATTGTAAGCACAACCGTTCTGGCTGGTGACGTGAC
>JASLPY010000159.1 GCA_030744755.1 Kiritimatiellia bacterium | reverse complement strand
CAGCCTAACAGGATGCAGAGGGCTTTCCCATTTCTTTATCGGCTCATTTAAAGAGAATCATGAATAATCCGCGCTAGCAGTCCCACCTTGTTGACACTGGCAGAGATCCCTCCGGCAAAACGCGTAAAGACGCATTCAATCATCGCTATTAAGGGCAATGAAAAGCCGCCGGCAGGGAGGGACGGAATTGTTGCATACCGGGATGCCCACCTTGACTATGTTGACTCCGAACTGGTCGTGCGGAGCGGCCATAGCTGTCAACAGCATCCTGTGACGATCGAAGAAGTGCGCCGAATTCTCCTGGTTCACGTTGAGGAGCTTCCGAAGCAGGAGAATGCCAAGTGAATAAGGTATGGCGTGCAATGACGGCAGCCCTATCCTCGCTGCTCCTGCTTGTACTGACCATGTGGGGCACTCTGGGCTATGTTTTCTGCAGTTGGTCGCTGACGCTACGTTACTCCTGCGCGGCCCTGTACCTTGCTGCGTCGCTTATGACAATTCTGACGCTCAGGCCCTGGCGAATGGTGAGACATGTCCTGTTTGCGCTTTCTCTCCTGGTCTTGGTCTCCTGGACCCTGATGTGGCCTTCGAATGACCGTGACTGGCAGGAGTCGTGCGCCCGACCAGCATACGCGACTACCTCCGGCGGTGCTGTAACACTCCACAACATCAGGAATTTCGATTATTCCAGTGAGGCCGAATATGTTGCGGATTACTATGAGAAGACATTTATGCTGGGCGAGTTGGAGAGCGTCGATGTCTACCTGGTGAACTGGGGAATCGAACAGGTGTCACATGCCATGGTGAGCTTCGGGTTCGGCAACGATGAGTACATTTGTTTTTCGTTTGAAACGCGTAAAGAGAAGGCTGAGGCGTACTCGTCTCTGAAGGGTTTTTTCAGGAAATATGAACTCTACTGTGTCGTTGCCGATGAACGGGATGTTGTGAGGTTGCGCACAAACTTCCGGAATGGGGAGGATGTCTACCTTTATCGTATGAAACCTGTGGACATGAAGAATGTTCGGGCACTGTTCATTGAGTATGTTGAAATGGTCAACAGTCTCAAAAGGCGCCCCGACTGGTACAACGCTTTAACGGATAACTGCATGACCTCCGCGTTCAAACTTGCGCGCATCAACGCGGCTACGGGAGGCGGCAAATGGCACTGGAAGATCTTTCTTAATGGATATGCGGATGAACTGGCGTATGAAAAAGGCTCTATCGACACCACTCTGCCGTTCGAAGAAATGAAGAAAGCCAGCCACATAAATGAGCGGGCAAAGGAAATCGGTAACGATCCAGAGTTCTCCCGGCTTATCCGGGAAGGTTTGCCGGGGATGCGAAGCAGTGGGTCTGCTTCCGAAGATGCAGACGGAGGGTGAGGTCTGCGAAAGAGGAACTGACGCAAGTTTCATTGGCTACGCTGAATTACTCCTTGAGTACGATTCCCACGAACAGCGTATCGTCCTGGGAATCTTGCTGAACGATTGGCTGTAGGGCCGCTACACGGCATAAGATGCCACTGCTCTTACATTTGGAGTGCGGTGGCAGAGCGTAGCGTCGACACCGCTTTTCTTTCGTTTGTCTTCCCGCATTCCTGCCACCAAAGCGCCGTCGCCGCTACGCTCTGCCGGCGCACTCCAAATGGTTCGCTTTCTCATTGCCACATCATCGGTTCTTTGTACGCGAGGACGAATGACCCTCGACAATGTTGAGAAGATAGACGATAATGTAGTCATGAATGACTGCGAGACCGAACAGGCTGATATAGCGGAAGTAAAGGAACGTCTAAAGTTAGGTTCCGCACAGGGCAGTGTTGTGGTTAGGTGCGACCTTACCGCTCCGACAATCGACGAACCTGATTGGAACGCCCTTCGATGAATGTCCTGCCGGAAGACTGACTGTTGCCCATCAACGGAAAGGCCGGACGATAACCTCCTGGGAGTTGGCGGATGAACAAGTGTCACCTTAGCACTGCCGTTCTGCTTACTATCCTTGCCGCGCCCTGTGCTACGGCCGAAGAGCCGCAGACTTCGGCTCCTGAACGGAACGTCGTGCCTGCAGTTCCGGCCCATACCAGCAGATTAGACTCGGTCCATCGCATGACGGGGTTGTTTCTGCGCGGCGCAGTGGACCGGGTTGACAGCTTTTTCGCGGGAGGCGTGGAGGCCGATGTCATACCCTCGCGGCCATCCCGTTTTCTCATCGGGATCGATACAGTGATCGAGGATGACGACGACCTTCAGTACAACGTAGACCTTGAGTTAGAGGCGGATGTTCACCTGCCGCTCACTGATAGACGATTAGGCCTCTTCTTACATTCGTCTCTGCCGGATGAGCTGCCTGGAGAAGATCCTGACGATACGGAGGGAGCGTTGGTCGCGGGCCTGCGCCGCACGTTGGGTCTGCGCAGGTTGCCCTACCTGGACTTCAGTGCCGGCTTGAAGGTTCGCACACCCCCTGTCGGCGTGCTCAATATACGGACGCAGCGAGAGTTCACGCCAGGCCGTTGGAAGATTGTTCCGTCGTGGAGGGGATTCTGGCTGAGCGACGACGGGTTCGGTGAGTTGCAGTCGTTGCGGATTGATCGATGGACCAAGAAGAACTTGCTGCTGCGGTCAAATTCGGCCGCTAAATGGACCGAAGAAAGCGACGGCGTTGAATGGGAACAGAGCTTCTTGCTCGCCCTATGCAGGAGGGGAACGTTTCGGAACCTGGACAGAGGTACTGGTGTTCGCTACCAGGTCTTCGGACACAAGAGTGGGTCCGGAGTTGTTGACAAACATCGTGTGAGCTTGATCTACCGACGTGCAGTGTGGCGACCGTGGCTCTACGTACGAATGGGGCCCGAGATCGCCTGGGAGAATGAGGACGGTTGGGGATCGGTTCCCGCCTTCCGTATCGGCGTAGACGCGCTTTTATGGGCGCAGGAGGATTTGCAGCGATGAATCCTCCCTCGAAAGGCATGAATCCTGCTGTCCTCAGACACTACGAAAGAGCTTTGCTGAATGGCATGCTTGTGTGTAGGCTTCGTACGAGGTTACGTGCAATCTGTGTTGGAAGTTATTACGGGAGGGGATTATGGATATCGACAAAGAAATGCTATGTGATCCTTCGGAAGAAGTGGTCGCTGTCCTTAAGGATGAGAAGGAGGACTCCATGATGGTCCTCACCCAGAAGACGCTCTATGAGAAGGGGAAGATCCTTCAACGAACTCATAGTGGTGCGTTTAAGGCTGGCAACGGCCTGAAAATGGTGCCTCTCAAGGAGATTACCGGCACAGCAGTCTCCGATGAGAAGAGTACGGGATTACTGATGGCGGGGTTCTTCATGCTTGCCTTCTGCCTGGTTAACGTAGCAGGGCTGAGGTCTGGTGAAGATATCCTCGCATTCCTTAGTCTGATGGGCCTCATACTTGTTCTTTCTTCTGCCGTAGTGTGCATTGTGATCGCGCTGGTTAGACAGAAGAGCGTCTTCATCGTGGAGCACGGTGGTGGCGCAACTGCCATGAACTGTGGAGCGGCATCGAAGGAGGCAGTGTTAGCGTTCCAGAAGAAGGTTATGCTCGCGAGGGAGTAGGGCGCCTTCTCGAAATGGCCGGGTATTCACTTGGATGCCGGAGCTGGAAGCTCCGGCGACGTTGGGATTGGGCCAGGTTATCGCTCTGCATGTGACAGGGTCCGCGAGGCCGCGGACCCTCCCAAGTGCGAGGCACGTCTTTTGGCGGGAGGGGCGACGGCCTCGTCGCCCGTAGTCCATTTGGCGACTATCTCAAGTACCTTCCCAATGTGGCCGGAGCTTCCAGCTCCGGCTCCCGGGCTACTAAGCGCCCTGCAAGCGCCAATGAAGCGTTTCTCCACTTCTGAACGGAACGACCGGACCGTACGAATCTGGTACAATCTGTTCGCACCGTTCCACTGTAACGGTTCCGTCGATAGCAGGCAGGCCGTAGAACTCTCTTCCGAATTTCGCGGCAAAGTCGGGCAGGTGATCGAGGCAACCAAGCCTGTCAAATCGGTCTGCCAGGTATGAAAGCAGGAGCGGGGTCGTGAAAATCCCCGGCTTTGCACTGGCACATTCCTTGTCTCTCCTGTAATGCGGCGCTGAGTCCGAACCCAGGAAGAAACGAGGGTGACCCTCTCTGACGACGTCGCAAATCGCATCCCTGTCCCGCGGAAACTTCGCAACCGGTTTACACAGATTGTGATTGCGCCCTGCCCAATCATCAACAGTAAGTTCAAGATGATGCGGTGTCACGGTTGCCGCCACGTTAGCGCCAAGCGATTTCACTGCCTCGACGGCTTCAACTGACGAGACATGTTCCAGGACGATACGCAGATCCGGGAACTTGGAATGCATCTTCTCGAGCTTCTCAAGAAAAAGCTGTTCTGCATTCATCACCGTGACATGCGGTCCTGCTTCCTCGGGTAGCTCACCATGTATCTCGAGAATCATACCGCGTTCCTGCATCGCAGCTAGAATCGTGTCGAACGCGTCGAGGTCGCTTACTCCGTCGACTGAATTGGTGGTAACACCGCGAGGGAAACACTTCACGCCGACAATTCCCGCACCGGCAGCACGGTCGATTTCTGAACTTGTCAGTTTGCTGGTCAGGGAGATAACAGGCAGGTACTCGACGTCATCACTAACTGACATCAGTTCATCGCGGTACCTTGATGCATCATCGGCCGATAGGATCGGCGGAACAGTGTTTGGCATCACAAGGCAGCGACCCACACCACCGGCCCTTACGAGGGGAACAACGGTCTCCATAAGTTCGCCCTTGCGCAGGTGAATATGAAAATCGTCCGCCAGGGGCATCGTAAAGCTGGTTCTAGGCGATTCCGCAGTCATGGCTGCATTCTGTGCAGGCATGACCGGGTAATGCAAGGAAAAGCACTGGAGCTCCGGCGACGTTGGGATTGTACTTTGTGTTCGCTCTGCATGTGACACGGTCCGCGAGGCCGCGAACCCTCCCAGGTGCAAGGCACGCCCTTCGGCGGGAGGGGCACCGGCCTCTATGCCCGCTGTCAATGTGTTCCTCTTTCTTTAAAGTCTGGTCAAAGAAACCCAGCCTGCTATCATTTCTCCACTATGGAAAGACATAAACGAAAACGTATTGCGAGCAGGATATCGAACTTCATTTGGTCGGCAGTTATCCTGGTAGGGCTTCTTTTTGTCATCATGTACGCCTCGCGCGGCTGTACCAACTGGGCCGACAATTTCATGTCGATCTTCTGAGCCGAAACGATTCGCTAATGAGAGGCGTTGGGAAACTGTCATCCTGAGCGGAGCGGAGTCGAAGGATCTGGGGTATTCAGCTAACCATGAGATCCCTCGGTAAGCTTTGGATGACGGTAGACGTTTTCTTCTAAAGTTCTGGAAAAGGCGCGCCAAAGTGTTATCATCTGGCCACTATGGACAAGCGGAAACGGAGGCGCATCAGAAGAAGGATGGTGAATCTCATGTGGTCGATTATTGTACTCATGGGACTTCTTCTCATCATGTCATTCGGCTCGCGTTGCTCCTTCGAGACTGGACCAAAGAAACTGGATAGCTTCTCGGATCTCCTGCCCACTGTGCAGAGATGGTTCAGATCTGACAGCTGAGAGTACGTGCATGTCTGAGTGTTCTGGGTAACGCTATCGTCACAAAAGGCGTGCGAAAGCCCGTAGCGGAAGTCGCGAAGAGTTCCGATCCCCACGAAGATCGGAATCCCGCCGTGCGCATGCGCGTCAACTTAAGGGATGTCCGCATGCGTCTATGGCCTGAAAGGCCTGGATATACTAGCCCAGGGCAACGCCCTGGGGAACGAGATATAGAACAATTCAGCCCTGA
>JASLPY010000158.1 GCA_030744755.1 Kiritimatiellia bacterium | reverse complement strand
CCAGATCATTCAAACGGCCCTGAATGAGCCTCACTGGTAAACCCCGTGCCCGCCGCTTGATCGGCTTCGCCTCAACCTGCACCCGCAGATCCTTGAAATACTGGATGATCGCAACCCAGCCCGCATCAGACGGCTTCTTCGCCGGAACCATGCCGCCCTCAACCCAGTTGCCCAACCAGTCACCCGGACAATCCGTGCGGCCCTTACGGCGATGCGTGGACACCCACAACGGCTTCCCGAAATGAGACTCCGCCTCCGCCAACAACGTGGAAATCGACCCCAACACGTTGGGACTCGGCTCCTTGAACCCCCACCCCGTGTAACAGATCGAAATGGACTTGCTGTTCCAATTCTTCGTAGCACCCCCACGGGCATCCCAACCGCGGCCCTCAAAGATCGTGCCAGTCTCATCCACCAACCAGTTGTACGCAATCCCATCCCACCCCTTCGACAGGTGATGGCGTTCAAACGCCAACACAGCATGCACACCACGCGGAGCATCCTTCACCCCGGAATGGTGAATGATGACACCCTCCACGCGGTGCTTGCTCAACGGATTGAACTTGCCGCCGGGTGGCGGCTGCGCATCCCACTGGTGGCGACTAATGTAGAACATACCTAAAGGCCACTTTGTCCCGTCACCGCGTCTGACTGATCATGTCTTTCCACGCCTGACGCTCCTCCTGACGCTCATACCGCAGGTTCGTCAACCAGTTGTGCTTGGCCTCGTCCGTGTTGAACGAAACCGACACCCCCCCCAATGTGCTAATCAGATTCCGCATCAGGCTGCGCTGATACTTCGGCTCGTTCGGGAACAACCGCCGCAACAACCCCAACGTGGGAAGCATGTTGGTGAACGCGTAAATGTGATGGTCCCGCATCTTCAAATCCCCGTTCGACGCCCGCTTGATGAACCCGGCCTGCTCCATGATCTGACTCAACCCCGGAATCCCCGTGATCGTAACAGGAGCCAACTGGTAACGACCAGTAAACGGTACCCCACTGTAAATCTGCTTGCCGAAAGCAGCCTCAAGGGGCGCCTTGAGAACCGGCGTCAACATAGATAGCACATTCTGCCCAGCCTGCTTCGGCCCCCTGCGGAGCGGGTCATACCGTGCCAAATCCTGAAACGGAATGTCGGGGGCACTGTAAATCACGCCCCCCGCACCAGACCACGGGGTCCTGACACCAAACGGCTCCAAGAAGTAGTCCGGCACGATGTCTTCCTCTTTCGTTCCCAACTCCATGTTGCGCTTGATCGCCAAAATCCGGTTGTACTTGGCTGGATGACGCGCCAACTGATTCAACTGGTACGGCACGTTCTTCCGCGTCCACGTATAGAACGGGAAGAACCGCTTAGCCCACTGGCGCTCAAACTGAGTCAACTCGTCATAGTCGAACTGCGTCTTAGCAATCCGGGCAATGGCATCGTTCACATCGCCGCCCCACCGCATCGTGTCCATCCCCACACCCAGACGAACAATGTCCTCAACGTAACTGTTCACCGACCGCACCGCCTGATAGGGAACAAACCGTGGCGACCACGGCTTCCACGACACGCTCCACTGCTTCCCCGTACCACCCGGACGGCCAATCAGCATCTCCAAACTACGCCACCCGGCGTTACGCAACCCGTGATCCAACTCCACCGAACTGACAGCCTGACCCCCACCGCGCACACCCGTTTCCAGCAGGGTCACGTACTGGTCGAAGTCCTTGACCCCCTCGTTGCGGAACGCCTTAGCCGCCTCATAGAAGGTCACCTGTTCCTTCATCGCCCTCTTGGCAACGCTTGTAGTCATGGTCAACGACTTGAACAGGTACTGCGGGTTCACCCCGTCGATGGCGGCATTGAAGAATGCACCGAAAATGTTGCGATTCACGAATCCCGGCGTGGCAATCATCGCCGCCTTCAAATAGGTTTGGAACTTGTCCCAACCCCGCCAGAACGAACCCTCCTTCCCGAACATCGCCGGATCGTTCACCTGAGCAAACGCATCAATGACCGCCTTCACCTCAGCGTTCAACGTGGCATCGCTACCCAACAACACCCACGGCCCCCACTCATTCTTGGAAAGGGCTTCCTTCAAGAATATTTGGGCATCTTCCCTTACACCGGCCTTGATCTGAAACATCGTCGTATCCGTCCCAGCATCCGCCACGTAACCCCCCACACCAACCGACCGGGCAACAGACCGACGCAATACGTCGCCCAGATCCTGCGTCGAACCACTGGGCAACCCCCTCCTCAGATCCTTCCCCTGTGCCGCGAACCCCCCTGCCGGATCATTGATCTTGCGAAGATCATCGCCGCCCCCCATGGCACGGTTGCGTTCCCGCAGACTAGCCAGCGTCCGTGCTATCCGATCATCGACACCCCTCATTGTTCTCACGGCATCCTGCATAGCGTCGTACGCCGTGTCGGCCACATCATCCAACACAACGAAACCCGCTTCGACTTCCAACGCAGCGATACGAGCCAACTGCCCCTCTCTCGTAACGGCATGACGCTGCGCCTTGCCGCTCTTTGAGGCGATGAGTTTTTCCAGCCGTGCGCTCTCCTTGACCAGAGCAGCCTGCTTCTTGCCGTGTTCCCTCATCGTGTTCTTGTTGGCAATCAGGTCTTCCACCTTCTCAGACGACGCAACCAGACGGCGTTGACCGGCACCTTCCACAGCACCCTCAATGGCAACCATCTCCGAAGCCAACCCGGCCTGATCCGCTATCTCCTTTACACGATCATTGAACGCAGCCAAATGCTGCTGCGCCGTTTCCAAATCCCCCGGCGCACGAAGGAACCGTTCATGCAGCATCGCCGCCTCAAGCCCCTCATACTCCTTCCAAATCTTGACGTACTCGTCTATCCGCTTTATCCCCGACAGGGGAGGCTGCCCCGCAGTGAGCGGTCGGCTAATGCCACTCAGGAACGCACGCATGGCCTTGACTGTGGGATCAGTGTTCGCCACCCCAACAAACGACGCCAACAGGATCTTGATTTGTTCCCGCGCATAGTCCACCTTGAGTTTCAAGTTCTCCAAGTTGACACCCAACGCAGCGTTCAACTCGTCATGGTCACGAAATGTCCACGGCGGAAACTCCTCCGCCGGACGCGGCAACTCGCGGCCCATACGAGCCGCCGCAGCGGCCTGCTGCTCCCCCAAATCCCTTGCCGTACTGGCAGACCTAGTTGCACGCTCGCGGGCCAACGTCGCCTGCTGCACCGGGTCCCACGTTTCCCCCTCAAGACCCTCAAGGCGACGCCCCTCAACAGGATCAAACTCATCCAAGAAATGCCACGGCGGGTCAGCATCGCGCATCGCAGCCCGACCTTCCCCCCCCAACAACACACGCTTCGCATTCTGGGAAGAAGCCGGTTCCATGCTCGTAAACTTCCACGTGTTCTTCTGTTTACTCACCCGGCGCACCCTCATCACGGTGCCGCGTTTCCCGGCAAAGTTCACCAACCCAATATCGCCCCTCACCGCGAACAGGTTCGCCCGCCGCGGCAACCGTGGGTCGGTGTCACCAACAATAACGACCTCCCGACCCGCAACACCCCTTCTGGCGTCCCCCAAACCACTCTCCGCACGTGCGACGATTTCCCTAGCGCGCTGTATCCGACCCGGACGGGCCGGGGCCTTGGGGACATGACGACCACCCAGTCCTACGTCGATGCCACCCTCACCCTCGCGGGTGAAGTCTTCGACCACAGCCTTTGCCTCGTCCAACCGCAACCGTGCGTCCAGCACCTTCTCCGCCGCCTGTATCTGATCGTCGTACGCCGGGGCATATGTTGCCCTGACCTTGGCGTTCAACTTGAGTACCCTGTTCATTGCTCCCCGCACGGCACGCCGATCTCCCGGCAGATACTGGGAGGTTTTCATTTCCTTGCTGAACTGTTGCTTTGGCCGACGTGGACCCGGCGGCGCATACTGGTAGGCGCCCCGTTTCGCCGCCTCACGTTGAATGGCAAGATTCTGTTGCCGCGTACGCGCACCCTTCTTTACCCTCACCTTTTGCCGCGCTTTGTGCAGTTTGGTTTCAACCTCACGCAACATCCTCGCAGAACGGTCCTCGTCCACGAAACCGATCTTGTCCATTGCCTGCCGCTCAGCGACCAGTTTCTCCTCAGCGCGCCGCAGACGCCCCTCAGCGGCCTCCACCGTCGGATTGGTAGTCCGGGTGCGCAAACGTGCCCGTGCCGCCTCAACACGCGCCCTTGCCCTCTTTACGGCGTTCCTAGCCTTGGTGACCTTCTGCCGCTGGTCCGCTGCACGCTTAGTGCGGTTCCGTTGCTGCGCCCACGACAACGCATCCCAGTCTTCTATTTCCTTTAGCCGACGTGCCTGCTCCGGCACCAACTCATTGAGGATTTCGTTGTCAAGGTCGCTGATCTCCTGAGCCAGCACCGGATCGTCCGGCGGCACATAGTCCTCAAGTTCGGGACGGTCACGCGCTGCTCTCCGCACCACCTTGCCAAACCGGTCCTCCACCTCGCCACCTTCACCGGCTATCCCCGTAGATCGCATGGCCCCTGCTGCTTCTTCTTCCCTTGCGACCTGTGCCGGTGTCGGCGCCTCTACTTCACCGGTTGCCTTTGTCGCCCTGAGGGTTTCACGTATTTCATCGATTTCCTTTTGAGTAGGCACAGCCCCCTCAACGCCGCTGTACATCCGATCAGCAGCCGCCAACTCCTCGGGAGTCGGCGTATACCCCTCAACGCCGCTGCGTTCTACCGGCACACGTTCCGCCTCAGCGGCACGCTTCTCAGCACCAGCCATTACCTCCCGAAGTTCATCCCGCGCAACCCTCAACCGGTTTTCCCACTCAACACGCCACGCCTTCAACGCATTCCTACGCGGCTTGATGTTCTTCAGCGGCCCCCTCTTGGGAACCAAATAGGCAGCCTCCATTTCGGCACGACGCTCTCCCCGCCACTCCCTGACCTGCGTCGCCGTGGGCCTGCCGCCCCTCTCCCTCCGAAACCTGACCCTCCAAGCCTTCTCGTCTGGTTCCTCAAAATGTTCGGCTGTTCGCGCAGCGGCTTTCATGGCCCGACTTCTTGGACGCTCCCTGCGCAGCCGATCCACGTTCGCCCGCGCCGCCGCCAAACGCTCCGTTTCCAACTCCAGAAGACGGTCAGCCTCATCAAGGACCGCCTGCGCCTGCTGCACCTGTGGCCGCTGGTTGATCTCCGCAACAGTTAGATGCGGCGTGACCTTCGCCTCCAACGACGTTGCCTTCTCTCCAGCCTCAACAGCCTCTTTCACGGCCCGGTTTAGTGCCGGGGCACGGGTGTCCCATTCTTCCTTGGCTTCGGTAAACACACGCTCTGCTTCACGGCGATCATCCACGGCCTTGACCCACGCCGCTTCGCCCTGCTCGGCAGTCTCCCGTGCTGCTGCCAGATCGGCTTCCATCGGTTCCAGACCACCCATGCCACGGGTTACCTCCCGCCCCCAATACTGTTGGCCCGGTTCCCCCATCGGTTGGCCCGGAACACTCCACTCCGGTGTGGGACGAACCTTCACAGATGCCGGGTCAAGGATCACATACGACAACGAACCGGGGTCCTCAATGGCGTTGACGTACGGAACAACGTCGTACCCCTCAGCCAGCAACTCCGCTTGCCGCTCAGGGTTGGTTAGAATCCGTTGGACCTCATCGTAGGACATCCCAGTGTTTTCGACATACTTTTCGCTTAGGAGCGTCGGGTACCCGAACGACCCATCGGGGAGGTACGGGTTGCGCGGTGTTACCTCAATAGAAAAGATCGGCAGTTCACGGTCATCCGGCCGCGGCCCTGCCTCTCCGACCTGATAAATCCTATCGCTGACGCGCTGCT
>JASLPY010000157.1 GCA_030744755.1 Kiritimatiellia bacterium | reverse complement strand
GCTGTGGGGTAAAGAAGACCTCGTACCCCCGTTTCACCCTGCCCCCGTTGATCTGTTTCACAACGCAGATGGCTCTTGGAGCGTTCTGCGCGCGCAGCGCAAGAACGCTCGGGTATTGACCTGCCTGCCCGGTTTCACTTAGGCTGTGAGACAGGAGAGTACCGGCACACTACTCATGTGCACCTGAAACCGGGAGCACCAGGCATGGTCAGAGTATCCCTCGTCATCCTCAGCAATGTTGTTTTGTTGACAGTTCCCTGTGACGCCCCTGGCGGCACCTGGGATCCCGTGGGACCGGACTCGGTGGTGGTTTTCGAGGACGATTTCTCTACTTATCCGGTTGGTCCCCTTTCAGCCAAGTACACCGCCGTCCAGGAATATCACTGGACACCCAAAACGCCGACCTGGGGGCCCTGGAGCGAAGCCGTCTACTGGGGAGCTTTCGGTGCACAGGAAGAAGGTGGGCTGGCGTGGCATATCCGAAGAACCGGGAAGTACAAGGTTATGCATCAAGCCCAGGAGATCTGGGAAGAAGACAAGAACGCCGTCATTGTCGCAGGAGATGAAATGTGGACCGATTACACCTTCGAGGTGGAATTCGTTCCCCTTTCACTGGAGCACGCGCTGGGCATCATCTACAGGGTGGCCAATTCGCGCAACTACTACATGCTCTCACTCCAGGAGGGCCGGAAGTGGGTCTGGACCAGGCGAATCCACCAGGCCTGGACGGTCAACAAGGTTCGTAACGATGCCCATTACACCGTCGGGCAACCGCATACACTGAGAGTTGATGTCCATGACCGAAACCACACGTTCTATCTCGACGGTAAACAGATGGCCGAGATCACCCGGCGGGACCACCATCATCCGGCGGGAAAGGTAGGCCTGATTGCCAACAGCCCCTGCGACTATCGACGGGTGAGAGTGACCATGAGTAGAGAGGCCCACGGTGCCTACTTGAAACGTAAAGCCGAGAAGGGTGAACGCCTTTCCGCGCTGCGCCAGAAATATCCCTTACCCAAACTCTGGAAACAGGTTGATATGCGGGGATTGGCGATCAACGGCCGGCAGATGCGTTGGGGTGATCTGGATGGTGACGGCATGCTGGAGTTCGTTATCGCGCGGCGGCCCAAGAAGGCCGACAAGGGACTCCGCCGCTCCATCGAGGGAATGACTGCGTTCAAGCTGGATGGATCCATCCTGTGGCAATGGGGTACTCGTGATACGAAGCCGGAGCTGTTCGCAACAGACCTGACCTACCAACTCTGCGACTTGAACGGCGATGGCAAGTGCGAGGTGATCGTCTGCCATCAGTTCAAAATCGAGGTGCTGGACGGGATAACGGCGAAACGTCTTTCCAGTGTGCCGACCCCTAAACACGGACCCAAGCATCCAGACTCCTTCTATGCCGAGGATAGCTTTGAACGGATTCCGTCCGGCGCAATGTACTTCTGTGACCTGACCGGTGCGGGAAGTGTTGGAGATTTCCTGATTAAGGACGATTACAACAATCTCTGGGCCTATGACAGACATTTTAGGCAACGCTGGACCGCCTGTCTGAATGCAGGACATTATCCTTATGCCCGTGATATGGACGGGGATGGACGGGACGAAGTTTTGCAGGGCTACACCATGTTCGACGATGATGGCACGGTACTGTTTGACCTGGGGCTGCAGGATCACGCGGATGCCGTATTCATGGGGGACCTCGGCGACCCGGCATTCCCGGGCGCGCACGCCTATTTCTGCTCCGGTGAGGAAGGCGTCGTCGTTTCAGATCTGCGGGGTAAAATCGAGCATAAGGAAATTCCAGGCCATGCTCAACGCATGGCCATTGGGGACTTCTGTCCAGCAGTGCCGGGTTGCGAAGTGGCTCAAGTAACCTACTGGGGTGAGCACAATATCATCACCATACACAGGGCAGACGGACGTAAGCTCGGCGAACACCAGCCGCACTATGTCGGCTCTACCCTGGCGGCCGTGGACTGGATGGGTGACGGAACCGCCTTGTTGCTCATCTCTGGAGACGAGGAGAAGGGAGGAATGATTGACGGCTGGGGTAGACAGGTTGTTAAGTTCACTGATCCCGGCCGACCCGTCCTTTGTTGTGACGTAATTGACCTGACCGGCGATTCGCGCGATGAAGTCGTCCTCTGGGATCACGACAAAATGCGGATTTACACGCAGGGAGAGAACACCCCTGCCCCAAAGCAAGTCATACCTCTCTACAAACCGCCGCTCCACAGTCGAAGCAACTACCAAACCTACTGGGCCGTGCCGGAAAAGGTAGAACGTCCAGTATCCAGATCCACCGTCAGGTAGTTTCTGTGCGGACATTGGTTCTGACGCTCAGTAGATGGCCCCATCATCTCAACTTGGGCGTTGGATGTTGGTTGTTGAGCGTTGGGCGTTGGTAGTCCCGCTCCGGCGGGACTACTTCTTCTTTTTCCCCCAGCGTGCTTCCCAGAGAGCGGCCATGCTGGTGACCAGTTCAGGATGCTCAGCGGCTACGTTCTTCGATTCCGTGCGGTCCTTGGCGAGATGGTAGAGATTCCAGGCCCCCCTGCCTTCCCTGACAATCTTGAACTCGCCCTTCACGATGGCATGCGTTCCGGAATGGTTGAAGATGTAGACATGATCAGGGTCGTTCTTTTTTCCCTGGATGATCGGGACCAGTGACAAACTTTCGTGCGGAGCAATCTCATTTCCGTCGAGTTCCTTAGGATACTTTGCTCCGGCCAGTTCCATGCAGGTGGCCAGCATGTCGACCACGTGACCACGCTGATCGGAAATGCTTCCCGGCTTGGTCTTCAGCCCTGCGGGCCAATGCATGATTGCCGGCGTGCAGGCGCCGCCATTGTGCACGTTCATCTTGTAGCGGCGCATCGGCGTGTTTTGCGAGCAGGCCCAGTTGTGTCCAACACTGCCATAGGTCATGGGTCCACCCATCGGCACATCGAACTTGTCTCCGATGGCGATGGTTTTGCCTTCCTTTTTCGCCTTTGCAATGATGTTGTTCGCCGTGTTCCAACCGTTGCCACCCAGGTGCTCGGGGCAGGCGCCATTGTCGTGGAAGTAGATAATGAAAGTGTTCTCAAGCTGCTTCGTCTTCTTCAGGGCAGCCACAATGCGGCCAACAGCCTGATCCATGTGATCAACCATGGCTGCATATACCGCCATGTTGCGGATGCGCCAGGGCTTGTGATCGATCGTTTCCCAATCCTTGACCCCCCTTTCCCGTTCCGGGAGAGGAAAGCGTTCCTTATCGATGATACCCATCTTGAGCATGCGTGCGTAGCGGTCTTCACGAAGCTTTTCCCAGCCGCCCTCGTACATTTTCATGTACTTCTGAATTGATTTCTCCGGCGCGTGGAGCGGCCAGTGGGCAGCGGTGAAAGCTACGTATTGAAAGAAGGGCTTCTCGCTCTTTGCCCAACCCTCGATCTGGCGGACCGCCTCTTCGGCGATCTTGTCCGTATAGTAGTAATCTTTGCTGTCGACTTCAGTGAACTCGTCGTTCCGCGCCAGGGTGTAGGGATCAAAGAACGATCCGGCGCCGGTCATCGTACCGTAGAAGTCGTCGAAACCTCGCTGAATCGGTCCGTCTTTCTTGGGGTTCATACCCAGGTGCCACTTCCCCACCATTCCTGTATCGTAGCCTGCAGTCCTGAGAACTTGCGCGACAGTGACCTGTTTCTTGCCGAGTCCGTTGCTATAGATACCGCTCATCAGCGTGGCCCTGGTCGGCCAGCAGCGCGCGGTGTTGTAGAACTCGGTGAATCGCAGTCCGTTTGCGGCCAGCGAGTCGAGATTAGGCGTGTCGATTTCCCCTCCGAAACAGCCCAGGTCGGAGAATCCCATGTCATCGGTAAGGATGATTACTATATTGGGACGTTCGGCTGCATGCAGTATCGAGCACACGAACAATGCCAACGAGACAATGACGGCAGGTTTCCACATTCTCATTACATCTCACCTTTGTTTCTGGGGTTATCAGGTTAATTGCATACGCTAGTGCACCAACGCTACCCAGCCAAGTACAGCATTGCAAGCATGCGAAGGAAAAACGATGGAGAATCAACCCCGTGGAACACGGGACAAGCGACCAACATCCAAGTCGACATCTTCGGATGTTTCTGCCAATCTTCACCTGTCCCCGTATGACTGCCGAAAAGACGGTGGGAGGCGGCGATTGAGCATGGTGAAGGAGATCTGAGTAATGAGAAATCTTGGCATGCTGTTGTTGGCCATAGGCTGCGTCACGGCGATTGCCGGGTTGTTGCTGATTGTCGCGCCTAAGATTCCCTGGCTGGGGAACCTGCCCGGCGATATTCACTACCGGGGCAAGACTACCTCGGTACAGTTCCCCATCGGTACCTGCATAGTGGGCAGCATCATTCTCACAATCCTGCTGAACGTTGTTCTGCGCCTGTTCAGACGCTAAACAGTGAACAGGGGGATGTGTGCACCCCCCGGGCGCGACGGTTTCACCCCTATCCCCCCTTCACAACTTGCCACAAAGTGGAATGCGATGCTTGACAACCATTTCCACGGAAACGTTTACTACGGTCAGCACGCGCGGGTAATCGAAAAAGAGAGAACGGAGACACGATGAACGAAACGGCATTGACATTCATGAAGGACCTGTTGAGTAAGCCCACGCCTTCGGGCTATGAGCAACCCGGCCAGAAAGTTGTATCAGAGTACATGGGCCGCTATGCAGACAGCGTACACACCGACGTAAACGGCAACGTCCACGGTGTTCTCAATCCAGACGCCCCTTTCCGCGTTATGCTTGCCGGGCATTGCGACGAAATCGGTCTGATGATCATGCACATCGATGATGACGGGTTCCTGTACTTCCAATGCGTCGGCGGAATCAACGTCCCTTTGCTACAGGGCGAGAGGGTGACGGTTCACGCCGCAAAGAGGGATGTGCCGGGCGTCATCGGCGTACGGCCTATCCACCTGATGGAACCCAAGGAACGGGAAAAGGGCACGAGCAAGGCTCATGAACTGTGGATTGACATTGGCGCAAAGTCCCGCAAGGACGCCGAGAAAATTGTATCGCCGGGTGACGTGGCCACTGTCAGCGCCGGATGGACCGAACTGCGCAACGGCCTCGTGGCATGCCGCGGTTTCGACGACCGCGCCGGCGCCTTCGTGATAGCGGACGTCCTGCGCCTGCTGAGCGGCAAGAAGCTAAAGGTAGCAGTGCACGCCGTGAGTACAACCCAGGAGGAGATAGGACTTCGGGGGGCCAGGACAGCTGCCCATGCCGTGAATCCCGACGTGGGAATTGCCGTGGATGTCACGTTCGCCACGGACACTCCAAAATCTGACGTCAAACGCGTTGGCGAGGCAAAGTTGGGAGGTGGACCTGTTCTACACCGGGGGCCGAACTTCAACCCGCGGCTGTATGACATTATCCGTAAGGCGGCAGCAACCGCCAAGATCAAGACCCAGCTCCAGCCCATCCCGAGAGGAAGCGGCACGGACGCCAATATCATCCAGATGACACGTTCCGGCGTTGCTTCGGCGACCATAAGTATCGCGACGCGCTACGTTCACTCACCCGTGGAGGTACTGGCCATCAAGGACGCCGAGAACACGGCCAAACTGATTGCCAGGGTCATCGAAGGACTCAAGGGAGCCGAGAAGTTCACACCTTAAAGGGACACCAGGAGTATCCCCAGTTTTCGGGCGCCATCCAACGTAAATGATCAGAAATGCGGTTGTTGCGTAAAAGACGAAGTGAAGAGGATCCTAATCCTCTAAAAGGCGCCCGAGATCCCTCGACTACGCTCGGGATGACACACTTCCTTAGCCGGAACGATTCAGCAGAAGCAGCCGTGGAGAAATTGTCATCCTGAGCGGAGCGAAGCGGAGTCGAAGGATCTCGGTTGTTCAGTGAACCATGAGATCCCTCGACAAGCTCGGGATGACATTAACT
>JASLPY010000156.1 GCA_030744755.1 Kiritimatiellia bacterium | reverse complement strand
AGACCCCGAGATCTGTGCCTCGTAATGTCGTATGACCTCGTTGATGGGGTTTCCCGTGACATAGATTCGGTTACCAGGAATGCCTTCTGCGATGAGGTTTTGCCTGCTCCGTTCGGTATATGGCATGAGGACGTCGCTGGCATGATCAATGATGCGGCGATTCACTTCTTCCGGAACCCGGTCATCGTAGCAGCGGTTCCCTGCCTCCATATGGTAGACGGGGATGCCAAGGCGCTTCGCGATCACCGCGCCCAGCCCGGAATTCGTATCGCCAAGTATCAGCAACCGGTCGGGCTTCTCCTCTATCATCAGTTTCTCAATGGCAGGAAACATGACCGCCACCTGCTCGCCGAAACTCCCCTGTGCGCCGAGGTAGTGATCCGGCTGTCGGACCTCGAGTTGTTCGAAGAACATGTCCTTCAGCGTAGGATCATAATTCTGCCCCGTGTGAACAAGCACATGGTCACATGCACGATCGAGCTTATCAATAATCAGGCTCAGCCGGATGATTTCCGGCCTGGTACCAAGTATGGTCATTATCTTCATTTCGCTTCGCTCCATTCAATTCAGAGGTCAGAGGTCGGAGGCCAGAGATCGGAGGTCAGAGATCCGTTTTCTGTTTAAGAAGGAAAGGCTTGGGGTTGCTGAGCATTTTGCCAAGCATTGCTCCAATAGTGGAGCATTCCCCTGTGCATGCTCTGTGCTGCTCGCCATCGATATACCCACAGTCGTGAGCGTAATCTAGCCATGTATCTGTTTCACTGTTCTCGCCGTCACAATCTGAGAGCTTACTCACGAAATGTGCCTCGTAACGCCGCTTGGCCCACATTTCTCGTAAGTTTGCACATACGGAACGAGACGAACGCCTTATCTGATCCGTCAGCGAGTATTTCTCCTCCTTTGGCCAGTTCTTGCTTTCCCAGAACACCTCCATCGAAAGTGCATAAGCCCGCTTGTAGACCTTAAGGTCTTTTGCTGAGTTAATCTGCATCCCCATCCCCTCCCCATCTGACTTCCGACCTCCGATCTCTGACCTCAAATCTTGCGCCTAGCGCAAAAGCTCCCCTTCGTACTCGACTTTGTCTTCGACCATGAGATTGTGCGACTTCAGAAGGTCGAGGCACTGTTCGGCGGTCATCAGGTCGGAAGCCGAACTGTATTCCGTCGTCAGGGCGGGAGAAATGTCTTCAGAATCCCGCACCTCGGGCAAGATGGAACGAATGACGTAATAGGCGCCGCGTTCAATGGTACGGTTGGCTTCCTCTTCGGAAACGAGAATCTCATGTAGCTTCTCGCCAGGGCGGATTCCGGTGATCCTGGTTTCTATGTCACGGTCACCGATCAAGGCCGAAGCCACGTCTATAACCCTGGCCGACGGAACTCTCGGAATGTATGTCTCTCCGCACTTGGCTTCCCGCAGTGCGGCGAAGATTGTGTCAACCGCCTTGTCCAGGCTCAAAAGGAAACGCGTCATCTTATCGTCGGTGATGGTCACCGGACCACCTGCGGCAATCTGATCATGGAACAGTGGAATCACGGATCCTCGCGACGCCAGGACATTGCCATATCTGACACATATGAACCGGGTATCGGGACATGCCATGTTTGCCGTCAGGAAAACACGCTCCTGAAGAGCTTTCGTCATTCCCATCACGTTCACAGGTTTGCAGGCTTTGTCTGTCGACACACCCACTACTGTCTCGACCGGCAACCTGTTCTCCCGTATGGCCCTCACGATATTCTCCGGGCCGGCAATGTTTGTCATCACGGCCTCGTAAGGGAAATACTCGCAGGCAGGAACTTGTTTAAGGGCTGCCGCGTTGAAGACAACGTCGGCATCGCGAAGAACGGAGCTAACGCTGTGAATATTACGAACGTCACCGATTTGGAACTGGAGGATCTGCTGGAAATTGTGGTAGATCACTTCGTCCGTTGCAGCCGTCTTGTGTTGGTACTCAAGCCGCATGCTGTGCTGCTTGGCCTCGTCACGCGAAAAGACAACGATTTTCTCCGGTTTCCCAAGCTCTCCCGAGAGCAGGCGACGAACAAGGACCTTCCCCAGCGACCCCGTGCCGCCAGTGACTACAATGCGTTTTTCATCAAGCATAACTATTCCTCCGCGCACGTGCGCTAATCGATACCCGTTTTCTCAAGATCCGCAAATCCTCTTTCAAATGACCGAGCCCGTGCGTGAATCTCCGCAAACTATGCTGTAACTGCATCGTTTAACGTCGGTCATCACGGACTGCAATCGTAGTCTCACCACCCCAGGAGATAGAGAAACCGAAGGGAACTACCGTCCGTTCAAAGACCTCTTTCGATTCCTCATCGTGCAGTTCGATGGCAATCATGCTGACTTCCGGCAGCCAACCCCCGCAGTCAGCGCGAAATATATCTGTTTCAGCTCCTTCGACATCAATCTTGAGAACGTCAACACCTTCACTACCGGATTTTGACACGAGCGACTCCATTTCAACGCCGGCAACGTCCGGCGTCTCGCCCTGAACACACTCTCTGGCGCGCCTTAACCAGGCACCGTTCTCACCGAACATCATCAGATTGGCAGGACGAGACCAAACCGCTGCACGCAGCAGGGTGACGCAATCAGCGTAGGGGCGAAGGTTCTTCTCGAGCAGGGCGTAGTTGCTCTCGTCCGGTTCAACAGCAACTAGCCTCGACCCCGGAAACCTGGAAAGAAAATAGGCAGATGCATAGCCTGCGTTAGCGCCGCAGTCTACAACTGATCGCGGTTGCTGCCGAGGATCGACACACCCGTATTGATCCTCGATGAACACTTGCGAGAACGCGGCCCGATCAGTGGTACCTTTCCTGCACCACAAGGGAAACAGCGAATTGCGTGAATAGAGCCTATAGAGTGATGGCCAGCATCCGGCACTCTCACAATACCCCGAAATCAAGTATGCCAGGGCACCCCGTAACCCGAGCTGCCTGACGAGATAACAGGCAAACGTGTTGCCGTGTAGCCACTTGTGAATGGAAGCCTTTACTGTCATTTCAGATTCATCCCTTGTTCCGTGATGTCACACACGCCCGGCGCGTTGTGACGACCTGGGAGATACGGCCTCCCGTTTAACACCCGGCACCGGCTCATGCCGTTCTGATCTCCGCGGAAACTGAAAGTAGACGGCGGGCGAACTCGATCATCCGGCCTGGCAGGGCTTCTTGCGCCGCTGTTTCGAGCTCCTTGTCCGGGCCCGGTTCACATTCCCTGAACACATCAACAAGGCTGGCCGCGAGAGCTTCAGGTTTCTCCGGCTCAAAGAACCTCGACGCCGGGGGGTTCTGCTCCCTGTGAACTGCGATATCGGAGACGATCATTCCCTTTCCGACCGACTTGACTTCTTCTACGCATGAGTTCCACCCTTCGAACAGGGAAGGCTGCAGAACCGCCAGGGACTGACGCATGAGTGAGAACAGGTGCGAGTGGGGTACCATGCCAAGCAGAATAAACCGGTTTCTCACTTTCTTTTCGGCGATCCGGTACAGAAGTGCGGAAAAGTAACCCGGATTCCGATAGTCATGCGTATTTCCCGTACAGACAACGGTAATCTCGGGATGATTCCCGGCGAGGGCTGCAACAGCGTCAACCACCACTTCATGGTTCTTGTGCCGCCAGAACTGGTTCGGCATGAACACGAACCGTTCAGGAAGATCATAATGCTCACACACCCATTCGGGTGATCTATCGTAAAGCGAATCGGGCACGTAGGACACAAATGGCAATACGCAGATCCTGTCTTCAAATCGTGGTGCAAAGTCCGCCACGTCCTTCTTTACATCGTTGCTGCTTACGACAATCCTTGTCGCCCTTTCCGCACGTGTCATGTACTCCCTGTCCCGCGCACGGTTTTCTTCTTCAGTGAACATCTCCGGCATTCGTTTGTGCTGGAAGTCGGGCAGCCAAATGAGAAGTGGGATCCTGAATCCCGGGCCACAGTCAGACCGCGAGAACAGGACATCAACACGTTGCCCGGAGAACCAGTTGGACAGCAGCGATTCTGCTTTCTTATCAGGGCTCACCATCTTCTTTGCCTTCCTGACAGCCCTCTCGGAAAGACTCCTCCGTGGCAGGTCACCGGCATCGGGCACCACGATGACATCGTCAAGCAGATCTCGAATCGGGGCATAGCTGTCGGGGAATGTTTCGTTACCAACGAAAATGCTTATGCGAGGCTGCTCCTCGCCCGGTAACGCCCTGAGCGAACGAATCACGTTGTTCAGGTAAGTCAAGCCGGCGGTCCAGAGGGCCGAGTCACTATACTGGAAGGAAAGGTGCATCTGTTCAGAGGCCTGCCACGCTGCAAGCGTGGTCATAGGTCAAAGCTTTCAGACCGGAGTCACAGGATGTTGCCAAACGTCTGTTGATACCATGTGATGACCTGTTCAAGGCCCTCCTTGAGAGGGACGACCGGAGTGTATTCCAGTGACTGGATTTTCTCTATGTCGACCTCCCAACGTTGTGCGTCACCGGACCAGCTTTTGCCTGTGTATGAAATACGCGTCCTGTCACGAAGCCCGAGGGTGTCCAGCAGCATGTGCGCAATCTCGGTAACGTCATGTGAATCGCCTGATGCAACGTTGTAGGCCTCGCCACTCCCACCATCTGTCGCAAGAACCATCAGTCCTGTCACCGTATCGGCAACGTAATTGAGATCTCTCACCTGTTTCCCGTTGCCAAGTATCTCCAGGTGATCCGGACCGCTCTGCAGCTTCTTCAGAAAATCGAAGACAACAAAGCGCGGCATTCTCGGCCCGTAACTGTTGAAAATCCTGGCCATCGAGATCTGCATCTCGTAGACATCACTGAACATCCGCGCCTCGATCTCGGCTGCCAGTTTGCTGGCGCCGTATGGAGATATCGGCGCCAGCGATGAGTTCTCGCGTATTGGAAACTCCTCCGGCTCTCCATACACGGCTCCTGACGAAGCAACGACAGTGCGCGATCGTATGCCCGCCAGGCGAATGGCGTTCAACAGCACAAAAGTGCCTCCGCAGTTGCTCTCAAAATCGTAGCAGGGATCATCAACTGATCCAGGCACGCTTGCATTAGCGGCAAGGTGAAAGACAAACTCGGGTTGCGTCTCGCGCACAATGTTGTTGACGCCTTCAGCCTCCCTGACGTCACCCTCAACAAGCCGTACGTTTTCAGATGACGTGTCAATGTTCGTCCATCTTCCGGCTTGAAGATTGTCCAGGACGGTTATCCGAGCCCCCTCATTGACGAGTGCATCTACAAGGTGTGAACCGATGAAACCTGCCCCACCGGTCACTAGGACCTTTTTTCCTCTCCATACGTGTCCGCTCATGTGCATTCCCTTTTCAATGCCCCTGCGCCAGTTTCGCCCTGATCTCGTCATACGGTGTGGGATCATCATGCATGCCTTGAATCATTTCCTGCCAGGACGGAATGGTGATTCCCGAGGCCGATTCAAACTTGCTGCCGTCAAGACTCCGGTCACAGGCAAACGTGTCGTCAGTCTCGATTGTGATGTCCAGGTCATACACATCGCGAACAAGGGTGAGGAGATCATATTTCGCTATCGGTCTCGCAGCAACATGGTAAACCCCGTGCAGACGCGGGTGTTGACATATGAGTTGCCGGATGGTGTCGGCCAGTACCCGGGTTGTTACACCACTGAAAATCGCCTTACTGAAACCTCGTATGCTCTTTCCCTCCTGGGAGAGGAACCACTCGACCAGGCCATGAGCTCCGGCGAACTCACGACCGATGATGGATGTGCGCAGCGTAAGTGATCCTTCCCGGTCAACTTCGCCAAGGAACTTGGTTCTTCCGTAAAGATCGGCAGCGTCTGAGACGTCAGTCTCAGCATATCCTCCACGTTGCCCCGAGAATACACAGTCCGTGCTGATGCAGATCAGATGAATTCCCTTTCTGTTGCAGAGATCCGCGAGCTGATGAGGAAACAGGGAGTTGATACTGATGCATGTGAGCGGATCCTTCCCGGCGTCCAGCTGCTTGACAACGCCCACACAGTTAACAATTGCCGCAGGCTGAAAACTGTCCACAACTGCCTCGACAGATGCCATGTCTTCCGCA
>JASLPY010000155.1 GCA_030744755.1 Kiritimatiellia bacterium | reverse complement strand
ATCCTGACGGAACAAGCACGGTACCGCCACCCGCTTCACCGCAAGCGTCGATCGCTGCCTGGATCGCGGTTGTACACTCGGTTCTGCCGTCTCCTACAGCGTTGTGTGTCAATACTGATAGCATTCTGTGTTCCTTCTTACCGGACGTTTTGGATGAGCTTCTCAGGGAGCCGCGCTCGGCGCGGTTTCCTGAGTAACTGCTCGATCCGGTTGTTCGGCAGATTATCATCCGCCGGCCGTCCTAAACTCTTTGCATGCCGACACGTAGGCTTCCACATTCTCCCAAGGTACCTCTGGTTCAAGAAGGTGGGTGGGGCAGCAGAAGAGCCCCCCTGCAGGGCCTGCGGTCTCCAGGTTCTTGAACACGACCGATCTGACCTCTTCCGGCGTGCCGAAGGGCATGGTGGTTTGGGTTCCAAGTGTGCCGTTGAAGGAGATTCTATCGCCATATTGCTCGTGTATCTTCGAGAACTCCATACATTCAGGTTGAACCGGGTTCAGGATATCAATACCTGCTTCGATCAGGCTGCCTATCAGCGGCT
The DNA here is from genome assembly GCA_030744755.1 of Kiritimatiellia bacterium. Taxonomy (GTDB): domain Bacteria; phylum Verrucomicrobiota; class Kiritimatiellia; order UBA8416; family JADHWI01; genus JASLPY01. The sequence continues at coordinate 5,570 of JASLPY010000155.1, read as the reverse complement.
CAACGAAACCACAGGTGTGATAGTGGATAAGGACGTTCGGGTTTTGCGCCTTTGCCGCGGAGATCACGCGAGCAAGCCTTGGCTTGAGCCAGGCATCGTACATCTCTTTCGACATCATGATTGTCGACTGCATGCCGATATCGTCCCCCAGTCCAATGATGTCGGCTCCGGCCGCGGCGAAAGCTTCGGCACGCTGGCACGCATGCTCCGTGATCTTGTCGAGCATGAATGTTGCCTTCTCATCTTCCATGGTCATGTCCATCATCAACATGGTCATGTCACGAATGTACCAGGCTGTCTCCCATATCGTGCCCTCCATTCCGCCATAGGCAGCCACACCATCCTCATGGATCTTTTCAACGGCGCTGCGCATATGTTCTACGCCGTCGGTATCGAACTCAGGGAACGGGTATGACTGCAGTTCTTCCAGAGACGTTGCCTTTGCCAGTGGATGTCGCATGTAGGTCATGTGTTTGGCGGCTTCGCTTCCGGGTTCATGCGCCACGCCGTAAGTGTCGAATGTTGTCCCTTCCTTCATGGGGGAGTCGAAATACGCAGTCCAGTCGACTGGATCCCGGGGACGCAGGTGCAGTCCTGGTACGCCCCGTCCGGCAAAGCCCTCGGGATAGTCGAAGTATACTGACATCGGGATGTCGCCAGCAACTTCCCTATACTTCGCCTGCAGAGCAGGACAGAGGTCAAAGCCGGCGGGGGCATTCTCATATCCTTGTCTTCTGTAGAGGCCAAGTAGATTGTCTCGTGGTGTCATATGTAGTCCTCCTCTTGCCGAACGCGTCTTCGACAGCAGATGAGTTCCATTCAGCAAAATAGATCCTTTGGTTCCGGCGCTTTCATTTCCACGGCCAACTATAGCCGATCACAAGCCAGCCGACGATGGACAGAATGGGCTTTGTGATGCACTTTCTGGCGCCGAGACGGTGCCGCCTGGAGCTCCGTCGGCCTCGACGGCGTCTTCAGGGGAGTTGATCCAGAGTTGTTCTTGCTGGAGTGCGGCGGGCCTCCGCCGCGAAGAAACCTATTGCATAACATGCCCAGTGGCGGGTAATAGGTAATAGGTAACGTTAATAGGCACCTTAATAGATCCAGTTCAGGGAGCGCGTCTGCTCCATCGTCAATCACAATCGGCACCCGTAATCGTCAGCGGACTTCCGGTTCCTCGGTCAGCAACCATTTCCATGCCGGCATGACCAGTACCGGACCGGCCTCGGTATTGAGAACCATTTCCTCGTCATTCGTGACGATGAGGACGTTTGTGGCACCCAGGAACTCCACGCTCTTCTGGAGGGCACGGACCTCCCGATCGCGGACCTCCGGCTTGTCCAGTGCCCATGCAACCTGGATCAGCGTCGGATCGCCTCCGGATTTTGGGGTGGCAACAAAGTCGACTTCATACCCGTTGCGGGTGCGGTAGTACGAGACCTCGTACCCCCTGCGTCGCAATTCGACGTAGACCATATTTTCCAGGCAGCGCGTCGGGTCGATCCCGCTCCCGGGGGCGACAGCGTCGGCAAGCGCCCAGTCTACACAGTAGACCTTACGGTAGTTGCGATGCCGTACTTTCTCAGACGGAGAGTAGAACTCCGCAGTTTCCAGCATGAAGGCTTCTCGCATGTAGTCCAGGTAGAGGTAAAGACTGGTGCTGCTGCAGTGGACGCCCCGCTCGGTCATGGTCTGTAGAATTCTCTTGATCGACATGGGGCACCCCACCCGGGAGATCAGTGCATCGACCAGGCTGTTAAACGCCGAAATGTTGATCTTTGCATCGGGATGTGCCTCGATCACATCCCGCAGAACCATGGTCTCCCAGTAGGTTTGCAGTAAACGGCGGTGCTCGGTCTGGGGAAGACTCAATAGGCCGGGGAATCCGCCTTGCCGAATGTAGGTTGCCAGCATGTTGCGTAGCCTGACCTGTCCCCCTGTCGAGATCGTGTCGGGAGCCACGCCGTGGTGACGTATGAACTCAGCAAAGGAGAAGGGCCAGAGCTTGGAGGGGAAATTCTTGCCGCGGAGCGCGGAAGCGATCTGGCCGGTCAACAGCTTGGAGGTGGATCCTGTGATCAGCACCTTGTGCGTGGGCTCGGCAAGTAGGTAGAGGACATAGTCCTCCCAGCCTTCGATTCGGTGGATCTCATCGAAAATAAAGATCACCTCTTCGCGCCGCTTCTTCTCGGGATACAGCGAGTAGTAGGCATTGTCGATACAGTGCAGTTCGCTTGCAGGCACAGTGACCAGGCGATGGTCATTGAAAAGCACCCTGCAGACGTTCTCCCGTTGAGTACCGCTGGCCAGCAAGTGTTTGACCTGCTGCAGGGCCCTGTAGCTCTTTCCGCAACGTCGCGCACCAACAACTGAAAGCGACATCTCGGGGACGAAGGTCAGCTTGAGGTCCCGGTCAGTCAAATCCGGTAGCGGCAGCTCCTGCTCATCAAGGATGATCTGCTTAAGTAACTCCAAATGCACCGTATGCTCCTCATGTCGAGCGTGCTTTACGAACGATCTGCCGATAGACTACGACCTGAGTTAGGATCTGTCAAGAGTCCAGATCGATACGCGTATGGATCGATTAACAATCCTGTTGCGCAATACGAAGGGCGCGCTGAAGGCCTCGCGGTCAGCCCCACGGCGGCATCCTTTACTCCGAGTACAGTTCCTTGAAAAGTTCTACCAGATCGGGGTTGTCGCCGCGCACATACACCGGGATACCTTCGATCGGTGCATCTGCATCTGCAACCTGTCCTCCCGGCAGTTTCTCGCCAGTCCTGGCATCGGTCCACTCGGTTCCGATTGGGAGGTACACCTCCCGGCTACGCACTTCGTATTTGGTTATGGGTGCCACCAGGAGGTCAGGCCCAAAGAGGAACTGATCTTCCACCTCCGCCGTTTGTGGATCATCTGTAAAGTCGAAGAACATCGGGCGCATGGGGGGTACCCCCTTTTCGGAAGCCAGCTTCATCTGCTCCATGATATAGGGACGCAGGCGCTCCCGGAGCAACATAGCCGCCCGGATATGGGGATAGGAATCTCCGCCGATCGTCCATGCCTCGTTATTAGGCCGTTTGCCGTGAGTACGAAAAACGGGCGTGAAAACGGCATACTGGTACCAGCGCACCATCAGTTCGTGAAACCGCGGGCTGCTGTTGTCGTGCGTGATGAAACCGCCGATGTCACAACTCCACCATGGAATCCCGCTCATGGCGACATTGAGCCCTACCTTCATGTATTCTTCCAGATGCTCAAATGAAGAAAGAATATCGTGGGGGGCGGGACAGGCCCCGTAACGCTGGCTCCCCGCCCAGGCATTGCGGCAGAGTGTCACGACCTCTTTCTCGCCGGCGGCAATCAATCCTTCATAGATGTTCTTCTGATGGGCCACGGGGAAGTAGGCGTGCGTCTCTTTTGCAGGACCTATGTGAAACAGGACTTGATCGTAGTCCTGAATCTCGTGGAAGTCGTCGCACGGATCGAGCCAGAATGTGCGTATGCCAATATCGAAGTAGTTCAGCTTCCACTTGCTCCAGAGATAGCGGGCCGCTTCCGGGTTTGTCGGGTCGTACTGGTATTTCGGCCCATCAAAACCAACCGTGTCCTTGCTTCCGTCAACGGAACCGGTGAACAGGCCGTGTTCTTTCATGTAGGCAAAGTTCTCACTCTTCTCATCCACCAGAGTCCATGGCGAAATCATGATTCGTACGCCCATCTCGGCACATTCCTTGATCATCGCTTCAGGGTCGGGCCAGCACTCGGGGTCCAGCTTCCAGTTTCCGGTGATGTCCCAATGCATGAAATCAATGACCAGCACCGATAGAGGAAGACCCCGCCGCTTGAACTCCCGGGCCACATTCAGAAACTCTTCCTGGCTCTCGTAGCGAAGTTTGCACTGCCAGAATCCGGACGCCCACCAGGGAAACTCCGGCGCATGCCCTGTGACATCGGCGTAATTTTCCATGATGTCCGCGTAGGAATCTCCCGCGGTGACATAGTAATCCATTTGCTTGCAGCCATAGGAGACCCATCGGGTCATGTTATTGCCGAATTCAGCTCTGCCAAGGGAGGGATTGTTCCAGAGAAAACCGTAGCCTTCGCTGGAGACAACAAAGGGCACAACCGCTTTGACATGGCGCTGGTAGAGATCGATCACGCAGCCCTTCAGATCGAGTCGGCCATTGGCGTTTTCGCCCATACCGTAAAAGCGCTCTCCATCACGTGCGGCGAAATGCAGTTCGGACTCGAAAAGACCATCGTCCACGGACTTGAACCTGCGTGTACCGGGGTTGTGGGCATGAACACCGTAGTCGTGTTCGCTCAGTATAGGGATCATTTCATCTTCGGTCCGTTTGAAAAACTCCAGATGACCCTCTTGAGTGAAGATGTCACGAATCCGTGCTGAGACTCTCCCGCTCGTGATGGTTGCCTCAGTATTGGAGATCTCGATGTTCGCTTGCGCGTCAACAGGCTCCGTCAGAGCCCACGGCTTCTCACTGATCTCAGGAAGCGGGGTCACACGGACCCGCAGCCCATCCCGCCCCCAGGGCTCAATTACAAGAGTCTCTCGATCTGACTTGTAGACGAGCCTGTTGTCAATCTCTCTGATTATCTTGTCCATTTACTCCTTGAGACTTAACTACACGCCCGCGGCCTCCGGGCCTCCAAGCCCACGGGCCCATACGGATCGCTCTCGCCGGCCTGCTGATACCAGTACGCAGTGCAGTGGTAAAGCAGCGGCCAATGGTTCGGATGGTACTTCTCGATGCACGCTTCAAACGATTTGCCGAACGGGACATTGTCGGCAATCTGGAAGCGGTTCTGCGAGACGTGGCCCATGCAGTTGTCGCGGCAGAGAGGCAGATTCTGGAACGCACTGCTGAACTCCTGCGGAAAACTCGCCGCCCACGCATAGCCGAAGTAATCCTCGCTGCCCGTGCCGAATGTCGAAGGGAATTTCTCACCATCGACAAAGAATTTTTCATCCCCCTCGCCCCACCACCAAGCATTCATGCTATCCACATACTTCGTGACATTCTGGCCGTACCCCTCGAAGTCTGCCAGCGTCCCCTTCCTCACGCGGCCAAACGCATTGGGGTTCCACACCTGCAAATTCACGCCGCAAAATCGACCCGCGCCGGTCGTGATCAGCATCGGCCAATCGGGGTAGCGGTCGCCCTTGAGATACCGCTCGGGATCGCAATCGCAAAACGCATCGCCATGCCATTTGGCGTGGAATCGCAACAGGTCGCCCGCGGGCTGAGTCAGTGACTCGGACGCGATGCGAAAGTCGATCGTCCGCTCGCAGTCGCCGTCGTTGGCGATGATAATGCGTGCGCCGTCCGCAAAGGGCATGTACCACTTGGCGTAACAGCCATCTTGGGTCACCCCCATCGGCAACGACTCGTATCGGTTGAGCCCCGGGCCCGAACCGAAGAAATCGCCCAGCGGCGCCCACACGCTCGGATCCGGCTCGCCGTCCCAGTAGATCGAAATCGTCAGTTCCCGTAGCACTTGCCTCGGATCGCCACCACGCAGATGCACATGCGCCCACAGGTCCGTGATAG
>JASLPY010000154.1 GCA_030744755.1 Kiritimatiellia bacterium | reverse complement strand
GGCCGCGATGTGCGTACTGCAGCAGGCCAATTCCGGTGCCCAATGCCAAACGCTCTCGCTACAGAAATGCCTTACAGAGGAAAATGCTCGGGCGCAGAATATATTGCGCGCTGGCTTGAAGTAGTGTAGATAAATCGTCTTAATCGTAAGGGCCGTACTGCTCTGTCCCAATGGAGCATGGTCAGCCCGAAAGCAGTGTAGATTAAGAGGAAAGACGCGGATGACTGAAGGTAATCGTTTCGAACGTGTTCAGCGCCAGGTGTTCGAGAGGCTGATCCGGGAACTGGATCCGCGACTCCACTATCACAATATCGGTCACACCAGGAACGACGTCATGCCTGCCGTAAGACGCTTGGCGGAAGCCGAAGGTGTTGGGGAGAGTGATCTCGACGTGTTGATGACTGCGGCATTGCTTCACGATATGGGTTTCCTTGAGAGATACGAGGGTAATGAAGAAGTGGCAGCGAGGATGGCTGGCGAGATGCTTCCAGAATTCGGGTATACATCCGCTCAGATTGAATGCATCTCAGGGATCATTATGGCAACGCAAGTACCCCAGGCTCCACAGACGGCGTTGCAAACGATAATGTGCGATGCGGACCTGGACTCCCTGGGCAGGGAAGACTTCTTCTCGCGGAGCATGGACCTAAGACAGGAACAGTGCGATTTCGTCGAATACATAAGTTTGCGCGATTGGCTCGAGTTCGAACTCACGTTCCTGGAGGGGCATCAGTACTTCCTGGATACAACTAAATCTCTTCGGGACGAAGGCAAGGCTCGCAACATAGAGGAATTGAAGAAGCTCTTCGCCCGGGTTGCGCAAGCCTGAGACGGCACGGGGCATGGGTGTTGAATAAGCAATGCCTGGCGGGCCGCCGAAAGAATCAATATCCAACATCCAACCGATCAGGGAAATACTTGGATCGTGCAGGCTGGCTGCTGATGCAAATATACCTCAGGTCTGTTCTCTGTTCTTGCCTTGGATATTGGACATTCTTTGTTGAATATTTGGCCATTGCAATCCTTGACCCACTCACGCGACGTAGAGTAAAATCCAGTTGTATTGCGGATTAAGTTCATGAATATGAGAAGCAAAACTGGCCACGGTACAGAAGGGTTCACCCTGATAGAAGTGATCACGGGACTCACGGTCGCCGCAGCTGTTTTTGTCGGGGTTTTCATGCTGAGCTCCCAGAATATAGACGTTATCCGATCGGCACGAGAAGAGTCGAAGTCCATGCTGGCCATTGAATACGAGATGGAAAACCTTCGTGCCACTGCGTGGAGTAACATAGTGGCTTACGGTTCCACCCGTACCATCCGCGGTTCCGACAACCTTGCACTATCCCATCTCAACTCAGGCGGCGGGACGGTGACGCTGGACTACGAGCCTGCAGGTGACACGAATGCGCCAAGCCGGCGCGTCACTGTCACACTGATCTGGACCGGTCACGATGGTTCTACAAGAACAAACATATCAATGAGCATGATCTCGAAGCATGGTTTCTTACGATGAGAGCAAAGATTCTAAGATGTGAGCAGGGGTTCACGCTTGTGGAGGTCGTGGTTGCCTCGGTGATAGGATTTGTTGCTATCGCTCTTGTTATGCAATCCTTCCTCTCTGTGTCATCCACGTCGGCAGCAGTAACATCCTATCGGGACATGCATTCTGAAGCCCGGCACGCACTGGATATTATCACGCGGGACATTGTGGCGGCTTCTGAAGTGTCCAACTACACAGAATCCAGCCTCCTTGACATCACGGTCGTGCTGGCCGACGGCACCCAGGGCGTTCGCTATTACTTGCTCAATGAAGACCTCCATCGGGTTCTTGGAGATGTGGATACCGTGCTGGCAACGAAAGTAGCGGCTATCCGTTTTGGCCTGTATACGGAGTCAAGCGGAAGCACGACAGATCCGGCACGGGCGCATTTTGTGGATGTGAAGATAGAAATGGCTGAACAGAGCAGAAGGAACACGGGTACGGATGTGCTCCAGGTACGACAACGAATGCGCAATAAGGGACTGTAACGAAACGTTCTGTATGGGGGCTGAAATGAGAACAAAAGCAGACTCCAAGTCTAAGAGAAGCGGGTTTGTCGTAGCGACTGCCCTGATCCTCACACTGATTATCAGCTTTATTGTCGCCAGCACGCTTCACCTCTGCTTGCAGGAATACCGCCTCAGCGTGAACTCCTCAAGCCGCGTCACGGCACTCCATGCGGCAGAAGCCGGTGCAGCGCTGGCCTGTGAGGAGCTCTTCAAACAGATAAAGGGGGTTAGTGGCGCGTGGTCCGGATGGACGTCTTCGGAAACCACCATGCAGATGGGCTGGTCTAATTTGACAAGCACGATGGATCCATCCTTTGACGCCTCGTACTTTGTGAGCGTCAACACGGCAACCTACACAATCACATCGTCCGGACGCGTTGCCGTGGCGACTTTCCAAGACCCAACAGAACGGGCCATTGAGATAATACTCCGACCAGTTGAGTTCTCTGTTTTTGAATATGGGATGCTGGCCAAAGACCTGATTGATAATTCAGGACATATGTATATGGATTCCTTCAACTCAAGCGATCCTGCGAGGTCAACGAACGGTCAGTATGATCCCGACAAGGCCGGGGACAATATGACCGTGGCCACCGCCAGCGAAGAAGATCCAGGATTCAAAGGCTCTGGAAACGGTACCATCAATGGAAATGTGGCCGTCGCTCCGGGCGGGAGCTTTGATTTAAGCGGTGACTTTACCATTACCGGCGACCAGACCTACGATGCCGAAGCAGAGTTTCCCGATGTTGAAGTACCGTTTTCAACGTCTTTCACGCGTTCTTCGATTGAAAGCGATACGACGATATCGGTCTCAGGATCAAGAGACGTATCCGTACCCAAGATCAACATTGGGGGGGAAGACCATCTCACCATAACCGGATCAGGCACCTGCAGGATCTACATTGACGAAGATGTCAGCGTGGGCGGCGATTCCACCATACGCCTGGTTCCCGATCCGGCGGGTGCAGATCTGGCGGTTGAACTCTATGCCAATAAGACCGTGAATATCAGTGGCGGAGGCGTGGTGAACGGATCTAACAGAGCCATCAATTTCTCTATATGGGGAACAGAGAACTGTGAGGACATCAACTACTCTGGTCAAGCTGATTACGTGGGAACCATCTATGCTCCGTATGCCGAACTAAAGGTCTCCGGCCAAGGTGGGATCACAGGAGCAGTTGTCGCATACAAGATAACCTACAGCGGCGATGGTGCGTTTCACTTCGATGAGTCATTACTCGGCAGCGATGATCCTGATAGGGCTTTTAGTCTCGTAAGATGGATCGAGATTTGATTTGAGGGGCAGGATTCTTACGCAGAACCGGCTTGCATCTACTTGGCAACGCTGAACGTCCCGTCCCATTCCTGCGGGGGAGGATTTGCCAGGTACTCCTTGCACCTGCGCAGGTATGTGTTGCTCGGCCGGTCATTGCCGTCAATTGCCAGGGCCGCGGAGAATGCCTCGATTCCTTCCTGCCACCTGCGCTCCCGGTAATTGCTTAGGCCCTCACTATAAAGTTCCCACAGTTCCTCCTGCTCCGGAGTCGACTCCCCGCTTCTTCCCAGTACTTCATACACGCGAACAGGTTTCTTCTTTCCTTTAACAAGGACAACATCAAGTTCACGATCGATGATTCTACCCGTGACAAGTTCACGGGTGTATTCACTCATCATGATTCGCGTGCCATATGCCTTGTTTGCGGATTCAAGGCGGGAACCAAGGTTCACGGCGTCTCCCATGACGGTGTAGTCCATCCTGGTGTCGGACCCCATGTTCCCGACAATCATCGGGCCCGTATTAATGCCTATGCGTACGTCGAGGGCCGGCCGGCCCTCTGACAACCACTTTGGTTTCAGCACGTTCTCCAGGTGATCAACAGACTCCAGGGCCGCGCAGCAGCACAGATATGCGTGATCGTCTTCGTAGATCGGCGCATTCCAGAACGCCATGATGCCGTCTCCCTGGTACTTATCGAGCGTACCTTCACGGCTGAATATGATCTTCGTCATGCTCTCAAGATACTCATTGAGCAACGCGACCAGCTCTTCAGGACTGGACCGCTCACTGATACTTGTGAAACCGGACAGATCGCTGAAGAACACGCTCATCGTGCGGCGCTCACCGCCAAGGCGAAGCATGTCAGGGTTCTTCAGAACCTGGTTCACCACAGCAGGCGTCATATATGTTGAAAAAGCGGACCTGATTCTTTTCTTCTCTCTTTTCTCTTTCATGAAGTTGCGCAACACTATCACCAGGTACACAGCCGCGACGCTCACCAGGGGCGTCATCAAGGGAAGGCACAGGCCGGCCCGGCTGAAGGCGCTCTGCGCACAGCCCAAACGTGACCTCCCGCGAGAATCACTGCCATGCAGGCCCCTGCAACAGGATGCAGGCGAAGGGACAGCCAGGAGACCAGGAAAGTGAAACCCATTGCTATGAGCAGATCGGACCAACCGGGAAGAACGCGGATGAACTGCCGTGTCAGCATTGTGTTTGTCGCATTCACGTGCAGCCCCACCATAGGGTAGCGCGGCGCGAAAGGCATCGGGTTGAAATCATGTGTCCCAGTAGCGGTAAGACCGGCATAGAAGATTCTGCCCGTCAGATCCAGCGGCGAAAGCGGGATCTTCGTGTCTCGCCCCTCCAATGACACGTTAACAGGCGGAAAGAAGTAGAGAGGGCTCCACTGCTCCGGATCCTTGCCGTGCTTTACAATGAATCTCAATAACTCCACCGAGTGACGCTGAGATGAATCCCTCTCATCCGGAATTCCCAGTTCCATCTTGACCCTGTCGTATCCGGCATCCGGGTCCGCCTTGAGAAGTTGAAGGGCCTGTTTGTTGGCTGCGACCTGGTCCCATATTGTGGTCAGAAGCTTCCGCGTACCGGCGTCGTCGACGGACGAATAAGCGTCCAGAAATGCAGACTTCGTAACGGAACCGTCAACCTGTGCCGTCTCGGCCAGCTGGGCCAGCAGCAGATCGCGAACCACCAGTTCCGCCTCCGTTTCTTCAATGAGCCCCCGTGACGCGACTTCCTCCGAAATGGCAGCAAAGCCTTTCTCTATGAGCTCTCCGGGACGCTCCGCATATTCGCGTACTCTTTGACGGACCAGGTCCACCCCCCTGAATTGCAGTATCAGGCTTCCCGGGAAATGCGTGAACGTATCGAGGTAATCACCGGCCCAATTGGTAATCATTTTCAAAGACCGGTCAACCGGAATTCTGACGTCCCGGGTAAACCGCCGGCCCCTTTCGTCTTCGAGGTTCGCACCGGGAATCAGAACGCACTTGCCGGGTGTGATTTCCATGTTCTCTAGCGGCACTCCCGTAACGATGGAAAACCCCATCATAGCCAGCGACGGGTAAAGGCGGCCCCTATAGTGAATAAACAATGGGTACCTCCGGACGGTACCGTCAACGTCCTGAAAGACTTGCGCAAACCCGGCTCCTATCGCCTTCTCCAGTATTTGCGCGTGCGGAGCTTCCAGCGAAACAGCTTGAGGTACATGCTCGTTTCCCGGCGCCATGACATTGAAATCTACAGAATACCTCTGCAAGAGCGGCAGAGAACGCAGGGCCGCCGCGTTCGTGAATTCCGTGCCGGACTCCACCATCCTGAATGTTTGCGCCAGAATCGTCAGGCCTGTCTCGTCCATTGCCTCAATCATCTCAGCATCGCCACTTTTCGCCATCCGCGAGAGGAGGTCGTACGTCCCGTCCGAACCATTCTCCGCAAGACGCATGGCTTCACGCATCTGATCGGAGGGGACGGTGAGAGGGCTGGGATCGGGGAAGAGAATGTCGAGCGACAGCAACTGCGCGTCATAGTCGTGAAGTACCCTCATGAACTCGGCGTAGAACTTGCGCGAAATTGGCCATGAGCCCGCCTTCTCGATCAAGGCGGAATCAATATCTACCGTCGCGAGTCGTGGTGAGATATGGATGGCCGGCCGAAGACGATAGCGCAGGTCAAGCGTGTTCAGCTCCGCCTGTTTAAGAAGTGCCAGGTGGCCAAACATGAAATGCGTCACGACGCAGATCCCTACACCGAGAACGCAGTAGAACGCGAATGAACGCATGAAACCACCCCAAGGGGTGCACGACATAGAAATGGGTAATTATGCGGCGATAGACTCCCAGAAGTCCTCGAAGCGTCTAGAGAACTGACA
>JASLPY010000153.1 GCA_030744755.1 Kiritimatiellia bacterium | reverse complement strand
CGGCTCCGGTACCAGGTCCTTGACCCTCGCCCTCCCCGGCATCTTCGCCCTCTTCCTCACCTTGACCCTCGCCGGCACCTTCTCCCTCTTCTTTGCCCTCGCCTTCTCCCGCTCCTTCGCCTTCACCCTCTTCCTCGCCTTCCCCTGCGCCCTCACCTTCACCCTCGCCTGTCTCCAGACCGGGCATTGACATCTGGATTGGCGGGAGCTGGCCGGTTCGGTCCTTGTAGAACTCCTGGAGCTTGTCGTAGTAGTACCCCACATCCATCTCCTTTTGGAGCTTCAGGTCAGGAAATGTCTCAAGGGTCACTGCTCCCTTGATGAGCCAATCCCGCTTTATATACTGATTGACGACAATATCTGCCGCGATATTGAATAGCTTGAGGTTGCGGAATCGCCTGGTCCCGCCTGTTGAGTCAAGAAATCTCGTTATGTGCTTGAAAACCACGTGGAGTACCTCGTGCTTTATTCCTCCCATCCTGAATTTTCCGTTCTTGAGCTCCTTGTTCCAGAAATCAGGATTAATTCCCATTACTATTTTATCGTCATTGGAGGGCCTTACCCACATCGTAGGGCCTTCACTCGACAGTTCGCGGTTAATGCTCAGGAGGAAGTGCCCGAAGAACGCGTCCTCGAAAATCAGGTCGATGCAAGTGCTGGATATCTGGTCCTGTAATGCCGATGAGTCGTATCTGGTCACATCTTGCCCAGGACATCCTTTGCCAGCGCCTGGTCTTCGAAAATCGTGGTAATCATCCTGCGGTTCTTCTTCAGGACGGCAGACACCTCCTTGTCCTTCATCGCCTTGATGGCGAAATTGTACAGGTCCCTGCCGGCAGCTACCCTGAGGTCCAGTGGCACCGACTCCAGCTTCAGGAATTTCACCACGTTATCCCGCTGTTTCTTGGTGAAAGTTTCCTGCATCACGAAGATCTTGTTAATCAGTCGCTGGGTGATGATGTTAGCGACATCAACTCGCTTGACACCCTTACTGTTGGAAGGAGTCACGAGGGCTTTCATCCTCTGCTCGATGTCCTTGAAATCCCTGGCTCCCAGAATCTCATCCGGACCGATAATCTTGGCCCAGTCGTTCCTAACGAATTGCAGGAACTCGGCAACCGTTTCCGGGTCAAGGCAGGACCTCCCGATAGTGGTGACCATTTCCGTGTTCTCCTTGTCAATCAGGTCCGAGATAGTCTCTATAGCGTTGAAGAACTGGACCAGTGTCCGTGGGGTGGTGCGCTTCCCGGTCATCAGTTCCGGGTATCCAAGTACGAAGCTGATGCCACGGGGGTCGATGCCCTGCTTCTCGGCCCATCGGGCCCACACCTTCTCGTCGTAGCGCATCTCGATGTGCATCATGCGGGTCATCATCGCGTCGTCCAGTTCCCTGACGATGTATTCGCCACCCGGCGGGTTAGCTGTGAGAACCATCTGCCAGCCATCGGGCATCGTCCAGGATGCGAGCTCGTAGTCCTGGAGCAATTGCATGATGCCGCTTATGATTCGAATATCAGCCCGGTTCACGTCATCCATCAGGAATATACCCGGACCGTGCTTGCCAGTCTCCTCGTACCTTGTCTGCTCAATCTTGTAAGGAGTCCATTCAGGAGGCACCATGATGGTCTTGTCATCACTGGGATCCTCCAGCACCCCTGGGTCGATGGCAGGCATCCCGAGCAGGTCTCCCATTTCCTCGAATTGCGCCGGCGCGATGTTGGTGAAGAGCCAGCGTTCTTCGTGACTGCGCTCTTCCTCCCTAGTCAGTTCTTTTGCGAGGACCTTCAACAGCTCCGTCTTGCCGATACCGTGCGGACCCCAGATGCAGACCGGGACCTTTTTGCGCGGTACTAGTTCACCGCCAACGAAGTTGTCCTCATTCTCCCGGTTCCATTCCTCGAAACGCTGGTTAGAATTGATTACGCTCTTGACGAAATCCTTTACTCTCTCGGCGTTGGCGGTTATTCCCAAGGACTGGTCACCGCTAATCATACCCACTCATACCTCCCTTGGATTATAAAGTATCTTTTTTCACCGGCACCTTCACTGATGTGAAAACTAATGGATTAACATCGACTAAGCGACGGTGTTCGTAGCCTGCTAGCAGGCAGCGCCTTTCCTACTCCAGTTCCTTGAGCAGGTCCTCATAGGTGAGAATCCGGATTCCCAGCTTTTCCGCCTTCTTCATCTTGCTGCTGGGTGAGTCATAGGAATCTGTCAGCAACAGGTCGCAAACCTTGTCCGGGACCTTGCCGTACCCCTCGCCGGAAAGGTCGTCCTTGACGTAGCCATGTCCGGCGAGGTGCTCGATGAGCTCAGCCTTGGTCTTGAAACCGGCCGTCTTCGGCGACCCGGTCATCTCGTAGTGAATTTCTCCAGCCATGATTCCTCCGGAGTCCCTGCTGGCTTCCAGACATAATATAGTTTTGGATTGACGTTCGCGTGGTTCTGGCATGCTGCTTGCAAACACGTCCTTGAAGGCTTAAATCGCTCAAGCTCCTGTGAGGTGCATGGGCGACCCAGAAACCTTGGACCGTTTATCAAACGAGCTTGTTACCCTCGTCGCCAGAAGGAAGGAACTAATCCAACAGGAAGACGAGATCAAACGGGAGATAATGGAAGAACTGAAGAACAATGACCTCACGATATGGGCCTTTGAACAGGGGAAGGTCTCGCGCCAGTCGCGCACCATCTACAAGGATTGGAACCTCGATTCCATCAGGAGTAAGGTTGGAGAATCCAACTTTCCGGAGGTCACGAAGACGACCGTTAAGGTTTCCGCCCTCAGGGACAAACTTGAGGATATGGGAATCGAGGAAGAGGCCGTTGAAGAATTCTTTTCCACGGCAGCTACCATAAGCGAGTCGGAATGGGTGCTCTACAGACCTAAACCCTGAAATCTTAATTAATCCCTTGCGGTGCCAAATCCGTGGCCCGTGAGATAGTTATCAGCCTCGGTGGTAAGGCTTCAAGGTTCAATTTCTCCAAGGTCTCCCGGCAGAAGATGTACGGGATGAAGAAGACCGTGGTCGTGGACGGGGATGGCGAAGCCTGTGACCGTGGGCTTATTCCTATGGACGGGGACGTAGTAATACCGAAAGGGGGAACCTCCACAATCTACATCGATGATGATTTCCAGATGTTCTCGAGGAAGGACCTCGATATGTTCGGGGCGGACGGGGAAAAGCTGGAGATTCGGCCATCCACGCTGGGTGAGGAGCAGGAGGCACGGGCCGTTGACCCACAGCAGATCCTCGATCATTCCATAAGCAGTGTTTACGCGCTCACTCCATCGGAAATTGATGACGGGACCAGCAGGAAGCTGAAGGAGGGTGGCATACTCGAGACCGCATTCAACTACTACGCGGGCTACAGCCCCTCGACCCTCTTCATAATGGAGAGCCCGGAAGGACTCTTTGGCCTGGTCGGCGAACCGACCGGTTTCGAGTACTGCTCCCAGGACGTGACGGAAACCGTGATGGTGGAAGAAGCTGACGAGGACGACGATGACTTCGATATGGACTTTGGAATGCTATGAAATACGTCAGGCTGACGGACAGCAAGAAAAGGGATGCACGGATTCAGGCCGTCTCTCCAAGGAGGTCGCGCCTGGGAGACTACAGGAATCAGCAAGGTGAAGAAGTAAGGAGCTACAGGTTCATCAACGACACCGAGCGTCACAACCCGCAGAACCTGATTGACCAGGTCAGTGATATGGATGAGCTGGCGGACCGGCTTATCAAGGAGGATCCGGAACTCGACATCGAGGTTGCGGGGCGCATGATTGACCAAGCTAGCCAAGTCTGGATCTCTGGCAAGGGCAAGGTAATGCACTCGGCCAGGATGATGGATATCGTCTATACACCCGAAGGGGACGTAAAGGCAAAGAAGGATTTTGTCAATCAGGAGCCTACCGTTACCGAGGACATTGCGTTGCCGTGGACCGGGAAACTGATACCGGTCAGGCAGGTACTCCAGAAGTTCGTGCTCGTGAGGAAGCTGCAGCTTTGCCACCTGGACGGCCTCACATTCGATTTCCTGCACGGCATGGCCAAGGAACTTCAGGAGAAAGAATCCATGCTGCTGCTGGGTGGCGGACCCAAGGGCAAGCAGCCGCTCATCTTCCAGCGCAACGGCTCCCCGTTCCGGGGCTTCCTTGAAGGGCGGGTGAAGGGCGACAGCTACCTCCTGGTGCTGCACCTCTCTAACCTGGAACTCAAGCAGGTGGACCAGTGAGCATCTTCGCGGACCTGACTGAAAAATATGGCGAAGGTTACCGGTCCCCGGCAGGGTCGCTCAAGGACCCGGAAATTGCCAACACACTCAGGCTCTACAAGAAGAGGATAGCGTCACGCTACCAGATTGTGAAGCCCAGCCGAATCAGCAAGGACATATCCGGCAAGGTCTGGATTTCGGCCAAAATTGATGGGGAATGCTGGTTCCTGCTCAAAAAGGGGAATGATGTGGCTTTCGCGTCCTATAACGGGAGGGTCATAGAGAAAATAGAAGCCACGAAGGAGGCTGCCGGCCTGCTGAAGGGCAGTGGTGACCTGGTTATCGCCGGGGAGCTTTTCTCCTCCGGGACCAACAAGTTCGACGAGATAGAGGGCATAGCCGCGGAAACGGGCATCGGCATCGTGGCCGGGGAGAACGAGCCCGGTGCCAGGGAGAAGGTCGAAAAGGCCAGCAAGACTGCCGGTGGCATGGCTGGCGGAATGATTGGTGCCAAGATTGGTGCAATCGTGGGAACGGCGCTGCTGCCCGGTGTCGGCTCGATCCTGGGCGCCATTATCGGGGGTGAGCTGGGCCAGACCAGTGGACGCGCCAGGGTTCACAATGTTTCCAAGGCATTGGCCGACGGGAAGAAGAGCGGACAGCTCGGATTTCGCGCGTTCGACATGGTACAGGAGGAGGGCGAGGCATTATTTGATGAAAACTATGAAACGCGCCTTACGAAAATGACGACCCTGCTGAAGGGGGGAAAGTGGGTGAACGTGGCACCCACGTTCATGGGCGAAGGTGCGGATGACGTGGGAACCTGCTACCAGGAATGGGTGAAGACAAAGCTTGCCGAGGGGCTCGTTGTCAGGAACGAGAATGGAATCATATACAAGGTCAAGCCACAGATTAACATCGATGCGGTGATTGTGGCCTTCGGGGAGAGGAAGAACGCCTTCCCGGACCTGGGGCAGATGTACGTGGCGCTGAAGCGTGATGACGGGGCGCTGCATATGCTGGGAGCCGTGGGCGGAGGATTCAGCGATGATGACAGGCAGGAGTGGCACGAGCGGCTCTCCGGCATGGTGGTCGATTCGGATTACCGTCTGGCCAACAAGGACGGGACTCTCTGCCGGTTCGTCAAACCGGAGATTGTCGTCCAGATCAGGTGCAGTGACCTGCTTGCCCTGGATGGAAGCGAGAGGAGCATAACGCGGATGATTCTCAACTACGGCAAGCAGGGATACGAACCGACGGGACAGATGCCCATGGTCAGCCTGATTCACCCCGTCTTCCAGAAGGAAAGGAAGGACAAGGCTGCCAGCAAGGAGGATGTGGGGCTGGAACAGGTCTACTCGATAGTTCCCTTCGAGGCGAGAGGGGACAAACCGGAGGGGTTGAAGCTCAAGTCGTCCAAGGTGTTGCAGCGGGAGGTCTACTGCAAGGTCGCCAAGGAACAGCGCTCCATCAGGAAGTTCGTCGCCATCGAGACCAACAAGCAGGAGCAGGATTCACGCTATCCACCCTACGTCCTGTACACCACCGACTTCTCCCCGACCCGTGCCAGCCCGCTGAAGACGGACGTGCAGGTGGCGCCCGACAAGGAAGGCCTTGATGCCCTGGTCACCGCCTGGAAGGACAAGAACGTCAAGAAGGGCTGGGAACCAGTCTGAATGCCGCACCACCATGGTTCCGGCCACGAGCACAGCTGCGTCGGCAAGGCGCGCGTCATACAGGGGCGAATGGAGAAAATGGGGTCAATGACACCCGGCATCCGGAAAATCATGCGTGACCCGGTCAAGTGCCATGACCTCGTTACACAGATGTGCGATAACTGGCGGACGAAGGACGCGGACGAGTTCTACGAGAAGCTGGGGAATATCAACGACGAGGAGCTTGAGTACGAGGTGAAGAAGGCGCAGCAGAACCTGCTTGCAGGCGCTATGGGCCACAAGCCGTTCAAGCCATGACCGACGACGCCTCGCCCGAGAACCTGCGCAAGTTCCTGGAGAGCGACGACCCCGCGATGCGGAGGATGGGGCTGTCGATGGCGAAGGGGACTGAGAGTCCTGAAGACTATCATCAGACACTGCTCCAGACGCTCCAGCGTCTCCTGGAGAGCGACTACTCTGCGATGCGCCGGATGGGGCTGGCAGTGGTGGAGACCAGTGACATTCCTGAGGAGCTCTACAAGAACGTCTTCGGGCTGTCGCTGTGGGATCC
>JASLPY010000152.1 GCA_030744755.1 Kiritimatiellia bacterium | reverse complement strand
CGCTCTCCATAAGCTGAGTCTCCTCTTCCCTCTAACCTCCGTGCTGGCCACGCCATAGGCGTGGTCCTCGGGAGCTCTAGCGCGGGGGCGCTGGTGGTTTCGTTCTCCCATTCTCATCCGCAAACGCCTGCTGGATCTATTCAACCTAAACCCGTTCTACACGCAACAACGCAGAATGGTCAGGTTGACTTCGATGTGTATATACATTATATTTCGCCATATAACGAAATGGAGTACGCAAACCATGAGCGATGAACCAGTGAATTCCGACAAACGCAAAATGACAAACGTGTTTGAACGTTACCTGACCGTATGGGTTGGGCTGTGTATTCTGGGTGGCATCCTTCTTGGAAAGGTCGCTCCTGGACTTGCCACGAAGCTGGACGGATTGGCGATCTTCGTGAACGGTGCGCCCGTCGTTTCCATACCCATTGCCATCTGCCTGTTCTTCATGATGTACCCCATCATGGTGAAGATCGACTTTGCATCCGTTGTCAAAGCAGGAAAGAGCGGTAAACCCGTTTTCCTGACGCTCTTTGTGAATTGGGCGGTCAAGCCTTTTACCATGTTTGCTATCTCCTATGTTTTTCTGGGAGTCATCTTCCGTGGATTGATCGGTACCGACGCGCTGGACCTGGTCAAGATGCCGTTCGGACTGGATTTGCCGCTTGGAGAAACCTACGGAGCAGGAACCGTCGTTCTTGCCGACGGTGTGAAAATGCTTCAGGTTCCACTGTGGCGAAGCTATTTCGCCGGCTGTATCCTGTTGGGTGTTGCGCCATGTACGGCCATGGTTCTGGTCTGGGGATACCTGGCAAAGGGCAATGACGGCCTCACGCTTGTCATGGTTGCTGTCAACTCGCTAATCATGCTCGTGCTGTATGGAGTCCTTGGCGGCTTCCTTCTCGGCGTCGGCAAACTTCCCGTTCCGTGGCAGGCTCTTCTGCTTTCGATAGGTATATACGTTGCCTTGCCACTCGTTTCCGGCTATGCGTCGCGCAAATGGATTATCGCCGCCAAGGGTGAAACCTGGTTCAAAGAGAAATTTCTCCACGTGCTGACGCCGGTCACAATTATTGCGCTCTTGATCACTCTCGTGTTGCTGTTCTCTTTCAAGGGTGAAGTCATTCTGAATAACCCGTTGACTATTCTCTGGATTGCCATCCCCCTGTTCATTCAAACCTGCCTGATTTTTGCGCTTGGGTATGTGTCGGCCAAAGTCTTGAAGCTGTCCTATCGTGATGCTGCACCGGCTGCAATGATAGGGGCCTCAAATCATTTCGAGGTCGCCATTGCGACTGCGACAATGCTGTTTGGGCTGTCGTCCGGAGCTGCGCTGGCAACCGTTGTCGGGGTCCTGATCGAGGTCCCACTCATGTTGATGCTGGTTAAGATATGTCTCAGAACACAATCGTGGTTTGCGACTGATACTGATTAGGCCCTATCCGAAAAGGGGTGACACACTGAGATACCTGTAAACACTCACTGGAGTGCGGCGGGCCTCCGCCGCCATGGAGCAAGGGATGTGCATAAACGTGACAGAATTGAATGAAGTTCTCACTGTCGCAAGGAAATGCGCCGGCATTGCACGGCCGGCGGAGGCCTGCCGGGCTCCAGGACCCTTTTCGGATGGCCTCTGATCAGGCACGCAGGCTGCTCCTGCTTGAGGACACCTGTCCTACCGGGGAGAGAGCCAGTGCCTTGTTCCCTGAAGCTTCTACTTCACCCATTCCGGCACTTTGCCGTTGCCGGTCTTTTTGCCTGCCAGCACCCAGGCCAGGTTGAAGCGCGCGACCTTTGATCCACCGCTTTCATAGTTAAGGTATATCCAGCCTTCGGTCTGGGTTCCGGGCCGGCCGGCGGTGATTGATGAATAGGCGAACGCGCCTTCGTCGACGAGGCGCTGTATTGGCCATGTCTTGCCGCCGTCGAAGCTGGCCCAGACCGTGCCGTGGTGACGCCCACCTGGGCTTACGATGTTACTGAATATGAGTATGTCGCGACCGCTGACCGGCAGGCGAACCAGCCCTGCCATGAGTCCGTAGCTGCGGTTCTGGCCACCATCGGGCAGAATCTCGCAGATCGACACGTCCTTCCATGTGTGACCGCCGTCGTCGCTCCAGGCCGTCCAGCGCCTTAGAGGATTCACGCCTTCGGGTGCCCAGTGTCGGCGTGAGTTGTAATAGATTCGTCCGTCTGAAAGCTCGGCGAGCGTTGCCTCGCCGGTGCCGAAGGCCGGGAAGGGATCGCTGGTTTGCCACGTCTTGCCGTTGTCGTCGCTGTACATCGCGTTTGTGTAATGTTTCGGCCACAGGCTGCGGTCGTTCTTCCCGGCATAATTGCGAGTCGGGCGTATGAGGCGACCGGCATGCTTGCCGTGACGCAGGGTAATTCCGTGTTCGTTCATGTGCATGGATGGTATGTTGCCGTTCTTATCAGGATTGACTTCAACTTCCATCTTTGCCCATGTCTTGCCGTTATCCTGGCTGCGATGTACCGCCCACGGGGCAACGGGATGCCGTTCTTCAACAAAGGCCAGGATGTCTCCATTAGTCTCGTTGACTGTCACTCCACCGCCCATGAAGCCTTTTGCAATCAGTATGTCCTCTCCCCAGGTTGCGCCGGCATCTTCGCTACGGCGCACCTTAACCCCGTTCCAGACATTAAGCACCGTACCGTCAAGCGCCACGACAATGTTCGGAAAGCGCCCGCCTTTGTGCACCTGCTTGATATCAATCGCAGGCTCGCCCAGGAATGGTTTGAGAGAGCCGTCCGTCGGATGACCCGCGGCAGTATGGGTGATGTCCTTGCCTTGCGCCGTGATTACAGCCAGCGCGATCGTAACTGCTACAACGCTTGAATGTGTCAGATTCATCATACTGTCTCCTCCGTTACGTGCATTCCCGCCTCTCCCCGTAGGACGGGCATCCTTGCCCGTCACATTGCACCTCGTGGGTGCAATTCTCAATACTATGTCCTTTGAGCGGGTTTGTTTACTTCAGTTTCCGGCCTTCATCCAGCATTCTATCTATATCCCCGAGCTTGAATCTGACGCTGACCACGGAGTGTTTCTCTTTGCCCGCGCGATACTTGATGTAGGTTGTTGCAATGATC
Organism: Kiritimatiellia bacterium; assembly: GCA_030744755.1. Lineage (GTDB taxonomy): Bacteria > Verrucomicrobiota > Kiritimatiellia > UBA8416 > JADHWI01 > JASLPY01. The sequence goes on along the minus strand of JASLPY010000152.1, from coordinate 3,398 downwards.
GTTCCGTCCGGCAGAAGTTCCATGCCCGGGTACCCGCAGTCCCATCCGCTGTAGCTGTGGAGGAGTTTTATCCTGTACTGTCCCGGCTTGCCGTTGCGGATGTCACCATATGTGCCGACCCATGCCACGAAATGGCTGGCGGTCGGGCTGCCCTTCGCTTTATCGCGAAAGGCGATCACCCAGCGGCCATCGGGTGCCTGGACGCCGTAGTGCCTGTCCCCGGTCAGGCCCCAGGGAGTATCTACTGGCTTGCTCCAGGTCTTGCCTTCGTCTGTGCTGAACATCATAAGGCTAAGTCCCTTATGAGTGTTCTCGCGCATCAGGCAGCACAGTTCCCTTCCTTCATCGGAACGGAGGGCAAAGGGCTCACAGGGATCTTTACCCTCTACGTCTGCAGCAACAGTCGGTTCTGACCACGTCAGCCCGCCATCCTTCGTAACCGTCTGCATCACCTTCACCGCCGAGTCCCTCAAGTGATACATGCCCAGGTAGCTGTCGTTCTGCAGGCGAGTAATGCTGCTGAATGTCATAACGCATGGGAAATTCAATGGTTTCTGTTCTGTCCACGTTTTGCCGCCGTCATCGCTCATGATGCTCGGCATCCCGGTGCTGCCCCGTCGGCCCAACCACGCCGAGAAGACCCAGAGTCGCTCCGTACCCTTCGGATCCACCATGCGGTAAATGCTCGGGCAGTTTCGGTGAGTCTTGAAGCCATCGGGCATTTCGTCATCCAGGCGAGTCCATGTGAGGCCGGTGTCGTCGCTTCGGGCCATGGTTCCGGCAGGCCCGCCGTGACCGGTGGACCACACGCAGAACATGGTCTTCTTGTCCGGCATCAGGAGCGTGGTGGGATGACCCTGGTAAGTCTTTTCGGTTCCCCTGGCAACTATAACGTGGCGGTCTGTCTGCTTCGAGATGTCCACAACCGGCAGCTTGTCGTCTGAGTGAACAAGCGTTGTCGCCAGTACCGCGGCAGTCATGATGGGCCAAGCGTTCATGTCGTCTCCCCGGCGTGTTCTTGCGCATCAGTTACTCTCTTGACTTCGAAGCATAGTGGTATCACATGTTCGTGTTGAAGAGCGAAGCGTTCTTTTCTTGAGGATTGTCAGCGCAGAGAAAGAGAATTCAGTATCCATTTGTTCCGGCAATGAACGCCCAAGCTTCACGGGTGATCGCCCGATCGGAATCGGGCGCTACGCCAGATGTCCCCGTAGCTCCCGATTCCAATCGGGAGTATCCAGCTTCTCTCCTATTTATAAGCTGCGATAATCATTGGGCAAGACGTGTGTATCGTCTAGAATCCCGGGAATGCATTCAGTTGTCAGTGCGGCATCGTTAGCTGCGCTCGATGCTGACGCACTCTCCTGGAGCGCGGCGGGCCTCCGCCGCATGGGGCAACGGGGGTACTCTTAAACAGGAAGTGTCGTAAGGAGAAAGAGGAAAGATGAGAAGGCGCGATTTTGTACGATCACTAGGCCTCGGTGTGGCCGCTTTTGCCCGACCGGGCCTCCTGGCAGCCGAGGTCACGCATTCCGCAACCCGCATTACCACGTCGCCTAAACCGAACATCCTGCTCATCCTTGCGGACGACATGGGTTATTCGGATGTCGGGTGCTACGGTGGTGAGATTGATACGCCTAACCTTGATGCTCTCGCAGCGAACGGTGTGCGTTTCGCACAGCATTACTCTACCGGACGCTGCTGGCCTTCACGTGCATGCATCCTAACCGGCTACTACGCGCAGAACATCAGGCGTGATAAAATGCGCGGAGGGGGGATGGGCCGTCGCCCCGCCTGGGCACCGCTGGTTCCCGAGCTTCTCAAGCCTTACGGGTATTATTCCTATCACAGCGGAAAATGGCATCTTGATGGTAACCCCCGTCACAACGGCTTTGAGCGTTCGTGGGGATCAGAGAGTAATGGCTGCGATTGGGACCGGTTCTTTGCTTCCCGTCCATGGCAGGAAGATGGCGTTAAGGCACCGGTCAAGCCGGGCGAAGAGTATTACTCTACCGTGGCAGTTGCCGATCATGCCGTCCAGTGCCTGAAACTCCACAAACAGAAGCACGATGGTCAGCCTTTCTTCCAGTACGTTGCTTTCTACTCACCGCATTTCCCACTTCACGCCCTGCAGAAAGACATCGACAAGTACCGCGATGCATACAATGAAGGCTGGGACGTGATTCGTGATCGCCGCTTGAATCGCATGAAGAAAATAGGGCTTGTTGACTGCGAACTGTCCCCGCGCCACGAGGATATCAAGCCACCGTGGAATCTCAATGGAGCAGGACTCAAGCAGCGGATCGGCCCCGGGGAGGTCCCGTACGCCATCGCCTGGAACAAGCTTGATGAGGCAGAGAAGAAACTGCAGGCCACCAAGATGGCAATTCATGCCGCAATGATCCATCGCATGGATGCCGAGATTGGCCGGCTTGTGAAGCAGCTGAAGGAGATGGGCGCCTACGAAAATACGCTTATCCTGTTCGCGAGCGACAACGGAGCCAGCGCGGAGCAGATGATCCGCGGCGATAAGCATGACAAGTCTGCACCGCTGGGATCGGCTAAGTCCTACCTCTGTCTCGGTCCTGGCTGGGCCACGGCAGCCAATACTCCTTTCCGGCTGCACAAGCACTGGAACCACGAGGGCGGCATATCATCACCTCTGATTGCTCACTGGCCAAAAGGAATAGCGGCCAGAGGCGAGCTGAGACATGATCCCACGCATTTCGTGGATGTCCTTCCTACGGCCCTGGCGGCGATCGGTGGCAAGCTTCCCGACACCCACAAAGGCTCAGAAGTTCCGCCGAAACCGGGAGTAAGCCTGCTTCCGGCCTTTGCAAAAGACGGCGTGTTGGGCGAGCGGACGTTGTGGTGGTGCCACGAAGGCAACCAGGCCATTCGCAAGGGCGACTGGAAATTGACGATGCGGATAGGCAACAAGCAGACCTGGGAACTCTACAACATGGCGGAAGACCGTTCTGAAACGAAGGACCTCTCTGCAAAGCATCCGGAGAAGGTGCAGCTGCTCGCGAAGGAATGGGAAGCTGTTGCACAGCGTTTTCGAGATGACCTGAAAGCGCCAGGGAGCGGCAAGTCTTCCTCAAAGAGGAAGAAGGGAAAGAAGTGAATAGGGTTGGCCCTGAAAGGGCGAGACATGGGAACGTATCTGTGCTTGGGTCATATATCACGCCCCTTCAGGGCTCAACCTTCTTCGCTGTCATACCCAGGGCGTTGCCCTTGTTGTTCTACACAACTTTCGGTTGTCATATCTACGGGGCAAGCCGGAGGCTTGTCAGCGATTAGCCGGTGGTTGATCCCGCGGAGCGGGAGATACCACCGGTCAATAGAGATGTCAATTGCATCCCGGAGGGATGCCAGCATTGGTGGATACGCGGCAG
>JASLPY010000151.1:1962-6656 GCA_030744755.1 Kiritimatiellia bacterium | reverse complement strand
CAAACCGCTCCGCCGCTATGGACGCTCGGGAGCGATAAGCCTGTTATCCCCGGGGTACCTTTTATCCGTTGAGCTACGACCCTTCCACACGGGATCGCAGGATCACTAGAGCCCGCTTTCGCGACTGCTTGACCTGTATGTCTCGCAGTAAAGCCAGCTTGTGCTCTTACACTCTACACGCGGTTTCCAACCGCGCTGAGCCGACCTTTGCGCTCCTCCGTTACTCTTTAGGAGGAGACCGCCCCAGTCAAACCGCCCAGCATACACGGTCCCCCGCCCAGCTTCATGGGATTCGGGGTTAGGCCACAAATACATACAGGGTGGTATTTCAAGGTCGGCTCCATGAACGCCGAAACGTCCACTTCAAAGCCTCCCACCTATCCTGCGCAGTATCCATCCATGACCAATATATGCCTGCAGTAAAGGTCCACGGGGTCTTTCCGTCTTGCTGCGGGGAGGCGGTATCTTCACCGCCACTTCTATTTCACCGAGTTGGTTGTGGAGACAGTGCTCCAGTCGTTACGCCATTCATGCACGTCGGAACTTACCCGACAAGGAACTTCGCTCACGCTGTTACTTCACCACCTGAGCTAGGTGGCATGACCATTTCAACCAATCGAATTGATTGAACTGGCGGCCCATGGTTTCCCATGGACTCTGCATGTCGCCATGCAGTTCGGACTATCTCATCACGTGGTGGTCTCGGGAGGCCACCAGCGTCTGGCGTATAGTCTCTGAGGATTCCGGCATTCACCGGGGTCGTCGTTGATTCATCTCCGACGTGACTCGTCGAACTCGATTCAGTCCGTTCTCGGTCAGATGTTCCTTGCTGGACATCATCTCAAGAACACGACAGAACAGTTCAAAGTCACGCTGCTTACGCGTCCGCAATGGCCAAACCTTGAAGAACGGAATAATCCGCTCTCGCAGGTCTCGCTGCGAACGCACGCAGTACCGAAGGAGATCTTCTCGGTGATTGTCATGCCGCCGGTTTACGTAGATTCGACCGCATCCAAGGAAGTCTTTGACTTCCTCCAACGCGGACCGACTCGACGTGCCTTGCGTCAAAACGAATTCAGGAAACACTTGCCACCCGAGTGCGGATGAGCGATTCCTGAATATGGATACCGAAAAGCATCCTTCGCCATCGGTGAATCCTGCGATCCACCCTGCGAATCCCGGCCTTTCCTGCTGATTGTCTGGTACTTCCGCCGAAGCGAAAGAACACCTCACGGATTGTTCCTGAACGATTACCACGCAAGGTGGAATCGAACGAGGACCGGAGGATACTCCAGGTTTTCCAGCATATGGCCAGATTTTACTAAGGCAACGAACTTCACCTTAGGACCGTCATAGTTACGGCCGCTGTTTACCGGTGCTTCAGTCATGAGCTTCGCCGAAGCTAACCCACTTCCTTAACATTCCGGCACCGAGCAGGCGTCACACTGTATACGTCCTCTTGCGAGTTAGCACAGTGCTGTGTTTTTGATAAACAGTCGCCAGAGCCTTTTCTCTGCGCCCTCTGTTGCCAGTAGGGCCCCCTTATTGCGAACTTACGGGGTCAATTTGCCTAGTTCCTTCACAACCGTTTTCTCGAGCGCCTGAGGCTTTTCGCCACGCCTACCTGTGTCAGTTTTAGTACGGGTCTCGTGTTTGTCCACGAACGGCTTTTCTTGGAACCAATCCACCCAGCACCGGCCTCAAGGGCCTGGACGCTTCACTGTCCCGCTGAACTTCTTGATCCGCACCGTCGTTTCAACCGCACACGAGAGGGCAGGAATATTAACCTGCTGTCCATCGACTACCCCTTTCGGGCTCGCCTTAGGTCCCGCCTAACCCTGGGCGGATTTACCTTCCCCAGGAAACCTTAGGCTTTCGGCGACGGAGATTCTCACTCCGTTTATCGTTACTCAAGCTGACATATTCACTTGCTGCCGCTCCACGAACCCTTCCGGGATCGCTTCGGCGCTGACAGCAACGCTCCCCTACCCATGCAAAAGCATGCCGCGGTTTCGGCACGAACCTTGATTCCCGATCATTATCGGCGCTGAACTCCTCGACCAGTGAGCTGTTACGCACTCTTTAAATGGTGGCTGCTTCTAAGCCAACATCCTGGCTGTCACGGCAGTTCAACTACCTTTCCAAACTAAGATTCGTTTAGGGGCCTTAACCGGCGGTCTGGGCTGTTTCCCTTTCGACCGTGGAAATTATCTCCCACGGACTGACTCCCGCGATAGAGCCCGTTGGTATTCGGAGTTTGGTTGGAGTGGGTAGGCTTGTGGCCCCCCAGCCCCATCCAGTCGCTCTACCCCCAACGGGTATAACGCGAGGCTAGCCCTAAAGCTATTTCGGGGAGAACGAGATATCTCCGGGTTTGATAAGACTTTGACTCCTCCCCACAGGTCATCACCCCACTTTTCAACGTAGGTGTGTTCGGTCCTCCAAAGGGTATTACCCCTTCTTCAACCTGCCCATGGGTAGATCACCCGGTTTCGCGTCTGCTCCCTGCGACTGGTCGCCCTATTCAGACTCGGTTTCCCTTCGGCTCCGTCGGGATACGACTTAGCCTTGCCGCAGAGAACAACTCGTCAGCTCATTATGCAAAAGGCACGCGGTCACCCATCTCCGATCCGAAGATCGGCGGGCTCCCACAGCTTGTAAGCAAGCGGTTTCAGGTACTTTTCACGCCCCTTGTCGGGGTGCTTTTCATCATTCAGTCACCTTACTGATTCGCTATCGGTCGTCGAGGAGTACTTAGCCTTACGGGGTGGACCCCGCATAATTCGCACAGAGTTTCACGAGCTCCGTGCTACTCGCAAGGATGCTTCAACATGCTGTCTTTCCCTTACAGGACTGTCACCTTCTTTGGTCCACCTTTCCAGGTGGTTCGAAGTAGAACAAACATGCATTCACACCGGGCTGATCCGCGTTCGCTCGCCGCTACTGACGGAGTCGCTTTTGCTTTCCTTTCCTCCGGCTACTGAGATGTTTCAGTTCGCCGGGTTCGCCTCCATACCCTATGCATTCAGATATGGATAGCCCGCAAAGCGGGCTGGGTTTTCCCATTCGGAGATCCTTGGATCACGGCCTGGTTACCGGCTCCCCAAGGCATATCGCAGGTTCCTACGTCCTTCATCGCCTCTCGACGCCAAGACATCCACCGCTTGCCCTTACCGACCTGGTCATGCCGACCCGACCCCGGCACCGCACGAATGCGAACCGCTGCCGAATCAACTACGCCACCGCCGGGCATTGCATGCGCCCGGCCGACTCATCCGGCCATCAAGATTCATGGCCAAACGAGCGGTCACTCAGGTGTTCTCGTTTTCCGGTGAATGCAATCCTGTCTTCCGGGGGGAGAACAAGATTGCATCGACACTACAATCATGAACTTGTCAAAGAGCAATCGCGCGAGGAATCCCCGCGGCCCTGCAGTCAGGGCGAGCGGAAGATTGTATCTGTACCAATCGGCTTGTCAATGAGGTGAGCGGGGTCAATCTCGGGGATTGACGCTACCGGCCGCCGCCCATGCCCGGTGGCCCCGAGTCGTCGCCAGCATCCACAACCCCTTCATCCTCAATCGGTTGCCCTTCAATGGCTTGCTGCTGCAGTTCCTGCAAACGTGCGCTGCCGGCCTGTTCCCACGGAGCCACTGATCGGACTTCCCCTGTCCTGAGGTTCTGCAGGAGGACCCAGTCACCCCGATCTGCTCGCCGCTCGGCCTCACCCGAGTCGAGCCATGGCAGCAAGTCAAGGACAAACCACTCCGTCTCAAATGCCGAACCCGCCGCCAAGCGTTGCCCGGCCGAAACCTGCACGCTCTCCTTCAACCACCTTCCATCCGTAAAGCGATAGACCTCAGCCGAAACGCGTCCCGCATCCAGATCACCGGCCCTCCGCGATGTTGCGTCTGCCGGATACCCCCGCAGAAGGAACCATTGCAGTGGGGGCTGCGCTTCGATGGCGTCGGACCAGTCACTTGGCAGTGACGCAAGTTTGACCTGATCCGCAAGACCATGTTGCTCTGGATACAGGCTCGGTTTCCTGGCAAAGAACGGGTTTGCAACATCGACAACGCACCGGTACCGGTAGGTCGCGCCAGGTTCCACATCCAGATCATGGCCCCAGATCCACAGTTGCCCATCCGACCACCCGCTGATCTCCGAAGCAGCTTCCTCGTCAAGGGCGATGAGTTCGGCAACAATTTCCTCGCGGCGGTCTCTCGCTTCTACTTCCTGTTCCTTCAAACGAACGAGCGATTGTCGCAGTTTCTCCAATTTCGAGCTGCCGCCTGAAGATGATCCTCCACTCCCTCCTCCGCCAACACCAAACGAGCCGCCGCCGCCGGCGCCCGACTCCTGTTCCCGTGCAATGGACCCCTCAACGGCGCGGATCTGATCCGCGAGTCTTCTCAACGTGCTGTCCAGTTGCCGCAGTTCCCGACGCAACTTGGAAAGTGGGTCGTCTTCAGCGTCCTCTTCATCACCAATACCCAGCCACGCATCGGGATCCGTCATCGTCGGCGGCTCGATACCCTTCAACGCATAGAAGGCAGGATTCGTGATCTCAACCTGCCGGTCTCTTGCGCGAAGTTCCGCGAGGATGGCGTTCCTTCGACCCGCGTCAATTTCGCCAGCCGCGATCTCCTTTCGGTAACTCAGCCGATCAGGCATCGCGCCAACGACTTGCGGCGG
>JASLPY010000151.1:0-1952 GCA_030744755.1 Kiritimatiellia bacterium | reverse complement strand
GCACAGTGCTGTGTTTTTGATAAACAGTCGCCAGAGCCTTTTCTCTGCGCCCTCTGTTGCCAGTAGGGCCCCCTTATTGCGAACTTACGGGGTCAATTTGCCTAGTTCCTTCACAACCATTTTCTCGAGCGCCTGAGGCTTTTCGCCACACCTACCTGTGTCAGTTTTAGTACGGGCATCATGGTCGTCACCAGACGGCTTTTCTTGGAACCTCTCCACCCAACACCGGCCTCTAGGGCCTGGACGCTTCACTGTCCCGTTGAACTTCAAGATCCGTCACGCTGGATCAACCTTCCATGATGGGGCAGGAATATTAACCTGCTGTCCATCGACTACGCCTTTCGGCCTCGCCTTAGGTCCCGCCTAACCCTGGGCGGATTTACCTTCCCCAGGAAACCTTAGGTTTTCGGCGATGGAGATTCTCACTCCATTTATCGTTACTCAAGCCTGCATATTCACTTCCTGCCGCTCCAGCAACCCTTCCGGGATGCCTTCAGCGCCGACAGGAACGCTCTCCTACCAATCTTACGATTCCGCAGTTTCGGTTCAAACCTTATTCCCGATCATTATCGGCGCCGAATTCCTCGACCAGTGAGCTGTTACGCACTCTTTAAATGGTGGCTGCTTCTAAGCCAACATCCTGGCTGTCTCAGCAATTCGACTTCCTTAGAAACTGAGGTTTGATCAGGGACCTTAACTGGCGGTCTGGGCTGTTTCCCTTTCGACCGTGGAAATTATCTCCCACAGACTGACTCCCGCGACAGAGGCGTGTGGTATTCGGAGTTTGGTTGGAGTGGGTAGGCGATAAGCCCCCCAGCCCCATCCAGTAGCTCTACCCCCACACGCTGTAACGCAAGGCTAGCCCTAAAGCTATTTCGGAGAGAACGAGATATCTCCGGGTTTGATTAGACTTTAACTCCTCCCCACAGGTCATCACCCCACTTTTCAACGTAGGTGTGTTCGGTCCTCCAGAGGGTCTTACCCCTCCTTCAACCTGCCCATGGGTAGATCACCCGGTTTCGCGTCTACCCCCTGCGACTCGACGCCCATTTCGGACTCGGTTTCCCTTCGGCTACGTCGTGTTTCGACTTAACCTTGCCACAGAGAGTAACTCGCAGGCTCATTATGCAAAAGGCACGCGGTCACCCACCCAATCCGAAAACTGGTGCGGGCTCCCACAGCTTGTAAGCATACGGTTTCAGGTACTTTTCACTCCCCTTATCGGGGTGCTTTTCATCATTCAGTCACCTTACTGGTTCACTATCGGTCGTCCAGGAGTACTTAGCCTTGGAGGGTGGACCCCCCATGTTCACGCGGAGTTTCACGAGCACCGCGCTACTCTAGGGCTGGCCAGCTACTGCAGTACAGGACTATCACCTTCTGTGGTCGACCTTTCCAAGTCGTTCACGCAGCTACTGGTTTATCCGCTTTCGCTCGCCGCTACTTACGGAGTCGCATTTTGCTTTCCTTTCCTCCGGTTACTGAGATGTTTCAGTTCACCGGGTTCGCTCCTACACCCTATGCATTCAGGTGCAGGTGACCCGCAAAGCGGGCCGGGTTTCCCCATTCGGAGATCCTCGGATCAAAGCCTGGTTACCGGCTCCCCGAGGCATATCGCAGGTTCCAACGTCCTTCATCGCCTCTGGACGCCAAGACATCCACCGTATGCCCTTTGGTAGCTTTCTCGCGCCATCCCGACCCCGACGCCATTGTCATTGAATCCACAATGAACAAGCGAACGCAGGAGCGACATGACCAAGGACGACTGGTCCGAAATGACCAGCTGCTACCGGGCCTCAACAAGTGTCTCGACTATTGTCATATTGTTGCGCCCTGCTCGAATTGAAGCACTCGAGCAGGATGTGATCGCCAGCCTCGGCTCGGCTGAACCGGTTGCAGACTCGACAATCCGAGGACAAAGATCGTCCACGGATCGCGTCGCTTGCAACTGC
>JASLPY010000150.1 GCA_030744755.1 Kiritimatiellia bacterium | reverse complement strand
GTTGTTGATGATGCATCAAGCGACACGACAGTTGAGGCAGCTCAGGCCTCTTTGGAATCTTCAGGTCTCAAGTTTCAGGTTTCATCCCTTTCTCAGAACTCTGGTCCGGCCGCGTCAAGGAACCAGGGCGTTTCTGAAGCCGGTGGCGAATGGATCGCCTTTCTTGATGCCGACGACGTCTGGCTTTCGGGGCGGCTGGCATCACAGATTGCCTTGATGTCGCGCTTTCCCGGAGCATCCATGTTCTGTGGGAAGACGATCCCAATTGGTGAAAGCCCTTCGGCAGAGGGCACGGAACCCGGGGTCCTGAAGCTTGCTGATTTCATCGAGAACAACCAGGTTGCCACGTCAACAGTATTGATAAGAAAGGACGTGTTTCTTGAGGTGGGAGGGTTCGACGAACAATTCAGGGGGCCTGAAGACCTGGATCTCTGGCTGCGTGTTGCGGCTGATCACCGGGTTATAATAGATAGTGAGCCCATTGCCGGATACCGGTCTGTCACCGGGAGTCTGAGTATGGACGAGAGAAAGTTTCTTCCTGAAGTGCTTCGTGTGCTTGATAAAGCTTTCGGAGAAGGTGGTTCCTTGTTCAGAATGCAGGAATTGAGGGAAACGGCAGTGTCAACTCAATTGTGGAATGCCTCGTGGATGGCTTTTTGCAGGGGTGCCAGGTTTGGGGCAGTTGGGTACTGGTTTAGGGCATATCTGCAAAACCGGCAGGCCGCCAACCCCATAAAACGGCAATGGTTCAGGCTGCTGGCACGCTATTTGGTCGGGCAGCCATAGGGTAGGGAGAAGGATGAGGGGTGAGACCTGAAACCTGAGGAAAGACATGAAAAGGATGCTTAAGAAGATACTGTACTCGGGGTTGCCGGTTCCGGAAGTGATCAGGCCTGTGATAGGTCTTGGTTATCGAGTCGGTGTTGTTGCCGTTGAGTCGCTGGCATTTCTGAAGAAACTGCTCTGGGTCGAGCCCGTCCTGCGCTCGGTGTGTGAGCAGGTTGGAAAGGGTCTTCGTGCAGAACGTCTGCCCTACATGAGGGGGGAGGGCGCTATTACTCTTGGTGACCGGGTCAATCTATCGGGAAGAAGCTGTTTCTACTTCATCTCCGGCATGCCGGAAAAGCCGTCAATAGAGATTGGCAACGGGGTCTTTATAGGTAACGGTTGTACTTTGTCGGCGGCGAAAGGAATAGTAATAGGTGACTGTTGTCTGTTGTCTGCTGAAGTGAGAGTTCACGACAATGACGGGCATCCTCTTGATCCGGGGAAGAGAAGGACCAATCTTCCCATGACTCCTGAAGACGCTTCGCCTGTGAAGATCGAGGATAATGTGTGGATTGGGGCGCGGGCGACGATTCTAAAAGGTGTAACACTGGGCTGCAATTCCGTGATAGGTACGGGAGCAGTGGTGACCAAGGATGTGCCGTCAAATACGATCGTTGCGGGCAATCCCGCCCGGCAGGTGGGTGAGTTGTCGGATGATGAGAAAGACGAGAGCTATGATAAAATGTAAACAGATTGTCGGCGGGCTGGCGCTTGTTCTCGCCCTTACTTGCCCGGCGGAAGGGGCTGAAGGGTCCCTTGCATCGTGCAAAGGCCTGTACGAAAAGGCAGCTGCGCGTATCGAACAGGAGACTGCGGCGACGCAGCTTGCAGACCGTGCCCGCTACCTGGGCAGCCTTGACAAGGCAATAACTGCCTTAAAGAAGGCGGGCGACCTCGACGGTTTACTTGCGGTGCAGGCCGAGAAAGTGCGATTCGAAGCTGACGAGCCAATTGCCGAAAAAGAACCATTACCCGGGTTCATTGCAGACGGACGTGCAAAGTACCTTGAACGGAGACAAGCGACAGAACTGGATTCTAAACGGAAACAGGTTCTGCTGCTGGAACAGTATATTAAGAGGCTGAAACAGCTTGTCGCCGAACTTACCCGGGCGGATAAGATCAGTGAAGCCCTGGCTGTCAAAGACGAGATCAGCAAGGTAGAGTTCGTCAGGGCAGACATCTCGTCGGTAATAGCCGCCGGCCAGCGCGACACGGGAAACGGCTCCACTATTGTCGGGCATCCTGCCGACGCGAAGCCGTTTGGGGGACATTGGTATAAGGCTGTGTTTGGCAAGGTCTCGTGGAAACAGGCCAAGCAGCGCTGCGAGGAGATGGGAGGATACCTCGTGTGCGTGGGGAGCGCTGCCGAGAATCGTTTTGTGGCCAAACTCTGTTCCGGCAACATGCAGATCTATCTGGGAGCTACTGATGAGAAGATCACGGGCAGATGGCGCTGGGTCAACGGAGAACCTTTCAGGTTCACGGCATGGGGGAAGGGTGTCCCCAACGGTGTCGGCACTCAGCACTACCTAAGCATGCACCACGCCGATGTATGGGATGATAACCTTGAGAACAACGGAAATGGTTTTGTGTGCGAGTGGGATAGGTAGAGAAAGAGTTTCAGCTGGGGCTGAAACTCCTATGGTTGATGGCTAGATGGTTGATGGTTGGATTTCGGCTCATCTGGCAGTCGAGGGATTCGCCCTCCAGGGCCTTGCGCAGGAGTGAGTCTAAGTAAATGGAGGGCGAGGCTGTGCCGAGCCGAAAGGCCGATTTCTGCTCTCCCAGCTATGGCATCCGATGAAAGTCCTGTTCTTCTGTAATCTAGTTCCCGGGAAACAGGGGTCGTTTGAAGACCTTCTCACGGCCCTGGGATGGGAATTCAAGAGGCATGGCGATGAATTGGTCCTTGTCCTGGCAGGGAAACCAATTCCACAGGTCGCGGAGTCGTTCCTGGAAGCCGGATTGCGATGGCATGTAATCCCTGATTGGACCGCGGACCCAGACGAGGTAAACCCATGGGCTTTCTTTTCCCCTGCAGTCAACCTGTTGGTTGAGGAACATCCTGACGTTGCGGTTGTTCATTTTGGAAACGAACTGCCTTCACTTGCCGCCTGTATCCTTGGTCGTCTGAAAGGTGTTCACGCAAAGTGGGTATGGCAGCAGGACCAGCAAATGAGCGATCCCGGTGTTCTGACGGCAGTTGCTTCGAAGATCAGGTTGCTATCCGCGGCATTTGACCATTTCGTCGCGGTATATGACGGCGGCAAGCAGTCAATGGTCCTCCGGGGGATTGCGGAGCACAGAATCACTGTTGTGAACAACTCCACGATGGCACGCTCCACGAACAGGACGGCGGAGCAGGTGCGAAATAACCTTGGGGTTCGAGAGAAAGCGTTAATAGCTGTCTCCGTGGCGTCGCTGATCCCAAGAAAGCGATTGGATTTTATCATCAAGGCCTTCGCCGATGCCGGGTCTGCAAGTCAGAACGCGATCCTGCTGGTGATCGGCGATGGATCAGAGCGCCAGTCCCTGCAATCCCTTGTTTCGGAACTCAAACTCGAGAAGGCAGTGAAGTTCCTGGGACTCAGAAATGACGTTAGAGATATTCTTGCTGCTGGAGAGATGTTCGTCCATTCGGCAACTGCCGAAGCATGTTCCTACGCCATTCTGGAAAGTATGGCCGCTGGAATCCCCGCGCTTGTCACGGATTCGGGGGCCGCAAGAGAACAGATTTCAGATGGTGAATCCGGGTTTGTTGTTGAGCGCGACGACTTCGAGACGTTCACGAAACTGCTGCAACAGCTTCTGAGCGATGCCGACTCCCGCCACAAAATGGGGGAAGCAGCAAGAGCCAGATGGCATGACCGTTACAGAACGGAAGTATCAGCAAAGAAGTACTACGATCTGTACCGTTCCCTTGCAGGGGGAGAGAGCGAAGGATGAGGGATGAGACTTGAAACCTGAGGAAGGGCGAGGGATGCAGGTTGAGACTGGAGAGCACGAGACAAAGGAGCGTGGGGAGGTGAAAGAAGGGATCAGTGCGAAGCTTCTCCTTCAGGTCTCATCCGTCATCCTTCATCCCTCTCCCAACTGGCCATGAGATCGCCACCAAAAGTTGTTCATGTCGTTGTGTCGTTGGATCACGGGGGGCTGGAGAAGCTGGTCGTCAACTGGACGAATGCTCGAAATGAGCGGTTCCCGGAATCTACCCGGATATGCTGCCTGGACCGTCCCGGAAATCTGGCGGAGGAGGTGTCGGGCGATGCCGTCCTATGCGTAAATGCTGACAGGTCGAAATCTCCAATGGACATTTCCGCCGTCAGGCGCATAAGATGTTGCATGCTTGGTTTGCCGGGGTCCATCGTGCATTCGCACAACCTCGCTGCCCAGCAGTACTCGGCGGCAGCGCTGTGTGGAACGGCGGTGAAGCATATTCACACTGAACACGGAACGAACCCCCATTTTGGCGGACTCAAGAACAGGCTCCGCACATGGTTGATGATGAAAATGACAGATCGAGTTGTGGCGGTGTCCGAGGATACTGCCACTGCGCTTGGAAAGAATCAGAAGATCCCACGAAGCAAACTGCTGGTTATTCGAAACGGAGTTACTCCCTACAAAGAGAATAATGCACATCGAAGCGATGAGCTCCTTGGCGAACTCGGGATTGATGCTTCGTCTGTCGTGATAGGATCAATCGGCCGTCTTGCGTATGTCAAAGGATATGACCTCTTGCTGGCAGCCTTCGCGAAGCTGTGCGGAGAATCCGGCTCTCCGACGGGAAGGTCGTCGGCCGTTCTCCTGCTGGTCGGTGACGGTCCTGAGAGAACGGCACTGGAGGATAAAGCCAAGGGGTTGGGTGTCGAGAATCAAGTTGTTTTTGCCGGTTATCGTGAAGACGTGGCCGAGCTACTGAATTCAATGGACTTGTTTGTTCTGACATCACGCAGCGAGGGTCTTTCCATTTCATTGCTCGAAGCAATGTCGGCCGGCGTACCGGTTCTTGTTACGGATGTGGGGGAAAATGCGGAGGTTCTGAACGGTGGCGAATGTGGGGTGATGCTTCCAGCCGACGAGACAGCCTGGCCGGACCTGATTGCAGAGCAGTTGCGAGCAGTGATTGGCGAATCAAAAGATGAGGAGGAAAGAGTTCAGAGAGCTAAGGAGCGAGTATCTGCCCATTACTCGCAGACTGCCACGATGGATGCGTATGAACGGGAATATCTTGCGCTAGTGCAAAGTGATAGTCGATTGACGATTAACGAGTAGCAATTTACGAGTGACGATTGAAGAGGGCTTGAGGGACTGAGGGAACTCCAACCGCATTGCATGAAGATTCTAACCATAAGCAACCTTTATCCGCGTCCGGACAATCCAACGCTGGGAATGTTTAATGCGCAACTGTTCCGTGAAATGGAGGCCCAGTTGCGACGTTGTCCAGTTTCTCCCACAGCTCAGAACTCAGAACTACGAACTCAGAACTCGCAACTCACGAACATTTGCATTGTTCCCGAATGGCGGGTCTGCCGATGGAGTTCCATAAGAAGATGGATGGCCCCGGATACGGGGAAGGCGGTCTCAACGAGGTACCTGCCTGTCTTCTATCTACCGGTAGTGGGCAGGAATTGGAGCGGGTGGACATATGAACGCTCCCTGGGCCAGGTGCTTGATAGCATCGGTCAGTCGGATGTTGTCTATTCAACCTGGCTCTATCCCGATGGTGTTGCAGTTGCTAACGCGGCGGCTTCGGTGGGGGTGGCCTCCTGGATAATGGTAATGGGGAGCGACACGTTTCACTTGCAGGTCCCAGCTCGCCGTCGCGCCATTCTTGATGCCTGCGAAAAAGCAGAGGGACTGATTTGTGTATGCCGGACGCTTGCAAACCGGCTCATCGAGGCAGGTGTCGCCGCCGGTAAAGTTCATGTGGTGCCCAACGGCGTTGACAGCAGCGTTTTTCACCACCGTGATAAAGAACGGGCGGCGAACGAGTTGCCCAGCGAAGTTACAGATCCTAAATGGCTGTGCCCGGTTCTGGATGGTTCAGCACAGCTCGTGCTGTTTGTCGCGAACCTTGTCCCAGTGAAGGCACCGGACGTTATGATCGAATCGTTTGTCGAGCTACAGGATGCGCTGGGAAGCATGCGTGATCACAAACCCGTGCACCTGCTCTTTATCGGAGACGGGCCGATGAGATCAAAGATCCAGGCAGAGGTACGAAACGGCGGGTTGGAGGAGAATGTTCACTTCATTGGAAAACGTCCGCACAAAGAAGTAGCCCTGTGGATGAACGTCGCAGATTGTCTCTGCCTTTGCAGTAGCAACGAAGGTATGCCCAACGCTGTGCTTGAAGCGCTTGCCTCGGGGCTTCCCGTGGCGGCCACAGATGTGGGAGCTTGTAGAGAGATGCTGGAGCAGGAACAGTACGGCCGGGTAAGCCCGGTCAACGATCCCGGGGCGATGGCTTCTTTGCTTGGTGAGATTCTGAATATGGATACTGATCGTGCCACCATGGCAGCAAGACATGGCAAGCGCGATTGGAGCGATCAGGCCATGGATATTCTGAGCTTGTTGGGAGAGTGAGAGGAGAGAATTGACCACCCGCGCTCCCGCGCTGGAGCTCCCGAGGTCACGGAGGTTGGAATGGGAGGAAGGGGACTTGGGCTCCGGGATATTGCATGAATCTGGCGGAATGCTCCCCGTTCCCCTTCATTCCTTAATCCAGATTCATGCAACGTTTGCCATGGGGGAGAAAGAAGAGTTGAGACCTCTGAAGTCTGATCGCCGGTCTCTGGCCCTTCTCCCGAGGCAAACGAGGCATGAATTCGGTGATGGTTTCGATAGCACTTGCTCA
>JASLPY010000014.1 GCA_030744755.1 Kiritimatiellia bacterium | reverse complement strand
AACTACAGCACCTTGTTCGTGGGGCACTTCCAACCGCCTCAGAACGGCGACTACGGAATCCGTAACGCGGGAGATGACGATCGTGCGGGGACCTGGTTCGACCTGGATCGCGACGACGTTTTTGAATCAAGTACTCCGGGGTTGGGGGACAACAGAGGTGAGCAGATGTCGTGGGAAAACACTTCGTGGAGAACCAGGACCCTGATTGCCGGCCTGCGATACAAGGTCGCGTTTACCCATCGTGAAGGTGGCGGCGGGTCCCGTTGCGATTTCCGTTTCAGAGGTCCGGGTGTTAGCGGCGAGCCGATCATCAAACCCGCTGACGCGGGCCAGGACGGAATGTGGTACTACGAAGCGGATCTAAACGTCGGCGTTACGAACACGGGGATTACCGGGCTACTCCCGGGAGAAGCGGGATTGAACGGCACCCTCTACGCCACGCAGTCGGTCTTCGACGTGTGGGTCTACTGGAGCACGAACAACGGGGTGGAGAGCAAGGCGGCCTGGCTGGCGCAAGGCGACAGTTACTACATGGGTTCGTTCACCAACGTGGGCAGTACCTCCCTTGTCCACAGCATAACCGGCCTGCCGTCGGCGACTACTTATTACTATAATTACTACGCCAGCAATGTCGTGGACGAGATGTGGGGCGATTCCTACATGTTCGGGTCGGCCGGGCCGCCCACGGTTGAGAATACCGGCGGGGCAACTGGCATCGGCGTTGGTACGGCCACGCTGCAGGGTGTGCTGACCGGCGGCGGCCTGGCAGAGATCTATGTCTGCTGGGGGACGAGTAGCGCCGGCACCAACGACACTGCCGACTGGGACCACGTGGAGCCACTGGGGACCAACTTCGCGGGTATAGGATTCTCTACCAACATTACCGGTGCCCACTACGGCATAACCTACTACTACCGCTGCTACGCCACCAACTCCCTGGGCGAGGACTGGGCAGATTCGGCCACCAACTTCTCGACGCTGAACCCGGTTGACCTGAGCTTGTTCACGGAGGATGGACTGGTAATTTGGCTCGACGCAGGCGCTGTTGACACCAATGACACCACCGACGAGGTGCGGCTTTCGGGTCCTGATGTCTTCCTCAAACGCTGGGACGATCAGACAGCCAATGGGAACCATGCATCCCGGTCCAGCGCGGGCGACCAACCGAAGTACATAGACAACGCTCTCAACGGGCATCCCGTGATCCGGTTTACACAGGACAACGATAACGACGGCGACGATATGGAGTTCGGCAACCTGAGTGCGCAGTTCCCCTCCGGAGCCAGCTGGTTTGCTGCGGTGACGCTGAATGAGGCTGCGAACAAGCGCTACAACATCTTCGGGGGCAACAGCAACAACGATGACCGTTTTGTTGCCCAGAACTGGAGTGAGGTCAGGCCCTCGACTTTCCTGAGCTACCGCGCCAACATGGGCGGCACCGTCTACAATAACTTCCCTTCCACGGGCAGCGTGATCTTCTCGCAGGAGAGCGACGCGAGCGTCTACCGCATCGTGCTTGACGGGACGACGCTGGGTACTTCCACGCCGGGCTTCTACAGTGGAGCAGGGACCTGGCAGATCGGTAACCGGGTGGGTAGCGGCCAGGCATACAACGGCGACATTGCCGAGATGCTGTTCTTCGACCGTGTGTTGTCGAGCGAAGAAGCGGATGATGTCGGCGGATACCTGGAATGGAAATACGGCCTGAGCACTGCGTACACTGACTGGTCGCCTCCTGCCGATACGACCATCGTCAACGAAGCGGTCAGCGACCTGGCCCCTGGCCTGGCGCAACTGAATGCGACTCTGGCCGGCGCTGGTGCGGTGTATGACGTCTCTGTATACTGGAGCACGAACAACGGCGGCACCAACGTGTCAACGTGGCTGGCAAACGGCAGCAATGCATTTATCGGATCGTTCACTAATGTGGTTACCAGCCTCAGCCACGTGGCCAGTAACCTGCCGCAGGCAACGACCTACTATTACGCCTTCCGTGGCACCAACGAAGTGAACGAGGTCTGGGGCGTGCCGTCCATGGAATTCGTGACGATAGGGGCTCCCACAGTCAACAACGACGCCGGGGCTACCAATGAGGGCATCGGTACGGCGACGCTGCAAGGCGAACTGACCGCCGGTGGCCAGGCCGACATCTATGTGTGCTGGGGGACGAGCCTTGGTGGCGAGAACACATCCGCCTGGGACAACGTAGAGGCCCTGGGCTCTCAGTTGGCCCTGCAGGCATTCTCCACCAATGTCACCGAGGCCTACTACGGCATAACCTACTACTACCGCTGCTATGCCACCAACGTCTTCGGCGAAGACTGGGCAGACTCGGCCACCAACTTCATGACGCTTGTGCCGGAGGGGGGCGCTGCCGACCTGCCGGTCACCAACAACCTGGTGGTCTGGTTTGATGCGGGGATTGAGGTATCCACCAACGCTGGCGGCGTGGTGCAGACCTGGAACGATCAGTCCGGCAATGGCCATCACGCCACACTGGCCAATGGTGCCCCGCTACTGGTTTCGTCCGTGTCTGAGATTAACGACAGGCCCGCGATAGAGACCCGGGGCAACGACGACTGGCTGAATCTGTCCGGTAACCTGTTTGCCAGGGAAAACTACATTGTGTTCCGCAGCCCCAATGCCACCTTCAGCAACTACGGTGGCATTCTTGGCCAAAGCAGCGGCCGCCCGTCGAACTACCTGGTCGAAAACAACAACACGACCTTCCACGGCAACCAGTATCCGGATGGGGTGTCGAGAAATGGTACGGCCTTGACCAGTGCATTCAGTCTTGCCCCAATCGACGAGTACATGGTGGTCAAGATCATTGTCAACACCGGCGATACGGCTCAGCAGGCCTACCAGATTGGACGCGCTGATGCCTGGACCTTCGATATGGACGTGGCCGAGATCATTGGCTACAGCACCACGTTGTCGGCCGGGGATGAAGACATGATCGGCGGCTACCTGGCAGACAAGTACGGGATCACCACCTCGTACACGTATATACCAACTGCCCCTGCCGACCTCTCCATAACCAACCAGCCGGCCACGACAGTGCTGGCCTACACGGCAGAGTTGAACGCGGGGTTGAGTGGTACGGGTGCGGTGTTTGATGTGTACGCGTACTGGGGTGAGACCAACGAGCTGACCAACGCCTCGTCCTGGGCGTCGAATGCATTCGTGGGCAGGTACACCAACTTGGTAGGTAATGTCAGCTACACTGCCGGTGGGATGCAGCAGAGCACGACCAACTACTTCACGTTCCTGGCCACGAACGAGCTCGAGGAGATATGGGCGACGAATGTGCTGTCGTTCTTGACCGCGGAAGCACCGCACCAGCCGGTGGTGACCAATACGGGAGCCACGGCAGCCATAGGGAGCGCAACACTGAACGGTGAACTGCTCGACGGCAGCACGGCCAATATCTACGTGTACTGGGGGACGACGGACGGTAGCAACAACGCGGCGGCCTGGGCCAACACCAATATCCTGAACGAACTGCCGGAAGATCCCTTCAGTACCCAGACCGACACGAACCTGACATATGGCATAACCTACTACTACCGCAGCTATGCCTCCAACATAGCCGGTACGGCCTGGGCATCCAACACAATCAGCTTCACCACGGCCGATCCCGGCGGCAGCGCTGGCAACAGGTTACAGATCTTGTTCGACTACAGCGGATCGACGCTGACCAACTTCCCTGCGCTGGTCAGATTGAACGAGAGCATCTCCAACTTTACCTACAGCACGTTCCTGACAACCAACGGTTACGACCTGCGCTTCTGGAACGCGGATGAAGATACCGAACTCAACTACGAGATCGAGGAATGGGCGCCGATGACCAATGGCGTTAGCAATGTCACCGACATATCCGGATGCGTGCTGTGGCTGAAGGCGGATACTGGAGTGCAGACCGGTGGCGGGGGTGCCGTTACCAACTGGGTTGACCAGTCGGGTCAGGGAAATGACGCGTCCCAGGGCACTGGATCGGCACAACCTGCCTTGGTGAACAATATCCTCGGCGGCATGCCGGCCCTGGACTTTGATGGCGGCGACGTTCTGAACATGCCGGACGGTACCGTGCCGACAGGCAACTCGTCCTATTCGGTGTTTGCGGTAGTCCGGGCCGATTCTATGGGGGCGTACGGCTATCTTGGTTCAGGTAACTATGGTAGCGGCAGCCAGGTAAGCGCATTTCGTTTCGACGGTGGTTCTTATGTGAATCACTACTGGTGGAGTAACGATCTGGCTACTCCCGGTAACAGTGTCAAGGCGGGGAACTGGTACCTCATAGCTCACACGTATGACAACACAGTCGGGAGAGTCGCTTACATTAACGGTCTTTGGATGTCGTCCAATGCGAACACTTCGCATAATAACGGGTCCGCCAACAACACGATCGGGAAGTCATATAATACTGAGTACTGGCGGGGAGAGATAGCCGAGATAATCATCTATTCGGAGGCTTTGACGAGTGTTGATCTCGATCGGGTTGGGGCCTACCTCGAGCAGAAGTACGGGCTCAACACCGCCTATCCGGGTACGTCCCACGTGTGGGTGCAGGTACCGGAGTTCACCAGCGGCGGCCACATCTGGGCCACGTGGGGCAATGCCGGTGCTGCCGACCAGGAGGCGTACACGACCAACGGGTCGGTTTGGTCGGAAGATTTCTTCGGTATCTGGCACTTGAACGATGCGAATGGATCGGGCAACTTCCCTGACTCGTCAACGAATGAGTACACGGGGGCAAACAGCGCATCTGACAACGCTGCCGGGGTTATTGCCGATGCACAGTCATTCGATGGCGGCAACGACTATATCAGCTACGGAACGATCCTTCCTGCAATGACTGCCGGAAACACGCTGACCTGGTCGTTCTGGGCGTTCCAGGACACCACGATAAACAATTCTGTGGCCTTTGGTAATCGTTACGGCGGGACAGGCTGGATCAAGTTCACTCCCCAGCAGTTCGAGTTCTCGACAGGTACAGCGTATAATTACGCGGATATACCCAACGGCGAGTGGATGCACCATGCGGTGACGAAAGATGGGACGAGTTATAATTACTACCGCAACGGTGCGTTGGTGGCGCCGTGGTCGAATTCCGGCACGATGGCAGCTCCCCCGTTATTCATGGGTGGCGACACGAGCAACGAGAACTGGGACGGGACCATCGACGAAGGGCGCTTGTCATCCGTGCCCCGTTCGGCCGACTGGATTATGGCCAGCTACTCGAACCAGGTGCCGGGTTCCACATTTGCGACATTCGGAGAAGTTGAAGAAGGCAGCGCTACTCTTCTTAACGGGACGCCGACGCTGGGCAGCACCGATACGGTGATACGGGCTACGTTGAACGCCTCTAACGCCACCTACGGGGTGACTGCCTACTGGGGTCCGACCGACGGCACCAATAATGTGCTCAGCTGGTCGAATTCGGTATTTGTGGGTTCGTACACAGACCTTGCTTCCAACCTGAGCGCAACGGCCACCGGTCTGGTGAGCGGGGCGCAATACTACTTCACCTTCCAGGCCACGAATGCTGCAACCAACGTGTGGGCAGAGCCGAGCGTTGGCTTCGTCACACTTGGCCCGCCGCTGGTTGAAAACGCGGCACCCACAGCCTACATCGGCTACGGTGTGATGCGCGGCAACATCATCTCGACCAATGGCGCAGCGACCACTGCAAGGATCTACTACGGCCTGACCGACGGAACGAACAACCCGTCGGCCTGGGATACCAACGTGCTGGTGGGCGCGGTAGGCGTAGAGGCCTTCTCGCGTGAGACCTCGCACGACCTGCAGTTCAATACTAAGTACTACTACCGCTGCTACGCGGAGAACGCCTACGGACCTGCCTGGGCATCGAGCTCGACGAACTTCACACCGCACGGTCCTGTATTTGTGGACATTGACGCAGCAGGCCTGGACAACGGCAGTTCCTGGACGAATGCCTACAACAGCTTCGCGGACGGGTTAACTGCCGTGTCAGCGGTGAGCAACGTGATCTGGGTTGCTGAAGGTACCTATGATGTTGGCGGCAGTACGTTCAACGTGACACAGGACGGGACCGAGGTCTACGGCGGGTTCGATGCCAGCGAGACGGCGGTCACCCAGCGGGACTGGACCAACAACATTGTTCTGCTTGACGGCGAGAACAACCGCCGGGTGATCGAGATCAAGGCGCACAACGTGCTGCTGGACGGGGTGACTATCACCAACGGGTATCATAACGGCAATGGACAGCACGGTATTGGTCTGCTGATGGATGACGGTGTCGGCACCGCCAGCGACTTCACCATGGCCAACTGCCGTGTGATCGACAACCAGAGCAACAATAATGACGAACGCGGCGCCGGGGCCTACTTCTACGACGCCGGCGACGTTCTCATCAGCAACTGCGTATTTAGCGCCAATATCGGAGACAGGACCTACGGGATAGGGTTGTATTCCTGGGACGTGAACCTGACGATTGTGAACAGTGAGATCAGCGGGAACACGGACATTGAGCCGCACGAGTACCGGCATGGTCATGGCTTCTACTTCCGCGGCAGCAGCTACCGGCTGGATGTGATAGGCACCGAGATTGTTGATAACGGCGAAGACAATGACAGTAACAGGAACGATTTCCACGGTGGAGCCGGGTACATCTATGACGGCACGGCCAGCTTCAGGAACTGCCTGATTGCGCGCAATGTGGCCGTGCACGACGGAGGCGGGATCTACCTTAATAGTGGTACCCTGACCCTTGAGAGCTGCACGCTGGCAGGTAACAAGACGGCCGACTCACAGAACTGCGATGGTGGGGCTGTGTATGTCAACAGTGGTACTCTCAACATCACCAACTGTATCTTGTGGGGTAATATGCAGGGGTCGGGTTACGACGCCAGCTCCGAGTTCGTGGCCAATGACATTCACAATCAGAGCGGTAGCGTATACATTGATTACAGTTCCCTGAGCGGGACGAACGCACCGAACATAGTTGGCACGGTCAACCTGCAGGCCGGCATAATCACGGGTGACCCGCTGTTTGCCAGCGACTTCACAGACCTGCACCTGAAGAGCACGTACGGTCGCTGGAACGGGACAAGCTGGGTAACCGACTTTGGGCAGCACAGTCCTGCGATCGACCTGGGGGATCCGGCCAGCGACTACGCCAACGAGCCGGTCAACGCCGACGGTGGTCGCATCAACCTGGGGGCCTACGGCAACACCGCGGAGGCATCCAAGAGCCTGAAGGCCAAGGCTCCCACGGTGGTGACGCGAACCGCGCAGGTTGCCGGAGATGCGGTGCTGCTGCGTGGTGAGCTGCTTAACAACTCATCGATGTCTCAGGTCACCTTCTACTACGGGCTCAGCAACGGGGGCAGTACCCCCTCGGCCTGGGATGCCACCAATGTTGTGTCCCAGCCCTATGCAAGCGGGAGCATCTTTGGCGATGCGGTCGCCCTGGATACCAACACTACCTACTACTTCACTGTGTATGCCACCAACAGCCTTGGAGAGGACTGGGCCGACACCCAGGACTCGTTCACCACTGGCGACACGCCTCCGGGCGGTGGAGCGAACGTGATTCACGTGGATAAGGACGCCGTTGGGATCGAGAACGGCAGTAGTTGGACCAACGCGTACAAGACCTTCACGGAAGGGTTGGCAGCAGCCGGCGGGGCTGCCACGACGATCTGGATAGCCGACGGCACCTACAGCAACGATTCTACGTACGCTATATACACCGATGGGCTTGAGATCTACGGCAGCTTTGCCGGGACCGAGACAAACGTGAACGACCGGGACCTCTCCGCCAACGAGACCGTGCTGGACGGCCAGGGTACCCACCGTGTGATCGATATCAATGCGGGGGACACGGTACTTGACGGATTGACGATCACCAACGGTTATACCGATGCGGACAACTACGCAGGCGGCGCCGGCATCCGAATGGCGAACGCCAGCCCTGACAATATCACCCTGGCCAACTGCAGCGTTGTGGATAACTACAACAATGACTGGGATGGAAGAGGCGGCGGCGGCTACTTTGAGAGCGCTGGCACGATCCTGATAAGCAATTGCGTGTTCGGAAGCAACCGCGGGTACAGGATGGACGGCAACGGGTTCTATGTGCTTAACTCGCACCTGACGATTGTGGGCAGCGTGATCAGCAACAACACCGACACCCTGATCACCACCGAGTATCAGCATATCCGCCGCGGGCATGGCTTCTACTTCCAGGGCAACGGGTACAAGCTGAATGTCAGCGACAGCATGATTGTTGATAACGGCGAGTTCGAAGACCGTCACAGTTGGGGGGACAGCGGAGGCGGTGGTGTGTTCATTTACGGCAATGCTTCGACTGTGGCCGCATTCACCAACTGCGTGATTGCGCGCAACGCCTCGACCGAAGACGGAGGCGGCATCTACAATTACAACGCCAGCCTCACGCTGGAGAACTGTACGCTGGCCGACAACCAGTCCGGGGATTCGAACTCCGGTGAGGGTGGTGGACTGTACAACCGCACAGCATCCGCCACGATCATCAACTGCATATTCTACAAGAACAGGCAGGGAGATGGTGACAACAACAGCCTGTTCGTAGACAATGACATAACCGTCAACGGCGGGTCGGTGTCCATCAGTTACAGTTCAATGTCAGCGCCGCACGGGTTCCCTTACATAGAGGAACTGGGCGGCGGCACGGTGAGCTACAATGCGGGCGTAATCACGGGCAATCCGCTCTTTGCAGCCAACTACAGCGACCTGCACCTGCAGAGTACCTACGGGCGCTGGAACGGGGCTGCGTGGGTTACCGATGGTGTGGACAGCCCTGCCATCGATGCGGGCAGCACGCTCAGCGACTTCTCCAACGAGCCGGCGGGTGAAAATGGCGGGCAAATCAATATGGGTGCCTACGGAAATACCGCCGAGGCCTCCAAGAGCCTGACGGCGGCGCCTTTCGTGGAAACGCGCTCAGGCCAGCCCTTCGGAGACGCGGCGTACCTGCGCG
Source organism: Kiritimatiellia bacterium (assembly GCA_030744755.1). GTDB lineage: Bacteria > Verrucomicrobiota > Kiritimatiellia > UBA8416 > JADHWI01 > JASLPY01. The sequence goes on along the minus strand of JASLPY010000014.1, from coordinate 71,421 downwards.
GCGAGCTGCTGACAGGATCTGCCTCGGTAGTGACCTTCTACTACGGCACGAGCAGCCAGGGCCAGAGCCATTCGGGCTGGGACGGCACCAACGTTATGATCGCAGCCCAGACAGTCGGCGGGGTCTTCCAGGAGCTGGTTACCGGCCTGGAGACCAATACCACCTACTGGTACAATGTATATGCAACCAATGTGTTGGGTGATAACTGGGGCGTGCCCACGAACTTCCTCACTGGAGCAACGCCCGCGGGCGGTGGCGCAAACATAGTCCACGTGGACGCGGATGCCCCCGGCGTCGAAAACGGCAGCAGCTGGCTGAACGCCTACACGACCTTCGAGGACGGCCTGGCAGCAGCGGGCGGGGCGACCAATACCATCTGGATCGCAGAGGGAACCTATATCGACGGGTTCACCTTTGATGTTACCTCCGACGGGCTTGAGGTATACGGTGGATTCGCGGGCACCGAGACGAATGTGACGGAGCGCGACTGGGAAGCAAACGAAGTGCTGCTGGACGGGGCAGCCGGACACCGCGTGATGGATATCCTGGCTGATAACGTGATTCTGGACGGGGTGACGATCACCAACGGGTACAGCGCCAGCGGAAACCAGCCGGCTGCAGGCCTGCGCATGAATAACACAGGTACAGGCTTTACTATGGCCAACTGTCATGTGGTCGACAATTTCCTGAATGATCAGGACGACGATGGCGCAGGCGCCTACTTCAACAACGCCGGCAACGTGCTGTTGAGCAACTGCGTGTTTAACGCGAACCGTGGTCGCAGGTGTGAGGGGATCGGGTTCTATTCGGTTAATACGCATATGACGCTGGTGGACTGCGAGATCAGCGGGAACGCCGATGACAACGATTCTCGCCATGGCCAGGGCTTCTACTTCAACGGCAGTTCCTACACTCTGAATGTCATAAACTGCCGGATTGTTGATAACGGCCCGGGTAGTAATCCCACGGATGGTCAGCACGGCGGAGGAGTGTTCATCAACAACGGCACTGCCACGTTCGTCAACTCGGTGATTGCACGTAACGAGGGAGTAGATGACGGCGGCGGTATATACCACAACAGCGGCAACCTGACCCTGGAGAACTGCACCCTGGCTGCTAATACGACGGATACCTCAGCCAGTTCGGCTTCACACGATGGAGGGGGCCTGTGTGCCAATAACGGTACAATCACCATCACCAACTGTATCTTCTGGGGCAATCTGCATGGCTCCAGCTCGGGTCCGGTGACCAATGACATCCTCAGGCGCAACAGCGCAACGGTTAATATCTACTACAGTTCTTTCAGCGGGAGCGGAACGCCGTATATCGAGGGCACGGTGAACCTGGTGACGGGTAACATCGCCGGCGACGCGCTGCTTGCCTCCGACTTCGACGACCTGCACCTGAGAAGCGCTTACGGGCGCTGGACGCCGAGCGGACTGACGTACGACTTCCTGACGAGTCCCGCGATCGATGCGGGTGGTGCGGGCGACTACTCCAACGAGCCCGCCCCCAACGGCAGCGTCATCAACATGGGCGCTTACGGCAATACCCTGCAGGCATCGCTCAGCTTCCAGACGATGGCCCCGATCATCAACAACGACGCGGGCGCGGTGACCGATATCGGTATTGCCACACTGCAGGGCCAGGTGGTGACGACCGGCGGTCTTGCGACGGTAGTGTACACCTTCTGGGGCGAGTCCGACGAGACCACCAACCTGACATGGGATACCACGATCACCAACACGGTATTCGACGGCAGCGGCAACTTCTCGAGCGTGCTGACGAACGTTTACTACGGAGTGGATTACTACTACCGTGTGATGGCTTCCAACAGCCTGGGCGTGGTCTGGGCGACCAACACCGTACCGTTCCAGACAATTGTATTTGTGGCTACTGTCTATGACGACAACGCCCTGGATATGTACGGGTATCACATCAATAACGATAACATTACGATGGATCTGGACAATAACGGTGGCATGATGGGCAACGGTGATCCGACTACGGGCCCGAGCTATTACGGCCAGGCAGTGTTGACTTCCGGTCCAGGTAGTCGCGGGTTGGATTTCAACAACGACGGCGATTTCACAACGACGGGGGCGATCGGTCAGAACGACAACTACAGCGATATGTTCCTTGGGTACTTCCAGGCGCCGGAAACGGGCAGCTTCCAATTCCAACGAACGGCGCAGGATGACCGTACCGGGATGTGGCTTGACCGTGACCGTGACGACGTGTTCGAATCCAGTACGCCTGGTCTTGGCTCAAACCGCGACGAACAGCTTGCCTGGAATGACGGCGGCGTCAAGACTCTGACCCTCACGAATGGCCTCAAGTACCTGGTAGCTTTCACTCACCGGGAGGGTGGCGGCGGGTCCCAGTGTGAGTTCCGGTTCAAATCACCCTCTATGGGTGCACTAACGGTAATCAAGCCCTCTGATGCGGCACAGGATGGCCTGTGGTCACGTCTTCTCACCGCGGGCTACAGCTACCAGATCGGCGTGACCAACGTGTATATGTCCAACGTGCTGGAGACTTCAGCACAGTACAACGGTGACTACAGCGGCACTGCCAGCGTGATGAACGTGTGGCATTACTGGGGACTGACCAACGCTGGGACGGTTGCTACCAACTGGGCCAACACGAACTTCTTTGGCACGCTGACCAACGTGACGGCGACGCTCTCGACGAATATCCCCGGGCTGAGTCCGGACACGCCTTACCACGGCATATTCCTGGCGCAGACTCCGAACCTGGTCACGAGTATCTGGTCGGACGTGGTAAGCTTTGAAACCGCCTTCCCTGCGGGCAAGAGCCCGTCCAACCTTGTAGCGGCGGCGGAGACGGGTTCCATCGGCCTATCATGGACCGAGAACTTCAGCAACGAGACCGGGTTCGTGATCGAACGTAGTCCCACGAATAATTCGAACTTCACGCTACTGCACGTGACCGGGCCCAATGCGACCAACTACGTCGACGGTATAGGCGATGCGGGTGTGACCTACTACTACCGCGTGGCGGCGACCAACTCGCATGATCTGTCGGACTACTCGAACGAAACCAACGCGGTGATGCCTGCGGGTATCGCGGACATCTACGTGACCACAAACGGCGTACATGCCAGCGGACCGAGCTGGGCCCAGCCGACATCGATGGACAATGCGCTGTCTATAGCGACAACGAGCAATGTTATCTGGGTTGCAGAGGGAACCTACAGCCACAGCAGCACCTTCGAGGTAACAGATGACAACGTCCAGATCTACGGCAGCTTTGAGGTGGGCGATGTCTCCGCGGAAGATCGTGATTTCGATGCCAACCCGACGCTGCTGGACGGTGAAGGGGCACGCCGCGTGATCGAGATCAAGGCACATAACGTGGTGCTGGATGGGTTGACGATCACCAACGGGTATCACAACGGTAATGGGCAGCATGGTGTTGGCCTCCTGATGGATGACGGTACGGGCACGGCGACCAACCTGACGATGGCCAACTGCCGCGTGGTCGCCAACGTGAGCGACAATGATGACGAGCGCGGCGCGGGTGCGTATTTCATAAACGCCGGCAGCGTGTTGCTGACTAACTGCGTTTTTGAGGCCAACCGCGGACGCAGGACCTACGGGATCGGGTTCTACTCAGATAACGTGAACATGACGCTTATAGATTGTGTAATCCGTGATCAGTGGGATATGACCCCATCGGAATACCGCCATGGCCATGGCTTCTACTTCCAGGGCAACGGCTACCACCTGGAGGTCAGAAACAGCGAGATTGTTGATAACGGCGTTGATTCCATTGAAAACAGGAACGATTTCCATGGTGGTGGCGGGTATCTTAACGGCAATGCCTCGACCACGGCCAGGTTCGTGAACAGCGTGATTGCCGGCAACCGGGCTGTCCACGACGGCGGCGGGCTCTACCTCAACAACGGGAACCTTACGCTGGAGAACTGCACGCTGGCAGATAACCGAACGGCGACTTCCCAGAACTGCGATGGCGGTGCTCTGTTCGTTAACAACGGGACGGTCACCATCACCAACTGTATCTTCTGGGGCAATATGCAAGGGGAATCGTACGATGCCTCCAGCCATCACGTTAACAATGACATCCACCGCCAGAACGGCACGGTGAACATCGATTACACCGCGCTGAGCGGGACCACCTCACCTAACCTGGTGGGCACGATCAACCTGGGTACAGGTATCCTCACGGGTGATCCGCTATTCGCCAGTGACTACGATGACGTACACCTGCAGAGTCGCATGGGCCGCTGGAACGGTACAAGCTGGGTGACAGACGCGATATACAGTCCGTACATAGACGCAGGCGATCCGGCTGCCGATTACAGTAATGAGCCTGCCGGCCAGAATGGTCTGCGACTTAACCTGGGTGCCTACGGCAACACCTCTGAGGCCTCCAAGAGCACGAATGCGGCGCCGATCGTGGAGACACGCACGGCGGTGGTGGCCGGGGACAGCGTCCAGTTGCGTGGTATAATGACTACCGGCTCGATGGCCGATGTGACCTTCTACTACGGTACTAACGACGGGTTCCAGGTGGCATCGAACTGGGATGCCACCAACGTGATGAGTGCGCGGCAGGGAGAGGGGTACATCTTCGGCGAGGTCGTTGCAGGCCTGCAGACCAACCAGACGTACTACTTCACGGTCTATAGCACCAACGATTTCGGGGAGGACTGGGCGGATGCCTCCGACACGTTCACAACCGGCGACACACCACCTGGTGGCGGCGCAGGTGTGATCCACGTTGACAAGGACGCCGTTGGACTCGAGGACGGCACGAGCTGGACCAACGCCTATACGACCTTCGAGGAGGGGCTGGATGCAGCCGGGGCGCTCACCACGATCTGGATCGCGGAGGGCACCTATACCAATGATTCCACCTTCTTCATCAGCGTTGACGGGCTCGAGATCTACGGTGGTTTCGCTGGGACCGAGACGAACGTGACCGATCGCGACTGGGACGCGAACGAGGTGCTGCTTGATGGTCAGGGCGCGCGGCGCGTGATCGATATCAATGCGGGCGACGTGGTGCTCGACGGGTTGACGATCACCAACGGGTACCTTGACGCGAACCTGTTTGAAGGCGGCGCGGGCATCCGGATGCCGAGCGGCAGTCCGAACAATCTGACCCTGGCCAACTGCCGAGTTGTGGATAACTACAACCATGACTGGGATGGGGCTGGCGGCGGTGCGTTCATTGATGGCGCCGGCAATGTGCTGGTGAGCAACAGTGTGTTTGACGCCAACCGCGGCTACAGGATGGAGGGGAACGGGTTCTATTGCCGGAACACGCACCTGACTATTCTGGACAGCGTGATCAGCAGTAACACTGATACCCTGCTCACCACCGAGAATCAGCACATCCGCCGTGGACACGGCTTCTACTTCCAGGGCAACGGTTACGTGCTGGATGTCAGGAACACTGACATCATTGATAACGGCGTGTTCGAAGATCGTCATAACTGGGGCGACAGCGGCGGCGGCGGTGTGTACATTACCGGCAATGCATCGACAATGGCCTCCTTCCTCAACTGCCTGATTGCGCGCAACGCATCGACCGAAGACGGCGGCGGCATCTACAACTACAACGCCACGCTCACTCTGGAAAACTGCACGCTGGCCGACAACCAAACTGGGGACTCCAACTCTGGTGAGGGTGGTGCGCTGTACAACCGGACGGCTTCGGCCACCATCAAGAACTGCGTATTCTGGAAAAACAGACAGGGAGATGGTGACAACAACAGCCTGTTCGTGACCAATGACATTGCCGTCAACGGCGGCGCTGTGAACATCAGTTACAGTTCCATGACCGGGACGAACGGGTTCCCGTACATCGAGGAACTGGGTGGCGGGGCGGTGACGTATGTGAGCGACAACATCATCGGCGATCCGCTGTTTGCTGCCGAGTTCACCGACATGCACCTCAAGAGCACCACGGGGCGCTGGGACGGTGCCAGCTGGGTCATCGATGTGGTTGACAGTCCTGCTATCGACGGTGGCGATCCGGCCAGTGACTACTCCAACGAACCGGCCGACGGTCATGGCGGGCAGATCAACATGGGCGTCTACGGCAACACCGCCGAGGCATCCAAGAGCCTGACAGAGGCGCCGCAGGTGGAAACGCGCTCAGGCCAGCCCTTCGGAGACGTGGCCAGGCTGCGCGGTGAGCTGATGGCCGGGTCGGCCTCAACGATAACCTTCTACTACGGCACCAGCGACGAGGGCCAGAGCCACACGGCTTGGGAAGCCACCAACGTGATGAGCTCGCCGCAGTCAGTCGGCGCCATCTTCGAGCAAGTGGTTTCCGGCCTGGATACCAACCAGACCTACTGGTACATAGTGTACGCGACGAATGTCGTGGGTGAGGACTGGGGCACGCCCACGAACTTCCTGACGGGTGCTACGCCTGCGGGCGGCGGGGCGAGCATCATTCATGTTGACGGTGATGCCGCAGGCGTCGAGAACGGCAGCAGCTGGCTGAACGCCTACACCACCTTCGAAGACGGGCTGGCAGCCGCGGGCGGTGGAACCAATACCATCTGGATCGCCAAGGGAACGTACAGCTACGGGCTGACGTTTGATATTACCTCCTCCGGGATCGAGATCTACGGCGGGTTCGATGGCAGCGAGACGAATGTAACCCAGCGCGACTGGGATGCACACGAAGTGCTGCTCGACGGTCAGGGGACGCGCCGAGTGATCGACATCCAGACCGACAACGTGATTCTGGACGGTCTAGTGATCACCAACGGGTACATTCCTGACAGTGCGAATCAGTGGCAAGGGGGTGCGGGAGTTCGCCAGGACGGTCCCGACAACCTGACCATGGCCAACTGCCGTGTGGTAGGCAACGTCAGTGATGACTATGACCGAGCAGGCGCTGGGGCGTTCTTCCGCAACGCCGTCAGTATTCTGGTGAGTAACTGTGTGTTCGACGCCAACACCGCACGCAGGCACTACGGTATCGGGCTGTATTCCGAGAACGTGAACCTGACGATTGTGGACAGTGTGATAAGTGGCAACAAAGACAGTAACAACGACGACTGGCGTGACGGCCAGGGATTGCACTTCCGCGGCAGCGCCTACACACTGGATGTAAGGGACAGCCAGATAGTTGACAACGGCGAAGAAAAGGATGCCTACGGTCAGGGTGGCGGCATGTACCTCTATGACGGCACGGCCATCTTCCGCAACTGCATAATTGCGCGCAACCGGACGGGTGAACGTGGCGCCGGGATCTACCACCGTGCCGGCAATCTTACGCTGGAGAACTGCACGCTGGCGGACAACAGGACCGGGGACTCAAACAACTCCGACGGCGGCGGTCTGTACAATAACGGTGGCAACACCTACATCACCAACTCCATATTCTGGGCGAATATGCGCGGACTGACGAGTAACAGCTACGAGACCAACGATATCCATCGGCAGGGCGGTAATGTGTACGTGTATTACAGTTCCATGAGCGGGGCGAATACGACGCCATACATCCAGGGCACAGTGACCTACGGGGTGGGAACCGTTACGGGCGATGCGCATTTCGGTTCCGAGTTTGATGACCTGCACCTGAAGAGCCCGTACGGGCGCTGGACGTCCGGCGGGTACGTGTTCGACGCTACCAATAGTGCGGCTCTTGACGGTGGTAGTACTGCCGACTACTCCAACGAGCCATCGCCCAACGGCAACCGTATCAACATGGGTGCCTACGGTAATACCGCCGAAGCCGCGCTGAGCCCGGCGGACGTGTCGATCACGACGGCCGCGGGGGTTACGAATCTCGGCACAACAAATGTGTGGCTGATGGGCGACCTGGTGTACACCAGTTCGTCTCCCACTTACGTGTGGTTCTACTACGGCACCAACGACGGGGCCCAGCTCAAAGGCAATTGGGAGACCAATGTCTACATGGGCAGCCTGAACCTGGGGCTGTTCTCTAACAAGGTGGAAGGTCTCGGTATCGATACGGACTACTGGTATACGACCTACGGCAGCAATACGCTTGGCGACGAGGGCTGGGCGTTCTCATCGGAGAGCTTCACGACCTACGGCAACGTAGAAGTCGACAACAATGCTCCCGTGCTGACGAAGCTCAGCGAGGCGGAGATCAGTGGTACGCTGGTCGCTGGCGGAACGTGCGACACGAAGATCTACTGGGGCGCAACCGATGGCGGTACGACCGCGTCGGCATGGGACAGCACTACCAACTTCCCGGGTGTTGCGCAGGGTGAGGCATTCTCGGTGAACGTGACCGGGCTGTACTACGGCGTGCGCTACTTCTATCGCAGCTGGGCGAGCAATGACCTGGGTGGGGCCTGGGCGTCTTCATCGACCAACTTCACTACGCTGAAGCAGGCCACGGTGGCGCCTATGACCGTGACCAACGGGATGACACTGTGGCTGGCGGCGGATGACGTCGACGGCGACGGCAATCCGGATAACAACCCGGCCCATGCCCAGAACATGAACCTCTGGCCTATTCCCGACACGTGGGTGGACAAATCCGGATCGGGCAACGATGCGGATATACGCGTTAGCGATCCGCAGTACTGGACCAGCGGCGGTCCCAACGGCCAGCCGGTGGTCAAGTTCGATAACGATGACCGCCTGTCCACCACCTTCAACTTCGAGCCCACCCATCACAACTATACCATCTTCTCCGTCGCCCGATACAACGGCGGCGGCGAAAACGAGGTGGTGATTGGGTCTCGCGATCACGACTGGAGATTCGGGTTCGACGGCCAGAGGGACGAAAGGTGGTACACTCCAGGAAATTGGATTCACCAGGGCGGAAGCAGCCTCAATTACGACTGGCACATACATGCGGGGCACCACAACGATCTGCCGGATCCCGAGGCTTGGTTCTGGAAGGACGGCAACCTGATTACCTCAGCCGACACCAGCGGGCATAACACCGACTACGAGCCGCGTCGACTTCAGCTGAACGGCAACCGGGATAACCAGCTGGTTGGCCACAGCGAGATCGCCGAGGTCATAATGTACAACCGCGTGCTGAGTGACGAGGAGCTCGAGATCGTGGGTGCGTACCTTGAAGTCAAGTATGGTCTGACCACGGCATACGAGCCCGAGGAGTTGGACCCGATGTCCATCACCAACCAGCCGGCGACCGACGTATTGATCAACACGGCCACGCTGCATGCGGACCTGGTGGTGCCCACGGGCGCGGTGCTTGAGGTCTGGGCCTACTGGGGTCTGAGCAACGAAGGGACCACCACCAACTACGATGAGTCAGCGTACCTGGGAAGTTACACCGGTACCGCAGTTACGATCGACCATCCTGTGGCAGGACTGCAGGGAGCGTCGACCTACTTCTTCACCTTCCGGGCAACCAACGCGGTGGAGGATCTGTGGGGTGCGCCGCCGCTGTACAGCTTCAGCACGGGCGGTGCGGGAGATCCTCCGGCGATCACAAACCTGTACGCAACGAACATCACCTACAATGCGGCAACAGTGGTGGGCAACCTGACCTCGACCGGCGGGATACCGACGACGGTGTCGGTGTACTGGGGTACAACAGACGGGCTGGGTGTTGAGACTGCCTGGGAGAATACGAACTTCATCGCAGGGAACCAGGTTACCGGTGTGATCAGCAACGATCTGGCCGGACTGATCGGCTTCACGGACTACTACTACCGGTTCCGTGCCTCGAACGTGATACTGAATGCATGGGCAACGCCAACGGCCACCTTCAAGACAGAAGCCGGCACCGAGCCCGGAGCGATCTTCATGCTGAGGTAGAGGTAGAGGGGGAAGCAAGAGGAAGGACCCGGCACTAGAGTCCCGCGTACGCGCATACGCGTCAACGCGCTTTCAGCGCTATAGGAGCGACCGACCGTCAGAGAGGGGAAGATTAGGGGGAAAGATTAAGGCGAAAGATTAAGGAGGAGACAGCCATGCAAACCCTAATCTTTCGCCCTAATCTTTTTCCTTAATCTCTCTCTGGTTTCCAGATAAAAAGTTCTGCGTTATCGTCCGAGCCCATCTAGGAAGTTGCAGAACATCCCGTACGGGTCCAATTTCTCACCTGAAAACTCCAGAAATCCGAGAAAAATCACCGCCCGGGGTTGAGACGCTTTACAGCGCGCGCTACATATTTCATGTTGCCTCCGGCGACTGGTATGCTCGCTCATGCCTTCAGCCGTCTGAACACTGAGAATAGAGGAGAGTTGAATGAAGTATGTCGTGAAGCTGTCTGCCATGCTGCTAATCCTGTCAGTAGGTTTTCTTTCTGCCGAGGAGGAGAAGCCTTTTCCAGGCAAGAAGGGCCAATGGCATGGTTTTGATCAGTATTCGTGGCAGGGCAAGAAGGTCGTCGTTCCAAAGAATGTTGCTGATGGGAAACCCTGGGTGATCCGTGCCCGGTTCTGGGGCCATGAACCCCAGTTCGACTTTGCAATGCTGAACAAGGGCTACCACGTCGTTTACTGCAATATCGGTGGCCTGTACGGAGCTCCGGAGGCCGTGAAACGCTGGGACGAGTTCTACAAGTTCCTGACTGAAGAGCATGGTTTTGCGAAGAAGGGCGTCCTGGAGGGAATGAGCAGGGGTGGCTTAATAATCTACAACTGGGGTATAGCAAACCCCACGAAGGTCGCCGCAATATATGGTGATGCTCCGGTAATGGATTTTAAGAGCTGGCCGGGCGCGGGGAGTGGTGGGATACACAAGGCTTATGGATTCAAGAGCGAGGACGAGGCAAACGCGTACAAGGGGAACCCGGTGGACAACATGGCGCCGTTGGCTAAGGCGAAAGTTCCGATAATCCATGTTGTCGGCGATGCCGACAAAGTAGTGCCGGTGGCGGAGAATACTGCGGTTGCCGAGAAGCGCTACAAGGAACTGGGCGGCCTGTTTAGAGTGATCCACAAGGAAGGGGTTGGGCACCATCCGCACTCGCTTAAAGATCCGACGCCGATTGTTGAGTTTATTGAGAAGAATGTTGAGGGGAAGTGAAGGGAGGGGGGGTCAACGTCCAACGTCCAACGCCCAACGTCCAACATCCAAGTTGGGATCATGCCTCTCGGAGATAGGCATGTACTCAAGAAGTAGGGACCTATCTCCGAGAGGTCCCTCCCCAGTCTCATCTCAACTTGGACGTTGGCTGTTGGGCGTTGGGCGTTGGAAACAAGGACCTATCTCCGAGAGGTCCCTCCCTGGTAGGGCAAGCGAATCCAGCTACAGTGAATTGGAGCGCGGCGGGCCTCCGCCGCCTCTACTGCGAAAGGAAGAGTAAGATGAGTCGTCGAATGAATGTTTGTTTGCTGGTTCTGTTGTTTGCTGCTAGCTGGGTTTCGGCTGAACCCGCGAAGAAAGTTCGCCTGTTTATCCTCTCCGGCCAGTCGAACATGGCAGGAATGAAACCGGAGGTTTCGTTCACGCCGGCTGTCAAGGCGGCCTATCCGAACGACGAGGTGATCGTTGTGAAGAGCGCACAGGGCGGTCAGCCCATCCGGCGCTGGTACAAGAAGTGGAAGCTTCCGGGGGGGGGTGATCCGAACGTGCGTGATCTGAAGCCGGAAGTCGGCGATCTGTATAAGGTGCTCATGACAAAGGTCAACGCGGCACTTGCCGGGCGTAAGCCTGATACGGTGGCGTTTGCATGGATGCAGGGCGAGCGCGACGCGAAGATGGGGTGGCAGTCGGTTTATGCCGAGAGCATGAACGGCCTTATCAAACAGCTTCGCGACGATCTGAAGCATCCCGGGATGGTGGCATCGATCGGCAGGCTCAGCGATTGCCTTAATGGCAAAGAGGGCTGGGACGCAGTTCGAGCCGCACAGGTAAAGGTCGCCGGGGATGACCCGCTCGTAGGTTGGGTAGACACGGACGATTTGAACAACAAGGGAGACCGCAACGACCTTCACTACACGAAGGAAGGCTACGCAGAATTGGGTAAAAGGTATGCTGCGCAGTTGGTGAAGCTTCTTGGGGCGAAGGGGGACTAGGGGGGGGCAACGCCCAACATGGGATTCAGAATGCATCGCTAATCATAATCGCACTCCTCCCCCTCGCCGATCTTGCCGGAGGCAGCTCCGCTGGCTCCCGCGAGTTAGAGAGTGCGATTATGATCGGCGAAGAGGGAGAATCAACAGGGACAATCAGATCAAAGTGACAACTTCAAATCAGGACTCGACCGGGACATGCCTCTCGGAGATAGGCATGTACTGTGGAAGTAGGGACCTATCTCTGAGAGGTCCCATCTCGGGAGCAAGCGAATCCAGCTACGTTTGGAATGGGCTTTCTTGTAGCTGAATCCGTGAGGATTCAGAGGGGCGTAGGGGGGGCTCTTTGCGGGGAATATCTAGATTTGATGGAGAGATAAGATTAGGATGCGGGTTGCACTGCATCAGAGAACGAAAGGAATTCTGATTATGAGTCGTGGAGCCAGGTGTTTTGTAGCTGTTATGTTGATAGGGGTGAGTCTTCTTCCGGGGGCTTGGGGTAAATTGGACGGGGTTGACGGTGCTGTTATTTCCGTGCTTTCTTCCGGGGATGCCAACAGCGGCCGGGTGGCAACGGAATTGGCCGCCAATGGCGACTCCGTGGTCCACGTGATCGCAGCGAGTATGGCGGAGGTCGCAAAGATCAATCAACAGATTGACAAGGCCGGGCTCAAGGGCATCGTAACGGTTGAAGAGCTGTCGTTGAAGACACTTCCTTACCGTGACCGCATCATCAGCACGCTGGTCATAATGGATGTGGCGAAAGCCACGGAATCAGGGTTGACCATGGAAGAGGCGCGCCGCTGCATAGCCCCGTTCGGCAAACTGGTTACCTGCAAGGGCGGCAATCTCGACAAGATAGAGGAGATCGCGCTGCCGGAAGGTATGGATGTGTGGCGCCACAAGTATTACAAGGCCAACGGCCTGCCTGCATCACAGGATCAGCACTTCAAGCTTCCTGTTGGTTTCAAATGGAATGCCGGCCTTCCCAATAATTTCGACAACCCTCAACGCGGCGCCAATCGCTATGCGTCCACCCGGGCGATTGTCGTGGATGACGGCCGCATTTTCACTTTCTCAGAGGGTGTATACGAGAACCTCGGAGAGGGCTACAAAGCCAAGTTCGGGACGGACCAGTACCTGAACTGCCGCGATGCCTTTAACGGGCGTCTTCTCTGGCGAAAACGCATAGGTGCCACGTATTATGGTGGTCTTTACGTCGAGAACGTGGCCCCGATGATCTCTACGGGCCGCCATATCTACCTTGCCGGTGAAAAGGGCAAGATGCTCAAGGTAGATACCCGTACCGGTGAGACTCTGAAGGAACTTCCGACCGCGCACATTCCCGGCGTGATCGCCGCGGATGACGGCATTGTTGTAGTAGCGACCTGGAAAGACGGTTACCACATGGGGTCCGTCAGGAATTGGGACCGCCGCCGCATGGACTGGAAGATCGGAGCTGGGACAATTGAGGCGTATGACGATGAGACCGGCAAGCAACTCTGGAAACAGGATCATCTTGGCACCTCGCTCCTTCTCGAAGGAGGACGGGTATTCATCGTCACCAGGAAAGATAAAGACGGCCTGGAGTACTTCAGGCGCAAGCCCAACGAGAAGCAATTGGCGGACTTGAAGGCGAGACTCGAGAAGGGTGAGGTGAAGGACGAGGAGAAGGGCGCACCCACGAGTTATACCCGTCCACAGAACTACGTGATGGCATTCGATCTGAAAACTGGCGAACCGCTCTGGCAGACTGATGTGAAGGAGAGCAAGAAGCTGGCGGGGCAGACGTTGAACCTTGAGGCTGCCGCCAAGGGAGCTGTTGCGGTTGCACAGGGAAACAGAAATCAAGTGGAACTGCTGTCCGCGAAGACAGGGCTGCCGCTGAGCCCGGAGCAATCGGTTACAGTAAAGGATACCTTCTTCCGTTTCAGACAGCATGTATGCACTCCCGTGTTCAGGGTCAACGACATTTCTCTGAATCATCGTGGCGGCAAACTGGGCGATTTTGGAGGCGCAAGAGCCGCATGCCTCACGGGAACCGTACCGGCATATGGCGCCGGCTTTATCTCCCAGAACTGGTGCAACTGCACGCCCGGCCAGATAAAGGGTCTTATAGCTATTGCATCCATCGGGAAGACGCCGACTCCGGAAGAGATGGAGCAGCCGGCCGAACCTGTTTCGTACGGGAGCTACGATGAAAAGGCCGATGGGCCCTCCCGTGATTTGAAATGGACGACATTCAGGGGTAATGCCATACGTAGCAGCAGTGTGGATTGTGAAATCAATCCGGAGGCCACCGAGGCCTGGTCGGTCAAAGTGGTGGCCGGCTGTAAAGAGGGAACGGTCCTGCGGGATTGGCGTGACTATCTGAACAGCCGTCTTACAGCTCCGGTCATCTCGGACAAGGTCGCGATTGTTGCCGATATTGATCAGAACGAGCTTATCGCGCTTGATCTACAGGACGGAAAAGTTGCCTGGCGCTTCATGACCGCCGGGAGGATGAACACGTCCCCAACCCTGTACAAGGGGATATGCCTGGCAGGTGATCACGCGGGCTATGTTTATGCCCTGAAGGTCAAGAACGGCGAGTTGATCTACAAGCTGCGCATTGCTCCTGAAGAGAAGAGAATGCTGAGTTACGGCAAAGTTGAGTCGGTATGGCCAATCGTCGGCGGCGTTCTGGTGAACGACGGCAAGGCCTATGCCGCTTGTGGGCGTACTATAGGCTCCGATGGCGGTGTGATGGTGCGGGCGTTTCAGCCTGAGACAGGGACACCTATATGGGCTAATTCGAAACTCTCGGGGGGCAAAGGAAAGCGCAACGATGCGCTGGTGCTGGAATGCGGTGCGCTCAGGCTGATGGACAAATACCTTGATGCTGAGACGGGCGAGCTTCTCAAGAATCCCAGGGAGGCGCTCATAGCCAAGGCGATGGAAGCGAAAGTGAAAGAGCTGAACATTCCCATGCCCAAGGGTGGAGAGTTGAATAAACTCAAGAATGAGGTAACCAAAGGTCTTGAGCTCCCGAAACCCCTGAGAATCGGCAACGAGGGAATCTACAGCTGGAACTGGAGACACCTGGGATTCAGGAAGTTCGGTTCGCTTTCCTATGACGGCGGCGGAATCACCGCGGTTGCATGGGCACAGCAGGGCAAGGCATTCAGCCAGGGTCGAGGCGGAGTTACCTGGGCACCCTACGGTCAGGGTAAGAAGGGCTGCGGTATCCAGCATCCTGCGGAATACCAGACCACCTCGATAATCCTGTGCAACAACTCAATTGTGTACGGTGGCGAGATCATTGAGAAGGGGGAGAAGAAGGGGTACATACGTATCGTCGACTGCAACGAAGGCAAACTCACCTGGGAAAACACTTACGATGCGCAATTGGCATTCAACGGCCTCGCAGTAGAGCAGGGCATGATCGTGGCATCGTTTGACGATGGATCGGTTGTGATGTTGAAGTAAGTGGGTAGGGGATGCTTCGTCCACTTTTGGATTGGGCTTAGGTATCGCTGTGATTTCGCACGGTCCGCGAGGCCGCGGACCCTCCCAGTGCAAAGCACGTCCAGCGGCGGGAGGGGCACCGGCCCCGGTGCCCGTTGTGATAGTGCGGTGAGTGATTGGTAAATGCGGAAAACAGATAAGCAATATCATGAGAAGAATCTCCTGGACTACCAAATGCGAAGACGGGGTGAAACGTGAGATTCGCGCCAATGTAACCCATGGCGGAGTTAAATGGAGTTTCAAGCGCAAGGATGAGGATCATTGGGATTACGATTCCGCGGCGACGAAAGAAGAGTGGGATGAACTGGAGGATATTCTCGAGCGCCGTACCCGGAGGGGCAAGGCGGGTAACATGCTCGAAGCGCTTCGCAAGCTGAGGCGCGATTTCCATGTCTGAGATATTCGAGCTTTTCGCGGCCGCAATTCCCGGAACCGAACGTGCGCTTCATGATGAGCTGCGTGAATTGGGCTTTTCGAGCGTGCGTCTCAACAGGGGAGGGATTCCTTTTCGCGGCCCATTGGAGGATGGCTGGCGCGCCTGCCTTGAAAGCCGGATATCCACTCGTATCCAGGCTATGATGCTTCGTTTCCCCGCGCCTGACCAGGACGCGTTGTATGATGGAGTCCGGAAGGTGGACTGGACTCCATACATTTCACACAAAACAACAATATCCGTTTCGTCGGTATGTAACGCCAGTTCTATCAATCATAGCGGCTTTGCAGCACTCAAGACGAAGGATGCGATTGTTGACCAGATACGCGCCAAAGGCGGAAGACGTCCATCGGTCGCAAAGGACGATCCTGATGTTCGCGTGTTTCTTTACATCTTAAAGGACAGGGCCGCGGTCTATCTGGATATGTCGGGTGACGCATTGCACCGAAGGGGCTACCGCGTTCAGACAGGGGAAGCTCCTCTGAAAGAAACACTGGCTTCAGCCATGCTGCGTCTTTCGGGTTGGGACAGGAAGACGCCGTTGATAGATCCCATGTGCGGCTCGGGGACGATAGCTATCGAGGCGGCCCAATGGGCGGCGAACATAGCTCCGGGCCTGGCACGAGAACGTTTCGGGTTTGAACGGTGGGCAAACTTTGGGAAAGAAGAAGAGCAGTTGATGCGCGAACTGAGGGGGAAACTGCGCAGTTCCGTAATGGGCCAGGTCCCGAGAATAGTTGCCGGCGACATTGATGCTGATGTTCTGGAAATCGCAAAGAAGAACGCCAGGTCGGCAAGAGTTAAGCTCGCGTTTAAGCATAGGGCCCTGGAAGATATGCAGGTTTCGGATCACTACACCACGATTGTTACGAATCCGCCATATGATGCCAGGATGGATGCTGACCTGGAGTATTGCAGGGGAATTACGACGGCGTTCAGCCGGTTGCATGGCTGGCGCGTCGCGCTTCTTGCAGGCAGTCCGGATTACGAGAAAACGATGTCGATAGAGCCGGCGCTCAAGATCCGGATCCCGAACGGTGATATAAAGTGTGACTTCCTTGTGTATGATGTAGAGTAGGCCAAGGAATACTCGATGAAAAGACTTAGCAAGATCTGCCTCTTGACCCTTGTCTTGAGTGCTTCTGTCTCTCAAGCCCAGAACCAGAAACAAGTATCTCCAGCTCCGACCATGTTGCAGCGGGCGTTGGCGGGGCCGATGAAGGGTGTTGAGGAGATTGTTTTCGCGAACCGTGCTTCTTATTCGGATGGCCACTGGTATGCGAATATCGGCTATTACTGCAATGATCATAACAAGAAGGCATTTGCCGGGGATGGGAAAGGGGCAGGGGGACGCCTGTCCAAGTACAACATTAAGTCCAGAAAGGTCACGGTTCTTATCGACGCCGGTAAGGGATCCATACGTGACCCGGTTGTGCATTACGATGCAAGGAGAATCCTCTTCTCCTGGCGCAAGGAAGGCACGGAGTACTATCACCTGTACGAGATCAACACGGATGGCAGTGGCATCCGTCAGGTAACCGGCGATAAATATGATGATTTCGAGTCGAGCTATCTGCCTGACGGCGGGATAGCTTTCGTCTCTACGCGCTGTCAGCGCTGGGTAAACTGCTGGAAGACACAGGTGGGCATCTTGTACCGCTGTGATGCCGACGGCAAGAACATCACTCAGATCTCGGCAAACATTGAGCATGACAACACCCCTTCTGTTCTTCCCGACGGACGACTCCTGTTCACGCGCTGGGAATACGTTGACCGAAGCCAGATTGGTTACCACCATCTTTGGACCATGAATCCCGATGGTTCCGGCCAGATGGTGTATTATGGCAACCAGGAACACTACCCACTCTATATCGACGCCAGGCCTGTCCCCGGCTCCTCAAAGGTCATCGCCATAGAATCGCCGGGACATGGCAGGAGAAACCATTACGGGCATCTCATTCTACTTACCGATGAGTTTGGGCCTGACTCTCCTGCGGGGAAGAAGATTGTGCGGAAGGGCAACTACATTGACCCGTATGCCTTCTCCGATGACTGCTTCATAGTGGCGCAGGACAAGAAGATTCTGCTGATGAACAGCAAGGGTGATGCCCAAGCCATTCACGCATCGGACAGGGATTGTCATGAACCGCGGCCAATCACAAGGAGAGAGCGCGAACACATTAGCATGCCGAGGTCCAACCCTGCGAAAGCGACGGGACAGCTGATTCTCACGGACGTTTACAACGGACGCAACATGGGGGGGGTAAAACGTGGCGACATAAAGAAGCTGCTGATTCTCGAAAGCCTTCCGCAGCCGGTGAGTTTCAGTGGCGGACCTGACCTGATGTCGTGGCTCGGAACGTTTACGCTGGAACGGGTTTTGGGTACCGTTCCTGTTGAAGAGGACGGATCGGCATCGTTCGAAGTGCCGGCAAACCGGGCAGTGTTCTTCGTAGCGCTGGATGAAAACGACATGTCGGTCAAGCGCATGCAGAGTTTCGTGAGTGTGGCGCCCGGTGAAGTAACCAGCTGCGTGGGTTGTCATGAGAACCGTGTGAAGGCACCTGCCTCGCCCCGGCCGGGGGCCCTGATGGCAATGAAGCGCGCCCCGAGCAAGATCAAGCCCTTTACCGAGTTTCCGGATGTGCTGGATTTCAACCGGGATATTCAGCCCGTTCTGAACAGGAACTGCGTGAAATGCCACAACTTCAAAGACTACAAGGGCAGCCTCTCTCTGGAATACGCGCTTGGACCCATCTGGTCGCATGCCTACTACGCTCTTATTGCAAGGCTCCAGGTGGCCGACGGAAGAAACGGCTATGGCAATCAGCCTCCGCGCAGCATAGGCTCGTCGGCAAGCCGGCTGATGCATAAGATCAACGGCACGCATCCGTCTGCGCCCAAGCTACCGAAGGTCAAGGTTACTGCCAGGGACAGGCGGATGGTATGGCTGTGGATCGAGAGCGGTGCTCCGTACGCGGGAACATATGCAGCCCTCCGCAATGATGACGAGATGGCTCGCGGGTATGGGCGAGTTGTATTTAGCAGGCACGGTGAGATCCTGCGGCGGCGTTGTGGGACGTGTCATGGGAAAGGTGAACTGCCGCGGATACCTTTTCATGCCCCGAGTTGGCCGGATAAGCGCGGGATAACGCGCCCGGTTGCGCGACATGAACGGCTGGTTATAGAGAATGATCCCCTTGCAAGGTACAGTTCACATATTGTCGTGAACATGACAGAACCTTTGGCATCGCCCCTGCTTCTTGCCCCCCTGGCCAAGAAGGGTGGTGGCTGGGAGCGGTGCGGTACGGTGTTTGAAAGCAGGGAAGATCCGGACTATAAGCTCCTCCTGAAGACTATCGAGGAAAGCAAGAAGGGGGCGGATGGAATCCCCCGCTATTCAACTCCCGCGTGGAAGCCCAACTGGCAGTACATCAGGGAGATGAAGAGGTACGGCATACTGCCACCATCTTTTGATATCGCGAAAGACGACCTGGATCCATTTGAAACGGAGCAGAAGTACTGGGAGTCGTTCTGGTGGCAGGTGAAGTGAGCGGAGCAGGGGACATGCCTCTCGGAGATAGGTATGTACTTAAGAAGTAGGGACCTATCTCCGAGAGGTCCCTCCCGTGCTGGCGGGAAGGACGTTTCAACCTGACTGAGCCGATGGCGCTGTTAGCGCCCTCGGATGGAATGCTGGAGTGCTGGAGTATTGGAGTGGGGATCGCTCCGCTGGGAACGGCGAGGGGTATGAGTGCGATTATGATCTGCGGTTGGGAATGGGTGCAGTCGCCGATCCTACTCGCACTCTCCTGCTCGCCGATCCGGCGGAGCCGCCTGAACGTATCGGTAGCATGCGTTCGGTCATGCTCCGTGCAAGCAATGAATCGGTCGTATGGAGAATCATGAAGAACTTTATGCAACGCAACCGATCCCCGCGTCAGTAGCCTTCTGGTTAAGAAAATGAAGAAAACAATCAGTAATTCACTTGATGCCTCAGAAAGCTTAAGAAATATCACCACCGCTTGGGGGAACGCTATTCTGACACCACTCCATAACTCCATTACCCCACGCTGGTTGCGCCACAGCGCAATAGGCTCGACCTGACTGACTGGTTGTGTTGTCGTTGAAAGCTATGGCAGAATGCATGCACATCTGCCAATGACGCTTGAGCTTATGAGGATGAACGCACAGTTAAAGAAACGCCCCCGGTGTTGGGTCATGCGCCGGTTTCTGCTGTATGCTCTGATAGGCCTGACCTGCGGCGGGGTGTCCGCGGATGAGGGCGAGGGTGCTGCTGACACCGCGCAGCCTGACGTTCTTCTTCCCGAACAGCGCGAGTGGCTGGAGGGGCTGGACCGTCCCCTTGTGCTGGCTTACGACCCGCGCTGGTTTCCTGAGGAGCCGATGGATGATCCTGCGGCATACGTGGGTTTGGAAACCGACTACGTGGCGCTTCTTCAGCAGAAACTCAAAATCAAGTTCGATCCACTGGGCGCTGGTTCCTGGGAAGAAGTACAGGTGGCGGAGCGCGCGGGGAAGATAGACGTTCATGCTGCCATGCGCAGTGATGTGTCCGCTCAAGCTAAATGGTTGCTGACTGAGCCCTATCTGCAGATTCCCGTTGTTTTACTCACGCTCGATACCTTGAAGGGCTCCCTGACACTGGACAAGATGCAATCCATGCGGATGGCTTCGGGGCACAAGTACGCTATTTCTGACTTCATCCGCTCTACTTATCCCCAGATGAATCTTGTGCCTATCAAGACGGACCTGGACGGCCTGTTGGATCTCTCAGTTGGAGACGTTGATATCCTGGTTATCGATCTCGCCACGGCTACCTACCATATTGAGAAGAACAACATCACCAATCTCAAGATCGCGGGCCGTGTGGGGCCTGCCTACGAGTTCAGCATGGCTTCCAGGAAGGACATGCCGATTCTGCGTGATATTCTCCAGAGGGGCCTGGACAGCATCACGGAGGAAGAGCAGAGATTGCTGCGCGACAAGTGGCTGCGACTGGAGCAAGTACCGTTCTACCGTACCCGTATCTTCTGGACATGGGTATCTGTCGTCGCCGCAGTGACCATGGGCCTGTTTGTCCTGATCCTGGTTTGGAACAAACTGCTCAAGCGGCAGGTGGCGCTCACAACGCAGGAGCTGACAGTGGAGCTTTCCGAGCGGAAGCGTGCCGAAGCGAAACTCGAGGAAGCGCATGCACAACTGGAGAAGCGTGTGGCGGAGCGTACTCATGAGCTTGCAGCGGCAAACATGCAACTGGGCCGCGAGGTCGCCGAGAGGCGACAGGCGGAGCAGGAGGTGCTGAGGATAAGCAGCGCGGAGCGTAAGCGCATTGGCCGGGACCTGCATGACTCGCTGGGCCAGGAACTGGCCGGGATTTCCTGCCTGGGGGAATCGCTCTCAAGAAGGCTTGAAAGTGATCATCACAAGGACTCGACCTCTGCCAGTCGCATTTCCTCGCTGATAAACGAAGCGATCGCACACGCCAAGTTCATTGTCAGGGGCCTGATGCCTGTAGAAATTGTGGAGGAAGGGCTTTCCCACGCATTGAGGAGTCTCGCGGTGGAGACCAGCGAGGTCTCCAGTATGAATTGCCTGTTCGAATGTGCCGAGCCATCGCCCGTGCATGACAATGACGTGGCGACGAATCTTTATCGAATAGCCCAGGAGGCGATTGCCAATGCAATCAAGCATGGTGGTGGTGATTCTATAAAGGTCAGTCTCTTGGTAGAAGACCTTGCGGGGGAACTCCGTATTGAGGATAATGGATCCGGCTTACCTGCAACGGATGACACCGCGGGCATGGGACTGAGAACCATGAGGTACCGTGGGGAAATGTGTGGTGGGTCGCTGAGTATTGAAAGCGTGCCTGGTGCGGGAACGAAGGTCTGCTGCAGCTTTGTGGATCATGCGCCGGTCGCTGGGTAATGAGGGCTTTCTGAGATTCAACTCCGGGTATATGCCCGGTAGGGAGTGAGATCTACATGGGCAAAGTACATAGAGTGTTCCTGGTTGATGACCATCCCATTTTGCGTGACGGGCTGGCGCAGCTTATTGAGGAGGACCCCTCGCTGAACGTTTGCGGCGAGGCGGCGAATGTAGAAGATGCGGCTAAACGCCTGGAGCTGCTGCGTCCCGACCTTGCGATAGTTGACATTTTTCTCGAAGGCTCGAATGGAATCGATCTGACCAAGATCATCCGTGACCGTTGGCCCCAGACGCGTGTACTGATCCTTTCGATGCATGATGAGGCGGTTTATGCCAGGCGTGCGTTGCGTGCCGGTGCGCTGGGATACGTCATGAAGCAGGAGGTCTCCAGAACAATCCTTAATGCAATTCACACCGTCCTGCAGGGGCGTCGCTATGTCAGCGAGCAGGTGGCGCTCAACCTGAAGAAGACAGCACCAGAGAAAGAGAGCGAAGACACATTGCCGGGACGGCTTGTCGACGCACTGGGGGATCGGGAACTCGAAGTGTTTGAGCTTTTCGGGCATGGATTGTCACGTACGCTGGTGGCGGAACGTCTCAAAGTTAGCGTAAAGACCGTTGATGCCCACCGCCAGCACATCAAAGAGAAACTGGACATCAAAGACGCCACCGAGTTCATGCGTCGCGCCACACTCTGGGTGGAAGTTGATAAGGGGGAAGAAGGCGGGGCGTAGGGGCGAATGGCGCTTACTCAAGCGGCCGCAGCAGCACGGTGAAGAACAGCCCTTACGGGCTTAACTACAAACGGCGTAAGCGTGTACAGGAATTCGTTTGTAGTCGGAGACTGGTATTAGAGTGCCCGGAGGGGGGATGTCGTGGCGGGACTATTCTCCCAAACGCTTGGTGGTTCCCTTGGAGAGGCTGGAGCCGCCCGACGTAAGGCTTCCGCTCTTCATCAGGGTGGTAGTGCCGCCTGATCCGATGCGCTTGATGGTTCTGCCCGATGCGCTTGAGGAGGGAAGGCCCCCTTTTGTTTCGACAGGCTCGAGGGCAGCTTGCATATCGGGGTACTTCTCGGCGATCATACCGTTGATGGCTTCAGCATACAGGTTGAAGGCTCTTGAGAGGTATGCCTTCTTCTCCTCTTTCTTTCTCTTCCGTTCCTCTTCGCGTCGCTTCTCTTCCTGCTGCCGATTGTTGTGCCCACGGTTGTTGTGGCGATTACCGTTGTTGTAGTTGCCTCCGTTATTCGACTGGGCGTTTATGTTGATCTTGAACTGCTTCATGTACTCGATCTGCTTCTGGGCCCTCTCCCTGGTGGGAGCCCGGTGGAGTACCTTGACTGTCCTTGAGGAAAGTTGTCTGCCCGGGTAGCGGTGTTCGGGATAAGTCTCTCTCCACTTGGCCTCGGCCAATTGTACTGCCCTCATGTGGTACATGCGCTCTGCCATGACTCTGTTGTTCAGAACCTTGTATTCATCCATCGTGATGATATTCATTTCTGTTTCTTTGAACGCATCCATTACCTTGACAATGACAAAGCCGGAGCACATCGCAGAATGTGCCGTAAAAAGGACGCAGAGAATCGACGGAAGGATGTATTTTCGCCTGTTCATGACGAGTTAACAGTAGCGCGACTTACTGCGCGTTTCAATACAGGAATGTTCCTGAATAATGATCAAGTGTGGGAAAGATCAGGGGGTGGCGCCAGGTCGTCGCGTTCCTTTTGGCACGGTCGCCGAGGCCGGCGACCCTCCCAAGTGCAGAGCACGACCAACGGCGGGAGGGGCACCGGCCTCGGTGCCCGCAGTGGCTATCGGTGGCAGTCTACGCGCGCGTTTGCACGAAGTTCTCCCTTGCGCTCTACCTCACTCCACTTTCCCAATGCTGTCGATGTATTCATGGAGATTCGCGGTTTCCTGCTTCTGCAATTCCATGCGTTTCTGGTAGACGTTCATGTAGATCGCCTTGTCCTCAGGCTTCATACCTTCGGTCCATTCTCCGGAATGCGGAAGTGCCAGGTCTATCCAGCAGGCTATCTTATCCATTTCTTCGCGCGTCATCTTTACCTTCTCGTGTCCCTTCTCCAGTAAGGCAATCAAGGGACTCTGCGATGAGCCGTGAGAGTATGGCGGAATCATCACGGGTACGGACCAGCGGCCTATCCAGTTCAAATACTTCGACTTTTCGGCGATGGTGCCCAGTCGTTGACTCGTATCGTTGGCGGGAGGACCGGGCCTGCCTGTGGAAATCAGTGCGTGGTAAGCCTGGTTCCAGGACTTGCGCGCACGATTGTCCCAGACGGGGGTGGCGCGTAAGTCCGGCGGGTCGGTTTTATCGCCCTTATGGCACTCTACGCACCTTGCGTCTAGAATCGGCTGAATCATTTTTGGAAAGCTGAAACCCTTGCCTGTGATGTCATAGAATGGATCTAACGGCTTCACACCTTTCTTTTGGGCCATGGTTATAGCCTTGTTGGGCACGACCTCGTTCTTATCCTCGTGGCATCCTATACAACCGAAGACCTCACCAGGCATGAGTGTCGACCACGAACGCATGGTCTGTACAACGTGGCCTTTTGCATCAATGGCCTGGAAGTATACGGGGGTGCGTGCGGGAACTTCAAAGGCGGCGGAACCGTCTTCATAAACGGGTGCTTCGCCAAGAACGATCTTCACGTCCCAGGCCGCCAGGTCGCTGATGGTTGAGGGCCCGTGCTTTCGCCCGATGTCCGTGACCATGAAATCCAGCGCTACGACTCTTACCTTCTTCACCGTACCCCGTGGGATGCCTGCCAGGCCGGGGCCGTGGTAGATGTCCTGGATAGTGAACACCCCTGTCTTCTTACGCCAGTCAACAGGGTAGGCGGCCTTTGGGGGAAGAGTGCGCGGAGCCAGTGGGATGGGCTGGTTGCAGGAGATGGCAGGGTCTGACGCGAGGAGCGCTCGCTTGCCATCCTTGTTCATAAAGTAGATGCCAAAGTGGCGTTGCCCGTTGGGGCGGAATGTCACCAGGTAGTTGTCTTCATCCAGGGGATAGGGATACTGCCATTGGTCTCCGCCCTGGCCGTACCTGTCGATCTTTATCAGACCAGTAGGTTTGCTGACCGGAGCGAGAAGTGTCACACCGCTTGTTTCCTGCCTCCCCTTGGCAGGATCGATAATGGCCAGTTTTCCGGTCTGTTTCGTGTGGTGGCCGGAAAGGACGGCGAGGACTTTGCCTGTGCCCGGAATTCCCCGGGCATGAAGGATGGTTGTTGGAAAGTAGGAGTTGTTTCCGTAGAACTCGGTCTGCTGTGCTCCATTCGGATACATTTGAAACAGGGGCTGCGGATAGATCTGGCCGCGATCGTTGTATTCCCAGCGCGTGTAGGTAACGAGACCACTCTCCGGATGAACCTGGGGATAGTTGCTGTGCACCTGGTCGAATCCAACGCGCCGCATGAAACTGCCATCCCCATCCATCAGGTACATGTTGCAGACGCTTACGTGCCAGCAATCGACGTTCTGGTAACAGCGGGTGGAACTGAACATGATGTTTCCATCAGGCAGGTAGATACCCTCGTAATCAGCCAGGCCCAGGCCGTGAGTCAACTGGCGGACTTTGCGCGTCTCAAACTCCATCTCGTATAGATGGTAGTCATCGCCGCGTGCGGACTTCTTCCATGCGAAAAGAATGCGTTTGCCGTCATGCGACACGTCCGGGTCACGGAAGACCCCGTCTTCATCGTGGAGCAGCGTGGTTTCCTTGACGGCATAATCATCACCAATCTCCAACAGGCACAAACTGGATCCACCCTTGAAGTTGAACTCCTTCACGGTTCCCCTGGGGTTGAGAGTATCCTCGTCACTCACTGCATCGGTGTATGCATAGTGAGACCCGCCCATGTCAAAGTGCTTGGTGAAGATGATGCGTTCGATCTTGTCGCGAAATGGCGCCAGCAATCTTGTGCGGCTGGTGGAATCGTCCGGAGTCGGCTCAGCAGAGAGCGCAGATCCGGCTGCAATCACGAGCGTCAGGAGGCAGGCCAGTAACTTCATGCGTCGCGTTCCTTGGTTTGTGGACTGTTGTCGCCCTATTGGAGCACGGACAAATGATGTCACATTCCTGTCGGTATTGTGAATTGTTTTCTTGGGTTGAGCGTTCTGCGCTGTGAGCGCAGAACGCAGTGGTTAGTGGTTAGGCGCTACGCGGAGGGCGGAGCTTTCCCGCTAACGCCTAACCCCTAACGCCTAATCCCTGCAGCGATTCTTCATCGCTGCATTGCACAGGCCGGGCTTCTCATCCCTGGCTCTGGGTGCTATGATTCCGTGATCATTTGTTGCATTTTACAAGCTTAAGGCTGGAGGAGATTCATGAGAAAACTTGGTATGGTTGCATGGGCCTCGTTTCTGATTGCCGGGACGGTAAGTGCTGCCAGCGTGGGGTTCCTTGTGAAGACCGCGTCTCCCGATAGGCTTGGGGCCGAGGGTAAGGCTGCCTACAAACTCGGAACGGAGCGGCATTCTGCGGCATCTGTTCGCGCGCTGGGCGGCGGCAGATTTGCCAACGCCTCAGGAAAACCGCAGAAGATCTCAGAATTCAGTGTTATCTGGTATCACCAGGGCGACGACATTGCGCAGACTGGCCCCATCTATGACGCCCCAACGCTGAAGGCTTTGAAGGGATACGTTAATGGTGGCGGTAGTCTGTATCTCTCTGGTGCAGCGCTGGCGATGGTCAACAACCTGGGGATTGAACCAACTCGACCCAGGCTTGGCGGTCCGGGGAATGACAGTGGGTACGCCGGGCTGATTCCTGTCAATAAGAAGCATCCCGTTTTCAACGGCCTTAGATTCAACGGCGGCAGGGTTGACTTAAGCAACAAGGGTTATCCGGCCTACTCGGATTTCCATGGGACGAGCATCTCGGGAGGCATGCTGCTCGCAAACTCGCCTGGTGCGGGCGAAAAACCCATGGCTGAGTACTCGGTTGGCAAGGGGCGCATTATAGTCATGGGCTGGCGACTGCCTCATTACAGTTATGGAGAGAATCCGCATAGAGCCAACCTGGAGAAGCTGACTGCCAACATCATCGGCTACCTTGGTGACAAGAAGCAGTGGCAGAAGGTTGTGGCTGCACCGGTAGGTAAGATTGCTTCGGGTGGGGCAGTAACTCCGGGGCCGGCCAGTGCTGGGCAGTTCGATGCACTGATTGTACCGTTGGAGCGTGCAATAAAGGACTTGTCGACGACGTACGGGAAGAAATATGTCAGGGGGGCCGAGTTTATAGCGAGGTTGGAAAAGCTTAAGGCAGAAGCGGATAAACCAAGCGAGGCCGTTATGAAGGAGCTCACGGCTTTGCGCCGTGAGGCGCTACTGTCCAACCCGTTGCTTGATTTCGAGAAGATCCTGTTGGTACGCAGAACGGAGCGTAACCTGGCCCTCCCTGCCAACTGGCAAAGCAATTCCAGTTTGCGGCACACAGGTTACAAGAATGACATTGTCACATTATCGCTGGGGAAACTTGAAGGTGACCTGGATCTGGTGTTCAAGCCGGAAGGTGACAAGTTTGTCGGCGATGTGGACCTGCATTTCAATGGCGACAGGATGCTCTTCTCAATGCCGGGCAAGAACAAGCGATGGCAGGTGTACGAGGCCGGGGTGGGGGGCGACGGCCTGCGGGAGCTGCCGCTGATTATAGAACCAGACGTTGACAACTATGACGCCTGTTACTTGCCCAATGGCAACATAATCTTCACGTCAACCGCGCCATTTGTGGGCGTGCCCTGTGTTAAAGGTTCATCCCATGTCACCAACATCTACCTCCTGGAAACAAAGACGGGAAAGATTCGGAGGCTGACAATCGACCAGGAGCATAACTGGTGCCCCACGGTCTTGCCAAATGGCCGTGTCATGTATCTTCGATGGGAATACTCGGATATCCCGCATTATGTCGGGCGTATACTGTTTCATATGAACCCCGACGGCACGAACCAGGCAGAGTACTACGGCAGCAATTCGTACTGGCCCAATGCCATTTTCTACGCGCGGCCTGTTCCAGGGCATCCCACGATGGTGGCAGGAATCGTGACAGGGCATCATGGTGTGAAGCGGATCGGCGAGCTGGTACTGTTTGATCCCGCCATAGGGCGCTTTGAGGCCGACGGTGTCGTTCAGAGGATACCCGGCTACGGCAAAGAGGTTGAACCGATCATACTTGACGGACTGGTTAACGCGAGTTGGCCCAAGTTTCTACATCCGTACCCGCTTAGCACCAAGTACTTCCTTGTATCGGCCCAGCTGTCCTCCAAGGACAAGTGGGGGTTGTACCTGGTTGACGTGTTCGACAATATGATGCTCCTGAGGCGGGAGAACGGATTCGCCCTCCTGGAACCAATCCCCATGCGGAAAACGGAGGTCCCACCGGTTATTCCAGACCGGGTGGATCTTGCGCGCAAGGACGCGACGGTCTATATCACGGACATATATGAAGGCCCTGGATTGCAGGGCGTTCCGAGGGGCACGGTCAAGAAGATGAGGCTCTTCACCTACCATTACGCCTACCACGGGATGGGCGGACAGCAGAACCGGGTCGGCATGGACGGTCCGTGGGATGTGAAACGTGTCCTCGGAACGGTACCAGTTGAAAAGGACGGGTCGGCATTCTTCAATGTGCCGGCGAACGTTCCAATATCCTTTCAACCGCTGGACGCCGAAGGCAAGGCGATTCAGATCATGCGGAGCTGGACCACGGCCATGCCTGGCGAGAATGTGTCATGCGTGGGTTGTCATGAGCCGCAGAATATGGTTCCGCCGACGAAGGGAACGATAGCTTCAAGGAAACGGCCTGTTGAGATAACCCCGTGGCTTGGCAAGACGCGTGGGTTCTCGTTTGTTTCCGAGGTGCAGCCGGTACTGGACAGGTACTGTGTCGGGTGTCACAACGGTGAGAAGAAGAACAAGAAGGGCGCGCTACTTCCGAACTTCACTCACAGGCCTGCGGAGCATCCGGAGGGTGCCACAGGGGGCTACCGGTCGGGTACCAAGTTCACCCCGTCATACATGGCTATACGCCGTTACGTTCGCACACCGACTATAGAGTCGGATATGCATCTGAATGCGCCTTATGAATGGCATGCGGATACGACGAAACTGTTCCAGATGCTGAACAAGGGGCATAGTAACGTGAAGCTGGACGACGAATCTCTTGACAGGCTAATCACCTGGTTTGATCTCGGGGCACCTGCGCACGGTACCTGGAAAGAGGTGGTGGGAATGGCCAAGGTTGACAACCAGAGTAAGCGAAGGCGGGCCATGATGGCGCTGTATGCAGGGATCAATGAGGATCCCGAAGAGCCGATCGACATGGTGAAGAATGAGTTCATTATGCCCCGGCCGCGTAAGGCACGCCCAAGGGTGGATCTCAAGGCGAGCCATTGGCCGTTTAATGCATCGAACGCCAGGAGCATGCAAAAAGAGAACAAGCGGACGATTGACCTGGGCGAGGGGATATCGCTGGAGCTGGTGCAGATTCCGTCGGGCGAGTTCGTGATGGGGAATGATGATGCTTGGCCAGACGAGGGCCCCTGCGCAAGCGTCCGGATCGGCAAACCATTCTGGATGGGCTCGTTCGAGATCAGCAACGAACAGTTCGCTCGTTTTGATCCGAAGCATGATAGCCGGCTGGAGCACGGTGATTTTCTGCAGTTCAGCATCAGGGAGCGGGGAGACAGTCTCAACCTGCCACGACAGCCAGTGACGCGTGTATCGTGGGCGGCGGCCAAGTCGTTCTGCGAATGGCTCTCGGAAAAGACAGGTGAGAAGTTTGACCTGCCAAGTGAAGCTCAATGGGAATGGGCGTGCCGCGCTGGTACGGATACGGCAATGTGGTTTGGTCCTGCAGATGCCGATTTCGGAAAGATGGCCAACCTGGCCGATATCAATCTGAAGAAGATGCCCACGCTGGGATGGGGTTTACCGTCGGGGGCATTACCCGACTGGCGGCCCAGTCGGGCTACGGTAAATGACGGGGCAAAGGTCTCCGCGACAATCGAACATTGCGTGGCGACGTATGCGGCTAATCCATGGGGGCTTTTCAACATGCACGGCAACGTTGCGGAATGGACGCGCTCCGCTTACGCACCCTATCCCTACATTGACGGTGATGGCAGGAACAACGCCGAGCACGGGCCAAAGCGCGCGGTACGTGGAGGGTCATGGTATGAGCGCCCGGAACGTGCATCGTCCAGTTACCGTATGGCGTACCATGACTACCAGAAAGTTTTCAGCGTGGGCTTCAGGGTTGTCTGCGAAGAGTAGGGAGCCCTACTTGTCTTAATGTCCGCGCGACTCTAAAATACTTGAAAAGGAGACCGATGGATCTGCCTGTAACACCTTTGAGTGAGTGGGGATTACCCATAGGGAATACATTTCTGGGGGCGGGGCCCTGCAGTGCTGAAACAGAAGATCAACTGCTGGCGACAGCCCGGGGACTGAAGGACTGCGGACTGGGTTTCTTTCGCGCAGGCATGTGGAAACCGAGAACTCATCCAGGGGCGTTTGAGGGAGTGGGGGTAGAAGGGTTCGAATGGCTGGTCAGGGTTAAAGAGGAATACGGTCTTCCGGTTGGGGTCGAGGTAGCGACGCCGGAGCACGTTGAAGCCTGCCTGGAGCACAATATTGATGTTGTCTGGATTGGTGCGCGCACCACGCCCAACCCGTTCGCGGTCCAGTCCCTGGCGGATGCCATGAAGGGAACCGACATGCGGGTGTTTGTGAAGAACCCGATCAGTCCGGATCTTGAACTGTGGATTGGTGCTCTCGAGCGCTTCCACGGAGCCGGATTACGCAAGATCGGTGTCATTCACAGGGGATTCAGTACGTCGAAGAAGGTTCTGTACAGGTTTGCACCTCACTGGAAGATACCCATCGAGTTCAAGCGGCGCCTGCCCGGTGTACCGATTCTATGCGATCCCAGCCACATCTGCGGGAAGTCCGACCTGATCTTCTCAATTGCGCAGGAAGCGCTGGACTTGCTCTATGATGGGCTGATGATTGAGGTCCACGTTGATCCTGCCAATGCATTGAGTGATTCCAAGCAGCAGCTTACCCCTGAGCAATTCCATGTGCTCATAGAGCGCCTGACGGTCAAGAGCGAGTTGATCCAATGCGAGGAATACCAGGCCAGGATAAAGGAGCTCCGTTTCGAGGTCGACAGCCTGGACAAACAACTGATAGAGGTACTAGGAAAACGCATGGAGATTGTCAGGGAGATGGGCGATCTTAAGCGGAAGAACGGTATATCGACGCTACAGCCCGGGCGCTGGAACGAGATTGTTGCCAGCCGCGCGGTGTCGGGCAGTGAACTGGGCCTGGCGGCCGAGTTTGTTTTTGAACTTTTTGAAAGCATACATGAAGAAGCAATACGTCAACAGGAGGTAGGAAATGACTAAGTCAGCAACACGCAGGGTTTTTTTAAAGACATCTTTAGTAGCGGCGGCCATGACAGGTGTCGGCGGTACGGTACGTGCACAGGATGGAGATGCTAAGAAGAAACAGGAGTACTACGAGTACCGCATTTACCGCGTCAAAGATGCCGAAAAGCAGAAGATAGTGCTAAACTACGTCTCCAAGGCGCTGGTTCCAGCCCTAAACCGAATTGGTAGCAGCCCGATCGGTGTATTCACGGATATGAAGAAAACAGACGACCTGTCGGTACATGTGCTCATTCCTTACGCGACTACGCAGGCGTTCTCAGATCTGAACCCGAAGCTTCAGGCAGACGCTGTTTACCAGAAGGCCGCTGGCGAGAGTTTTGCATGCCCCAAGAAGGATCCGGCGTATACACGAGTCGAGAGCAGGTTTATGAAAGCCTTTACGTCGATACCAGTGATCGAGCTCCCGAAGCAGACGCCCGGGAAGAAGCCCCGGATGTTCGAGGTGCGGATTTACGAAGCTCACAATGAAGAGCGCGCCGCTGGCAAGGTAGACATGTTCGACACCGGTGAAACGCAGGTCATGCGGGATACAGGCCTTGCCCCGGTCTTCTTTGGCGAGACCCTTATCGGACCCGATGTGCCGAATCTTACGTACATGCTGTCGGCGGCCAACGAAGAGGAGCACAAGGCCCACTGGAAAGCGTTTATGGTTCATCCTGAGTGGCAGCGTATGAAGAAACTGCCCAAGTACAAGGACACGGTCTCGAAGATCACCAACTACTTCCTCGTTCCCGCAGACTGCTCGCAGATATAGACGTTGTTCTGCTGTTGGCAAAACAACGAATGGCTGATGGTTGACACGGTCCGCGGGGCCGCGGACCCTCCCGGTGCAAGGCAGGTCGGGCGGCAGTAGGTGCGGCTCTCCAGAGCTGCACCATGGGGTCGATCAGCTATGGAGAGCCGATCTACTAGCGCGTAACGGGGGAGCCGCTGTCTTTAGGCTTGTCCGTCGCGGATGTTTGCCCGTAGGCGCAGGATCAGGAGTCCGGCAAGTAGTCCGAATGCCAGCGCTGCGAAATGTGATGATACGGAGAAGCTCAGTCCCGGCCTTATTGTTGCGGCGTTCAGGGCTATGCCTGCGGAGTAGACGGCGCAGAGAATAATTCCCGCAAGTTTTCGCCCGCCGGTAAGCATAGCCACAAGAAAGGCTCCAAAAAGTGCTGAGACAGCTCCGCTGGCACCGACGAATACGGTAGTGGCCGCGGTTGCCCCCGGTGGCAGGACCAGCAGACCTGCGGCGCAGGCTGTCGCCTGCCCGCCAAGCAGTACGACAAGCATCCATCGCCCCAGTCTGTTTCCAAGGGCCTCGCCGAGAAGCAGAAGGACAAGCAGGTTTGTCAGTAAGTGCGCCATATCCCAGTGAAAAAGTCCGCTTGTAAAGAGCCAGGACCACCTCAAGAGCCCCTCCTTGCCTGGTGTCGCCAACGGGAGAATGGCCGACGGCACTCTGGATCCATCCACCAGTACGGTACCTGTCAGGTGCGTGCCGAACTCGACCACGAGTGGGGTCGTGGCGCTTTGCTGTGCCATTAGTGTCAGGCTGACTGCATAGGACAGGACCAGCACCAGCGCAACCGCGCGCACGATGCTCAGGCGTGGATGCCACTTGTTGGCGGCGCGCGCGATGAGAGGACTGCACAGGACGAGCAAAGTGAAAATGGACAGGTCCCAGAACGTGTGTGCTCCTTGAAGGGTGAATAGCTGTTCGCTGCCTACGACCGTACCGAAAGTGAGGCAGATCTGTAGAACCTTGGAGGCGATACCGGCAATAACAAGGCCTATGGCATAACTGCACCTGGCGCGAAGGGAGAGCCGGCAATACCAACCCACCAGCGTGCCCAGGATGAGCAGGGCGGTCAGGGACCGGACGCTGCTACATTCCGCCGCTACGTCAAATGTATCAAGAAGTGTGACGATGACCGATCCTTTCAACGTGTATGGCGCGAGCTGTGGCATGATGGTGCCAATGGAGTCAAACGCAAATCCGGCGGCGAAGAGGCGCAGGGGGCCTCTGAATGCGGTCAGCATCAGTTCGGACGGCAGTCCGAGCCCCAGGAACAGGAGCAAGGACGGAACCAGCAGGCGCTTTCCTTGGTTCCGGCCGAAGAGGGCTCCCGCCGATCCGGTTAGCAATAAGGGGAACCCGAGCTGTGAGAGAGAGGTTTTGTCCAGCCAGGCGCCGGCTGCATGAAGCCCCAGGCCGGCGGCCCACAGGATCCACGATGAGCGTTC
The DNA here is from genome assembly GCA_030744755.1 of Kiritimatiellia bacterium. Lineage (GTDB taxonomy): Bacteria > Verrucomicrobiota > Kiritimatiellia > UBA8416 > JADHWI01 > JASLPY01. The sequence continues at coordinate 37,839 of JASLPY010000014.1, read as the reverse complement.
CGCCGCAGCATCGGCGCCCTTCTGTTTTGTCCATAGGTAGACTACTGCCGCCAGGATGGGGGTTAGGGTGATGTGGGAGTACTCTGCCGAAAGCATGCCACGCTTAGCGGCGTTGAACCAAACCGGCACGAATAAGGCTATTCCGGCATAGAAGAGCAGAAAACGCCACCAGTCGCGCCTTATCTCGCTCAGCGGGTTGTCTATATGCCGCAGTCTCACAGAGAATCGCCCCCGGGGTTGAACTGTATGTTGTGGGGATGGTGATCTCGCGTCAAGGAATTAGGGGAGGGAGCTGAATTCCAACCTGCCCGCAACCCGCCTACATCGCTTCACGAAGTGATGCGGGCAGGTGCTACGCATAGCGTTGTAGGCGGGCGAATCCAGCTACGTTTGGGATCGGCTCTCTCCTGTAGCTGAATTCGCTGGGATTCAGAGGATCAATCGGAAACGCCTCATACGGTATTGATAACTCTCAGCTTCGATGATAGAGTCCCGGGCGTGAGTTCGACGAGTACACACAAAAGAAAGGGCGTCATGAAAAACAAGAAGAAATCCGAAGGCAAACTTCCCGCAATGAAACGTCGCACGTTTATGGCCGGGGCGCTGGCAGCTTCCACCTTCCACATTGCCCCATCATACTGCGTGGCCAAGTCCAAGGATTCGAAGCCCAATTCACAGAAGGCACCGAGCGAGAAATTGAACCTGGCCATTATCGGCTGCTCGCAGCGAGGTGGCTCCATAGGCGGCTGGGCCATGAGCAAAGGGAGGGCGAACTGTGTCGCTTTGTGCGACGTAGTCCCGTCTCGCGCTAACGGATTCAAGAACAAGAACAAGGACGCCAAGGTCTACAGCGACTTCAGGAAGATGTTCGACGAAATGGGAGGCAAGATAGACGCGGTCACCAACGGCACTCCTGACCACTCTCACTTTCCGATATCCATGCTGGCCATGGCTAACGGTGCATCGGTTTACGTAGAGAAGCCAATGGCACATACTTTCCAGGAATGTGAACTGATGATGGCCGCCGAAAAGAAGTACAAGGTTGCCTGCCAGATGGGGAACCAGGGTCATTCGGGAAACAACTATCTTCAGTTCAAGGCATGGGTAGAGGCAGGGATCATCAAGAATGTCAGAAAAGTGGACGCCTGCATGTGCGGTGGCCGCCGCTGGCATCCCTGAGGCGATGTTAAGGCATTCCCACCCGAAGAACCCATGCCCGAGGGTATGAACTGGGATGTCTGGGCAGGTACGGCACCGATGCATCCTTATAGCAAGAAATACGACAGCGGCAACTGGCGCGGATGGCATGACTACGGCTGTGGCGCCATAGGGGACTGGGCGGCGCATACCATAGATACTATTCACCAGTTCCTTGAGCTTGGTTTGCCGCATACGATCAGGACCGAGAAGCTTGTAGGGAAGAACGAATTCATCTACCCCATGAAGTCGACCATTGCTTTTGATTTCGCGGAGCGTGGCCCGACCATGCCTGCGATGACGCTGCGGTGGTTCGACGGTACGGGGAACACGCCACCTGTATCGAAAGAGCTTGGCATCAAGGCTCCGTCCAAAGGGAAGATTATTTACAGTGATGACCTTGTCTTCATGGGAGGGACCCACGGAGCTACGTTGCGCATCGTTCCTGAAAGCAAGATGAAAGAAATGGCGTCGAAAGTGCCCAAGATCACCGAAAAACATTCCGATCATATGGATAACTTCCTGCTTTCCGCGATGGGTAAGGAAACGTGTCATTCGTCATTCGAAGTCGCTGGTCCCCTGACGCAGATCTTCGCCCTCGGCTGCATCGCACAGCGCATTGGTGGAACGTTCAAGCTGGACACGAAGACCGGGCAGATTACGGACAATAAGAGAGCCAACGAGCTGCTTAAGGGCAACCAGCCGCGCAAGGGCTGGGAAGAGTTCTACAAGCTGGCGTAGGGGAATCCGAAAGTGACGTTCAGATATGCGGAACTCCGGGTAGATCGCCTCTCCAGAGGTGATCACAGCATAGAAGGAGCCTCTGTGCGGCGCGTTGGGATACGCAGCTCTGGAGAGCCGCGCTACAGGTTTCCGATTCATAACAAGGAGAAATCATGAAGTACTTAGATGCATTAGTAGTGCTTGCATTGTTGGCAGGGATGGTTGGTGCGGCGGAGCCGTTCAAGAACACGGAAGGTAAGCATCTGGACATTATGAGCAAGGATAGGCCTCTTGTTCGCTACATGTATGAGTATGATGTGTCGACTCCCGAGAAGAAGCACGCTACTTACAAGGTGTTCTACCATGTAATGAACGAAGAAGGAACCGACAGTATAACCAAGGGGCCGGGCGATAAGTATACGCATCATCGCGGGATCTTCATCGGATGGAGCAGGCTTCAACATGGCGGCAAGGGGAGTGACCTGTGGCATATGAAAGGGGGTGCCGCCCAAGTGCACAAAGAGATCCTTAAACAGGACGCTGATGATAAGAAGAGTACGCTCTCGACACTGATCCATTGGCTGACCACCGATGGCAAAACGGTCTGCATCGAAGAGAAACGGACGGTAACAGTTCATCATGGTGCCGACGACGCGCATCTGCTTCTTGATTTCGAAACGGAGCTGAAGGCTGTGAATGGGGATGTCCAGTTGAAGGGTGATCCCGAACACGCGGGATTCCAGTATCGACCTCACCAGGACGTTGTGAGGAACAAGTCTTCAAAATACACCTTCCACAAAGAAGGCATCACTGCCCAGAAGGACAAAGACCTTCCCTGGGTGGCGCTTACCTACGACCTGAAAGATCGTAAGTACACGGTTCAGCACATGAATCACCCTGCCAACCCGAAGGGTGTCAGGTACTCCGCATACCGTGACTATGGGCGATTCGGCGCTTTCTTCGAGCAACCGATCAAGGACGGTGAGTCACTGAGCCTGAAGTACCGCATCCGTATCACCGGGGGAGAAGCCCCGGCAAGGGATGTCCTGGCCGCGCAGCATGATCAGTTCGTGCGGTGAATGGGGCGAGTAGCTTCCGTTGGGACTTACGGATAAGGAACACCGCAATCTACCTCACAATCAGCATCAAACCGGGCTCAGCTGCCATCTCGTAAGTGTTGAAAGTGCTGTTTGATGCTGTGTTCATGCAGCATGCCCAGATCCAGTCGGGGGAACGGACCACATCTGAGAAGCGCACCTCATCGATGACGCCCTCAAAGTCGTCGGAACTCAGTCCGGTATTGCCAATGCGCATGTTGGAAGTGGGTGGGTTGAGGTCGACGAGGCCTGTTCCGCCATTCTGCAGGCCATCAATGAACAGTCTGGCCGTTACGCCATCCGTCGTAATGGCTACATGTCTGAAGGTGTTGTCGTCCACGGTATCTGTACTCACGTGAGTTTTCCACCCCCCATCGTCCTCGCCGTACAGCAGCTTGCCGTCGTTCTCGATTGCAAACGCTCTGCTGTTCCAACCGAAGATGCCCCGTCTCACGGTGCTGTCGGGGCTCTTTATCCAAGCGGTGAGAGTAAAGGCCAACGGCCCCGCCACATCGGGAAGCTCAATCAGTTGGTCGTACGAGCGCACGAAGTTCTGCGCGTGGGATATCTTGCCCTCAATATCTGCCGAATTGTTGACGTCCGTACCATGGATAAGGTTCGTGCTCGAATCGCGCAGATCCGCAGAGCCATCGATATGATCCAGGTGCCAGACACCCCTGTAGCCGGGATTCCACGTTGTGCCGTAGCTGGTAGAGGAGGGGAGGTCAGTGACATCAGCATTCCCCCAGAATGCCCAGACATGGGAGTCTGGGCCCGAAATCTCAGGCACGCGTACCCATACATACGAGCTGCCGTTTGTGTCCCATTCCTCAATCTCGAAATCCAGCATTTGTGATTCTCGTGAGTCCTTGAAACGCAGATCGCTACCGGTCTGCGAGCTGAACTGATCGTAGGCAAAGTCAGGCATATTTGTGCTGAAAACAACCAGAGCCGGGAAGTTGGTCAACCTGTCGTCCGGTGGGTCGGGCGGAGTATATCCGCTGAAGGTAATCTTCATCTTGTTTTTCCATTTGCCTGTCGAGATATCATCATCAGTAATGATCCCGACTGCCGAGTTGTCCTGTATTGCACAATGCCGAACGTTGGTGACTACCAAGTAGAAGGTTTCATACGGCCATTCGTTTACCCTGTCACCCTTGATGTCGACGGTTATCAAGCCGTTGGTGTCGCCTGACGGAATACTCAAGACTCCCGCGCTCTCGACGTAGTCCATGCCGGCTTCGGCCGTCCCGTTTGAAACGGTGTAGTAGACCAGCATGTTGGAGGCGCTGGCGTGGGAAAGCGAAACGTCGAAGTCAACACTCCGCAGGCCGACGCTTCCTTCGGGTACGGGCGATGGATCTCTAATTGAGACAGTTGCCTGCAGCGTGGTGAACATGAGCGACGAATCAGCCCAATCATGTCCGTAGTAGTTCGTGATGTAACAGCGGTAGTAGTAGGTGCCCCCTGCAAGGGTTGTTATGTCCGTGGCGAAGGGCTCTTCCCAGAGCACAGCGCCGAGAGCGTTGGTCTGCAACCAGGATGTCGCATTGGACCCGCCGTCCGTCAACCCCCAGTAAATGCTTGCCTGGGCAATGCCGCCTCCCAGAAGCTCTCCGCCCACAGTGGCATTGGTGATGGCAACACCTGTCGCCGCGTTATTGCTTACGGTCGGCGGACCCAGCGCCTGGAAGATCTCGCTCGGACTTGCCCAGATATTCGTGAAGATATTCGTGGCAGAGAACGTGTAGTAGTAAAGCACATTGGGGTCGAGACCGATGGCCCTGTAGCTGATGTTGGTGGATACCACGTTTGTAAATGATCCGATGTAATTAGTATGGGTCCAGGCGACGGCCTCGGTTCCACCATCGTTTGTCCCCCAATACACGTTGACATCGAACAGCGATCCAGTCGCATAGAGCGTGGCGTTGAAAGTGGCGGTTGTGGACGCATAGTCAAGTGAAGCGGGCTGGTTTAAGACGCCGATGTCCGTTATGCCGACAAGATCGCGATACCACCAGCCCTCCTGTCCGGGTGCACTCGGGTTGATTCGTTCGGCAGTGCCGCCAGGTTTCTTGATCGTCAAGTTCAGGATGTCACCGCCTCCCTCCTCGTTGAAAGCAATGGCGATGGCGTAGTATTGCCGGTTTGTCAGGCCTACAGTCTCGGTGTGCGGCGTGTTCCAGCCCTCCTCTCCTTTGACATTGCGAGAGATATCCTCGCCTGAGGCAGCCTCAAATTCAGAATTCTGATTCCGGTCGATCCATAGGATCTCCCAGTCATCTCCGCTCATGTAGAACTCGTAAGTGCCCGCCAGGGGTGGACGGAAGACGCCCCACCACATCTGGCAATAGGACTCAGACATGCTGGCGTCCTGCCAGACTTCACCCGTCCAGTTAGTCTTGCCCCGGACATCGGTAGGCCAGGAGCCCTGTGGAGACGGCTGCAAGTCGAACAGGCCGCCATTGTCTCCATTGACGACGCCGTCGTCTATATTCTGGAGACTACTTGGAGCGGCTCCGTCGTAGAACGCATAGTTGAGGGAATTGGGTCCCGTGGCGACCACGGGCGGCAATGTCGAGAAGTCTACGGTTGAATCGGCCCATGCCATCCCGTTGGAGTTTATCGCGTAACAGCGATAATAGTACTGCACTCCGTAGATCAAGCCGTTCGCAGTATCCGAATCGAACGTTCCCTCCGGCCGCTCGCCTACGATGTTGGTGTGTGCCCAATCGGCGGCGTTGGTACCGCCATCCGACTCGCCCCAATAGACATGAACAGTAGTGGTCGCCCCACCGGCAGAAAGCAGTTCACCGGACATGGTGGCGTAGCCGATCTCCGCTGTGGCGCCGATGTTCTCGATGAAGGGCCGTCCGTGAGTGAAGAACCTGGTGCTGGGCCTGGCCCAGGCGTGGTAGGCACCCTCGGTGGCACAGAAGGTGTAGTAATAGCGGGTGCTGTGCTCCATGCCATTGGTCGCGTAGTTGATGTTCGTTGAGGCCACGTTGCCGAGCGAACCAACCGTGTTGGTGTGACCCCATGCGCCTTCCGTCGTGCCGCCGTCGTTGGTGCCCCAATAGACGCTGAGATCGTAACTGTTGCTCGGGGCATACAGCATCGCGTTGAATAGTCCAGAGGTGAATGTCATATCCGTGGCGGCGGTGTTGGTTATCACCGTGTCGGTCATGAACGATATGCTTGGACTGGCCCAGGCATCCACGGCCGCGTTTTGCGCAAGGAAAGTGTAGTAGTACTGCGTGCCATGCGTCAGTTCAGTGGCTTCGAAATCGAGGTTCGTGGAATCTATATTCGTGTACCAGCCAATGAAATTGGTGTTGTCCCAGCCGCTCGTTGTGCTGACGCCGTCGTTCGTGCCCCAGTAGACGTAAACGTCAAAGACCGATTGAGTTGCGGCGAGCGTAGCGTTGAATGTTGCCGATCTGTGCGATAGATCCGTCTGTGCCGCGTTGAAGATACCTATGGAAACACCACCTGGCGGGTACGCCGTGGTCAATCCGTACTTGGTAGCAAGGTAACCACCGACTTCGTCCTCTTCCTCGCTGGAAAGAGCAACATCGTAGACAAGGATCTCGGCGATCTCACCTTCCCAGCTCCTGCCGCTTATGCCCCGGTCGTAAGAGAGACGGCTGGCTTCGACATTGCCGAGGGTGACTACCGAGATGATCGAGAAATCCGTTGGGTGAGGCGTTGTCGTGCCGTTGACTGCGACACCGTTGAGCTCAGTGCTACCGTTCTTGATGTTATTATGCGTATGCGTCGGGTGCCAGATGTCTCCGTTGTCGTCGCCGTGGAAGTGATAGGATCCGCCGTCACCGAACAGGAACTGTATATCGCCAGGGCTCGAGTCCCGCAGCACCCAGAAGACCGTGCGCATGGTATCGATCTTAGAGAAGCTGAACGAATCGTTCCCGCCATTGCTGAAAAAGACGGCAGGCATGTCGTTGATGTCGGTTTCGCTCGCGACGTACGTGGGACCGCCACTATTTCGTGTCAGGTCGTACGTTCCGGGATTCTGTGAATTCTCCCACGATTCGACTTGCGCACCGTCGGCGAGATCCTTGATGCTTCCGGCGTCCCAATGGGCCAGAAGCCCGTTGGTTATAAGTTGGCTCAGTGGCGCCGTTACGAACCCGGCAGTCGAACCCGCCCAGGCCTCACCGGCCTCGTTTGTAGCGTAGCATCGGTAATAGTATTGTATGCCGTAAAGCAGGCCGTTCGTGGTGTCCGTCGCGAAAGCACCTTCGCTGATTTCGCCAACCACGTTGGTATTCCCCCATGCTGCTGCGTTTGTCTCACCATCGGCATCTCCCCAGTACACGTTGATCTCGGCCAGACTTCCGCCCGTCAGATCGCCGTTCAGTGTGGCAAAGCCTACCGCCGGATCGCCCCCGCCGGCGTTGTTGAGAACCGGCTGGTGGACCGTTCTGAAAGTCGTGCTGGGACTGGCCCAGAGGTTGGTGAACGGGTTCTGCGCCTGGAAGGTGTAGTGATACGTGCCTCCCAACACCAGGCCGTTCGTGTTGAAGCCCACGTTGGTTGAGGCCGCGTTGGAGTAGGATCCAACGTAATTAGTGTTGCCCCACGTGCCCTCCGCGGCACCGCCTTCATTCGTACCCCAATACACGTAAACGTCGAAAACAGATCCCGTACCTTCAAGCGTCGCGTTAAGCGTTGCGGAAGTCGTCGATAGATCCGAAACGGCGGTGTTGAAGATAGCGAAGACAGGGTTGGCGAGTGCATTCGAGATGACCAGGCCATTCAGAGGTGTCTCGTCGTCAGCTGATGGGGTGCCATCGAAAACAATTCTGACATCGTCGGTGCCGCTGGCGGTGAAGCTGAACTCCGCCCTGGTTGCCTCTATTCCGGCTGCCGTCAGATTGTTGAGCGCGATATTTGCGCCCGTGGTGCCGGTCGACAAGACGCCCGAATATGTCTTCCCACCATCGCTGCTTACCCTGACATCAATCTGATCGCTGTGTGCGCTGCCCGGATCAACGTGGTAAGAGGTTACATGGTACTCGCCGCGCGGAATGCTGCCCAGCGTGACTCTGATGATTCCGCTGTCGTTCTTGACGAGGTCCTCCGCAGTGTAAACCAGTGCCTCCGAACTGCTCGAGTTGCCACGGTCACGCCACTCGCAAATCCCGATCCCATTGCCGCCGGTATTGACGTTGTCGACCGCAATGGTGAACGCATCGGACGAATCCGAGGCCATGGGTTGGGCGGAGACATTCACACTGGAATTATGTCCCGGGGTGCCGGGCATCAGCTGCCAGCCATCGTCGGTATCCGTGCGGCCACCGCTTGCCCCGATATCGATCCTCGCGTAGAAGCCGGTGGCCGTCATCGGCGGTGTGGTGAACCACTCCGTGGAATCCGCCCAATCTTCACCGACGAGGTTTGCGGCATAGCAGCGGTAGTAGTAGGTTAACCCATAGAGAAGACCGGCTTGGTTAGCGGCAAATGGGCCTTCGGCAAGTTCGCCGAGCGCATTAGTATTTGCCCAGGCGGCAGCGTTCGTGCCGCCGTCGGTTGTGCCCCAGAACACGTAGACATCCGCCTTGGTTCCAGCGATCAGTTCGCCGTTGAGCGCTGCGGTCCCGATGGCCGGAGTCGCTCCGGCATTGGTCACCGAGGGTTGTTCCAACGTGGTGAACGCCACCGATGGTTCTGCCCAGACATCCGCCCCGAGCACGTTGGTGGCGCGGAAAGTGAAGTAGTAGGGTGTGGCCATCGTCAGCCCGGTGGCCGTTGTGCTTAGATTGGTCTCTATGTGCGTGAATGTTCCCACTTCGTGTGAATTCGTCCAGGCGGTGGCATTTGTACCTCCGTCGGTCGTGTTCCAGTAGGCAATCACGTTGTAGGTGGCATTCGATGCGTACAGCGTTGCATTGATCACCGTGGTCGTTCCGCCCAGCCTGTACCCCCCATTCTGAATGGTCGCTCCAGCGCTCGCTTCGTAAGTTGCAAATGTCGAACCGTTGCACTGGTTAGAGTAGGAGGCCATGATCCAATCGGCAGAGCGTGTGAGCTGGGAGGCACGAGCTTCATCAATAATGCCGTCAAACGAGCCGAAGCTGTCGTTCCCAAGACGAAGGTTCTCGTCATTCGTGTCATAGCTGAGAAACGTCACCGTGTTCGGCTGGCCGTTCTTGTAAACTTTTATGTTGCCGGCAGACGGATCGTATACGGCGGCGACATGCTGCCATCTGTTCAAATCCGCCAGATGTCCCGAGCCCCTCTGGTTCTCGCCACTGAAGACTTCCCAGTTACCTCCCGAGCCGGAATCAAGTTCCAGCGTCCAATCCCAGCCGCCGTTATCCGTGCTGAAGACCACTTCGTGATCACCGTCGGCCGTCCTGGGATATACCCATGCCGAGAAAGTTGCTCCGCCACCATCATCGGTCTCGTCAATGTTGTAGGGTGTTGAGACCCAGTCATCTCCTCCGTCGAAATCGAGTGCGCCATTGATGCTGCCGGCAACCCAATCGTTAGGTGGGTCCATTGACTGCAACGTACCGTTCCGGCCGTTCGTAGTGGAGTCGGCAGCTGTTGCAGTGCCTGGCGCCTCGCTCATGTGCCACACTGCACCAAATCCCTCGGACCAAACCGAGCCGTCCGTGCTGTACGCTTCCTGGTTGGTCGCGCTCACATCGCCCCATGAAGCCCAGATGTGGCAGTTGTTGGTGAACTCCCGGATCTGGACCCAGACGTAGGAAGTGCCGTTGGTGTTCCAGTCCTCGATCTCGTAGTTGAGCTCGGTAGATTCATCATCGTTCCAGAAGCGCAGGTCATTGCCGGCATCAGACAGGAAGGCGTCGTAAGCAAACTCTGCAATATTGGTGCTCAGCCTGACCAGCGCCGGGAAGTTGGTGAGCGGGCCGCCGGTATGGTTGGTAAACGAGATCCGTAGCCTCAACCGGTTGGCGTCCCCGCTGGGATCGGCGACGGAGAAGGTGGACGTAGCGTCCGCCCAGTTTGCAGCGGCCTCGTTGGTGGCATAGCAGCGGTAGTAGTACTGCACTCCAAAAAGCAGGTTGTCGGTGGTGTCTGTCTCGAACGTGCCTTCCGCGAACTCGCCCACGAAGTTCGTATGCGCCCAGGCCGTGGCGTTGGTCCCGACGTCCGTCGTTCCCCAGTACAGATAGATGTCGGCCACGCTGCCATCGGTCAGTTCTCCCATGAGTGTTGCTGTCCCTATAGCCGCCGTGAAACCGATGTTGGTCACTGCGGGATCATGCGGCGCTTCCAATGTCTTGAAGGACAGGACGTTCGTGGCCCATATCTCCTCGAGCATGTTCGAGGCCTTGAACGTGAAGTAGTTGCTTGTATTGGCAAGCAGCCCCGCAATGGGATAGCTGACATTTCCGCTAAAGTTGGTGTAGGATCCCACGAAAGCATTTGTGGCCCAGGAAGATGCATTGGTGCTCTCGTTGGTTTGCCCCCAGAACGCATAGATATCAAAGACGGCGCCGGACGCGGCTAAACCTGCATTCAGTTCTGCTGTGTAGGCCAGTATACTTGTGGCCGGGCGGTTGGTGATGGCGAGGGCGGGGGAAACAACCCCCAGGGAGTATTGCCACAGCCCCGCCTGTGCCGGGTCGCCGGGGTCCAGGTCTGTCCAGCTTCCGCTGGGGGGCTTAAATTCCAAATCCCGAAAATGGCCGCCCCCTCCCGTATCCTGTACGACAAAGCCCAGTCTGTATGTCTGGCCTGCAGTGATCGATGGCGTATTCCGGTCGCCACTGCCGCCGCAACAGCCACGGTCATAAAACCTGTCGGCAGTGGACTCGAAGACACCGTTCTGGTCGTCGTCGATCCACATGGACGCGTTATCATCGCAACCATTGAAGCGGAACCCCCATGCGCCGCCCTCGGTGGGGGTAAAGTCGCACACCCACAAACCAGAGAAATCTTCGCTGCCGGGGCCACTATTCGGATCCCAGTCAGGCGAGCCAAGTTCTGCAGCACGAGCATCGAAGGCCGCATCATTCTGGTAGTCCAAATGGGCTGTCAGAATGCCCTGAACAGAATTCCCGGAAAGGATGGCATCAATGTACCCCTGGATGTTGTTACGTGGATTTGCGCCGGAAATGTTCTGTCTGTCGAAAAGTGTTTCTTCCAGGCCATCCGCGTGGGATTCGGCTACGGGCGGCAGTGTCGTGAGGCCCACGGTCGAGTCCGCCCAGTCGTGACCTAATTCATTGGTGGCGTAGCATCGGTAGTAGTGTGTAACGCCGTAAAGGAGGTCGGTCGTCGTGCCGGAGGAGAAAAGGCCCTCAGCCAGTTCGCCAAGCTCATTGGTGTTTGCCCATGCGGACCCGTTTGTCTCGCCATCCGTTGCTCCCCAATACACATAGACATTGGCACTGACGCCATCCGTCAGTTCGCCGTTCAGTGTGGCGTAGCCCACGGCGGAGACTGAACCGGTGCTGTTGTCTATGGCGGGGTGGTGGATCGTGGTAAACGAGATGCTCGGGGTGGCCCACATGTTGGTAGCATCATTACGGGCCATAAACGTGTAGTGGTATGTCCCGCCCACGGCCAGGCCGTTGGTGGCGAAGGTGATGTTGCTAGAGGCTACGTTGCTGTAGGACCCTATGTAGTTGGTGTTGCCCCAAATGCCCTCCGCGGCACCGCCGTCATTCGTGCCCCAGTACGCGTAGAGGTGAAACACTGACCCCGTGGCCTCGAGTGTGACGTTGAATGCCGCAGAAGTGCTGCTGAGGCCTGTCTCGGCATTGTTGGTTATGCTCACGCCCGGGTCGAGTGTCAGGAAAACGGCAGTGGAGTCCGCCCAATCCGCATCTACAGCGTTTATAGCGTAGGATCGGTAGTAGTATGTAACGCCGTAAAGGAGGTCGCGCGAGGTGTTGGTGCTGAAAGCGCCTTCGCGGAGTTCACCCATCAGGTTGGTGCTTGCCCACGAAGCTGCGTTGGTCTCTCCGTCCGTTGTTCCCCAGTATACATAGACGTCGGCCCGGCTTCCGCCCGTGAGTTCACCGTTGAGCGTGGCAGATCCTATGGCCGGCACCGCCCCGGTGCTGTTGTTGATGACGGGCTCGTGAACCGTTTTGAAAGTAATGCTCGGACTGGCCCACATGTTGGTTGCAGCGTTTTGCCCCATGAACGCGTAGTGATACCTCTGTCCCTGCGCGAGGCCATTGGTGGTGAAGCTCAGATTGGTTGAGGCCAGGTCTGTGTATGAGCCTGCGTAGTTGGTGTTGCGCCAATCGCCGGCGGCAATCCCGCCGTCGTTCGTTCCCCAGTAAACATGAACATCAAACGTCGACCCAGGAGCATGCAGCGTGGCGTTAAACGTGGCGGACGTGGTCGTGAGCCCCGTCTCGGCATTGTTGGTTATGCTCACGCCAGGGTCGAGTGTCAGGAAAGTGGCGGTGGTGTCTGCCCAGTCGGTGCTCACCACATTGGTCGCATAGCAGCGGTAGTAGTAGGTTATCCCGTAAAGGAGGTCCGTTGTTGTATTCGTGGAAAAGTCACCTTCGTGAAGTTCACCCATTACGTTGGTGTTCGCCCATGCGGAGGTGTTGGTTTCGCCGTCCGAAGTTCCCCAGTACACGTGAACGTCTGCCAGGCTGCCGTTGCTCAGGTTACCGTTCAGCGTGGCGTAGCCTATGGCCGGCGTGGCGCCGGTGCTATTGTTGACATCGGGCTGGTGGATTGTCGCAAACGTGATGCTCGGACTGGCCCAAAGGTTGGTGGCGTCGTTTTGGGCCTTGAACGTGTAGTAGTACTGCTGACTTTCCGCCAGGCCGTTGGTTGCGAAGGTGATGTTGGTAGAGGCCACGTTGGTGTGCGAGGCGATGTAGTTGGTGTTGCCCCAGAGGCCCTCTGCAGATCCAGCGTCGTTTGTTCCCCAGTACAGGTAGACATCAAACCGCGAGTCCGGAGCAGAAAGCGTGGCGTTAAACGTCGCCCCGGTAGTTGATATCCCTGTCTCGCTCCTGTTGGTGATGTTGATTGCGCCGGCGAGTATATTGGAGATGACCAGGCCATTCAGCGACGTCTCGTCGTCACCGGACGGGGTACCATCGAAGACAACCATGACTTCATCACTGCCACCGGCAGTGAAGCTGAAAGTCGCCTTGGATGCGTCGATATTGGCCGTAGTGAGGCTGTTGATGGCAATATTGGCGCCTGCGGTGCCGGTGGACAACACTCCCGAATACGTAGTCCCGCCGTCGGTGCTCACCTTGACCTCAATCTGATCGCTGTGCGCGCTGCCCGGATCAACGTGGTAAGAGATTACATCATAGTCGCCGGCAGGTATGCTGCCCAGCGTGACCCTGATGATCCCGTTGTCGTTCTTGATGAGGTCCTCCGCAACGTAAACCAGGTCGTCCGAACTGCTCGAATTGCCGCGGTCACGCCACTCGCAAGTTCCGACCGCATTATCGCTGATGTTGACGTTGTCTACCGCGATGGTGAATGCGTCGGACGAGTCCGAGCTCATCGCCTGCGCGGAGACGTTACCACTGGAATTATGTGCCAGTGTACCGGGCATTTGCTGCCAACCGTCGCCGGTATCCGTGCGGCCACTGCTCGCGCCGATATCGATCCTGGCGTAGGAAGCTGCTCCACCCTCCGGCGGCGGCGTCAGGAAGTTGGTGATCGAATCCGCCCAGTCCCCGCCGAACGCATTGGTGGCGTAGCAGCGATAGTAGTATGTCACGCCATAGAGGAGGCCGGTGACTGGGGTAACGAACTCGACGTTCTGAGTTACCGTTCCGATGCCGATGACGTTCTCCCAATCGCCGGTATCTGTACCGGCGGGACTGTCTGCCTGCCAGCAGATATAGGCTGTGGCGACGCCGCCGGTGCTTAGCATGCCCGTCAGCCTCGCGGAAGAAGCGGTGAGATCTGCCGGTCCGTTCGCATTCTCAACAACAGGAGGCCCTGGGGTCCACAAGCTCCCTGCGGCCGACCAGCCCTCCGCGTCCCCGGCCCCCTCCGTGATGACGTTGGCGGCACCAAGGTCGTCCCAGGATACGCTTGATTCGTCGAGCGTGACCGAGCCTGCGGAGGCTATTAGCGGCAACGCGGTGACAACGAACAGAACGAACAACAGTCCGACTGTACGCGCACGGCGCAAGTACGGGCGCGCGGAAGCATATGACAGAATCTTGTCCGACACGACGTAAACCCCTCCAGAATGTGGGGGATTATGCCAAATGCCGGCAATTGCGTCGATAGGTGATTCATGAGTAGATGACGGGTTGCATCAGGGCTGCGCTGCCGGTGCGGCACTGGCTGGTCTTGTTGATGCTTGTGCCGCAGGTGTAGTCTTGTGGTATAAGGAGGTTTGTTTGTGAAAGGTAATGATAGAGTTGGGAGGATCTGAATGAGGGCGTGTATAGTCGTAGTGATGCTGGTTGCGGTCGCGGGCTGTTCGACGATGCAGGTGGACAACTCGCAGAAAGGCTGGCGGCTTGAATCGTCTACCGTTCAGATCTTTGTTACTGAGAATGGGGGACAGGTTGCACCTGTCTACTATTGTAAGGATACTGACAAACCTGTTCAGCCGTACTATCTCAGTCCTTGGCAGAACGAGGGAGTGAAGGACCTGCCGCCCATCCTCGTTCCTTTGCGCGGCGATTTCTTCTGCATGCCTTTCGGCGGCAACTCAGATGCATACAAGGGAGAGAAGCATCCACCGCATGGCGAAGTATCTTCCTCGAAATGGAGGCTGCTTGAGCAAGGCAAGAAGGGGAGAATCACCTCTCTGAAGCTCGAGCTCGAAACGGAGGTACGCAAGGGCAAGGTCACAAAGACGCTGTCCCTGGTTGACGGATCCAATGCCATCTACAGCACCCACAAACTGGTGGGATACGAAGGCTCCATGCCTATTGCTCACCATTGCATCCTGCGTCTTCCGGAAGAGGAGGGGGCTATAAAGGTGACCGCGAGTAGGTTCGAGCTCGGCAGGACATCTCCTACAGCCTTCAGCGATCCGAAGAACCGCGAGTACCAGGCCCTGGCGGTTGATGCAGTCTTTACGGACCTCGCCAAGGTGCCCGTTATGCACAGGGATACACCTGATGCGGACTGTTCGAGCTTTCCGAGACGCAAAGGATACAGTGACCTGGTCCAGGTGTTCTCAAAGCCCGCGGCTACGCCGGGCTGGAACGCTGCAGTCTGCCAGAAGGAAGGATATCTCTGGTTCTGCATGAGAGATACCGCGGTGTTGCCCGCGACGCTTTTCTGGATTTCCAACGGCGGGCGTCAGGCTCCTCCCTGGGATGGCCGAAACCGTTGTCTCGGCATTGAAGACAGCTGCTCCTACTTTGGCGGTGGACTCGGACCGTCGGTGGAAGCGAACAAGATCAACGAGGCTGGTTTTCCCACGTCGGTCAAGCTGTCTCCGGAGAAACCCACGCTGGTTAACTACATACAGGGTGTGCTCCAGATTCCTGAGGGGTTTGGGAAGGTCAAAGACGCTAGATTTGCCCCCGGGAAAGTGACTTTTGTGTCGCTGAACGGCAAAGAAGTCACTGCACCGGTGCAGCATGAGTTTCTGAAGACCGGAAAATTGGAGTAGGGGAGACAGACACGCCTTACGGCGTTAACTACAAACGTTTGGGGTCTTATCCCTGCGATGATCCAGGACGTTTGTAGTGAGCCCCGTAAGGGGCGTTGGTTGCGCAAGGCAGACGAAGAACACGCCTTACGGCGTTAACTACAAACGTTTGGGGTCTTATCCCTGCGATGATCCAGGGTGTTTGTAGTGAGCCCGTAAGGGGCGTTGGTTGCGCAAGGCAGACGAAGAACACGCCTCACGGCGTTAACTACAAACGCCTTGGGCTCTTATCCCGGTGATGATCCAGGACGTTTGTAGTGAGCCCCGTAAGGGGCGTTGAGGACGGCGTATGTACTCCTTTCGAAAGATGACGAAGGCAGAGCGTAAGGAGGCCATTGCTTATAGATTGGCAATGAAGCATCCATTGCATGCTCCTCCCCACTTCGACGATTGCGCTAGAACGTACCTCCTGTCGGGCGCTAACTACATGCATGAAAGAATCATGGGTGAAGCGGACCGTCAAAAAGAATTTCAAGACAAGCTTTTGTGCCAAATGGCGAACAAGGTGGATGCGGAGGTCTTTGCTTGGTGTGTTTTGCCTAATCACTGGCATCTGCTGGCAAGGGTAGATCTCGGGCCTGCAGCCAAAGCAATAGGGCGATTGCATAATGGCACTGCAACTCAGTGGAACAGGGAAGATGCGAGGCCTGGCCGAAAAGTCTGGCATCGTTTTTCTGATCGCAGGATTCGGAACGCGGCACATTACTGGGCCACTGTGAACTACATACATGCCAACCCAGTTCATCACAAATGTTCAGCACGCGCTGATGATTGGGAGGCCAGCAGTTTGTACAGCTATATGAACGAGTTGGGCAGGGCGAAAATGGTGGAGTTGTGGGAATTGTACCCAGTGCTCGACTATGGAAAGGGGTGGGACGATTAGTTCGACACGCCTTACGGCGTTGACTACAAACGCCTTGTGCTCTTATCCCGATGATGATGCAGGACGTTTGTAGTGAGCCCCGTAAGGGGCGTGGCCAACTGTCGGACCTACGGTCGCCAGCAGGACAATTCTCCGTTGATGTCGGATATGTAGATGCTGCCCCTGGCGGCTATCATTCCGTCGAATGCGGGTGGGAAATCGAGATCGTACTCGGCCAGTTTCGAGCCGTCCTTCGCCGATACCGCCCAGAGCAGCCCTCCCTTACGCCCTTCCAATGCGGCCAGGGGATCGGCGTCGTTTTCGTCGAATATATCCGGAGGGCCGGCAATGAAGAGCTTGTCGGAGGTCTTAACCATTGCACGTATTCTGACGGGGACCCAGGTCGCCCATACAGGCGGCTTGGCCCTGGTGAAACCAACACCCTTGTCCTTGTTGAGAGTCTGGGCGTTAACTCTGTTGGACTGCGGCGCGCTTCCGAGCGTGGGGGGAGCCTTTCCGTCGCCAGGTTTACTGCCCCTGGTAAGGTCAAATTCGGGAAGCCACTCGATGGCCTCGGCCTTGTCACGGCCCACAAGAATGGGCTCATTGTCATTCTCGTCTGCAAAGAGGAGGTAGCCCTTCGTTGATGGGAAGAACATAGGACTGTGGCGATTCCTGGTCCAGAACACCTTAACGCCGTACGTATTCTCATCGCCGACGACCAGCAGTTGCCCGCTTTTGGGTGCCTGGTTTGCGAGATAGAAACCTGGCCAGATGTTGCTATGCATCCAGAAAGTCCGGTTATACCACTCGTCGTCAAGAAAACCGGCCGTTGAGAACACACGGCGCCCAAGCTTTCTGTCACCGAGGAGTGACGCCGTTTCTGAGGGCTGAGGTCTGAGATCCTTGCTGAACCTGAGCTGCATGATGTAGATAGATTCGCCATCGGTCACGAGCACATCATTGCGAGACCCTTCGCTCCAGAACGAATGACCGTGATCTTTAGTGTGATCCTCATAGGGGCCGAGTTCTTGGTGTTGGTGAATAACTTTGCCCGTATATGGTTCAATAGCGTATAGGAATATCCCACCGTCGAGGTAGGTAGAGCGTCCTGCCGAGACATAGACGAGGCCGTCGAGCATGAGAGGCGACCCGTGCAGGGGCCATGCGGATTCGAGCTGGTCGAAAGAACCAATAAGGCGCTGATTAGGCGCGGCCCGAAAACGCCAGGCCAGGACACCATCAGCCGCTCTCAGGCAGTAGACATAACCGTCCCTGCTTCCGAAAATACAAAGTGCATCGTTGGATCCAGCTTCACCGACGATGCTTGGCGGTGAATCGATGCGCCCTCCAGCAATGTAGTTCCAGAGCTTCTTTCCTGTCCCCGCATCGATGGCGTGAACGGTGTGTGCATCGCGTTCTGCTACGTAGAGCGTATTTCCCGCAACAACTGGTTGGGTCACCCCAGTATTGAATGCTAGCTGCCAGGCCCGTTTGAGATTGGCCGGCACCTGGGTAGAGCTTGATCCGTGGCGGTGCGAATTGTGGCGGAAAGATCGCCAGTCTTGCTGAGAAGGGGGTGCTGTGGTCGTTCTCCCTTTTTCAGAATCCATACGGAACGCAGGCCCTTTTTCGAGGCGCGCTTCAGGTGGTCGAACAGCCGGTAAATCTATTGCCGCGGTCAATGCGGTAAAGCCGAGGATCTTCACGCCTGCAGAACAGAAACACTGGTCCGTCGGGACATAGCTCATGCCGTTGGCCGGCATAATGCCCAGCCTGCAAACACCCCGCACCCAGTTGTTGCGCGAATGCTCGTCGCCCTTCACGGAGAGGAATTCCATGCCTTCCATGGCCCCTATAATGTAGCGGCTGGTGGCTTTGTTCTGGTAGCAGCGATGATGATGCTGCGGGCTCCAGAGATCTTTAACCTGCAGGTTTGGCAGGTTCTTTCCTGTCTTGAGATCGAAGCGGTTGCCCCTATAGCCCACCCAAATCGTGTCATCAATAATATAGAGTCCCTCGTGTTTGCCTCGACGCTTTCCTCCTTTTCCCTTGCCGGTATCCCATAGCTTCTTGCCGTTCCCGAGTTCGAAAGTCTGCATTTGAGTGCCCTCGGCGCAAAGGACGACATCTCCGGAAATGATGAGATCGCCGAGAAGCGTCGGCTTCGCTTCCCATGTTTGATCGCCGGTTTTGATGCTGATGCATAGGAGCCCTTTTTCGGTGCGATAGACCAGGCGGTCACCACGGGCTGCTATGGAGCTGGGTTTCACTCCATTCTTGCTCCAGGCCGGCTTGCCGTTGGTGGAGTCGAAAGCAAGAATGTTGTCGCCTGTTAGGACCACGAGGATTCCGTCACTGAGTAGTAGCTTCCTGGGATTGCTGGAATCCTGACACGTGGCAAGCACCTTTCCTGTCGCAGCATCGATGATACTCACGGGTGCACCGTGTCCGAGAGTGAAGTAAAGGCGCTGGTCGCCTGCCACCATCCGGAAGGGGTAGTCCTTTGGGTTTGCAACTCGGAGGCCGCGCATGCGCGTCCAGTCCATGGCCTTGCGTTGCTTGAGGTCACTGCGCCAGGTCTGCCATCCCCAGTTGGGTAGCGGAAGTTTCCAGAGGAGCTTACCGTTGAATGCGTCGCGCGCAATCAGCGCCCATTTCTCAGGCAGCCGACCTTCGGTGATACCGATGGGGCCTTCGTCCAGGGTGTAGAAGATTCGTCCCCCTGCCGTAACCATGGAGGTGATACCTGCCGGCGTCTCGTGACTTCTGAGCCATCGGGGGCCGGCAGCCCACTGCATGTGCCGCGGTGGTCCCACGCGGTTATCTTCGGCAACAGGATTGTTCTCAGGGCCCTGTCGCCAGTGGCTCCATGAGTCAATGTCGGACGGTACCGGTTTGACGATCTTCTTACCGCCGATGATTGCCGCTCCACCCGGCACCAGGACTCGCATGACTTCGTCTTTTGAAAACGTGCTTTCGCTGCTTTCCTGAATCAGCAGGTTGACGATGTTCTCTGCGTATGGAAGGTGCGGGCCGTCAACGCTGTCGATGGAGATGTTTCCATACAGCCCGAGCGCGGATATGTGCTCCCTGGCTGTTTCGACGTTCGTCCTGCTGCTATCCAGGCCATGAACGATATAGGCGTCGCCTGCCCGTAGTTTTGCCGTCAGCTTGCCGTCGCCACATCCGAGGTGCACAACCACTCCGCCCCGGACGCCGCTTGATGTAATGATCTTCCGGGCTCGCTCATCGAGTTCATCCGCGCAAGAGATGCTCGTCAAGTTTGCTGCCAGTATGAGAGCAGAGATGAATAGAGATAGCGATTTCATGTGAAGTCCTTTCGATTGCTAAGGGAGCATACGCGCTGCGGCCTTGGTTAAGCAAACGAAATGGTGCTGGGATGCGGGAGCAGCGATGCTCCGGCGACATTGGGATTGGGCGAGCGTTTCACGTGCCTCTTCACACGGTCCGCGAGGCCGCGGACCCTCCCTTGTGCAAAGCAAGTCCAACGGCGGGAGGGGCAGCGGCCTCGCTGCCCGTGGTGCCTGTGCGCTGCAATGCATCTGCCGGGATAGGAGAGAGAGACACCGCTCTGCGTAGAAAGCGCCGCCCGCTGGTTGTGAGCGCTTACGTGATGCTATAGTATATCCTGTCAGATGAATCGGAGAATCGTATGAAATGTACTAGGCAGGTGTTTCAGTCGCTCTCGGTCATCGTTTTTGCCTCCTCGCTTCTGAACGCGGCTGATTTCTATGTCAGTCCAGCTGGTTCGGACGATAATCCCGGCAGCATGGGCAAACCCTTCAAGACGCTTGCCAGGGTCTGCATAGAAATCAAACCCGGAGACACCTGCTTTCTGCGCGAAGGGAATTATCTGGAAACTCTGGCTCCGCTGAAATCGGGGACTGAAGGCGCTCCGATCGTCTTCAGAAGCTACAAGGGTGAGCTTGCAGTGATCAGTGGCCTGGAGGCCGTAAACGGCTGGAAGGATGAAGGCAAGGGTGTGTATTCCGCCGCGATGACGTGGTCGCTGGATGACAGAAACCAGTTTTTTGCCGATGGGCAGATGCTGCACGAGGCAACCTGGCCGGCGCTCGGCGACAAGCCACTCTTCCACCCTATCCGCGCAGTTGTTAAGGCCGGCAGTGAGAACACGCTGTTGTGCGACGAGATTCCGGGTACGGCTGAGGACTGGAAAGGGGCCGAATTGTGGTGCGCCGGGGGTGCAAGTTGGATTTGCTGGACAGCCAATGTTGAATCGTACGACTCAGCGGCCCATAAGCTTACGTTCTCACCAAAACAATCGAGACACTGGTACGTCCCGAGGAAAGGCAACGCCTTTGTGTTGCGCGGTGCGAGGTATGCACTGCAGAAACCGGGGCAATGGCATTTCGATGCCGGAACTAAGCGTCTGTTTGTTATTCCGCCTGCCGGGACAAGCATGGAGAAGTTCACAGTCACTGCAAAGCGCCGAAACTACGCGATCGATCTGTCCGGGCGCTCATACATTCATTTGAAGGACATAGATTTCGTTGGTGCAGGGCTCCGTAGCGACGAGAAGTCGTCTCACCTGGTGCTCGATGGCCTGAAGGGCAGCTATGTAGAGCACTGTTATGTCAAAGACTGTTCGAAGCAATACGGCGTGATGCTGAAAGGATACAATAACCTGCTGGTGAACAGTGAGTTGTCGTACAGTTCATCATCGGTTCTTGTGACCGGTGGTTTTGATAACAGGGTTATCAACTGTTTCATCCACCACGGTGGCTATGCGGGGCTGTGGAACGGCACGATCAAGTTGACGGGCCGCAGGGTTGTCTTCAGCCACAACACCGTGCGTCATGCCGGACGCGACCTGATAAACACTCATGGACTCATGGAAAGCCTGGTTCAGTATAACGATGTTTCCGATGCGGGCTGGCTTACGGATGACCTGGGCATGTTCTACGGGCATAACACCGACTTTGCCAACACGGAGTTTTGCTACAACTATGTTCACGATAACCGGGCACACAGATTCGCTCCCGCGATCTACTTTGATCACCTCAGCAACAACGCCCTCATCCATCACAATCTGATAAGGGACTGCAGAAGTGATCCAGTGCGCATCAACAATCCCAGCTATGGAATGATGGTGTTCAATAATTCGGCATGGAAGACAGGCTCGATAGGAACGTTTGATCATTCCAAGCGCGGGGATCTTTCATTCTCGCGCTACTATAACAACATCTTCAATGAGAAGTTCCGACTGCCGCAGAACGCGAAGCTATACAACAACGTGGTTGAGCGTGACCCTCCGTATGTCGACGCGGCTGCCGGGGATCTTCGTCTGAAGGAGGCACGCGGAAGAGGCGTAGGGGCAATCGCTGCCGGGGGGACGCATTTCAAGACCGGTTGCGATCTTGAGAACCCGCCGACCCCTCTGCCGGTCTATGAACGGGCTGACTTTCCGTTTGTGAACAGAATACGAAACAGTTGCTTTGAATTCGGTTCGTTGGAAAGTTGGACGAAAACGGGGGAGGGGAATGCATCGATAGTCGGGGGCAATGGTTGGGGCAATAACTTTGCCAGGGGGACGCCGCTGCCGACAGGAACGATGAAGCACGAACTGAAATTGGGCCCCGGCAGAGACGGGGTGCGACAAAGGGTCATGGGACTGGTGCCCGGAGGGAAGTATGTTCTTTCGACATGGCTAAGGGTGTCTGGTGAGGATGAGATAGTGAGACTTGGCATCAAGGAGTATGGCGGCAAGGAGATTGTCATGGACTCTTCATCTCTCGGATGGACACGGAAGGACATTACCTTTACGGTGGGTCCGAGTGCTGAAGAGGCGACTGTGTTCCTGGAGAAGGTAACAGAAGCAGGCGGTAGCGCCTGGGGCGACAACTTTATCGTGCAGTTCCAGGATGAGGAGTAGGGGAGTGATCACATGTTTGTTTCCGAAGCGTAAACACGCCTTACGGCGTTAACTACAAACGCCTTGGGATCTTATCCCGGCGATGATCCAGGACGTTTGTAGTGAGCCCCGTGAGGGGCGTCTCTTGTGCAATTCGTGTTAGGGGATATTCGAAGGAGGAGCGAAAGATATGAGAAGAATGTTGCTTCGTAAGCTGTTTGTTGGACTATGTGTTGTATTGATGGCGTGCTGCTTTGCCTCGATGGCCGAAGCAGAGAAGGGGGCGAAACCAAACTTCATCATCATCTTTACCGATGACCAGGGGTACCAGGACCTGGGCTGCTTTGGTTCTCCCAAGATCAAGACTCCGAACCTGGATAAGATGGCTGAGAACGGAACACGGTTTACCAGCTTCTACTCGGCCAATTCCGTATGCTCACCATCCCGTGCGGCACTCTTGACAGGCTGCTATCCCCCGCGAACCGGAGTAACCACGGTCCTCTTTCCAAGGAACAAGAACGGCTTGAACAAGGACGTCACAACAATCGCCCAAATGCTTAAGCAGAAGGATTACGCTACGTCTTGTATCGGAAAATGGCACCTTGGTCATTTGCCGGGGCACCTCCCGACCGATAAGGGGTTCGATGAGTATTACGGAATCCCCTACAGCAATGACATGACGATTGATCCTAATGCCGCACTCGCAAAAGACATCGTCCTGAGAGACGGTTTCACTCTCGAAAAAATGAAGAATGTTAAGCCCTCCAAGAACAAGGTTCCATTGATGCGGAATTCGGAAGTAGTTGAATACCCGGCTGACCAGACTCTTCTGACGCAGAGGTACACCGCGGAAGCCCTCAAGTTTATCCGCAAGAACAAGGAGAATCCCTTCTTTCTTTATCTGCCGCACACGATGCCGCACATTCCGCTGTTCGCATCGGAGAAATTCAAGGGCAAGAGTGAACGTGGCCTTTATGGTGATACCATTGAGGAGATCGACTGGAGTGTAGGCGAGATTCTCGGAACGCTCGACGAGCTGAAGCTCTCTGAGAAGACGATGGTTGTTTACACGTCGGACAATGGCCCCTGGCAACTGCCGGGTGGCCGTGGCGGATGTGCATTCCCGCTGCGCGGCTTCAAATTCGGCACATACGAAGGCGGCATGCGCGTTCCATGCCTTATGCAGTGGCCAGGCACGATTCCCGCCGGGAAAGTCTGCGACGAGTTGATTTCCACGATCGATATGTATCCGACCATTGCAGGGCTGGCAGGAATCTCGACTGAAGGTCAGACACTCGATGGGCTCGATGTTTTCGGACTCATGACTGGGAAGACCAAGAGTCCCCGCGAAGAGTTCTGCTACTTCAAAGGTACCGGAATCCAGGCTTTTCGGTCAGGTAAATGGAAGCTCCGGAAGGCGGGCAGGAAAGCAGAGCTTTTCAACCTTGAGGAAGACATAAGCGAGAAAACGAACCTGGCCGAAACTAACCCGGAACTGGTTGATACACTCTCGAAGAGGATGGCAGAACTGCAGGCGGCGATCCGCTCTAAGAAGTAGAGTGCTGTCGGCGTTCCGGGATCGTCCACCTCGTAGCGGCGGACGTACGGGGGAAGTAAGTCCACCGCTACGAGGTGGACCATAGCGCCGGGTCAAGTGACATCCCAGCCACAAGGCACGAGCGCCGGGCTGGAGGGTCACGGGCCCCGTGACCGCGGACGCGGAGCCCGCGTCCCTCCACGGAAATGCACGAGTGACGGACTGGAGGGTCACGGGCCCCGTGACCGGGTACCCTCCAAGAGGGGTACCCCTCAATCCGTATACCCGGGTAGATCCAGCACATAGCCCGGTCGGTCTTGTGTCATGTAACCGCTGTCCGGGTCTGAGGGGAGATCCTTCTTTGGATATACCTTCCACTGGTTGCCCTCTGCCGCATAGGTCTCGCCACCTTCGACGAAGAACGTGATTGTTTGCTCTCGCAACGTCTTGAGGATATCCCCTGTCGTAGGCAGGCCGGCTCGGTTGCGTGTCTCCAAGGGGTCGACCATGCGGTCGAACAGGTATTCCTGCTGATCTGGGGCGCTGTATGCATATTTCCAGCGTTCGGTCACGGCGGTATAGATGGCCTCGCCTTTCTCGCCAATCTGGGAGTACACGGCTCCGCGGTCAGAGACGCCTTGCAGCAAATCATGGAGATCGATGCCGTCCATTGTCAGGGCACTCGTGTCGCAACCCGCAGCACTCAGAATAGTTGGCATCACGTCGACCAGGTTCGCAAGTTTCTCGCAGCGTTCTCCTCCCTCGAATCGTCCCGGTAAAGCCGCAAGCATGGGTATGCGTGCACAGCTGTCGTGCATGCTGCGCTTGCCGAAGCACTCGTAGTCACCCAGGTGTTCACCATGATCGGATGTCAGCAGGATCAACGTATTGTCAAGCTGCCCGGTCGCCTCGAGTGCGTCCAGGACGCGTCCCACCTGGTAATCGATGAATGAGATGCAGGCGTAGTAATGCGCCTTGATGTTACGCATCAGGTTATTGTCGATACCCTGGTCACGGCCCTTGTAGCGATTCTGCCGTTGGTTTGCAAACGTCTGCAGGCTCTCGAGATCCTGGGGCACCATGGGCAGCGGCATGTCGAACGAGCGATATAGTTTGTGCCAGGGGGAGGGTGGTGCAAAGGGCGGATGGGGGTGAATGTAGCTGGATAGTAGGAACCAGGGTTCCTCCACATCTTCCTGTGATTCGATAAAGGCGACAGAACGGTCGCCCACCCACTGGGTCGGATGCAGGTGCTGCGGTAGCTGCGAGACCTGGGGCACATAGTACATCTCTCCACGAACACCATGCGGTTCAGGCAAATCACCCCAGCCTTCTTCCTCGAGAAAACTGGTATAGTCATCGCTGCTGCGGGCGGGTACTTCTTTCTGTACTTCACGCGACTGGAAGCCGCGAAGCGCATGCTTGTCCGGCATGAAGTGACATTTGCCGATCCCGTGCGTTCGGTAGCCTGCATCCGTGAGCACCTGCATGAAGGAAGGGCGATCCTTCGGCATGTCCGCGCCGTTATCATAGCACTTCGTGTGCATCGGGTATTGACCATATGTCATACTGCAGCGCGCCGGTACGCAAACGGGGGAGGGGGAGTAGGTGCTTGTGAATGCCACCCCGGCCTTGCAGATACGGTCAAGCGCCGGCGTTTTAATGACAGCGTTGCCCAAGGCTGCGATCGTGTCAAAACGCTGCTGGTCAGTGAAAAAGAACAGTATGTTCGGTTTCTTCATGCGCGTACCCTAGCAGGTTTGTGAACTTCAAGACAATCCTTAGCGCGTTCGAGCTTTCTTGTACTGTTGCGTGTAGAACGTGTTCAGGTTGAATAGATCCAGCAGGCATTTGCGGATGAGAATGGGAGAAAGTAACCACCCGCGCCCCCGCGCTAGAGCTCCCGAGGACACAGAGGTTAGAAGGGAAGAGGAGACTCAGCTTATGGAGAGCGCAATGAATTCAACGCTCGTTTTGCTGGCACTATACATTTGCAGCATTTTGCACAACGGCCACAAAACGATCATTGAATTCATCGCGCGTTTGCCTCTTGAGACAGAAGAGAAGGATGAGGGACTCGACCCCTGAAGCCAGCTTTCAGCTTTTCTCTCATCCCTCTCAAATGGCAAACGTTGCATGAATCTGGATCAAGGAATGAAGGGGAGCGGGGAGCATTCCGCCAGATTCATGCAACTTCCCCAGAGCCCAAGTTCCACTCCTCCCCACTTGGCCTCCGAAGCCTTGTGCGAAGGAGGCTCTGACCTCTGTGTCCTCGGGAGCTCGCTTGTCGTCCATAGCCTTGGCGTCGGAGGAAGCGCGGGGGCGCGGGTGGTTGAATCTCCATATCTAAATTGCCATTGTTCGCGGGGTCAATCTGGCAACATTTCTCTCATTCTGACTCCTAAATGCCGCCCCCTGCCTCCCTTTTTGGGGTAAAGACAATCTCGGACCCTCTTTTCGTACTGCTATTATTCGCTCAGATCACAACGCAAAAGGCTCAAATCCCCCAATCCCATCCCCTTTCGTGTCTTTCGCGCTTTTCGTAGTTCCTCTCCAACCACATCCCGCATCCCACATCCCCTCCCACCCAATTCGCACAATTCGCATAATTCGCGGTTCCTCTCCCTCCCACCCCGCATCCCACATCCCGAATTTCATTGCCGCCGGCGAGCCCTTTCCGCTTATATGTGTCCGTCATGACTGCCATCACCGGATTCATTGAAAGCGGACCAGCGCTAATCGCGTGGGTAGTCATGGTCATCGCTTTCGCAGTCCTCGCGAAAGCCGCCGATTTCTTTGTTGAGACAGCAGTGGCGATCGCCGAGCGCCTGAAGGTTCCAAAGGTCATTATCGGAATTGTCCTGGTCTCCCTTGCAACCACTGCTCCCGAACTTTGCGTCTCGGTCATGTCGGCCGTTCGGGGAAATCCTGAGATGGCTCTCGGCAACGCCATCGGGTCCGTCATTTGCAACTGCGGACTGGCGCTGGCCCTGTGCGGAGCACTCTCTGCAGCGCCGATAGCCGTGATGACGGGAGTTCTTAAGGTCTCCGGCAGCTTTCTTCTAGGCAGCGCCTTACTCACGTTCGCATTCGTATGCAGAGACCTCTCCCTTGACCGATGGGAGGGGTTGACGCTCCTTGCAGTCTTCTGCATATACCTCGGCGTGCTCTTCAGGCAGCACAGATCGGGAAAACTGCGTCAGAACATGGATCTCGACACGCTGGAGGAAGACGTGGCAAAACCCATGTCATGGCTGCTGCCGGTCTTCCTCCTTGCCCTGGGCGGCATCCTCTTATCCAGCCGCTTCGTTGTCATATCAGCAGTAACCATCGCCCGCACCATGTCCGTTCCGGAGTCGGTAATAGCCCTCACGCTGGTGGCCCTTGGCACGTCGATTCCAGAAGTCGCAACAAGCATCATTGCGGCCAGAAAAGGCCATGGTGATCTTTCCATCGGCAACATCCTAGGTGCCAACATGATGAATATCTGCTGGGTCGCCGGTGCGTCATCTGTCGTCAACAGCCTCACCCTCGGGGCGCGAGAGATCTTCTTCATGTTCCCGGCGATGTTCGTGATCCTGGGAGCAACACTCGTGGTGCTGAAAAGCAGGAGCCAGTTTTCAAGACGTGACGGGATTCTTCTCTTTGCTCTCTACATAATCTACCTGGCCAGCTTCCTCCTCGTCTTCCGCCCCACTGGCTGACCATTTCCTAATTTGTGGGCGGCCCATCCCCATGGGCCGCTTCTCCCAGCAACCCAATAACCAACGCTGCCGTCTTCCTTGCCCAGTCGTACGCAATATCAGACCCGCTCGCCCTTGGCCCCGACCAGTTGAGTGTGGTTATACCGTTTTCGACGATAAAGGAATGAATCATTGCGGCGGCAGAGGAACTGCCCGTCTCCCTCATATTCAGAACGATACTCTGCCTCCCGAGCTCATTGGCGATTTCGAGGGAGAACAACGTGCCGCCGGTCAGTTCGGTGTCAAATGCCACCACGGTCGCATCACTCCCGGCAACATTCAGCCTCGTTCTGACGGCGTATTGTTCCGACTCGGTTTCCTCGAGATTGTACCTGTCGGGAATGCGGCCATCTTCGGCAAGGCGGCCTTTCGGACAATAGCCGCCGTGGGGATATTCGCATGCAATACATGCGTCAAGGACGCCCCTGTCCACACCAGTCTGCCCACCAGAGACGAATCTCATAGATCAATCACCAGTCCATCATAAGCGACAGCAATGCCGTCGGGCATGGCTGACTCTGTCTCCTCGTGGTCGAGGTCATGGGTCATGTGAGTGATGTAGGAACGCCCGGCACCGATTCGCTGTAGAAACGCAACGCTGTCCTTTACTGTCAGGTGCGTTTCGTGGGGCTTGTGCCGCAGACCGTCAAGAATCATGAGGTCAATGCCTTGAAGCATTTTGACGGTCTCGTCAGACATCGTGGCGCAGTCGGGCACATATCCCAGGGCAAGCCCTTCGGCCCGAAGAAGGTACCCGAAAGTTTCTATCGTGCCATGGGCAACCGGCAGCGGATCGACCGATATATCCCCGCAGGTGAAAGCGGAATCGATACTGACAAAGCTAACCTGCGGGCGATACACACCAGGCACCTCCTGGAGATTGACGTAGTTGAAAATTCTGTTCAGATCTTCAATCGTGGATTCCGAACCATACGCAGGGATAGAGCAGTTCTGAATTGTGTTGAAGCGGCGAATATCGTCGAGCCCCAGAACATGGTCCGCGTGCGCATGCGTGAACAGCACTGCATCCACTCGCGGCACGCCGAACGTGAGCACCTGGTCCCGAAAGTCAGGAGTTGTATCAATGACGATATGGGTGCCCGCAGCTTCGACATAGAGACTGCTCCGACGGCGGACATTCCGCTTGTCGGCTGAAGTACATACGGAGCAGTCGCATCCGATAATCGGAACACCGCAAGAGGTACCCGTTCCAAGAAAGATGGCTTTCATCGTATCCTCGAATGGAGCCCCGTCTTCTGACGGGGTAACAACTCAGAATTCCGGATAGCCCACGACATGTCATATCATCCCGTGTTCTTTGCAGATACTTAGCAACAGCACTTCTTCGAGAACATCTCCACCAGGCGCATGATCTGGTCACCGTATGCAACCACGACGCCGGAGAACACAACGCTGACCATCGTCATCAGTTTGATGAGAATGTTCAGGCTGGGGCCGGAAGTATCCTTGAACGGATCACCAACGGTGTCGCCAACCACGCCGGCTTTGTGAGCGTCAGAACCCTTGCCTGTCAGTGGATTCGCCTTGTCAGTATCGTCAGGGTGATAGGTTCTCTCGTCCTTCTCGATGGACTTCTTAGCGTTGTCCCATGCTCCGCCGGCGTTGTTGAGCATGCAGGCCAGCGTAAAGCCAGTGGTCAGGCCACCAACGAGTAGGCCAATGACACCCGACACGCCAAGCACAATGCCGACAAGAACCGGCACAACGATTGCAAGCATACTGGGAACAATCATCTCCCGCTGGGCGCCCTTCGTGGAGATCGCCACGCAATTCGCGTAATCGGGCGTACCGGTGCCTTCCATGATGCCCTTGATCTCACGGAACTGACGCCTTACTTCCTCAACCATTGCGCCGGCCGCGCGGCCAACCGCCTTCATCGTCATTGCACAGAAGACGAATGCCATCATTGCTCCAAGGAAAATACCGCCAAGGAGCTTGGGGTTCATCACAGTGAGGTCGTACGCAGCTGCGAAGTCCAGCATCGACGCTGTCGCTATGGCCACACCATCCGTGATACCGGCTGCAGTGGCCTTGGCCTGGTCCACTACGAAAGTAACTTTTCCAACTGCCATGTAACCATCGTCAACGGCAAGCTTTGATATCCAGATCCTGATTTCCTCCAGGTAGGCCGCAAGAAGGGCCATGGCTGTCAGTGCAGCGGATCCTATCGCAAAACCCTTGCCGATGGCCGCAGTCGTGTTTCCGAGCATGTCCAGGGCGTCAGTTCTCTTCCTGACCTCTTCGCCAAGACCCGACATTTCGGCGTTACCGCCGGCGTTGTCGGCAATCGGACCGTACGCATCAGTGGCCAGGGAGAAACCGAGGGTTGCCAGCATACCTACCGCTGCGAACCCGACGCCATACAGGCCCATGGCAAAATTACTGAACCCACCTGCAAATCCAAATGCGCAGAGAATGCCGATAACAATCGTGATCGTTGACCATCCTGTTGAAAACATGCCCACCGCAATACCGTCGATGATCAAGGTCGCGGGGCCCATCTTTGCCTGTTCAGCGATTCCGCGCGTGGGTTTGTACTCATCGGATGTGTAGTACTCAGTCAGCAACCCGATGACACAACCGGCGATCAGACCTGACACAACCGATCCGAATACTCCCCAGTCAACTACTCCGAGCAGAGCCATCAAGGCAGTGGCCACCGCGATCGCGCCGGTGCTGAACCAGAGGGGATTCGTCAGGGATTTCATCAGTGTCTTCATGTCCGACTTGTCACCGCAGCGGACCATGAGACATCCAACAATGGAAAGGAGAATACCGATACCGGCAATAATCATCGGAGCCATTACGCCCCTAACACCAAGGGCAGGTATGGCCGCGCCGAGGGCGGCGGTGGCAAGAATTGAGCCGCAGTAGCTCTCGTAGAGGTCCGCGCCCATCCCGGCAACGTCACCCACGTTGTCGCCAACGTTGTCGGCGATCGTCGCAGGGTTGCGGGGATCGTCTTCGGGGATTCCGGCCTCAACTTTGCCGACAAGGTCTGCACCGACATCGGCGGCCTTGGTGTAGATACCACCGCCTACACGTGCAAAGAGAGCCTGCGTCGATGCGCCCATACCAAACGTGAGCATCGTCGTGGTAATGTGGACCATCTTGTGATGAATGAAGTCAGCGCTCAGGGCAAACGAGGCGTCCCATCCGGCCGCCACGTCGGGAAGGTTGCATGCCTTGGCGATCTCAAGACCAAATCCCCAGACGTTGTTGTCGTAGATGTAGTTAAGGACGATGTACCAGAGACAAATGTCAAGAAGGCCGAAGCCAACTACAACGAGACCCATAACCGCACCGGAACGAAAAGCTACCTGTAGCCCCTTGTTCAGAGATTCAGAAGCGCCCTGCGCCGTGCGTGCGGAAGCGTTCGTGGCCGTCTTCATTCCCAGGAAGCCACAAAGCCCCGAAAAGAAACCACCGGTCAGAAATGCTACGGGAACAAACGGATTCTGAATCCCCGCCTTTGCAAGTACCCAGAATATCACCAGCAACACGGCGAAAACGATGCCGACTACCTTGTATTGCGCAAAGAGATAAGCGTAAGCGCCTTCACGCACGTGATGCGCAATCTCTTTCATTTTGTCGGTGCCTTCGTCGGCAGCCATCATCTTCTTGTAGAAGTAAGCTGCAAAACCCAGCGACAGAACAGAAGCTATGGGGGCAATCCACCAGGCTATCTCCACTATCTTTGAAGTGGTGCCCTCGGCTGCATAAACATTTGATGCAACACAAGCCAGGACTGCAAATACTACTCCTGCCAACCAGTTACGCTTCACTCGATGTACCTTCCTTTCCTATTGATTACACGGCTAGTTAAGACAGATTCGCCTTCTTTTGACGGCAAATCCGCAAAATCCGGGCGAGATAATCCGATGTTGAACGCCTTTTGTCAATGCCACCTTTCACCAAGGGTGGAAAAACCAAGTCCCAATGAAGCTCCACTGGGGATCATGCCTCTCGGAGATAGGCATGTACTCTGGAAAAGTAGGGACCTATCTCCGAGAGGTCCTTCTCCTCCCGCTCACAGCACAAAGTGCACAACCAGATGGTTGACCCCCAAGGCATACAGGCAAGCGATCACATCGTCAGCGACAATTCCAAGTCCCCCGCCCAATGCCTGCGACTGATATGCCGGTGGCGGCTTGAATATGTCAAAGATACGCGCAGTTACAAACGCCAGCAGCAGGATCCAGGGGTGCTCAACCCATGGCAACCCCAATGTACATATTGGAAACGTGAGGTATTCGTCGGCAACTATTCGGCCGTCGTCCTTCTTTCCATAGTGCTGTTCTGCGATTCCACATATTGGGATAGACAGCATGGCAAGTGCGAATGCCACGACACATTGCAGAACAAGGCCGTACGGCAATGCAGCCAGCGGCAACATGGCACCAACCAGCAAAACGCCAAGCAACGACCCAACCGTGCCGGACGCCACAGGACTAAGCCCCAACCCAAACCCATTCGCCAGCAACACCGCCAGCCGGCTATTCTTTTCAGAAGAATTCATACAGGCGGAACTTATCCCAAACCCCACCTCCCCGCAAGAAACCATTCCCAAATAGATTGTCATCTTCAGCGGCGTTCGCGTAGAATACCCCAATAAATAAGGAAAAGACCCAAAATGCTACGATCTTCATACAAAATACTCACGGTTTGGGGTATACCGATAAGGCTGCACGTGTCCCTCGCCATTCTAGTCGCCATCCTCGTTTATGACTTTGGATGGAAAGCCGGCATACTGATCGAGATTGGACTCCTGACCAGCATCGCGCTCCACGAACTGGGTCATTCTATAGTTGCCCTGAAGAAAGGTTGCGTTGTTCGTGAAATCCTACTAATGCCAATTGGTGGCGCGGCCAGAATGGAAAGCATGCCAACAAGGCCACTGGACGAATTCTTGATGGCGATTGCCGGGCCGGCGGTCAGCTTTGTTCTTGGATTCGCGGGTACAAGGTGGGGCGGCTACGTGCCTGCCCCAATTGTTCCGCACTACGGGATTAATGTCCTGCAGTTTCTGGGCATTATCAACATAGGCCTTGTCATTTTCAACCTTCTCCCTTCTTTCCCCATGGACGGCGGACGCGTATTGCGGGCAATCCTCACCCCGAAATTCGGCCGTCTGAAGGCAACCTACATTGCCGCACGACTTGGGAGATTCATGGCAATACTGTTCGGAATCTTCGCATTGTTCTTTGGTGAGCAGATTAGTTGGACACTTTTCGCCATAGCCCTGTTCATTTACATAATCGCCGGCAATGAGTACAAAATGGTAGCGATGCAGGAAGCGGCGAAGAGACAAGGCCCGTTGTCAGGAGGATTCTTCGATTCCGATCAGCCACCCACATCCTGGTGGAGCAATGAGGCGGACAGCGACAGGGTTGTCGTAAGCCCCCCACCCTACGAAAAAGGGCCGGCCTCCGAAACCGATATCCACCCGGATGAGAGACCCAACCCATTCGGATCATTCTTCAATCGCTGATCACACTTTCGTAGCTCCGAGTTGCACTCGGACCATGGTCCCAATGCAATTGGGACCTACGGGGAGCGGACCCCAGCATTCAGACAATTGAACTATGTTGAGCCGAGTAATCCAACTTCTCTTTGCTATCATGGCCGTTGCCATACTCCCTGTGGCGTTGGCAGCGGCGCCCTCAACGGATCCAGCCTATCCCGTGGCCGATGACCCGAAGCCGCTTACGCCCTTGATGGAGCGTGAGCTGCGTGGCTGTTTCGATTTCTTCTGGGAGGAATGGGTTTCCGATCCCAAAAGCCCTTCTTACGGCATGACGGACGGTGACTATGTCGGCCTCCGGGGATACTCACCCATGGGTATAGAGTCGCAGGGGTTCTATTTTGCGACCATCGTGCTCGGTGTGGAACGAGGCTGGATCACTCGAAAACAGGGCCGCGAACGCATCCTGGCCGCGCTCAGCAGCATCAAGAAGCTCAAGAACATCAACGGCTTCTACTACCACTTCATCGAGCGCGACACGGGGCTCCGCGCATGGAACGATTCCCACGCCGTGGAACTCAGCAACGCCAGCACGGGAACCATGATCATGGGTGCCCTTGTCGCTGGTGAGTACTTCGGTGGCGAGATCAAAGCCCTCGCGGAGAAACTATACGCACAGGTCAACTGGAAATGGTTCACGAACCCGAAGACCAAGCATCCCTACCTGGCATGCTTCCCCGAAGACAAGCCGCGCAAGACGCCTAGCGGTATGAACAAAGAGGGTTTCTTTGGAGGATGGAGCGCCTATTCAGAACACATCTTCCTGTATATCCTGGGGGCGGGCGCACCTGATCCCGACTTCGCCACGGGTGCCGACTCGTACTACAACATGCGGACTCACACCGGTCGCTACAAGGGAGAAGAATTCATCTTCTGCGGAACGGGTGCCGCGTTCACCTACCAGTGGACGCACAGCTTCATTGACTTCAGAAACATGGTGGACAAGCGGGGGCGCAACTGGTTCCAGAATTCACGTCATGCCGCCATCGCTGCGAGACAATACGCCATCGACAGGGCCGGCGAGATCAAGGGACTTGGACCAAACTCGTGGGGCATGTCCGCCTGCATCAGTCCGCTCACACGTTACAGCGGAGCATATGGCTCGGCCCCCTTCGGCAACGGCCACAAGGTGCTTGAAGACGGCACGGTCGCACCGTACGGATCGTCGGCATTTGTCGTCTTCACTCCGAAAGAATCCATCGAAGCACTGGAACACATGTACACAATCCCTGGACTGGCAGGAGAATACGGTCTGTACGATGCGTACAGCTTCATGACGAAGAACAAGGGTGACAAGCCCTGGATAGGCAAGAGCTACCTGGGCATCGACAAAGGCCTGGTCTCCCTGATGTTCGAGAATTACTCTACCCAGCTCATCTGGAAACTCCTGCACCGGAACAAACACATTCAGAAAGGACTGAAGGTGCTGGGTTTTGAACATGTTGGTAACGACAGCAATCGCAATCTCTCCCCGTAGCTGAATCCGTGAGGATTCAGATCCACGAAATCCTTGACTGTCCGCCTAAACTGACTACAGTATCGCGTTTCTGCCTACCAAAGGCGGGTGTAGCTTAGTGGTAAAGCTCCAGCCTTCCAAGCTGATTACACGGGTTCGATTCCCGTCACCCGCTCCAACTCCGAAAACCCCCGTATCTATTGACTTTTCGCGTAAACACCCTGTAAACAAAGGGGAATCGAAAAGCCCTTCATCAGTCGGAGGCCGGGCAAAACATGGAAGAACATGGAAGCCAATGGAAGTTAAACCGTGAGATCCCGTGACGAAAGAGGCGATTTCTGGAGGGGCGATCGACACAAGGGGGGCCGGACTGTACCGCGCAGCGGTTCGGTCCGGCGGGGCCGGGGGCCTTACAGTGCGTTCCCACGCTCTGTGGGATGGGGCCTCGCCCTGACAGCAACTTTTCCTTTACAGCTTCGGGGACGAGGCTAGAATATCGTTCCATAGAAGGATGGAACGGACAGATCGTCGTCGCGATCTTTGTCGCGATCGTCGTCGATCTTCATCATTGTCCCGATCGTTGTCCTGATCTTCCTCGACAATGATCGGGACGACGATCGAGATGACGATAGCGAACGACAAGGATCGAGACAACGATCAGGACGAAGACAGATTGTCGAACCAATGCTTCCAGGCGACGCCTCGGAAGGCGCGCCTGAAGCACACGTTCTGTGCAGGAGAAACCATGACAATGTCTGAGTGGTGGGAACACAACGCAAAGTACGTCAAGGCGTGGGTGGCTTATACCATGATCGTCATGCTGATGGGTTGGGTCACGCACTACGTGTTGCGCCTTCTCTCCGTGCCCAACCAGAGTTCGGAGTGGACGCCCGGGACCATCACGTTCGTTGTCATCTTTGGCCTGTTCAACCTAGCGATCAGTGTCCTGCTTTATCGCCTTACTGTTTTGAAGTTTATGGTCACGCGAGAGGCCTGGTCTAGTTCGATCCATAATCATCCATACCGACCGTATATATTCGGATGGTTGAGTTATGTCATCATCTGTCTGGGTGTTTTTGCGCTCACAGGCATGTTTCTCGGGCAGATCTCCTCTGCCTTTCCATGGGGAAGCCACGCCCTCCACTGCATCATTGCGTTCTTTGTGTTTCGCATGGTCGTGAGAAAATACGTCCTTCCTCACACCTACGAGACAACATGATTGCACGAAGACATGAGAGTACAGAACAATTTGCTGAACCTTATTTCTGAACACCGCGCTTTGCGCGATGCTCAGAAAACGGTCAGCATGACGTTCTGGGCAAGAGAAGGAGAAATGTAATGACGGATTCAGACAACATCGACCTTGCAGATGAAACGCAGGCCGCTCTTGAGTCGGTGTCGGCCGAGGTCAAACAGGAGCACAAACGCATAGCAATTCGAAGCGTTCTTATCGGGTCAGGCTTTTGTGCTGTCTTTCTCGTTCTCTTCGTGCTTGCGGAAGGCATGCGGTCCGATTGGTTCGCTGGCTCAACCGTCGCATATGAAGTATTTCGTCTCACGGACCTTAGCCTTCTGCAGATCGTCCTTACATTCGGGGTTGTGGCTGTCGGCATGCCGTTTATCATCGGGGGAATAAGGCGCTTCCTGGTAGGGCCGCCACTCGCGGGAGTCACGATTGACGAATCCCTTGCAAGCTTCTACGAAGCAGCTTCTCAGACCCTGTATCTCGGGCACTGTGGAAAGGTCGGCGTAGCGCCCTATACAGAGGCCTACCAGTGTCTGCTGGAACAGGCAAAACGTGCGTGTGGTGGGTACTATGGCTTTGTGGACTCGCTGAAGAGAGATTCCCGCGAATTGTGGCAGCAGCTCAGCTCGAAGTATGAGCAGCTGGCAGAAGTCTCTCTTTTGGCTGATGTGTCAGCGGACGGCAAGACGGAGACATCCGGAGGCGCACTCACCACCGCAGAGCAAGTCTTCACTCTCGTCGCCAAGAGCGTAGGCGCCCACAACTCTCGGAACGAGATCGGACGATGCAGATTGAGCCTACGCAAGGATCTCGTGCAGATTGCCGGACGATACTACCTGACTAGCGCACAGTGCACTTGGAAATTCCTCGATGATGGAGCGCCGGCCAACGACGACTGATCCGCGCAGCCCAACATCTCTGGACGCGTACGGTGAGCGTTCGGCTAGCATGCAAGAACGACACCAATATCCCACGGTAAGGTGGGAGGCGGCAGTTCCTGCTGTCTAGACGCCCGACAGCATGAGGAGAACAATGGCATGACCTACATGATCGTCACAGGCTGCGCATGTATAGCCGCCATCATCGCTGCGCCGTTTCTGTCGCGGCGCCTGGGCATGATCCACGACGACGAGGATTACATGTGGGGCATCCCATGTTAAGAAGGCGCAGGAGGTCCCGGTGGGAGTGATATCCAGACTTTTCGGAAAGCCGCGGTCCGTTCCAAACGAAGGATGGGCGGGGATTAGTGCGCTGAAGGCACACTACTATGTGGTTGATCCGATGCCTGATATGAGATGGGCCGACGTAAAAGCGCTGTGCGTGTAAACGCCGGTCGAAAAGTGCGGCATTAAGGCGGTCGGTTTAAAAGTGCGGCACCCTGAGTAGACCTTCATTTGAGGGTCTGAGAAGATGTTGATTTTCTCAGGCTTAAGGATGGAGGGGAAAGGGTGTACGCAGAGATGGAATGGTGGACGGATATACGAAAACGGGTGCTGGTGGATGGTGAGAAGAAGCGAGCCGTGCTTCGGGAGACTGGGCTTCACTGGCAGACACTGGAAAAGATTCTTGAAAACTCCACGCCACCGGGCTACCGGCTGAGTAAAGCGCGACCGGAACCCAAGATCGGGCCATTCAGGGAACGGATAGAGCAGATCATCGAGAAAGACAAGCACGCTCCGAAGAAGCAACGGCACACGGCAAAGAGGATCTTTGAGCGTATTCTTGAGGAGGGATATACCGGCGGGTATACCCAGGTCAAGGAGGCGGTTTCTAAGATCAAGAATACGAAGAAGGAGGTCTTTGTTCCCCTGATACACCGCCCGGGAGAAGCCCAGGTCGATTTCGGCTTTGCCCTGGCGAAGATCAGTGGCGTCCTGCAGAAGATTACCTTTTTCGTCATGAGTCTGCCCCATTCGGA
>JASLPY010000149.1 GCA_030744755.1 Kiritimatiellia bacterium | reverse complement strand
CCCGTGCAACGCGAACCACGCATTATTGCATTGAGGAGGAGCCTTTCCCCTCCAAAAGGGCTTAGAGGGGATTCAAGCGCGTTCACGATAGCCTCGCAGGTTCGGCATCGTGACGCCGGACGTTAGCTCAGGAACAACAGTATGAGTAAATCCCGAAAGACAACCGAAAGGGCATCAACGCATATTTGCATTAACTGTGGTGCGTGTTGTAGGAGTTTTGCGTACATCATATTGTCTGAAAACGAAATTGAAGAGATTGCATCCTTTACGGGACTTGCATCTGAAGAGTTCTCCAATAGTGGTGGGCGAAATGGGGGAAAGCGCTTTATGCAATTCAAAGAAAACGGAGACTGTGTCTTTTTGAATATGACGGATGGTGCCTATTCATGTAGCGCATATGAAGCTAGATCTAACATCTGTAGAGGATACCCATCAAACGATATTCAAGACACAACCTGTCGCATCAATAGTAACCGGCAACAGTGACAGAAGAGATGAGCCAGTGGCTGGAGAATATCGCCGCTAGCCGCGCCGAATTCTCAGTCTCTGAACGTTAGCCAACCCGTCGTGATCGCACGACCCAAGAATGATGGAGGTACCTCATGCAACGTATCGTCCTACTTGCAGCCTTGCTCGCCGTCTCGTCGCTAGCATTCGGATGCGGACGATCTGGTCAGCCGACAGAGCATCAAATCAAATCCACCGAGTCTTCCGCCGGAGATCAAACGGTCAAACCGTCCGACTCTGAGGCCTCAGCACCAACAGATGAGCCACAGACAGTGGCCGTCCGTCAGGAAGGAAACATCACAGAAGGAGCGCAGATCCGGCAGACCGTAAATGCAGGTTGTGGAAAATGCATGTTCAACTTGACGGGCATGGACAGTCACGAATTGGCAATCATGATCAACGGCAAGACGTACGAAGTCACGGGCGAATATGTTGATCCCACAGAATCTGGCCTGTGTAAAACGGTCAAAAAGGCGCAAGTCGTTGGGAAGGTGTTGCTGTATGGTAAGGGTCTGACTATAGGCGATCAAGAAGGTGAATTCGTCGCGTTTAGCATTCAACTGCAGGATTAAGACCTTGGCCAACAAGACGCTCAACCGGAGTGGCGGTTGAGCGCGGAATCTGAAGTCCAGGTCGTTGGCCGCCACCCGGTTAGCTCAGACGTACGTCCCCCCGGCCTGAATCTTAAGCCGCCAACCGGACAATCAATTCAGCAATCCGTAGTTCTATTGATCCCCCTATGCGATGCCATTTGTTCCGCGTTCCATCCGCCTGAGATGCAGGGGCAACGGAAGTTGCCGGTCAATCTTCAAGCTCACGAATCCAGATGTTCCGGTATCGTACGGGGTTGCCGTGATCCTGAAGTGTGATGGGACCCTTGCCGCCGTGGGCCTTGTATTCTGAAGCGGCGTGAGGACCGGCCCATCCCGTTCCCCCGGACAGAAGCACATGGTCTTGAATCAGAACGCCGTTCTGGAGGACGGTGAACGTTGCGCGTTTAACCAATTTGCCCTGGTCGTCGAAGATCGGGCGGTGGAATATGATGTCGTAACTCTGCCAGACGCCAGGCCCCCTGCCGGCATTGACCAGCGGTTTGGCCCGTCCGTACAGGGCGCCTGCCTGGCCGTCCGCATAGGTAACGTTCTCGAAGGAATCCAGAACCTGGACCTCGTATATACCCATGAGGAAAACTCCGCTGTTCCCGCGCCCCTGGCTTGATCCCTTGACATCTTTGGGTGTCGCCCATTCAACGTGAAGCTGGCAGGAACCGAATTCCCTTTTGGTCCGGATGTAGCCGGCCTTTTTCACGGACTCCAGCGCGCCAGCGACCAGCTTCCACTTGGTTGGACCGCCCTTCGTGTCGGTCCAGTTGTTCATGCTTTTCTCTGTACTATCGAAGAGAATCACGGCATCCGACGGCGCTGTGCCCGGTTGAGCCTGGGTGCTTTCCTTTCCCGCAACGATAACCGGGGGAAGAGGCTGTTTCTCCACATCTGTCTCGTGCACTTTGATGCCGTCGATGAACATGTAAAGAATCTTCTTCTCTTTGCCTTTACTGTCCTTTTCCATCCGCGTCTCCGTCCGGATGTCCGGTTTACTCATGTCGTCATGTGCCCCGGCCAGGCCGATGAAAGTAAACATGGAGGCGACGGTGATACTGAGTGCTCTTTTATACATGACGATTCTCCTCTGTTGATTGAAATCTGTGAAAAAGAGAAAGTACCCGGCGACCGCACGTTTTGCAATTTCAAACGCCATCCCTCACATGGGCGCCCTTGCCTCCAGGGCCACACTATGGTTGCAGTTCAACCAACAGTGAATCGATGCAACCGTCGTTCCAGACGCCGGCTGCGCGGGCGTTTATCATGTATGCGGTTGTGCCTTTTGGAAGCGGTTTGTTTGCGATCAGTTCGCTCTTCACAATGCGGCAAGGGATAGAGTTCAAGGTCTTGTTCTGCCATTTGCCGGCTGTCGTAAAACCGACCACCGCGCTCTTGAGCTCACCCGTGAACTTCGCATGCACCAGGCCATCCCTGCGATCCACCTGCGGCCGCCCGACCCTTGGCATCGGTGCCTTGCCTATTACGATGCCGTTGGCAAAACCTCCAATCTCCCAGACTTCTTCCCAGCCGAACCCGTGTCCATGCGGCAGGAAGGGGCGAATGCACAGGAAACTGGTTGATCCTGCGGTCTCCGCTGATTTGCTGAAGAGATTGAGAGGAAAGACGGGTTCGTTGAACCCGCTCACCCATAGTATCGGCATCTTTGCGTACGGCAAGTGGGCCGACGGATCCCACTTTCTCAAGTACTCACGATACTGATCGGGAGTCATATCGTGCTTGTGGATATAACCGCCGCCATAGACAGGGATCACAAAAATGAATCGCGAGTCTATTCCCGCCACGGTACTGACGGTTGTTCCGCCCCAGGAAATTCCTGTCAGCCCAATCTTGTTCTTGTTGATCTCAGGGAAAGAACGCAGAAGCGAATTTGCCCGGATCACATCGGCCACGGCATGATAGAACCACTGCTCGGCATCCGGCAGGGCAATGTCTCCGAACCAACTGATGCGTTTGGGACCGGCGTTCTTATGTCCCTGGTTGAGCGGATGGTTACCTTGCACGCCGAAATGATTTCCGCCCGGCAGATGGCCTTCCAGGTCCATGGAGATCGCCGCATAGCCCTTCTTGTTCCAGGACCTGACCCACGCAGGAAAAGCCGACCCTCCGCCGCCATGGGCACACACAACCGCCG
Organism: Kiritimatiellia bacterium; assembly: GCA_030744755.1. Classification (GTDB taxonomy): domain Bacteria; phylum Verrucomicrobiota; class Kiritimatiellia; order UBA8416; family JADHWI01; genus JASLPY01. The sequence goes on along the minus strand of JASLPY010000149.1, from coordinate 3,461 downwards.
GCCACCCGCCCGCGGGTGCCTTTCCCCCGGGCGCCGCATAATAGGCAAACACCCAGGTTGGCTTGCCTTTGTAGTCAGCGCCTTCGTAGAAGAATGATCGCATGCCGTTAGCCGGCCGTTCCGTCGTCTCGTGAATGGGCGGAGTCTTTGCGAGTGCTCTCAGGTCCCATGGCATGACCCGTTTTGCCTGTTGCCACCTCTTCGGTTCGGCCCGTGCCGAATCCGCACACACTGTCATCATAAGGCCCACGAACAGAAGCCCTCCGACCAGCACCGTTCTTCTTCCACTCATCACCAAACCACCTTTCCTCTGATGAAGTGTCTGCATCCAGGTTGCGAAGCATATCAGGAAAGATAAAGGATGCCAGCGGTCGGATCAAGTTCCTGCCACGATCTGCCTTGGATGGAGAAAAGAGATGGGCTCTGCGCTCCCCCATCCTGTACATCCTGCTTGCCACGCCGTAGCGCGTAGCGAGAAGGAGGGTTGATCCTGTCAAAACACTCCCCATATCCGTGACCATCTGCTTGCATCCCGCCACTGCGGGGCGCGCTCATCCGCGGTCAAAGCTCCACTCCCTTGTGCCTTGCCGCTCTGCCCTGGATGCAATAAGGTTATAATATAATGACCTGGTGCGATCGCGGGCAATTCAGTCTTACGCCGGGCATCCGTCAAGAAACCATGATTACAGCAAGGAGGACGTCATGTTGCGCCAACGAACCATTTTTTTCCTGGTTGTCATTGCGAGCTTAGTGCTGGGAGCGGGATTGCCGGCACGAGCGGCGGATTTTGGCGCGGCCACAAAGCTGCCTCCGTCGGATCCGCTCAAGGCCACTATCGACCAAGGTACTGCAGGTGCATGGTACGCTAATTTCAAAGGCAAGCCTTACTATCTTCACGCGGGAACAGGCAATATTGTAGGAAAATCCAACTGGATGGAACTCGTCCTTGTCAATCAGGGCAAAGAGAAACCTTCTTTCTACGTGTATCACAGAGTCGGCTTCACCTGTACTGTTGGGGACAGCTCTTTCTTTTCTTTAGCCAGCATGTCCAAACAGGTGTCCCAACTGCGCGGTGCCAAGACTGAGGACCTGGCGGCCGCTGTCGACAAATACGAGATCTTCAAGTACAAACTGGATAAGGATATCATGGACGTCTGGGCCGTAAATCAGAAGTTCCTGAGAGAAGCAATCCAGACGGGTAAGATCAAGGGCAATGCCGCGACGATTGACGACACAACGGAAAACCTTATCAATTTCATAAAGGAATCAGAAGCCAAGCTGTTCACCAGAAGAATCCGATATATCCGGGTGACGGAATCCAAGGTGCTGCCGCCACCGGAAAAAAAGAAGTGATAACTCCAAGTCGCAGTCAGGAATGACCGTGTTACTGTTTTAGACTACAACGCAACACCCGATTCTCTCACAGTGAAAGTACATAGGCGACCAGGTCATCGAGTTCCTGTGGTGACAGGACTCTGAGTTTTCCGTGAAGCCCCTTCGGATCATTCCGCCTGCTCAAAGCGTCCTTTATTGTAACTGCACGACCGTCGTGATAGTAAGGCGCGGTACGGTAGGCCTCTATCAAGGACGGTGTGTCATAGCGCGCCCCCGGTTCATTGGGGCTATGAATCCCCACGTCATACATCTCCCTGTTGGTGAAATATGGGGCAGGGTGACAGCTCGAGCACTTCGCCTTTCCCTCGAACAACACCTTGCCGCGCCTGGCGGCGCCGGCGAACTTCGGAATATTCGGATTGAGTTCCGGGGTAAGCGACTTAACGTAGGCTAGCAGGTCATCGACATCGCCGGGATCGGCTTCCAGGCCATGACTTCCAAGCACACCTGTTACCATGCATTCCAGGGGATTGGCCCGCGTGGCAAGGCGGTTATGTGGTGGCGTATGGTGCATGTTAACCAAGCTGATCACGTCCTTGCCGTTGTTGATCCCGTCCCGCATAAAGTCCCAGGGCAGGCCATCGATGCGCCCCCCATCGAGGTGGCACGAAGCACAGCTATGCCAGCTCTGAAGACAACGGGTGGCATCGTGGAAGTAGATCTCACCGCGGCGCGCGGCATCGGGTTTCGGCTGTTTCCCTACCGGGAATGTCTTCAACAGTTTTCCCCCAACCGCATCCAGTACGCCCACCGTGCCGGTATAGTAGTTAACCACGTAGAGGGTATTTTCGTCGGGTGAGAGTGCCAGGCCGGCAGGGCCGTTGCCGCCCGAGGGTGTACGGCTGATCGTGCCGGAAATGTGGAGTGCCGTCAGGTCCCTGGAGAGTTCGTCCATCTCTTTCCTGTCGTTCTTGATTCGGATCCAGATATTGTCCCGCCCACCGTCCTTCAACCCAGCGAGATCTACAGGAATGTTACCCGCAAGGAGTTCGTGGATACGTCCGATGTTAAGAGTCGAGACCTCGTGGACCCCGCTGTGGCTTATCCAGAGGGTTTCTCCGTCTGCAGAGCCGACTACGGCCCTGGGGTCGGCCACGCCCCTGTTCAGATCGTCCAGCAGTATTGTCGCCAGTCGCGTACCCGCCGCAACGTCAATAATGCTTAAGGCACAGGTATGTACCCAGCCGTGCTGAAGCTGTGTCACTGGAAGGTCAAAACGGCCTAGCATGTGGACCACGTAAGCCCATCTTCCCTTGGGATCGACCCAAGCCCCTGCGGCCATAGTTGAGCCCGGTGGAAGTTTGACACGGGCGACCTGTTTCATAGATGCGGTATCAATGATGCTGACTTCCGCCGCCAGTTCGGTATTTGTGAATACGTCAAGCGGCATGAAGTTGGGGACAATCAGCCGCGAACCGTCCGCAGTGATGGCCGCGAATGCCGGATCTCGGACGACTGCGACCTGCTTAACCTGTTTGCCCTCCGCCAGGTCAACAACCGAGACCGTATGGTTGCCTCGATTGCAGCTGTACAGCCGTCTGTTGTTGCTGTCCACGGCGATGGCGCCCGGCCAGGTTCCGACAGCGATGTTCCCGGTAACGACGGCCTTGCCGGGATCAACCAGTGCAATAGAGTTAGCTTTCCGTTGAGCGACATAGAGCGTGTTGCCGTCGGCTGATAGGGCCACCCCACGAGGCCCCCCTTCGATTGCCACTTCGCGGATCTTTCTGCCGTCCTCCGCGTTGAGCACGACTAAGCATCCAGCCGTCTTGTCCGAGACATAGAGGGTCTTACCGTCGGATGAAACAGCGACCGACAGAGGCGAGCGGTAGAGGGCCCCCGAAGCCGGCCCGCAGAGACAGGCAACAATCCCAATCAGCCCTGTTAATCTGAGAAACATCATTGGTCCTTGTGGAAGGAGGATAAACTCTTATTTGACCAAGTCTATGGTACATACGAATTCCCCGACCGTAAAGGCGTTTTGAACTTGAGCGTTCTGCGCGGGTGCAGGTCATGGATTTTCATATTCATGCAGCCAGGCGGTATTCTTGCCGTACATTACGCCC
>JASLPY010000148.1 GCA_030744755.1 Kiritimatiellia bacterium | reverse complement strand
TGAGATCAGGTCGGCAAGGTTGGCGAGCTTGGCGTCATACATCACGGTACGCTCACGAGCCGTGCGCCCGGCCGCCGTGTAGCCAACGGCCACGGAACGGAAGTAGATCGCCCCGGTCACGGGGTCCTGATACCCGTTCTGCTGCAGGACTCCATTGACCATCACGGTGTCATGAGCAAACACGACCACGCCGCACGCGTCGGCAATCTTGCTCCAACCCTTTGCTGTGATCAGGAAGACAGGCGCGTCACGCTCCCGGCCCTTATCATCTACAACGGTCTGCTTCATGGTGCCCATGCGGACAAGCGAGTCCTCTTGCGCATCCAGATTGCACTTCGTGTCTACGCACTTGAGTACTCCATCGGGTGTATGGAGCAGGGCCGCGTCCGCGAGCCTGACTGTGAGTACCTGTTTCTTCGCTGGTGCTGTTACTGCTGTGGTCATGCTGACCCCTCCTTGTATTTGTAGTCGGGCACAATGGCCCAGAAGCGCTTCGCGTCCTTCTGGGTAACGAGCCCCCTGTAGTGTTTGTAAAGCAGGTCCACGCCTTGCGTGTGGCCCATCTCGTGAGCTGTGAGAGCGGCATCCCTGTGCATGGCTACGTGGTGGGAGGCGTAGGTGTGCCTCATGCAATCGTGCGGCCACGCGATCCCGAGCTCCTTGCAGACTTTCCGGCGGATGTGATCGAAGTTGATCTGTGTCAGGTTGCCGCAATAGCTGGTGTTCAACCATCTATCCAAATTGTCGGAGACCGTGACATGACGGACCCGGCGAGTCTTGGCTATCTCCGGGGTGATCGTGATGATCCCCTCTGGCAGGTTCACGTTGTCCCACGAGAGGCGCTGTATCTCTTGCGGTCGAAGCCCGGCAAAGAACCCGAGCGCAGCATGGCAGTAGTAGCGGTAGTAGTCCTTGTGAAGATAGAGGCTCTGCATGAAGCAATTTACGTCCGTCACGCTCATACACTCCGGTACACCCCGGTCGACACGAGGCGGGTCAATGCCCATACACGGATTGGCGGCGCAGTAACCACGCTTCATGCAGAAATTGAAGAGGGCGTTGAGCTCCCGGAGGTAGGCGGCCTGTGTGGCAGGAGAGAACTCCTCGATAAAATCGAGCACATCCTGTTTCGTGATGCGAGAGACAAGGAAGTGATGGCCGACCTTACCAGAGAACGTGCCGAGTCTAGCGCAGGAGGTATCAAGGCTGCGCTGACGGAGCTCACGCCGGGTCATGTCTTTGAGTCTCTGGGCACTGGCGCATTCCAACGTGCAAGAGTCGACGGTTTTTTCTCGCCCCTCAATATACCCCTGCACAATAGCAGGAAGCGACACGCAACACTGGGCGTTGTCGAGCAGTTGATAGGCAGCAGCAGCATCTACACGCTGTTCTGGAGTAAGGGACAGGGCCAGCTCGCCAACCCGGTTACGCTCGTCGCGCAGCTCGGACGCTTTGGCGTCGGCCTCGGTCTTGGTCTTGCGCCTGAATACACGTCGGCGGCCCTGCACCTTGCCGCAGTCGATCACGAACCCGCCACGCGTCTTATCCGGCCTCACTCTCGGCCAGTCCGATGTTGCTCTCACAGTAGAGCCCTTTCACCCCGTTACCTATTTAACCAGTCAGCCCCTCGACATGCCTATGAAGCACGTCCCTGATATACGCGCCCAGATTCCGGTGGTCGGCTCGGGCGAGCTTGGCAAGTGCCTTCCAGAGTGCGGGCGCTAGCCCCACTGATTTCTGTTGTAATTTGGTTGCCATGAGAGAGAGGGTTGCATACTCCTTATATAAAGGCAAACACTATTTTAGTGTTTTTTAGTGTGCGGGAAAAGGGGCCCCAGCAGGAAGGAGGGACACTCTCCTGCCGGGCCCCGGAAAGGTCTCGGATCGCACGAGACCAAACTATCTGCGACGGTCGCGCTCGATCTCCCGGAGCGCCCTCTTCTCTCCAGCACTTCCGTACTGCTTCATTTTCTCGAAGTTGCCACCAAACCGCATCATGTGTCGGCTCTCGAAGCGCCGCTTGAAATAGCTCTTCTTGTAGTCATCCGGGACAATGCCCTTGCGTTGGGCCTGTCGCCACAGCTTGTCCATGAGTGCTTTCCGGCGTGTCGGAGATAATTTCCGCTCGTACTTTTCCAGCTCTGTGATGATCATATCGCCCATCTCAAAGCTCTGGGTTTCGTACTCCCGGCTTGCCTTGATGAAGCGAGGATCATTCTCAATGGCTTCCCGTTCCCCGCGGTTGGACACCCTGACAAATCGTGTCAGGGCGGGCCCGATCCCGGCCTTGCGCAGTGTGGCCGCCAGACCCTTGCGCACGGGCGTGATCCCGTAGCTCGGGAAGCGATAGACCACCCCGCCGCTGAATTGGTTGAACTGGTATTTCCAGAACTCGGCCTGTGCCACGCCGTTCTCGTGAGCAGGACCCATCCGCATGAGGCGATCCGGGAACGCGGGGCGGCCCAGCCATGCGTTGTGTGGCGCCTTCTGCCTGACATAGAAGTTGGTCACATCTTTGCCCAGCTTAAATATGGGGTTCACACTCCCGAACGGAGATTGCCCCAGCAGATAATCCAGGAAGCGCCCCCACTCACCCTTCGGGATGTCTTCGGCGGCATACCAGAGCGCCCCCATCATCATCTCGCCTACGAAGTCATGCGGCATGACCAGATAGGCGGCCTCGCCAGAGTCGGTGGTGCTCCCCTTGGGATCGAATAAGCCCTTGACCCAGCCTAGCGGGATAATGATCCGGCGCGCCTTGTCCCACGACGGCACTTTCTCCCACCACTTCTTCCACTCGGGAGGCCCGGCCTGAGCAGCAATGATCATCGCTATCTTTGGAATCAGGTCGTAGAGCACGGTCTTGAATGCGTAGCTCATCCATGCGCCGTCTGACTCCATTTGCACGCCTTTAGAGCCCTGCCCCCCGAGAGCCTTGTCGAGTTTAGTTCCGCCTATGGCCGACTCAAGCGCCGCCCGGTTGCCCTGCATGGCCGCGTTGGAGAACAGGAAGACGTTATTGTATGTCCGGCGCCACTTGCCCCCGTCTTTGAAGTTTGGAGATCCCGCGCGGGTGATAACAAGGTGTGCCAGCTCGGCGTCGCTCATATTCGGATGCGTATCGAGGAGATACTTGTACCCGGCGATCTTAACCAGCCGCTCGAAGTATTGGCCCGGCTTATCAAGCCCTTCCCAAATCTTGCGCGCCTTGCCTTTCCATGTGTGAGGGGCCTCCACGGCCTCCACTCCATACTGGTGCGCATACCGATCCGCGTCCGATGCCCAGTCTTTTTCCGTGCCCGCAAAGGTCCAGCCGAACCCGGTCAGCAGCATGCGCTTCTTCTTCATCTCCTTGGCTAAGGCATGGTACTGGTCGGCATCACGAAGGAAACGCCATCCGGGCAGATCCCGTAAATGCACTTCTATGCCGAGACGTTCTATTTTTAGCGTTGGATCACGGCCAAACACGTCGATAAACGCCTCTCGGCGCACGTCCCACATCCGGCTCATGATTTTGAAGATCCCGGCGCCCGGGAGCTGTTTTGCGGCTGCAAATGTGTCTCTGCGCGCGTTCCACGCTATCCACCACGGGTTCTTAGATGTGTAAAGGGCCTTGAATATAGAGCTGAACTGAGAGATCAGATTCATAACTGGCTCCATCTTCATGGGGTCAGTTTCATACAGCTCTGCCACAGCGCGCGGGACCAGCCAGCCGCGTATCTGGCCGTTGACCATGATCTTCACGAGCTTGTGTGTGCGCAATTTGGGATCCACCGGGCGCTTCACCACCACACCGTTAGCCATCTTGATTGTCTCGTACTCGGCCTGCATGATGTCGAGGTTTTTGCCCTCGGCATTCTTCTGGCCGTGCTCTTGCATCCAGACGATCATCTTCCGCTTGGCCTCGTTATGGAAGGCAGCCGCTACCAGACGGATGTCCTTAACGACAGTCGCGTCGAACGGATCCTCAATATCCTCCGCTGTACCGATCTGCCCGAAGATATGCCCGGTGGCCTCTGCCCCCAGCGTGTCCTTCATGTACTTGGTTACGTTGAACGTGATGTAGTTGTCGTTGCTCTCCAGCTTCGCCACCAACTCAGGAGAATACATCCCGGAGTTGACCAGAAGAGAAATGACATGCTCGGTGCGGATATTGAAGTAGGTCTCCCGGAGCTGATCCAACAGTTGCCAGTTTTCCTCTCCGATATTCTTGCGCAGTCTCTCTTTGACCTCTTGAGCTTCGCGCTCACTGTATCCCTTCGGATTAAAGAGGTACTTGCGCTCGGTAGAGACGCGGTTCAGGAACAGGTAGGCCCCGAACTCATCGTGCGATACCCCGGCTCGCTTTAAGGGTTTGTGAATCTTGTCTTGAACATCGCTATGGTATTGGTGGAATGCGGAACTCGTCATGGACAACCTCTCCAGCTCGTAGAGCGGGTCCTCGTCCGGCGTCCACATTGAACCGCGCTTGGCGGCCTGTGCTTGTGCTCTCTGCAGAGGAGCATTACGAGACCAGAGCCCTTGCTTGAACATGCGTATCTCGTCTTGCCATGTCGGTTGTGCATTCTGGCGCATCTCGGCCTGCCGCTCACGGTGAGACTCACTGCTTTCTATGATATCATCCAGCCGGGTCTGTGCCAGCTCACCGCTCGCAATCTCATCCTGCATAGCGATGTAGGCTGCCTTGACGTTGGGCTTGCGGTCGAAGTAGTTCATGAGCGCCTGATAGAAGGTAGGCGCCCACTCTTTCAGCTTCATGGGGGCATTGAGGAAGATGCTCATTGCCTCGGCATAGAGCTCCGGCGCGCTCTCGCGGTACTGCTTCTGCTTGGCGTCCGCCCCTTCCCAGTCACCACTCCACGCCTTTGTGGCGTGGATCAGCTCTTTCTTGATCGTGTCGGCCGTGAACACTCCTTGGCTGGCCGCAAACTCGGTCAGCTTGAACTGATAGATTTCCTTGTAGAGCGCGTCCAGCTCTGCTTTATCGACATCCTTGCCCAGAGAGTCCTTCGCCTCTTTCTTGGCCTCCTTGCGCAATCTCCGGCGGTCAGTCTCCGTAACCTGCTTCTCGATCTGGTTGCCGGGTACAGGCATCAGCGGGAGCTCTTTCAGGGTGGCGCCCAGAACCGTAGCGATATGGTTGAGAATCCCGCCGCGCTTCTTGAGCAGGACCTTGGCATTAGTGCCCTCGATCCAGTCAAGCATGTGGCCTATCTCGTGGGCTGCCACCTTGGCCGCCAGATCCGGGTCCATGGCGATAGCCGCCTGCAGCTCGATGGCGCCGCGCTTGCGGCCGCCACTCCAGAACACACCCAGAGCGCCCATGACTATACGACGGCGCACGCGGGGAACAGTTCCGATCACTTCTTTCATGAACTTGATGAGCTCCGGCATCTCCAGCCGGAAGAAGTGTTGCGCATCCTTGGCCTGCCGGGGATCCATGTCTATGTAGTCTTCCACGGTCTCGCGCGAAACCTCGGTGATATTCTCTTTCCGAAGAACAACGCGCACGCCTTTGTCCACTTCCAAATGTAGAAGCAGCTTACTCTCACCGACAACAGTTCCGGTGATCTCTTTGCCTTTCTTCTCCGTTACCGTAGTGGCCTCGTCCTTCATCATGTCATACGTGCTGACAGGAACTTCCTTGTTGAGGCGGGCAGTGACTTTGACCACCTGAATCCGACGGGCCTGCGACGGAACCTCCAGATCGGCGTTGTCGTCCACCTTTAAGGCATTAGCCTCCCCGGTAGCCGCGTTGATACCATCGCCCCGGCCATGAGATGAGCTGTGAAGAATGCTGTAGGACGCGTGCGCGTCGGATGGTCCGTCCAGCATGCTTTCGGGAATCTTTGTGCGTTCGACCTTGAACATGGTGAAGCGGTTTGCCATCCATTCCACAAGGGGATCAAGGTTGTCGGCAAGGGCGAGCCCCGTGTATGCGGTCTCTGACTGGTTGAGCACGAGAGCTTCCTCGCCAATGATCAGATCCATCAGCGCTTCGTCTGTGACAATCGTCTTTACGCCAGTGCCCGCCGTCACGATCACTTCGATGCTCTCGCCACGCCGGACGACTGTCATTGGCCCGGCGGAGAACTGCTGCAGATCATGTGTGTGTAAGAGCTCCAATAGCTTGTCTTTTGGAACCGATGCGTAGGGATCAGGCTGAATGGCGATATCTGCTGGAACAAGCAGGCCGCGCGCAAGCGTCCCATCTTGCATGGTATAGGTAATCACCTTGCTGTTGACACCCTTCGACATGAGAAGTTCGGTGCCATTGAGAAGGTTGCCGTTGATGATTTGCATCTCTATGCGGTTATCGCCCCTGAGCGCATCCCAGTGCTCAAACATCCATGTCCGGGCGCGCTCCCGGCTGCCTTCCATCCTCATTGGTATCAGTTGTGAATCGCCCTTTATGAGGCGGGAGAGCGGAACCTTCCACGGAGTACGCTGCCCCGGTTCTGCAAAATGGAGTGTGATTGCCGATGGCGCACCCGGGTTCCTTGCGTTCTGGTCAACGGTAATATCGACAAGGATATTGTTGCGATGAACGCCCTCATCTTGTAGCCCGGTGGACCACATATAGGGATAGCCGATGTCTAAGACCCTGAGCTTTTGAAGGGTGCCATGGATGGTATGGAGGGCTTGCCCGGTCATCGTTCCGCCGCGCTCTGCTCCCTGCTGGTGCCCGGCTGTCGTCTCGATACTCTTTATCTCTCTCCGGCGAGAATAGTATCTTTC
>JASLPY010000147.1 GCA_030744755.1 Kiritimatiellia bacterium | reverse complement strand
ACGGCTCAGTCCTCCCCGGGAAGTCGGTTCGTAGCTCTGGGACTGGGCTACGTGTTTTCCTTCCAGGGCCAGGGCATGGGTCAGCAGCGCCGCGCAGAGCTGCAACCCCTGTCCACCGGAACCACCCAGTCGGATCTGCAGTTCTTCAGCGTCCGCGGGATTCATGAGTTCATCAGGGGGATTCATTTGCTGGAGCTTTGCTCAGCCGGAGCTTGTTTGAGGATTCTCCCGCGGTATGCCTCACCGTATTCAGGCCGCTCGTTTTCCGAGAGGATCCCGGTCTGCAGAAAATTAGGACGAAAGGGGACATCGACGACATTGCCATAGGAATCCGGGCGTATGGAACTTTTTTGGCTGAGAATCATTTCCGGTGAGGAACCGAGATCGTTTTTTCGGCCATAAATTTCGGTACAGTCGGAAATCACTTCAATAAAAGAAAATCCCTTGTGTTGCAGAGCTTCCCGGATCAGGTTCTTGAGAGCCGGTGTCTGCAGGGTGACTTCACGCCCCACCATCCCTGCCCCAGCCGAGCGGGCCAGTTCACAGGCATCGAAGACCGGTTCGATGTTTCCTTCCGGAGTGGTCGGGGTAAAACGCAGTTCCGTGGTGGTCGGCGAAACCTGACCTCCGGTCATGCCGTAGACTTCGTTGTTCAGCATCAGGCAGGTCATCTCCAGGTTTCTGCGGCAGGCATGGATCAGGTGGTTTCCGCCGATGGCCAGGCAGTCCCCGTCTCCGGTAATGACCACCACCTTCAGGTCGGGCCGGGTCAAGGCGATTCCGGTGGCAAAAGCAATCGGGCGTCCGTGGGTCACATGAAAGGTGTTCGAGTCGATGTATGCGGTCAAACGCCCGGAACAGCCGATCCCTGAGACGAAGGCCATTTTGTCCAGGGAGAGTTCCAATTCGTGAATCGCCCAAACCAGTGCACGGAGAGCGATACCGTGTCCGCAGCCGGGACAGAGAAAATGCGGAAACTGGTTTAACCGCAAATAATCACGTGGATCGAAATCCTGAACCTTCATCGAACCTTCTCCCCCTGCTCTTTCAGCAGAGTCAGGATGTCTGCCGGGGGAATCGCTTCGCCGTCCACACGGTTAAGCGGTTTCACCTCAATCGATTCCGGGCAAATCCTTTCAATTTCCGTTACCAATTGTCCTGCATTCAGTTCCGGGACGATGATGCTACGGACGCCATCGAGCTGATTGCGCAAAGCCTCTTCCGGAAAAGGCCAGAGGGTGATCGGACGAAACAGCCCGGCCCGAATTCCCATGCGGCGGGCACGGCGGACGGCACTTCTGGCGGAACGGGCGCTGATGCCGACACCCACCACCAGCAGTTCCGCATCTTCGCATTCAAATGCTTCCCAAGCCTCAATGGTTGAGCGGTTTCGTTCCAGCTTTCCGAGCAGCCGATCCATGTTGCGCTCAACCACCTCGGGTTTCTGACTTGGAAATCCCGATTCAGCATGGGTCAACCCGGTGGTGTGGACCCTGAAGCCGTCCCCGGGACGGGCCATGGCCGGGATTCCGTCTTCGGTGATGGCATATGGCTGAAAATCCTTTTCGGATTTGTCCGCCCATTTCCGCATCACCCTTTGTTCTTTTTCGGCCGAGGAAAGATCAACGGTTTCCTGAAGATGGCCCAGTGCTTCATCGAAAATCACCACCACCGGTACCCGAAACTGTTCGGCCAGATCAAAGGCACGGATCGTTTGCTGATGAATCTCCTGGACCGAATCCGGAGCCAACACGATCACAGGATGGTCTCCATGGCTGCCCCAGCGAGCCTGCATGAGGTCGGCCTGGGCCGGTCGGGTGGGCATCCCCGTACTCGGACCGCCGCGCATCACATTCACGACCACACAGGGAATTTCCACCGCAGAAGCATAACCCAGGTTTTCCTGCTTCAGTGAAAATCCCGGGCCGCTGGTGGCCGTCATCGCCTTCGTTCCACCCATCGATGCGCCCAAAATGGCTCCCATGGAAGCAAGTTCATCTTCCATCTGGATGAAATAGCCTTCAACCTTCGGCAATTCCAGAGCCATCCTTTCCGCGATTTCTGAAGAAGGCGTGATCGGATAACCCGCGTAAAAACGGCAGCCCGCCTGGATCGCTCCGAGCGCACAGGCATGATTGCCCTGAAGGCTTTGCAGGGAGAAACTTCCGCTCATCTCAACAGTTTCCCTGAACAGGATGAAGGTGAAGCTTGATCGCAAAATCCGGGCAGAGCCATTCGCAGACCCTGCAGCCCGTGCAAGCTTCCGGATCTGATAGTTCGGCCACCAGACCCTCATTCAGCCTGAGACAACGCTCAGGACACATCTTCACGCAGATGTCACAACCCTTGCACCAGGACTCGGTGATTTCCAATTCGATGCGGGGCCTGGCCTGGGGGTCGAAAAAAACTTTTTCGGTGTTTTCTTCGGAAGGCAGTCCGGGTTCCTGAATCGCCTTCTCGACCCAGTTTCTACCGAGGAGAAATGCCTGGCGGTTCAGTTCACGGGTCTTCGGCGGAACAAACTCGGTGATCACGGACTGCCACTCTTCACGGCTGAATTCGAGTGCAGTCGAAAGCAGTCCCAGCAAGAGGGTGTTGGCGACGCGGATGTTGCCGAGTTCTTCAGCCATCCTGGAGGCATCAATGGCATAGCCGTTGGGTACCCGCTCGAAGATTACCGATGGGGTTTCCCGGGCATAAGTCTGTTCCGCACCCATTTTTCGATTCCGGCAGGCAAAAGGCGGAACAATCCGCTGCGTGTCGCAGATGAAGGTTCCTTTCCTGGGATTCAGGTATCGAAGCCAGCGCAATCCTTCCGCCCATTCCAGGGCGAGCAGGATGTCGGCTTTGCCGGCCGGAATGGTTGGAGACCAGACCTGTTCTCCGAAACGGACATGGCTGAAAACCGCACCACCCCGCTTGGCCATTCCGTGAATTTCACTCTGTTTGACCTGAAACCCGGATTTCTGGCAAAGCCGTGCCAGTACCTTGGAAACCATGATCACCCCCTGACCCCCGACTCCGACGATCAGGACATTCACCGGTTCCTTCTGCTGGGATCCGGTTCCCGGGGTGATTCCCGGCTCCGGGATGGGATCTGCAGCAATAGTATTTGAAGGAGTCACGCGGCCTCCTGCAAAACAGGCCGGATGCAGTCCGTCGGGCACACCTGGGCACAGAGGGTACAGCCGATGCAGGCAAGCGGGTCGATCCGGACTTTGTTATGCCCCTCATGAAATTCACCGCTCCAGCTGAGGGCCGGACAGCCGAGGTTCATGCAGGATTGACAGCCGGTGCAGCTGGCGGCATCAATTCTAAGCGGTTCACCCTTGATTTTTACAGGATCCAACACACAGGGCCGGTTCGAGATGAGCATCGAAACCCCCGGATAATCGACGGCTTCCCTGAGGTTTTTGAACATTGCCGCCACATCGTAGGAGTCGATGGTACGGACCCACTTGACCCCGCAGGCCTTTGCCATTTCAGCATAGTCGATCCGCACCGTTTCTTCACCGCGAAGCGTCTTCCCGGTCCCGGGATGGTCCTGCCCCCCTGTCATCGCAACGATTTGGTTGTCGAGCAGCAGGACGGTGATGTTCGCCTGGTTGTAGACCGCGTCGATCAGGGGAGGAATTCCTGAATGGAGGAAAGTTGAGTCGCCGATGGTTGCCACAATCGGTTTCGTTTCACACCCGGCTTTGGCCATCCCCAGGGCGTTGGCGATACTGGAACCCATGGCGACGGTGGTGTCAATGGCCCTCAGCGGTTCCACGGCCGCCAGCGTGTAGCATCCGATATCTCCTGCGACCCGTGCTTCCAGCGCCCGAAGCGCCATATAGCTGGTAGTGTGAGGACATCCCGCGCAAAGCACCGGGGGACGTATCATCGGTTGAATTTCCCACTCCTCCCGGTTTTCATCCACCTCCAGCAGTCCTGCCTTTTCAAAACCCTGGCGGACGATTTCCGGAGAAAACTCATCAATCCGCGGGAACAGTTCCTTGCCTTCCACCTGCAAGCCCATGGACTGCATCGCAGTTTCGATGACCGGTTCCAGTTCCTCCACCACGAACACCCGGTCCATGGATTCACAGAATTCACGGAGCGTTTTCTCCGGCAGGGGAAAGGAAGAGGAGAGCTTGAGGATCGTTGCCCCGGGGAGGACTTCCTTAACGTAGGTGTAAACCGGACCAACGGTGACCACCCCGAATTTCGGGTCTCCCTTTTCCAGGCGAGACCATTCAGGATCATCAAAATGCTGCTTGAGCGCATTCATCCGTTCCAGCAGTTTCGGATGCCTCCGTCGTGCGTTGGCGGGGATCATCACGTTTTTTTGCGGATCTTCCAGAAACCCGACGGGTTCCCGCTCCAGCCGTTCGCCGGTCCGGACCAGACTGCGCGTATGGCAAAGCCTGGTGGTACTGCGGAGCACCACGGGGGTGTCGAATTGCTCGCTCAGATCGAAAGCCCGCTTCACGAATTCCAGCGCTTCCTGCGCGTCAGCAGGTTCCAGCACCGGGACTCCCGCTAGCTGGCAGAAGATGCGTGTGTCCTGTTCGTTCTGGGAACTGTGGATACCCGGATCATCACAGACAACAAGGACCAATCCGCCGTTGACCCCGATATAAGACTGAGATAGCAATGCATCACTGGCGACATTGAGGCCGACATGCTTCATCGCTGTCATTGCCCTCACGCCTTCAAAGGAAGCACCGATGGCTACGTCGCAGGCAACCTTTTCATTGGTCGACCACTGGGCGTGCAAATCCTCTGAGGGATAGCTTCCCATGTATTCCAGGATTTCCGTCGAGGGGGTCCCGGGATACGCAGCAGCAACCTTGACCCCGGCCTCCCACGCACCGCGTGCGATGGCCTCGTTGCCAATCATCGGCCTGGCTTCGCAGACCTCGTTCATTTTTTTACCTCCCAATTAAAAAAATACCCTCATTCACGTTAAAGGAGATTTTTGATGCTGTCTAGCCCCTTGTATTTTTTTCTTTCCCGGGATTTAGAAAAGCAGGTTGAGGGCTGAGTCAAATCACGTATGATGGTCTCTTGAATGAAAATATGGGATCCGCAAAAATCACTCGATACCATCCTGAATTTGAACAAGTTCCTTTGAAGGTTGAATCATGAACCAGAGTCACTCTCCTGCCTGGGAAGCCATTGAAACCGCCAGTCGAGACGAATTGAATGCACTGCAGTTGGAGCGTCTTAAACAAACGCTGAAGCTGGCCTATGACAAGGTTCCCCATTACCGGGAAGCCTTTGAACAATCCGGGGTAACTCCCGAATCCCTGCAGGACCTGGAAAGCCTTTCAAACTTTCCTTTCACGCTGAAGCAGGATCTGCGAAAGAATTATCCTTTCGGCATGTTTGCCGTGCCCCGTGAAGAGGTGTTGCGGATTCATGCCTCGAGCGGGACCACCGGCCAACCGACGGTGGTGGGATACACCCGCAAGGATGTCGACACCTGGGCGCATGTGATGGCAAGAACCATCTGGGCCTGCGGCGGACGTCCGGGAGACCTGGCCCATGTAGCCTACGGATATGGGCTGTTCACCGGGGGGCTTGGAGCCCATTACGGTGCTGAAAAACTGGGCTGCACGGTGATCCCCGTTTCCGGAGGTTTGACCGAACGGCAGGTGCGGCTGATCCACGATTTTCAACCGGCCTTGATCATGGTCACACCTTCCTACCTGCTTGCCCTGGCCGAGGAGTTTGACCGCCAGGAGCTGGACGCCCGGGATAGCTCCCTGCGCATCGGCATCTGCGGGGCCGAACCCTGGACCCCTTCGATGCGGAAGGAGATCGAGGATCGTTTCCAGATGCAGTGTCTCGACATCTACGGGCTTTCTGAAGTGATCGGCCCCGGGGTTTCCAGTGAATGCATTGAAGAAAAAGACGGGCTTTATATCTGGGAGGATCATTTCTACCCGGAAATCATCGATCCTCAAACCGGCGAGGTCCTGCCTGATGGAGAGGCCGGAGAACTGGTGATCACTTCCCTGACCAAGGAAGCCTTCCCCATCATCCGCTACAGGACTCGGGACCTGACCCGCCTGCTTCCCGGGAAAAACCGGACCATGCGCAGGATGGAAAAAGTAACGGGACGCTCCGATGACATGATGATCGTCCGCGGGGTGAATGTGTTCCCAACCCAGATCGAGGAAATCCTGCTGGAAGACTCCAGGCTTTCGCCCAATTACATGATCGAACTCAGCCGAGAGGGCGCTTTGGATGCGATGACGGTTCTGTGCGAACCCCGGGAATCGGAACTTTCTGCAGAGGTTTCGGAAGATATCGTCAACTCCCTAGTTTCCCACATCAAAAACCGGATCGGGGTAACCGCCATGGTCAGGGTTGAACCCCAGGGGGGAATCGAACGCTCCGCGGGAAAGGCCCGCAGGATTGTTGACAAACGTCCGAAAAATTGATGAATTAACCTATGCTTGAAATCAACGGACTGGAAACCGCCTACGGTCAGAGCCAGGTACTGTTCGGCATGGAGTTGAACGTCGGCAAGGGGGAAGTGGTGACCCTGCTGGGGCGTAACGGCATGGGTAAAACCACCACCCTCCATTCGGTGATGGGTCTGGTCCCGTCACGATCCGGGAACATCCGTTTCCAGGGACAGGAACTCCGGGAACTCCCCTCGTATCAGATTGCCAAAACCGGCCTGAGCCTCGTTCCGGAAGGCCGTCAGATTTTCCCGAACCTGACGGTACACGAAAACCTGGTGGCCACCGCGTCCAACCGCAGCCAAAGTGAAAACCCCTGGAATCTCGACCGGGTCTTCGACCTTTTCCCCAG
>JASLPY010000146.1 GCA_030744755.1 Kiritimatiellia bacterium | reverse complement strand
CGGAAGAGGCGGAGAGAGTTCGCGGAGAACGTAAGGCTTGCGAAGCCGTGCGACAATGGCTGTCGCCATCCGAAGAGAGTGAAGACCTTGATCAGTTGAAGGAGGGGATGCGGTTGCTGTTACGCTGGTACAGGGACAGCGGCGCCAGCGGGCAATATCAGGCGGCATCCCGCACAAAAATCATGGGGATAGCGGCCGCCTGCGGTTTGGGCCTGCTGTCAGTTGTGTTCTGTTTCGCCATTCACTGGGCCTGGCTGGCCCTCTTGCTGCCGGCCATTTTCTTCATGATCGGCGGAATCACGCCGCCTGTCATATCGAGTGCGGCCGAAGTGCACAGAAGGGAATTCGTTTCGTTGGGTATTGATCAGCCTCACCGGTGGACTCCGCAGGCCGTGCAAAAGTACATAGATGAACTGGGCAAGAGAATCGCGGAAGTCCAGGTTGACCGGGAACGCAATAAGCTGTGGCATGATCGTTACGAATCCGAAGAGGATAACCTTGTCAAGTCTTCCGCTGACCTCGAAGAACGGCGTCGCCAATTGGCTGCAGGGTTGGGCACAAAACCCGGTACGGGCGAGGCCCAGTTGTCATGGTTGGTGCAGACCCTGAGGCGGTGGCGATCTGCTTCTGCCGAATTGGAAGCGGTCTGCGGCGAGATTGATCAGCTTAAAGCGCAGTACGGGAATCTCCTTTCGGATCTCAACGAGGAACTTACTAAACACGGGTACAAGTCTGCGGATGATGTGAGCGGGGCCGTTGGACTTGCAGGGGCGTTGGAGACGAAAAATCGCAACTACCTTGCTGCTTGCGAAGCAATAAAGACGGCCAATGCCAGGCGTGATGATCTCGAAAGAAGCCTAAACGCGTGTCAGGATAAGCGGCGATCTCTGTTCAGCCGGTTCGAGCTGGAGGACGGCGATGAAGCAGGGCTACATGCTCTGTGCCGCAGGCAGGAATCCTACATGGGGGCAGTGAAGCAGCGTGATGAAGCCCAAACGGTATTGAAGTTATCGGAAGAAAGGCTGTCGAAGCACTCCGCGTTCGAAGAAGGGATTCTGAAGCTCGATGGCAGTGAGCTCGACCGAATGCTCGGGGAGGCTGAGCTTGGCGCGAATGAATACGATCGGCTGCACACCGAGATAATCCAGGTGAACGAACGCCTGAAGACCGCTCGGAAATCGCACGACATCGAGCATGCCCTGTGCGCGGTTGAAGAATGTCTCGGAAGGATATCCGACAGGCGCGACAGGGACAGGGCTTCAGCAGTGGGTCAGGTTCTAACCTCGTGCCTTGAAAAGCACCGGCGGGAAGCAGAGATGCCGGTTGTCTTTGAGCGGGCCAGGGAGCTGTTCATGAAGGTAACCCACGGGACGTATCGACTTGAGATGGCCGAGTCGGGCGACAGTGCATTCCGGGCCTTCGACATGGTACGGGGCAGAGGATGCGAACTGGATGAGCTTTCAAGCGGTACGAGGGTGCAGTTGCTGCTTTCCGTACGCCTGGCTTTCATGGAATCCCGCGAAACGGGTGTCAGGCCTCCACTGATCATTGATGAGGCACTGGCAAACAGCGATGATCCAAGGGCCGAGACGATCATACATTCCATCATCGATGTCTGTAAGACGGGAAGGCAGATCTTCTATTTCACGGCGCAGGCTGATGAAGTCGGCAAATGGACGCGAGCACTTGAGAGCCAGGGTGAAGTTCCGTACGCCGTTGTCGACCTGGCGAAAGCACGCAACCTGTCAGAGATGTCAGTCGAGATTCCTTGTGCGATGCTGGATGTCAGTTCCCTGTTACCTCCCGGCGACATGACTTTTGAGCAGTATGGAGATGCCCTTTGCGTGGCCCCTATTGATCCAAGGAATGGTGTAGACAGTGTGCACGTCTGGCACGTTCTGGACGACAAGGCCGTTCTTTACGGGCTGTTGGCGTCGGGCGTCTCGAGGTGGGGACAGGTACGGTCTTTCATTGATCACGGGGGAGAGGACTTGTTCGAAGCTTCACCGCAACAGCTTGCGAGGGCCGTGGCATTGGCGAAGGCCATCGATATCATGTGCGCTATGTGGCGGATAGGCAGGGGTCGCCCGGTTGACAGTGTTGCGCTTGCCGCTTCCGGCGCCGTATCCGACAAGTTCATGGCGGGAATGTGTGAACTTGCCGAGTCGCTGGAGGGAGATGCCGGTGCGCTGATGGCGGCGCTTCGGGATCATCGTCTGGCGCGCTTCCGGGATCAGAATACAGAGAGGCTGTCTGAATACCTGGAACGGGAAGGCTACATGGATCCGGACGAGGTGCTGTCGTCTGGGGAGATCAGAAGACGCTTGATGGCGGGCATGAGTACGGAAATCACGGGGGGGGTTATTGAGCGCAAAGATCTGGATCGCCTTTTCGCGGCGCAATAATAAAGAAGGGCCGCTGTTCCCGTCTTGCAGAGGAACAGCGACCCCATAAAAGCTTGCGTGATCACGTTGGTACCGAAAAAACTCAGACGACTCCTTTGCAGGACTGCCTGACATCCAACGTGATGAAGGATAGCGCAGCCTTTTAGACAGAATTCCCCATACACTGCCCTCCTCTCCGACGTCATACGTCAATCACTCGACTACGTATAAAGCAGGAACCGCACCAACGACGTGTGGGCACCACCATATAGTGTGTAGATGTCGCCTGAAGGCCACTAATCCACGATTCCCTGGTGGAAAAGGGCCTCAATTAACCCGCCCCTTTTCTCGAAACTGAAAAGTTTCGTCAGGGGTGAGAGGAACTTGAGAGTACCTGCGGCTGAGTCAACCGGGGAACCCACCCCGTCTTGCCTACGGCGATCCACCCCTCCGGAGGAGGGGATCTGGGATCAACGCCCAACATCAAACGCCCAACGCCCGAATCAGAAATCGCGGTTGTTCAGAGATCTGACCCCCATTGCTATGGGAATGGCGGTGGTTAGTGATGTTATGATGACGAGCCATGCGCCGGCGGCAAGAAGGGCATGCCTCATTGTTGTGGGAGTTATTGCGGCCCTGAAATTCAGGTGGAAGATAATCCCGAACGGGAGAATCGCGGCGAGGAGGAATGCGAGACTGAGAACGAGGTTCAGTGTTCCTCCAAAACCAGAAACTATTGCGGCCGGGTTTTTCTGGCGCAGGTCAAGGAAGATGGCGCCAAGACCGCAGGAGAGCCCACAGACGGCAAGTGATACGGAACAGATCAAGGCAAAGGAAGCAATCCGCGCGGCGGGATCGCTTTTCAGCATTTCCGTCGACAGGAGTATCAGTGCCCCGCTGACGGATGTCATTGTCACCAGCGAGAGCAGGAATTTGGTCAGCAGTATTCGCTTCGAGGATGTCGGAGACAGCCCGAGTATCCAGAAGCCCTGACCTTCGAGGCTGAGCTGGGGATATATGAATCTCGAGCCCAGGGAACACATGACTGCCGAAACACTGAACACGTTCAGAAACGATATTATGCTCCGCCATTCTTCCGGCAGTGCCTCGTATTTGAAGGATCTGAGATTGGCAAAATAGAGGCCAAGGAGACCGAAGAATACGAGTGCCTGCGACCATTGCATTGGATCCCGGCAGAAGATGCGGATGTCCTTCAGAATCATTGCCCGGACATCGTGAGCCAGGGGGGTAAGCATTCTTTCCAGGCGGCGAAAGAGAACGGCCGTCCGATTACCGCGGTTCTTGCTTCCGCACACAAGCTGCCAGATGTCGTAGAAAGACGCCGAACCGATCCATTCTACGCAGACCGTGACAAGAGCGGCGGAGGAAAGCAGGACGCCCCATAGCATGGTTCCGCGAAACCATTGACCCCGTGACAAAGCCATTATGCCTTCGGCAAACCACCAGCTGGGGAGCAGTTCGCAAGACGCCATTCTCAACCCTGGAACGAGGCGCGCAATGTCGAAAAGAGCTTCTTCGTCAGGATTATAAACCGTCCGCAGAAACCACCACGCGGAAAGGCAGATGCTCAAAGCAACGAGAATGCTCAGGGCTTTGAAGATACGTACCCTTGGGAACCAGCGCACGAGCAGGATGACCGCAACAGTTCCTAACCCGGCACATACGACAAGGAAAGGAACAGAAAAGAGCAGCGTCCACAACGCAATGGCCGGTGATAGCTTTGCATGCAGCGCGAAGGCACTTATGAACGGGACGATTATGAAGAAGAATGCCCAGGAAGAAAGCATCGCCGACTCGAAGAACTTGTAGACGACAATGTCCGACATGGCGAAGGGGCGTACGAGGAGAAAACGGACCTCGTCGGACCGGAAGATCGTGACGTACGAAGTGACGATGCTCGACATCACCAGCATGCATGACATGCCGAAGAAGAAGACGGAGAAAAGACGACTGACGATGATTGATCCGATCCCGCTGAAAGAATCCAAAAACTCAAACCCGTCAAGAAAGAGCAGACACAATCCTCCCTCGAGGACAATCGCGAATATGGCGATGAAAATGCACTTAAACAGCGACTGCTCGCGGAGTATCCGGCCGGTATTAATGAAATGGTACCGGGTTTTCCTTCCTATGGCAGAGAATCCAGGCAATCGTCAGGGTCCTTTCCCGTCAGTTTAAGAAAGACGTCTTCGAGATTGTCAGCACCGTGCAGGGACATAAGCTCCTCGTTCTTGCCGAGAGCTACTATGCGGCCATCTGCGATTATTCCTATCCGGTCCGCGATGTCCTCGGCAACTGGGAGAATATGCGTGGTAAGGAAGATCGTCGTGCCATTGCGGGCCTTGCGGATCAGCAGGCGCTTGATGAGGCGTATGGTGTAAGGGTCCAGCCCGATCAGGGGTTCGTCGATGAACAGGATCTTCGGATCGTGCAAAAATGTCGATGCGTATATCAGTCTCTGGCGCAGACCGTGCGATAGGTCCTTGATGAGCGCAGTGCGGTGCTCGATGAGACCGAACAGATCGAATGACCGTTCCAATTCCTCGGCCACCTTGCCGTCGGGGATGGAATACAGGTCGCCCGTGAACTTGAAGAACTCGGTGGTCGTAAGCCTGTCATACAGATATGGCATGTCAGGTATGTATCCCAGTAGTTTCTTGACTTCCACGGGATGGCACTGGATGTCCATTCCGTTTAGCATGGCAGAACCGGAAGTCGGCTTGAGAAGCCCCGTCAACATCTTAATCGTGGTGGTCTTGCCTGCGCCGTTGGGGCCCAGGAAACAGAACAGTTCCCCCTCGGGCACGTCCAGGCAGAGATTGTCGACTGCCGTGAAGTCTCCGAACTTTTTAACAAGATTGTTTATGGCTATCATCGTTCAGTTTTGTCTCCTCGATTGGCCTTGCCGTTGTTCGATTCTTCTTTGGCGGGGAGCACCTGTATTCGAAGCCGCCCCATTACCTTGACGAGCTCAAGCTGGCTGGCCAGTTCGCCCTGTATAATCGCTATGTGTGTGGCATCGACCGATTCCTGCCCCCATGTCGGATCCATTTCATGCCACTCGCCAACGTAGACAGTTGGCCAGGCGTGGTAGTAGAACGCTCCATCCTGGTATGCCAGTCCAACCGTTACCCTCGCCGGCAGTCCCGCGGCCCTGGCAAGGGCTACGTAGAGATAGGTGTGTTCGTTGCAATCGCCCTTCATTGTCCTGAGTACGTCAAGCGCCGAAGGTAGACTGACCGTAATCTCCTTTACGACGTTTCTGTTGACCCAGTTGTATATTGCCGTTGCCTTCGAGACAGGATCGTCAAGGCCGTCGGTGATTCTTTCCGCCTGGGCTATGATATCAGAATGATCGCACTGGATGCTGAGGCTGGATCTCAGGAACTCCCGGTCGTCATCCGCAATATGTAATTCCGCGCTCTCGCTGCCGGGAAGCTGGTCGGCAGTGACGGAGAGAACGGTTTCGTCGTCGCCGCTGTGCTCTACCGTTTGCCTTTCCGACAGCAATTCGTGTTTACCAAAATCAACGCCGGCCAGGCGTAACCGGAGCTTCTTCACCGAGCGGGATGCCGGGATACTCCCATCGCAGCGTACGGCCAGTCCTGTCAACATATCCTCTGCTCCATCCGACTCGGCAAGGGCCTCAAAAGCCTCTTCCATGGTGCACTTCTCCATGGTCCAACCGAACGGAGTTTCCTGGCGAAGGATGATTCCGCTTTCGTCTATCCATGAAAGCGCCTTCCCTCCGTGGTAGTCAGACGATAAGACAGTGGCGGTATATGTCCGGTCTCCCACGGTGATCGGTTCTTTGCGCAACGCGTGAAACGTGATCTTTGCGGTCGAAAGCGACATAGGGTCAAGAGTACGTATGGTGAGTTTCTGTCCGGGCCTGAGTTTTTTGACGGCCATTTCCGTCATGGGCGAGTAGATAACGACATCGCGCGGGACCGTTATAGTGCTGGAACGTTTGGTGTACGGGGTTCGCATTGTAAGATCAAAGGTGTCCTTCCCGGCGCGCGAAGCGGCGATTCGGATATTGTAGTCTTTCGCCGTCATTGAGAAGGCGAACTGCTGAAGCTTGTACTGGTCGTCAAGGCGCGCATCCGTATCCGCAAGGATTTGCTGCTCCAAGCCCATGACCTTCATCCTAACCGTCAGATGGTTCTTCACAACGTGTCTGAGCGCAGGATCGGATTCATTGATGCCCATGGTTGAGTGACTGAATCCGATAGGGCTGCCTTTGAACATAATCCTCATCCAGGAATCAAGCATCAGGACATCTCTGGAGATAAGACCTTCGTAGCCACCCAGTGAGGATTCGAACTTCTCTGGAAAGGCTTCGTAGCGTATCAGCCATGAGGCCATGCAAACCCAGAAGACAAAGGCAACAAGCCGTATATGTTTCCGCGAAACCGTCATCCAAGAACATTCCCTGTCTTACAATGAGCCCACATCCGCCCGGGTTCAAATGATTCGAACAGCAGATACCATACCCGCCCGCAAAGGGGCATGAGACGAATGCTGATGCAGGGCATTCTAGCTACTTGAAGGACCGAAGTGAAGAGCTTGATGAACTGAGCATTTGCCGCCGTGGCCACTTTTCTGTAGCGAGAGACATCGGCACATTGTGTTTCGGAGTGTTTCGCTAGGACCTCGCGGACCGCATGCCAGGCGACGATTCCGCTGCCGGACAGTAACTTTACCAATAATTCACGTTTTCATGACAAAACTATTTGCGATTGGAGATCACTAGTGTCCGGTTAAATTTGGATATTTCGATTGTAACACATTGCTCATGAATTGCTTACAGGATATTTCAGAA
>JASLPY010000145.1 GCA_030744755.1 Kiritimatiellia bacterium | reverse complement strand
CAACACCTCACGATGTACCTGCATACAAATATAGGAACATATTCGATTTGTATGTAGCTTCCTGTAAATACTTCAGTTCCTGATTAATTTTATTCAACAAACCATTTCTTTCGCAGTTCTTCTCCTGGTAGGGTAGGCCCGCCTGCCCATAGTGCTGGGCGGTCTTGAAGTAAAACTCGCTGGCTTTGGTTTCATCGAGGTCGTTTGGAAATTGAAACTAACACTTAAATATTAGATGCATATAGCGGAATATGGGTAAAGAGTACTGGTCAACTGAATGTAAGATGCCAGAGTGTGGCGAAAAAGTTCACGTCGAAGAATGGGTACGAGATGCGATAGTTAATTTTCAAAGGTCACCTGAGACTGCGGATGTTCCAAAGGACGTTGAAGGCGATGATTTACAGGAGAGTTTACGTTGTCCGCACTGCATTTGTTTATGCGTATTTGACGCTGAACACTCAATGGTTAAATCCACCAAAGAAGGGCATCTATGGTTTATAACACCTGAAAGCTGGACTCAGGAACTTTTTGAAGAAGAACAACGCGTTTGGGGTTCCGCTAAAATATCGACTGATTATGTCGCTCATGACAAGGAAAATTCCGATATAGCTATTATGCATATTCCAGAAAACTGTACTAAAGAAGAAATGGGTGTCATGGTCCTGTACACCCCCACGTAAGCATGAAAAGCCAGCGCGACGCCGGCAATCAGCAGCAGGAATGGCCGTGGACGCATTGCGGGTGGAGCGCCGGGTGGGTTTAGGGTTTTCTCGGGCGGCGCAGCGCGATGACGGCCACGGCGGCGACAGCGGCGGCCAGCGACGGCGCGGGGATGCCTCCACCACCATCGTCGTATCCACCGTCTCCACCATCACCAACTGTTATGACGCGGGAATATGTGGCTGTTAGTCCGTCATTGTCAGTAACTCGGAGAACGGCGGTGAAGGTTCCTTCGTTGTTGTAGTTCTCGATTTCTTGCATGGTATTTCGTAGAGAGCAAGCACTGCGCCACCCACCTCATACCTGTATTGCGTCCGGCCGCGACAGAATCCCTACTATCTCTCCCCGCTCTTCCAGCAGCGCCGCCTGGTACTCGCTAGCACTTTGCATTAAATACCTGACTAGTACCTCTCTGGAAGATCATGACCGTTTCACCGGGCCAGACTGCATCCCTGAAAAGCGTCCTGGCAGCAGCCGAAGGAGATGTTGAGGAGCTGGAAAGACTGATTGAAGAAGGCGAAGGAGCCTTCGCCAGCGATGAAGTGAGCGAGGCGTGCAGAAGGCTGCTGCTGCGCAGGCAGAACGTCGACGTCATGGACAGCGTTGTGAACCGTTCCAGGGTCGAGTGCAGCAACGTTGTCAAGATATACCAGATTATAAACCGCAAGCAGAAACCGGACACCCGCCTCAAGGCACTCAAGGAGGGGCTGCACCCCCTGGTCAATTCGCTCACCCGCCTCAAGGGGGAGCTTGAGCGGCTGAAGGAAATCGCCGGGGAAATTCCCGGGGAGTTCCGGCAGGCCGGTTCTGGAACCTTGGCCAGTCTGCTGTCCAGACACAGGCAGCTCAGCAGGGAGGCGGACCAGCTGAGACATCAGGAGCGGGAACTGGAGAGCCAGATCGAGTTCTACAAGGATGCCGGGCTGGAATGGGAATAATCGAGACCATTCGCCAGAGAATACGCGGGCATCAGGGAGATGCTTCCTTCGCAGAGCTCGAAATGCTGCTGCAGAGCCTGCGCAGCTGCCAGCCGCAGGCCTATTATGAGGAAGCCGAGAACGTCATGGGCGGTAGCGAACTCTCCGTACAGGACAGTGTCATCAACAAGTCGGATATATATATCGAGAATATCAGCAACCTCATACTCAGTGCGCAGTCGCTGGAGGAGGATGAAGCGCTCGAAAAGTTCCTGGGAGAGCTCCATCGTACCGAGTCGCAGTACCGGGACGTCCTGGGCAATCTGGAAAATCACTCGCAGCTTACACGCTCACTGCTCGGGGACGTTTCGGCCTACCAGATGCTGGCGGGCCTTGAATCCTCCGGCATTGCTCCCGGTTCAACTGACGCCCTCGGTCAGGAAATAGCTGCCCTTGAAAAAGAGCGCGACAGCCTTCATTATTCAGTCAGGAAGAGAGTGGAGGAGATTGACCGGATGAGGAGACGGTATGGATCCTTCATACAGGCGATTCGCAACCTCAGGAAGCCTGCCGGGAGAATCGAGCTCAACCCCCGCCAGCAGGAGGTCGTGGAGAGGGGAAACGGACCAATACTGGTCACTGCCGGGCCGGGCAGCGGCAAGACCACCGTTCTGGAGGAGCGGGCCGTCAGGCTCGTGAAAGGAGGATGTAACCCGGACAGCATCCTGATTCTCACCTTCACGGTAAAGGCAGCCAATGCAATCCGGAACCGCCTCTACGAGAACGAAGATATTCCAACGACCGAACCGCGGGTATTCAATTTTCACAGTTTCTGTCTCGAGCTGGTCAGGAAATACCACAGGAAGCTGGGATTCACCGGGCCGCCCGAGCACCTGGAAGGCCCGCAGCTGGTTTTCTACATCACCGACCACGCGGCCGAAATACTGGGGGGCACCGAAGGTTCCTTATCGCCGGAAATGGTCTCCGGACCTTCCTTCGCGACGAAACTTGTCGAATTCAATGACCTGCTGCATAATCGTGACTGTGACCCCGTCAGCCTGCTGGAAAAGCTTGAGGAGGGTAAGGAGGACGAATCGGGGGAACCTGGCAATCCGGAGACAGACACGGACAGCGAAGCCGGGAGTTACCTCCGCGCGCTGATAGCACTGAGGAAAATCCTCCGGAAAGAC
The DNA here is from genome assembly GCA_030744755.1 of Kiritimatiellia bacterium. Taxonomy (GTDB): domain Bacteria; phylum Verrucomicrobiota; class Kiritimatiellia; order UBA8416; family JADHWI01; genus JASLPY01. The sequence goes on along the minus strand of JASLPY010000145.1, from coordinate 4,506 downwards.
GGATTCATCACGTTCGGAGATCAAATTACCCTGGCACTGCGCCTGCTGGAGGGAAATCCGAAAGTCGTGGACGAGGTCTGCAACCATTACCGCCATCTCATGGTTGACGAGTTCCAGGATAACAACTGGCCTCAGGGAAAGCTGGTCGAGCTCCTTGGTCGCAGGATGGAGTCAGTCTGTGTCGTTGGTGACCTGGACCAGGCGATCTACGGCTTCAGGGGGGCCAATGTCCGCAACACGGAAGTATTCCGGGATTCCTTCGGGAAACAGCCCAATTTCCATTCCGTCGAGCTTGACACCGGCTACAGGTACAGCCAGCAGCTGACGGTCATAGCCGAAAAATACATCTCATCGACACCTGGCAGGCCGGAGAGGAAACCACTGATATCTGGTATCCCTTCCCGGATCGTTACCCGCATTGAATGTATCAATACACCCGACGAAGTGACGGAAGCTGACGAAGTTGCGAAAAGAATCCAGTTGCTGATAGGCGCCGGCTACCGGCCCGAGGAAATAGCGGTTCTCGCGCTGAGCCTGAACTACCTGAATTATCTGGTCAGTGCCCTGGAACAGAGGGGGGTGCCATACACCACAACCAGTTCGCGTTCGCTCTTCCACGATGCCGCCATCCGGGACGGTGCCATGCTGATGAAGGCCGCCCTCGACCCCCTGAACCAGGAAATGGCGGTCCGGTACTGCATGTCCATTCCGGAGTTCTGCATCAACGACCTGGACCGTCTCAAACTGAACGATATTGCCGGCAGGGCAAACCTTGCCGAGATTCTGCAGGGAGACTTGCCCTCCGACCTGGAGAAGCCTGGCAAAGCCGCTGATTTTGCGAAGTTCCTGACGGAGCATGGTCGTGACAGGTTCGGCAGTACCAGGGAGTGGGTGCAGAGGCTGTTCCGCGACAGCGGCCTGACCAGAAGGCTGCTGGCACAGCCGGCTGAATCACCTTCCTTCCGGGCCTTCGAGCAGCTGACCGTTATCCTGGAGGAGTTTGCCAGCGCTGAATGCGATGACCGCCGGCTTGCTGACTTCCTGGACTTTCTCCAGAAGGACGGCATGGAGATGGAGATTGACCCCCACCGCAGGGAGGCGGCCGTGCTGCTGAGCACTATCCACCGTGCCAAGGGGCTGGAGTTCCCGGTGGTGTTCCTGCCGCAGATGATTACCCGCAGGCCGGTCCCGGAAGACAGTGTCCGCACCGAGATTCTGGATGCCATTGCGCCGGAGGAGAATCAGAAAGAGGAGCGGGAACTGGAACGGCGGCGCCTCTACTTCGTCGCCATGACCAGGGCCATGGACCGCCTGTTCCTTTCCAGGCCGCTGAACCTGCGAGGTCCAGACGGGACCCTGCGGCCAAGGGAGGCGATGAACTTCCTGAATGAGGTACTGGACGCCGGCAGGGGCGTCATCAGGAGGGTAGATGTCACGGAACCCGTGCCGGAATTCGGGGGTACGCCTCTACTGCCCCACAGCGAGCGGTTCAGGGAACTGCACCTGTCCCTTACCGACTCCCTCTCACGCCTTGACCGGAGCGACGTCGAAGGCGATATCAGGGACAGCATTCGCCGCCTGATTGACATGAAGCTGGCAATAGCCGGAGCCGAGGACATCGTTCTTGACGAAACGACGATCGAGCTGCTGGACCAGCTGGCGGAACTGGTAGGAGGTTTCAGCATGGGCGAAATTCCGGCGGATGAATGGTGGCCCGGTGGTCTCTCCACCCCCGAGGGCGAGCTCCAGCTCAGCTACACTGCCATCAGCGACTACAACGCCTGCCCGCTGAAATTCCGCTACAAGTGGATCGAGGGCATCCGCCCGCCCGTGAAGGCTGTGATGGTTTCGGGGTCGAACGTTCACCGGACCCTGGAGGAATTCACGCGGCGCCATCACCCGGCTGGAAAGCTTGACCAGCTGATGGATATTTTTGACGAGGTGTGGGCGGCGCGCAGGTACGCCGACCCAGAGGCCGCGGAAGCGGAGAAACTGCGATGCCGGAAGATTGTAAACCAGTGGTTTGAACACGAACAGGAGCGGTCCGACGTTCCGTCGGAGGTAGAGGTGGAAAAGAAGTTCAGGGTGAATATCGAGGGCGTGGAGATCATCGGCTTTGTCGACCGCGTGGAGAAGTATGCGGACGGACGGTGCGAACTTGTAGATTTCAAGACGGGAAGGAGGGACCAGCGACCGGTCAGTTCGTTGCAGCTGTTCCTGTACCATCGCGGCAGCAGGGAGGACTGGGACGAGGAGGCGACGGACCTCGTCATTTACAACCTTGTCAGCGGAAACCGCATCGGGCTGGGCGAGAAAATGAGGACAAGCCTCCTTGAACGGAAAAACCTGGAAATAGAGACTTCGGTCCGGCGCATCAAGCAGAGGCAATACGACCCTGACACTTCCCACTGCCGCTGGTGCGATTTCCAGCATTTCTGCGATTATGCCGGAAAGCCGGTACCCCCGACGGGGAAGGTCACCGTTGCTGACAGCCTGGTCAGCAGGACCCGGATCGAAAAGAGTGCGGATGTCGAGGGTGAAGTGCTGAAGAGGGAGTCCCGATGAGCGCAGTTGAGGGAAAGTGGAAAATCATACGCGAGACCGAGAAAGCGCTGTTCCTCGAGAGGGGGGATGGCATCCAGAGATGGTTTCCAAAATCGGTTGTCAGTGGTCCAGATTCAAACGGGAGGATGGAGGTTGCTGACTGGTTTCTCGGGAAAGAACCTCTTCCACCTCTTGAAACGTCGGACCTGGAGCTCCCCGCTCCAGAGCGTGGCGAATGGCGTCAAGGGGCAATAAGTTACAGCCAGGTCAGCACGTTCAGGGCCTGTCCCAGAGCCTATTATTTTGGAAGAATCAGGAGAGTCCCCTCAGCGATGAGACAGAGCCAGTTCCTTGGAAGTGCCGTCCATGAAGCATTGGAACTGATCTATGATTGTGATTTCGACACAGCAGTTCCTGAGGATTACCTCGCTGCCCTGCTTCGAAGAAGATGGAATACTGGAAAGGCTGAATTTGAAAGGGGCAGGCGGCAGTTGGGAAGGTGGGATGAATCCAAGTTCAGTCCAGCTCTGGATCAAGCCCGCTGGGGAGTCGCGCAGGCAACCGGCGACTTCTCGGTCGAGAGCATTACCGGACGTGCTCCTCCGGGCAGAGAGAAGATGATGTTCTCCGGAGATAGCAGGATTGGAGGTATCATCGATGTCATGTTCACGGACCCCGAACTGATTACGGTTGACTACAAGACAGGAAAGGCTCCCGAAGGAGGGCTGGGCGATGATCAACAGCTTCAGGGCCTTATCTACTCACATCTTGTCCGGGAAGAATATGACAGGCTGCCTGACAGGGTGGAATTCTGGTACCTCGGGGACACCAAGGTCACATTCATTCCCGATGAGGCGAAGGTTGCTGAAGTTGCGGAATTAATGCACGAAGCGAGTGATACCATTGATGAACTACGTGAAATGGATGAGGGCCACTGGGAGGCACGACCGTCCGAGACGGCCTGCAAGTGGTGCGACGCCAAGCCGTGGTGCAGCCCCTATCAGGACTCAATATCTGACCAGATCGGGGAGGGGCGTGGAAACCTGGTCAGGGGAGAGGTACTGGAATCCCTGCAGCCCGAGGGAAAGCGTCCCGGCTCAGTCACAGTACAGACTGGTGATGGAGAGCTGAAACTGAAGGGATGGGGGCGCCCGGGCGGGCTTCTCGGAGAACTGCTCCCGGGCCAGGAAGTCCAGTGCATTGACACCTGGATATCTCGGTCTGAATACTCGGGAGAGCTCGAAGGTTTAGTTTCAGATCCCTATGCAATAATAGTCGATGGATATATAAAGGCAGAAAAATAAATTAATTATTTCGCGGGGTCGTCGCTCTCCAGGAACGAACTCGGAGATACTTACGTCTCTGATATAAAAGCTTATGGGGTAAAGGTTGAATAGTCCCCTGCTATTGTATACTTGCGGCCCCCTGAAAGGATTTGGCGTAATGCCTTTAAAATCCTTCTTTGGGTCGCACCTTATGGTTCAACTTTTGTAAACGTTACTTACGCCTTCGTTGCAACCGTCACATGGAAGTTCCTTCATCAAGTCTTCGAAGGTGATAATGGGTATTTTCAGTTTTTTCGCCTTTGTCATCTTGCTATGTCGTGTTTCATATGATTTTGTCAATAGTAAATCACAATTATCAAGAGTGCGACTAGATTTGATATAACCATGTCGAAATGAAATTTTTTGTCTGAATCGGCAAAACTTTGAGCGGAGTAGATGTGTTCCTGTATTTCCGTCAAATTATCATCGTCAACTCCGAAAATATCCTGAAAATGAGAGAAGATAGTGTCTCTAGTATCTAATGAGGGTCTGAGGTGTGGTGGTTTTCCCAACCCCTTGGAGACATAGTGAAGAAGTTCATCCCGAATACTAGCCTCATCTGAGAGTATCACTCCAAGCTTTACAGTCTCGCTATCATCGCTTTTCAGAAAGTGCTCTAAGTCTTCAACAGTTATCT
>JASLPY010000144.1:7237-7479 GCA_030744755.1 Kiritimatiellia bacterium | reverse complement strand
CCGGCGCCGTGGTCATTCAGCAGCCTCATTCACGTGCATGGCTTGTCGACGAGCTTTACCCCAGCCGACTTTATTGGTAGCCCAGCCGCCGCCGTCAAGCGGGGTTCTTTGCTTGTTCTTGGCTACCTTCCCTGTTGCCGAGTCCACTGTCCGCACTTTGTTCCGTATCACTCTTGGTTCCACTGGCATTTTGCTCCTCCTCTGGATCTGGTGGCTCAATACAGAATGGTCCCATCAGATTC
>JASLPY010000144.1:0-7227 GCA_030744755.1 Kiritimatiellia bacterium | reverse complement strand
CTATGGCCTCGAAACGCTTCCGGTTCTTCCGGTCGCTCGGGATGATCGACATAGCCAGAGCATCGTACCCCTCGCATGCCTGCTTGTGGGCGGCCTTCATGGCGGCCATGCAGTTATTGGCGAACAGGGAGAGCTGCTGATTGTGTTCCAACAGGTCACGGCCCTGCTGGATCATATCTTTCCGGGATGCCTTCTTGTGCTGTACTGGCTTCATAAGAGATAACTGGACGCGGGTTGCGGCTTTGGTCAATGGCGCATATCCAACAATGCCGCGTTGCCGCGGCTTGTTTTGCTTGATAAGGTGGCGTCTGACGTTGGGCCTACAGGGCCCGCGTCCAGTCCTTTTTCCTTCCATTCTGGATGCTCTTTGAGCAGCCGTTTCAATTTCCGGCGGCACGCCTTCACGTGCTCTTTGAGATTGAGCCTCTGCATCCACGGCACGCACTCTTTGTACCGTTCCTTGTCGTACTCCATGCTGGGGAAACGGTCAGGCACGTAGGAGCATGAGGGGGGCGCGAGTCCCATTCGGATAGCATCGGTTACGGCGAGGCAATTCTCGCCGTCGAGGATAGGTAGCACCACCGTTCGGAAGGTGTAGACGGTGCAGAGCTTGGTATCGAGATCGAGACACGGACAGAACTCGGATGTTGGAAGCGCCCGGCCGTCGTCGGTGCCGATTTTGATGCGGCAGCATTCGCCGCATCGTTTACATATTGCTTCGTGCCTCTTCGATAGCCCGGTTGATGTCTCCATGAGCTTCCCTTGTCTTTAGTACTTGGTCATCATGGATCACGATTCCGCAGCGGATGCTTCCGTTGTCATGAGCCATGTATAGGTTTTTCCCTTGTTTCGTCAAGGTCGTTTCTCCAGATACGAACGTATCGCGCTTCGGGGTCTCGCGCGCGGGCCACGGGAACACGCCGCCTTCTTTGTCGATCAACTGGTAGTGGGCCGGGGTTGTCCAGATGGTCATGCGAGGAGCCTTTCGAGGTTGACCTTCTTCCTGATCGGCACGTTGTACGCCCGCAGCGTGTCGATCAGCTTCTCAACCGCTTCCCCGGTTGGCTCGTCCAGATCGGTTCCCTTGCTGTCGGCGCCGATGTTCACGAACTCCGGGGCGATATCCCGGATCATACCGCCGAGCGCCGCAGCGGGCCCGCGCAAGATCGGCTCCACCGTCACAAAGGTCCGCTCACCTTTCCGGTTCGACATTTCCTTCATTTCCCAGTAGCGATCATACGGGGTCGGCGCTTTCGATACCATGATGGCCACGTCTGCATCGGCCGTCTCGATGGTGACGCCCAGAAGCCTTCTCGGCGGCATCTTGTCTCTGAACAGGTCCATCCTCGCCGGGTTCTTCGTCTGGAAGACATACTCGTTGTCCGGCCACTCGCAAGTGTGCGCGAGGATGCGCTCGATCCATTCGTCGGGCACGGCCTTGGCGAACAGGTCGTTGCAATGCTCAATGAAGATCGTCCGCCCCTTGCCGTAGTGGATGTCAAACTCCTTTTCGATCAGGCAGAGTTCTCCGGTGTACCGCCCGCCCCCGAAGCGGCGCTCCATGGCCTGCACGTAGCAGTATTTACACTTATGCGAGCAGACGCCCCCAAGGTGGGTGTGGGTGTGGGTACACCAGTCGTACATATTCCCTTTGGCTTTGGTCAGTGGCATCAGTTCTTCTCCATTCTCGGCGGCTCCATCCCGTCCGGGTTACACGCCGTACACGTCTTCACAATCGGGAGTAGGATCCCGGGCTTCTGCTCCCTCGCCCCGACGATCCACTTCCGGTCATTGCACTTGAGGCAGTCCGGGGCCTCGCCCTTGTAGATCCTGACGACCAGACCATCCCCGGCGGCCTGTGCAATGTATTCATCTCCGCAGAACTCCCGGACGATATCCCAGATGCGCTTCGCGTTGTGCATGATGCGCCGGGTATGGTGATCAACACGTTGTCGATATCCGTCCGGTAGTTGCTGTGGCGTTGTCCTGCTCATGGTTTCCAATATGGCCCGGGGCGCGGTCTCGAACCGCAATCAACCGCAAGACACCGAGCCAGCTCGGGCTTCGCGGGGCTCTCCCTGTTGAGCTACCCCGGGTACTGATCACTTCTTGTCGTAGATACTCACTCCGCCTGTGGCGGCCTGAATCACCTTCCCGAGTCGCATACGCGCGTCTTCGAGATGGCGAAATGCCAGTGTGATGTTCGCGGCCATGTTCGCCTGCTGGCTATTCGGCAGGTTCCCGGTAGCAAGGTGCATGTCCGGGTCATGGAAGCTGCTATGAGTTATCAGCGCTTCCACTTTGATTTTGGTGCTCTCGATATCCGTCCGAAGATCGGAGCATGCCTGTTTCATGGTTGGTTCCATGGTGTCCCTCCTTGGTTTTACTTCTCGTGCGTCCCTTCCACGCCTTTATCTTCGCGCTTCTTGGTCCGGTGGTCAAGCTCCGCGGCGGCCAGTTTCAAGAACTGGATTGCCTGTGCATTCTCGGTGCAGGCGAACTCTGATTCTGCCATGATATCGCAAACCCGCGCCCAGAGCTCACCCCGTGAACCCGGGAGGCAAGTGAAGCCCCAACTGCCTGGTCTTGTCGGCCATCCCCTTCTTCTCCGCAATATCATAGAGAAGCGCATTCATGAAACCGATGATCGCCAGATGCTCGTCCGTCGACATCGTAGCGATCCTGAGCTTCCCGAACTCCCCCTTTTCGACAACATCATTGCGCCAATCGTTCCAGTCCGGCAGCACCGTTCTCAAATGGTCCTGTTTCTTCGGCATCAATCAGCCTCCAGCATGTTGTTAAGGAGCTCGATGCGCGTCAAAACCACGTTCAGGATGGCGCCGGAGTCAGTTTCCCCATCGTCGAACAGGTCCAGCAGTCCAAGCGCAGCTTCATACGCGGTTTTGTTCTCTTCCGGGACGAACGGCATCCCAAGCATTTCCAAGGCATTGAACGCGCCCTGTTTCGCCAGCTTATCCGCCTCCATGGATACTGCCTCAGCCTTCTCGGCGTGGCGGCGCAATCGGAGCGCCACCCCAACCATCTCCTGAGCCTTCACTTCCTTGACCACTTGCTTCGCCATCAGTTCCCCCTCTTGATCGCCCGGATACACACCCCCATGGCGCATATCTGGACCACGTTCTCAACAAATTGCTTCCAGTTCCCCGCGTGACCCACGGCAAGATGACACCGCTTCCCGCACAGCGAAATGAAATTGCCCGGATCGGCCGCCCTCTCAGGCGCAAACTGGATCGGCTCAACATGGTGCACATGGATCTTCCCCTTACCGCACCACGAGCATACCGGATTCGCAACCCGGTATTCGCGCATCGCCTTCACGGTCGCATACGCCTTCCGAGGATTCTTCGTGCACTCAACCGGATGTCGAAAGAAGTAATTCATGACCTCGCCTCCAATTCGCGGAACCTATTCGCGCGATTTTTTCCGATTCTCTGCTCGTTCACTCGTTCACTGCCGTTCACTGTACGTACACTGAACGCATCCGTGCCGCACATCAGGCGACCCTTTGGGATCACGAACAGCCTATGCACACCGCCTGTGAACATCTGACCTCTCAATGACACTGCTGTCCCATCTCCAAAGCGAGTCACTTGGATTCTCAGACCCAGCAAGTCCAAAAAAAATGCTGGGGAGAAAATAGAGCAAATATGTGAGCGTGGGGGGATATGGGACTCCGGGGGGGGCGCCGACCGCGCGGGTCCACGGGGGGCCTTCGATCTGCCGCGCGTAGCCCAGAGCCTGCCTGCTGTGCCACCCACTCCCGAGCCTGCCGCGAGCTCTGCCGAGCTCCGAGCTCCGAGCTCTCCAGTGTCACGCGGTCTCTGTATCCGTGTCACCATGCGCCTATTCCTGCTCTTCCTCTACATCTATGACGTGTGGTTGCGTGCTGGGTGCGCTTGGCCTCGTGACCCCGGTGATGTTGTAGTGTACCACCGTGCCTGTGTGTGCGACCTCTTTGCGATCCTTGAAAGTGTCAGGCTTGCGAGCCTTGAGAAGGAGCTCCATCAGCTTGTCGCTGTACTCCCGCACGCTTCCGACCTGCATGCCTTTCTGGTACACGGGTTTGAGAACACCCTCGAATGCCCGGCGGTGAGCTTCCTGTTCGAGGAGATCCGCTGCTATCAGCTCTGCTTCTGCCCATAGTTCCCCGAAGCCGGCGTCCGACTTGCGCAGCTTGTACGCTTGGGCCCTACTCAGACCGCTAACACGGTTGGCCTCCGCCACGATGCCGCTCCGGGCCAACGTCTCAAGGAAGACCTTCGCGCGCGCACGTGTGACCGCTCTCGACCCTCTCAAAACCCCCCGCAGGGCAGAAGGTCTCACAATCGCCTTGCCGTCTACCCGTTCTGGATCGTCGGAAGCTGGCTCGTGATCGGTAGGCAGAGAGGGCAGCAGTGTGTCAGACTGATCGAAGAGTGGAGAAGCCGGAACCAGGCTCTCGCTATCTGTAGAAGACTCAACCACGCTACCCCCCTATATGGTCCCCAACGTCGCTTATTTCAACAACACTACTCGCCTCGACGGGTGAAGCGATGCCTATTCTCTCGTATCCAGTGGCCTTAGACCATCGGTAAGCGGGGATGCCGTAGCGTGCGAGAATCCGCATGCACGCGAGCTGTAGCGCTTTCAGGGTGCGGCCCCGGGATGCTTTCACTTCGACGGCGGAGAGATTGCCCTTGTCCGAGATGAGGAAGAAGTCGGGCCATCCTCTCTTGACTGCATGGAGCTCCGGGGGAAGGGTGCGCAGGAACTCCCGGTGCGCTGCGTTGTTCCCGGTGCGTGTCTTCTTGGCTGCCTTGATGACTGCCGCCAGATCGGTGGGTAGAATGCCTGTGGCTGGTGCCTCCTTGATAGCGAGCTCTTCTGGTGTGTGGATGTGTAGCCCGGATCGCGCAATGACGTAGAGCCTGACAGTGCGGGGGTGTGGGTCATCCGGTGCGGGCGGTGGGATTGATTGGGCGAGGGATGCGAGTGAAGCCTTGATAAGCGAAGAGACGATTGCTCCGGGTGCCGTCGTCCGTACATCTATAGAGTAGACTGATCGCATAGCTTTACCACCCCACCAACCACGCCCCCTATATGGTCCCTACCGTCGCTTTTTCCATCAACAGTAAAAGGGTATATATAGGAAGGGTCTGGAAGCCCACATTTTTTCTTCATTTTCTTCTTGCATGGCGCAAGCCGGTTGCGCTATGCTGCGCATTGCATCATACAGTTAGGTTGAGGATAAAGGAAAGGGCGGGAGCCATGAGAACAGTGATCGACGAGCCGAGAGTCAAAGCAGTCCGGGCCGACAAGCTGGTCAGCATGACTGACGAACAGCGAGCAGCGGTTCAAGATAAGTACGAGGTGAATGACAGCGGGTACGCATCGGCCCTTGATATGGCGAACGCCTGCCAGAGTACGATTGGGTGCGATGGGGCCATTACCGTACAGTGGTGCGGCATGTGGCTATGCATCGAGACGGATGGATACACACACAGCTAAGGAGGTGCATGATGGCATGGGAATGGAGTCATAGCGCAGAGGCATACGCCCTAGCCGAGAAGAACCTAAGCAAGAAGTCGATCAAGTTTCTTGCGGAGTGCTACGCAGAGTGGTGCTGCAAAGAGGTGGATGATGCGGTCGAGTTAATCGAAGAGGACCTCGGGGTCGTTGCGAGGCACAGGCAAGACCACTTCGATGAGCTGTTGGAAGAGCTCAAGCAGGCCGAGATATGGCTCGAAGAAGAGCACTATGCAACCGACAACATGAAAGAGATCATCGCCAAGTGCGAAGAACAAGAGGATGTAATCGAGCTGCCAGACTGCCTGAAGTCAGACCCGCTGGTTGACGGGAGATACGAGAACTATCTCAAGGTGGCCCGGACATTCCCGAAGCCTCACTTGATTGATTATGTGTGGCGCAAGGCAGAGGAGCAGGCAACCTGTGAGAACGGCGGGTTCAGCCCGCGGATGTGTCCGCACGGATGTCACACAGTAGAGTGGTAACAACAAGCAACAGACGGGAAAGGACACCGGGCGATGACAGATCGCAACAAGAACGAAGAGCTGAACATCCTTGAGAACGGGATGAGCCTCGACGAGTACTACCAGTACGAGTGCGGTCTTGCAGAGTGCCCGGTTGCTTTCCTCCCGCAACAACAACCCAACCAAGGAGAGACCCATGAAAGCATGGATCAAAGACGGCGTGCTTCACGTAGAGCTGGCAGTGAACAACCCACCCATGAGGAGTGCGTCGGGCAAGACCCTCGTCGTAGCTTCGAGCCGGGGGAACAAGAAGACCGATGCCATGGTCAACGACCAGAACGTTGTGATCGGTCTCAACGCTTACATCAAGTAGAAGAGCCTGACAGCCGGAGGGGTGCGCATTCCGGGAACGACACGCACACCAATTCACCCAACCCAAGGAGAACATCATGAAGACCACCAGAGAGATCGTCTACTTTGAGAACCCCGAGCTCGCCAAGGATCCATGCGAGGCCAACCGCATGCGGGAGCGTAACCGCAAAGCGCTTGCCGAGAGTGTCGTCGGTGTGAGCGTGATCGCTTTGCGCGCGCCGATTGCCTTCGAGCTTCTGGAGTACAGCAATGAAGTCAACAAGATCAGTGACGCCACACTACCCTACTGCCACATCTCCAAAGTAGAGGAGTACGAGAACGGGGCCGCCAACCTGTTCGTGAATCAGGCGCGCCACCCAGATACCCCCATCGCCTTCATCCGGGTCCGTCCGGGTGATGAGGAGCCAGAACCCCGGTGCCGCTATAATCTCGACTTCGGGACGGATCACGACGTGACAGGCGCTTGTACCGTATGCCTCACCAAACACCCGGCTGACTTCTACGCATGTAAGAAGATGGCCTGTGAAGTTGCGGAGTGCAGCAAGCAGGAGAACCACCCGGCGGAGACCATTGCCGACGTCAAGGCTTACGCTGACAGGAACGAGCAATTCCTCTGCGACCATCACGTCGCTATCCTCGCCAAGCATGAGCGTGGGCGACTGGTGCCTGTACTCGTGCGGTGCAATGGCGGGCGCTTCACCTGCCCGGCTCAGGATGCCAAGCACTTTATCGACATCATCGAGGATCACGATCACATCCGGAGCGTGTCCCTTCCCGCCAACGGGCAAGCATTCCTCCGGCGCGCTGTGCTGCGCCACGGGACAGCCAACAAGGGAACACCCCAGCCGGGAACGGTTGGAACAGG
>JASLPY010000143.1 GCA_030744755.1 Kiritimatiellia bacterium | reverse complement strand
CGGAGGCCGCTTCGTTGGCGGAGTCAATCCGCCAGTTCGGTTTGGGGCAGCAGGAGCGCGGTATTGATACGCGGGAGTTCTTGCCCACGCCAAGTGGACACTTCGTGCGGAACCCGCAGTACGGGCTGCCGTACGGGTTCGACACGGCAACCGGGTTGACCGCTGGGCAGCAGACGGCGGCAGACCAGTTCGCCACCTCTCAGGCGTTCCTTGAGAAGCAGTTCAACGAGTTGTCGGCTGGGGATCTGGCGAGTCTGGCGGGGCAGGGTATCGACATGCAGGAAACGATTAGACGGCAGAACCCGTTCACGGGGGTGTGGGAGACTGTGCCGAATCCGAACTTTGGGCGTCCCATCGGGTTTGATGCCGCCACTGGTTTGACTGCTGGGGAGCAGGCCGATGAGGCGTATCGGAGTGCGACGTTGGCCGCTGACGCGGCTGCCGACTTGCAGACGCAGGAAAATTGGCTAGATGTGTTCAATCAGGGTGTTGCGGAGTTTGATGCCAGCCAGATGGGTGTGGACGACCGCGAGTACATTCCCGGCCCGGAGGTTGGCGAGTTCGGGCAAAACATTATGGTGCGGAACCCGACGTACGGGATGGACGCAATGGAGCAGGCCAACTATACGCTGGCCCTGAGAGAGTTGGAGTTTGCACAGGATGCGGCGTTGCAGACGGGAACGGAAATAAATACGACCACCAATCTGATGAACTATCTGGCGATGTTGGGTGATCCGAACTTTACGACCGCCGTGTTGGAGGAGATCCGGGGGGTTATCGACATCGCACCGGGGATGGTTACGAAGGGGCTGACCGACGAGAACGTGTTGCACGCGTTGGGCGAGTTGTCAAGGAAGCAGGCTCCTGATGGCACGTATCCGTACCGGGACATGTTCGCCATCGTGCAGGGAATGGGCATGGAGGACCTTCTTTCTGCTGGGACAACGGACGAGACAACTCAAGCCATAGAGGATGCGGCAGCAGCCGCAGCCCCTGCTGCCGGTGGTGGTGGGGCGACGTTTATTCCCGGTGGTGGCGAGTTCGGATACGATACAGTTGTTGCGCCGGTACCGGCGGGGCAGCAACCTGCTAACGCTTCGCAGTCGTCGTACTACTACGAAGAAGGAAGCCCCATAGCATTCTACCTGAACGACGGGCGACCCGTGTATGAAGATAGTGACGGTAAGACGTATGTTGTGCGCGACAAATCTGAGAAGTACGTCAAAGAGGGTGACAAGGCGTGGGAGTTCTCGTACCGGTGGGTACCGCAGAGGGTCTACAGGGGGGATAATAGTTACTGGCCTGCCGATCAGGAATGGCCTAACCCGATTCGTCAAGGGTAGGCGTCCCAGTGGCTTTACCTCTGGATGACATCCTCAAAGCGATCTCCCGTGGTGGAGGTCCCGGCGCTCCCATAGCCCGCAGTGCGCTGCAACCTACGCGGGTAGGAAACACTGGCCGGTTCCTCTCCCCCTCGTATGGTGGTGGCCCGTTTGCCCATTTGGCCGGGACACTGACACCCAAAGCACCGGAAGCCACCGATTCGGGTCCCGGTGGGTGGTTTGGAGCGGTTCTAAAGGGGTTGGATCTTGGCCGCGGCATGGCGGTGTCTACCATCAAGGAGGGCATTGATCTCGCACAGGATGTGGTGGGGGGGCGTGTCGGGCAAGGTGAGTTCTCCCCGTCGGAGTGGTGGAATCAGGCCACGTCCCATTACGGGTTCGGTGATTTGATTGACGACGAACGCGAGTGGGTTGGTGCCGGGCTGATTGCCCTGTCTCCGTTTACTGCGGGGGCAAGTGCAGCACTGGGGCTGGGGGTGCTGAAAGACAACATCTGGGCTGACCGGGTGATCGGGTTTGTCGGGGATGTGGCGTTGGACCCCTTGATGTACATGGGTGGTGCCGGGGCTTTCGCGCGTGGTTTGGGATGGTCGAAGGTTGCTCGCAGTTTGGGAGATTTTGCCGCACGTAGCGCCGATGATCTGGTTCGGACAGGGGCCACCAAGTCGTTGAAGTCGGCAGAGAAGATGAGGGACTTGGCTAATGGGGCTGCCTTGGCCGCTGAGAAGTCGCAGTCTCTTACGGGTGCGTCGCGTTACTTGTTGAAGTCCAAGGACCCGCTGGCACGTGAGTTGTCCAACCTGATGGGGTTGACACCGGGTTTGCGTTTGCGGTTGCCGGGTTCCCACGGCGTGGGGCGGTTGATGCGGCAGGACCGTTACATCGACTGGGCTATGAAGCAACTCCCTGAACGCATAGGTTTGGCCGAGGGGGTGGCGGGGCGGCAACTAAAGAACGTGCCCAAGTTTTACAGGGATGTCTTTGGGGATGATGAACTGTTGAAGGGCATCAAGGCTTTCCGTCTGGGAGGAGCGAAGGGCCGCGCTGCTGTGAACACGCTCAGGCGGGAAACGGCGAAGAACTCTGAGATGCTGCTGCGGGTGGCCGGGCAGGCGGCAAGGTCCCCGTTGGAGATAGCGTTGCCGGGTTTGCGCCTTGGCGGGGGTGCTGCACGGGCCGGTTTGGGTGCCGGGGTGATTTCTAGGGTTGCTGATCTGCCGATACGTGCGGCGTTGAAGGCCACGCCTGAGGGTGTGCAGCAAAAGTTGGCTGCCCATTTCCAGCCGAACGCCGTGTTGCGGACGATGCGCAAGTCGGGTAATCCCCGGTTGCTGCAATTGGCGTTGGGGGAGGACGATTTCATACGTCACGCCCGTGCCATGGAACATGTGTTTGGCACGTCTGTGAGCGAGGCACAGGACACGATCATCAAGCGTTCTGCGGGTTACAAGGTGGCTGATGCGTCGTTGACGGATCTGGGTGAGGCCATCAGCAAGGTCACCGCAAGGGACGCCGAGGGCACAATCATTGGGCTTTCGCGGGGTGAGGCCAGATCGGTGCAGCGCAAGTGGTGGGACAATCTGCCGGATGAGATCAAACGGTTGGACCCGGAGGCTCAGAGGATTCTGGCCCGCGATATTGACGAGTGGCAGCAGGTAACGGGACGCCACATTGAGGACGTGTGGGAGGGCACGACGGCGGCAATGAAACAAGCCACTGGCATGGAGGACTACATGCCGGGGAGGATTCGCGAGGACAATCTGCCGCACATGTTCAAGCGTGAGGACTACAGTCAGATAGACGAGTTTTCTCCAACGCCGGGCGGCACACAGAAGCCGTGGCCGTTGGAGGCGCACGGTCGGGTCACGCCCACTTCTTTGCAACACCGGCGATGGCTGCCGGGTTCAAAGGTTGTCGTGGAGAATCCCAGTGGAGTGACCGCTGGAAATCCGGGCGGAACAGCACATGTTGCTGATGGTGTGAAGCCCAACCAGATCGGCAAGAACCAGAAAACCGGTAAGCCCATTATCGCCAATGTGCTACATGATCCCGATACTGGTCTGGTGTTCGTCGTGAAGAACCCCGACGCTGTGGGAATGTCCATTCGGAGGCAGATCAACATAGCGCATGAGAAGGTTTACGGGCGCCCCTTGTATGAGAACGATTTTAGTGTGCTGGCTGAAAAGTGGAAGGTGGGGATGGGCCGCGATATACGGATGGAGCACTTCAACCGGCGCACCTCCGACATCTTTCCCATGTTCAATGTGGAGAAGATGACCTCAGAGGTGCGGCGGGTACTGAAGCAGTATGAGGAAATAGATACTGCCCGATTGAGGTTGTCTAGGAAGCAGCGGAAGACGCTGGATCGCATAGAGAGGAAAGAGCGTGCGGTGGCCACGCACGTGAAGACGCAGGAGAGGGAGGCCCAGACGGCGGCGCGGCTGACCGCCGAAGCGCAGGCCATAGACGGTGAGATGGGCAAGATGCAGGGGGTGTTGGAGGACCTGTACGCGGAGACACGTGTCTTGGAGGAGGAACTGTCTGAGTACGGTCTTGATTTGGCGAGTTTGAAACCGGCAGCGGAGCAGGCCCGCAAGTTGGAGAGTGGTCGGTTTGGTGAGCGCGCCAAGAACACCATCTTGAAGGCGGAGGCGGTTTCGGCCCGTGTGGCCCAGATAGAAGAAGAGGTTCTCATTCTGGAGCGAACAGGGGATGCGTTCCATGCGATTGTCCGTCAGGAAACAGACAGGTGGTTGGGCAATGTCACCATGGATGCTGAGGGGGTGCGGGCCGCTAACGCCGCCTATTCCAATGCTGTGGCGGTCAGGGATGCGGCTCAGGCGGACTATGACCGGCTGGTGGCGCGGATAGCACATCTGGAGCGGCGGTTCCCTGTGAGGCAGGCCGAGTTGGAGGCTCACGCCGAGCGGGTGGAGCGACTGATCGTAGAGGCAGACCGGTTGCAGGGCTTGGAGGAGATCGGGCGTGCCAGACGTGCGGAGATTTACGGTCGGCCTGAGGTGGCGGGAACCAAGGAAGATGTGGCTATGGCCACCAAGGCACTTGAGGGGGGTGAGGAAAGGGTGGCGCTCAGGGCGGGGGAGTTGGAGGTCGCTGAGAAGCAATTGCGTGTGTTGGCGTCCAAGGGGCGTCGGCGTGGCGTCAAGGACGAGGCCGCGGCACGTGCTACTTTGAAGGTGTTCACGGATGCCGAGATGGTGGCCGAGCGGGCTGTCGAAACGGCGCAGGGAAACCTGACGGCCGTATTCAATGCCGTTGAGGGTGGCCCGGTGGCCGAACTTGACGTGGGACAGACAGCGGCCCAGAAAGCGTACGACAAGGCCCGCACCGCCGCTAGGAAGACTGCGACCGCTGCCCAGTTGTCGGAGCGTCCAAGGGGCGTTCATCATCTGACTTGGAAGCGGCTCAGAAAGGAGCAGTTCGGCGCTGAGACTGGGCTGGCACACGCCCGTAAGCAGTTGGCTGCACACAAGGACAGGGTGAGGCGCAGAATAAAAAAGTTGAGCAAGTCCGGTGCCAGTTCCCACAGGGCGAGGGAGGCCGTGTACACGCGTCGCCGCGAGTCTCTGCGTAGACAGATACAGGAACAGCGCGATGAGATAGCGAAGCAGGAGGCACGCGGGCCGTTCAAAACTCAGGGGCCGGAAACCGGGCGTCGAAACAAGATCGTTGAAGCGCAGAGGCGCATGGGCGAGTTGCAGCGCGAGTTGGACGAGGCGTACAAGGTTGGTACCGGGGGGGAGACGGAGAAGTTGGAGGAAACGATCCGTTTACGCCAAGCCGACTTGGATCGTGTGGAGGGGGAGATGCAGGCGTTGCGGGGCGAGCCTCCTCCCGAGCGTGCCATAGAGCCAATGTTGCAGGCGGAGTTTCCACGGGGCCGACCCGAACGCACCCTTTCCAAGTCGGATCAGTTGGTCTTGAATAAGATGCGTGCGGCATTGAAGAAGGCCAAGGAGGCTTGGGCCGCTACCCAGACCAAGAAGGTTCTGGCCCAGAGGGACCGGGCGCAGGAACTGGTTGACGCCTACGACGAGGTAAACCGCCTGTACGTTGTGAGGACGAGAAGGGACGCTCTGGGAAAAAAGTATGAGGAGCCCAGCGGCACGTTGCAGGACGCCATCGACAGTGTGGAGCGGCTAAAGAAGAACCTTAAGAGCCAGCAAATACGGTTCGGGAATGTGTTGCGAAACTCGCAGCGACGCGGCGCTGAGATCGTGGTTGTGGGAGTTACGGACCCGCGGCTTCCGGGACGCGGCAGGTTGTTTGCGGTGGACAGGTGGAAGAACCCCCAACGTGGACTAGCAGAGTTTGTTATCAGACCCGAGGGCAGCAAAAGCCCGTACAGTGAAGAGGGTCGCGATGCGATGATGGAGTGGCGGGCATTGATGGCGGCAGAGGGTCTGCCCCCCGAGCCGGTTTCGGAGAGGGTTTTGCTGCGGGTTGAGCGTACCAGCAAACGCGACGAGTGGACGTTGGTTGCTCCTCGCAGGGATCTGGACGTGGAACGTATCGTGGCGGATGTTGGTTCCCCCGAGGGGGTTGCATTGCGCGATGAGTTGCGTGAAAAGGGTTGGCGTTTCTACGACGAGCCTGCACCCGCCGAGGAGGCCGTGGCTTTGCATGTGGGGGATTCGTTGCATCCCAACGATCCGCTGATGGTTGAGTTGACGGAGGCAAAGCGGCTCGTTGATGATGTGGAGGCTGACATCAGGGCGGTTGAGTCGGAGCGGTCCACCGCCAAGGCGAGGCTGGAGGAGATGGAAGCAGCCGTCCAATGGGAAGAACATGGTCCTGTGTTGACGGACCATTACGGGAGACAAACCGGGGAACGGGGCAAGAAGTACCGCGAGAGGCGTCCCTTGGTGAGCGACGAGGAGCGGTTCGCTTTGTCGGAGGCAGAAATGGCCGTGCTGGACACCGAAGTGCCCTTGGCGGAACTGCGGGCAGAGGCAAGGGCAGCGCGGGTGGTGGCAGAAGATCTGTCCGTGGAGGTGTCTAGGTTGGCTCAGATGTCTCCTGCTCAGCGGACGCAGGAGGCGCGTCGTGCCGCAGAGTTCGCCGTTGAACGTCAGCGTGTCCGTCAGGCATTGCAGGACATTCGCGCTGAGCGGTTGCGGGGCGCTAAGGATGATCGACAGCCGCGGTTGTTTGCTCCGTCGGAGGGCGCGGAGTTGCCGGTTCGTCCCCCGGAGGATCTGGGTGGTGTGTACACCGCCGCAGATGATCTCAACGAGGCGTTCTCAGAGGGATTGGTTAACTTGAAGAACCAACTGGGATTTCTGACAACGCAGGTAAAACTTATTGCTGCTTCTGGTGTCAAGTTGGCCGAGCAGGATGTAACCGTTCAGGCGATGCGGGCGTTGTTGCGGGTTCTCCGTTCGGGTGTGGGTGGTACGAAGGCGTTGACGCCGCATGGTCGGATGAATCGGTGGATTGAGGTGTTCAAGAACTTTGAGGAGTTGGATGCGGCGTTGCAGCATGAGGCGTTTTCTGCGGGTGCCCGTGTGGAGAGGGTGGCGAATAGTCGTCAGGGTATTGCGGGGTTCAATGCGGCGTATGCGCGGGAGACTGCCGGGTTGGAGGGGCTGCAAACACAGGCGGTGCGCGTGGGGGATACGCCTGTGGCGGGTCGCCGGTTGAAGGGCGGCAAGTGGACGCCGTTCAAGTTGTCGGCAGATGAACTGGCGGAGAAGCAGGCTCGTTTGGTGGCGATGGGGCAGCAGAAGGCCGAGTACGACGCCCTCATCGCTAGACGACCACAGTTGGACGAGGAGATAGCAGCGGCCGGGAAGAAGGGTGACGAGGCGGCGGTTCATCAGTTGGGCCGGGAGAAGGACATCTACGAGTTAGAAGTTCAACACATGGAACGTGTTTTGAACGAGTGGGAACCCCTGTTGCTCAGGGAGGACGTGGCGCATCAACGTGTGAAGACCGTGGAGGAGGGGTTGGTGGACACGTTGGCAAGCATGGAGCGACGCACCCGCCTTGTCCGGGGGGACGATGCTTCGGTTGGTGGCTATTCGCCGGAAGGCGCGGGGGGTCGCACATTCCAAGACGTTGTGATGGGGATGATAGAGCGTGGTGGCAGTGGGGTGGACGAGGGCACTGGTGAGACATTGTTTGCGTTGAAGGCGAAGGATCGTGAGGCAGCGCAGGAGTTGTTGAAGGATGCGTTT
>JASLPY010000142.1 GCA_030744755.1 Kiritimatiellia bacterium | reverse complement strand
GGTCCAGTTATTGTCCTTTAGGACGCATTGACCATTCACCCATAGGGTATAACTATTGTCGGCGGTGATCGTGATGTTCGCCGAGCTAAGTGTCGCAGGGTCCGTTCGGATCACTCGCCGGAAATAACGTGTGCCTGCCGGAGCGCGAACGGCTCCGTTCTCGTCGGGATGCCAGATCCATGATGAGCTTGCAAGCGTCGCTGACTCTTTGTTCTTCTTCTTCAGTTCTTCGATCATGTCCATGCGTGGGTGAGCGGTCAAATAGTCGCGGCCTTTCTGGAGCGATTTGAGCATGGCCTGGTAGTCGCGGTCGGTCTTGTCTTTGAAGATGAAAGGTTTATCTTCTTTCGATTTGCACAGGCCCAGGCCGCCGGCCTTTTTCGACAATGGCGCGGTCAGGGCAAGGCTCCATTCGGGGTGTGTCAGGTTTATCCGATTCGCGGGTCCGTACAGAGTAATGTGGGGATCGCACCCTGAAAAGCCATGCGCCATCAAGGACCGGTTGGACCAGGCTTTGCTGGTTACGGTCTTGTGTGTCACGCGATTCCACGACTGCGAGATGTCGACCTCATGCGCGTGACACGTATAGCAGCGCCGATCGAAAACGGGCACGAAACTCTTCTGAAACCAGTTATTCTCCTTGGGCGCGCACCAGCGATCACGCGCTCCTCGAACGCGATCATCGGTGTAGTGATAGACGCCATAGTAGGGTACGTTGCTGTCGATCCAGGTATAGATCCGCTGCCGATCGGCAAGGGGCAGCTTTGGGCCGTGATGCTTGGACTCGATATACCGGCAAAGACGGCTGGCGTATGCCCCGATCGTCTTGGGTACAGGAGACGAGTAGTCGGAATTCTGCACCGCGATGTGATGGACCAAATCGCGGTCGACGAGGTTGTTGTACGCCATGTTGAAGTAGCGTGTCTTGTCACCTGACAAGTCGACGCCCCCGTCGGGAGTGGCGCCGCTGTGACACTTGGCGCAGTATTTATCGAGGACCGGTTGCACCACACGGACGAAATCAACGATGCCGTTAGTTCCCCAATCCGGACGCTGCGGAATGGACGGAGCACGTTTCGCCGCCAATGACCTCCTGCCCTGCTTGGGCGAGGCGCCGCGACGCTCATGGCAGCCCACGCAACTGCGGATTTCGTTCGGCATGACCTGTATCGTAGTACCCATGCGTTGAATCACCTTTCCCTCGGCGTCCAGGGCGTCGCAAGAAATGTCTCTGATCGCCGGCGCACGAAAGTGGGCCGAACCGTCGGATTCCACCGGAACCGTGCCGATCAATCGCCGTACATAGAGCGTCCCGCGACCGATCGTGGGAGAAATGTCCCAGGCTAAGCCCCCCCGGACGTGCCCGTGTGTCTTGGGGACCTGCTCCATAATCTGGAGTGCTTTCACCTCGCCGCGTTTGACATGTTTCCCCAGGCCTTCATAGACATCCTGTAGCAAGAGGACGCCCGTATGGTCGTCCGGTTTGCGGTTTGCTTCGACCGGATCTCGGTAGACGAATTCCGGGTTCTTGCAGGCCACCGGGATCTCCGGCGGTCTCTTCCGGGGGCTGACTTGCAAGGGAACCCAGCAGCCAAGTTTTGTGTCCTCGTAGATGCATTTCTTATTGCCGCGGTCATCCAGCAGATAAACCCGGTTCCTGTGTTCGCCATCGCCGCCAAAAGAAACCAGAAACAGTTTCTCGTTGATTGGGAACGGGTCTTGATAACCCGAGGGAAACCTAAGGTCGCAGACAACCTGCATCTCCTGTGTCACCCAGCGAAATCCCTCGCCGCGCGGAGCCTCAGGCCCCAGACCATTCCATACCAGTCCGATCATACCTGCGTGATGACTGTGATGAGGCCCGAACGTGGAAATAACTTCCGGGCGTCCGGGTACGCTGCGCGCCTCCCAAAAGGAATTGGGATCTTCAATCGTGTTGCCAAAATACAGTTGAAAACCCGTCCCGTCCGGATTCATGGTCCAGAGCGCCTGGCGGGCAAACACGCCTTTGTCGACCCCATAGTCCCAGCGAGTGAACAACACTTGGCCGTTATTCATAATCTGCGGCGTGTGGTCCGAGAGCGTGTTGCCGGAAACGCGGCGGACGTTGCTGCCGTCGCGATTGACGACGTAAAGGCAGCCGGCCGGTGGGGCCTGGCAAACGAGCCTGTTGCCGGCCCGATTGGAGACGAACATGATCTCGCCACTGGGTAGCTCGAGCGGACTGATATCGTTGCACGACCCGCTGGTGATACGCTTGAGTCCCTGTCCGTCCACGCCGATTTCGTAGATGTGCCAGCCCCCTTCTACACCTTTCCGCCGCGCTGAAAAGAAGATCGTTTTGGCGTCGTAGGAAAGGTTCATGTCGAAAACCGCTCCGTTCGGATCGTTATATACTACCCGAAGCGGATCCTCCGGCTTGGCGGGGTCAAATACACAGATGCTTGATGGATTTCCCCCGTTGGATTGGTAAGGTGAAACGGCATTCGTTCTGATCGCCGATCGTTTGATGAAGGCAATCAACCCCACCGAGCGAATCAGCTCGGACCAGGTCTTTTCGATGTCGTCGGTGAGTGTAATGATCGTGTCGTCCGAGCCTGGCCTACCGCTGCCGAGCGCGGCGAGTGCTGCCCGCGCTCGTGTCTTCAGGGGTGTCACCAGGTCTAAATAGGCCTGTCCTCCCGGCGAGGGGGACGTTGTCTTGTCGAGCACCTCGACCATCTTCAACGTCGGGGGATCGTACATCGGCGCTACAGGCACATCGAATCGGAACCCGCGCACGACGGCAAGCGCAGTGGTGTAGCGTTGTGCACGGTGGTACACGCTCCGAGCCGTGCGGACGCCTGCAGCGTTCTTGGTCTTAGCAAATAATGATCTCGCCGCCGGGGGCAATTCGAGCAAACCCAGCGTCGCATTGACGTAGCGGTCAAAGAGTACGGGCAGGTTGTCATAGACGCCGAAAGCAAGGGTCGAGGTGGCGTCGACCGCCGTGAATACACACCCCTGAGGCGTCCATTGCAGGTCGGTGGCATCCGTCGCCTTGGGGGTGGTGAACCCAAAGTCCAGGCCCCCCGCCGACACCTGTCCCCTCTGCACCTGGGCCAGGCTCGGATCGTGATGCCCGGAGGATTGGAACGTCAGCCCATAAGTGCGCCCCGGCTTGGTGGCGAAAGTCCGGCGCGCGCCGGATTCGGCCTTTCCGCCGACAATCAGGTCGCTGCTCAACACGGGCGCCACACGCACGTCGTCGATGGTGATCGTGCCGCTCTTGCCTTTGGGACTGCCGAATACCAATGTGGACTTGGCGGCGACGGCCTTGAAGATGAAGCCGTGCTCGGCCCAGCCCATGTGGGTGGCCGTGTCGGTTCCAGCCGGGGTTCGATAGGTCGCTTTAAGATCGCCGACGGAAATGGTCCCCGTCTGCAGATCATCGTCTCCCGGGAATCCGGCCGCCTGGAAGCTGACAAAGTATTCCTTCCCGGCAACCGTGTCGAATGACTGCGAAACACGGCCGGCGCCGTGACCGCCACCGAGGTGATAGGACTGCCGGCCGCCGTGGGCCTGGTGCCCTGTGCCGTACAGCACGCCGACGGCTCCGCCGGGCGCCTGTCGCCAGCCGCCGATGCTCGTGCCGGGCCTAATCGCCAGGCACCTGGAACCCACGTCGGGAACCACCTGGCCCGCCTTGTCGTTCGGTTCAAAGCCACCATTGAACAGTAGATTACCGTTGCCCAGGGCGACGACTCGCAGCTTGTCAATACTGATGGTGCTCCTTCTACCTTGCGACAAGATGCCTTTCCAGATTTCGTCTTTGCGCTCCCAGTACATCTCGCGACGGGCGGCCTCATCGGAAAAATCGGCCGCAACCAGTCTCCACAGATCGTGCTTCTTATCGACCTTACGCGAGGCCAGGATAGTCTCCTGCCAGGTGTCTTTACGCACGTAGTGCGGCGGGCGCGACTTCGGCAATGGGGTGGCCTTGTTCGCATCCAGCCGGCCAGCCGAGGCAAACGGCTCGTTACCCGGATGAAAGCGGTTCTCTCCAGACCGGAGTCGAGCCGACAGGCCATAGCTGCGAAAACCGCTGCTACGCGTGATCAGCGGCATGGCAAAAGAGAACCCATGCTTTCCATACAGGCTGGTGATCTTCACCAGGAGTCGATTGGTGCCTGGCTCCAGAGGGAGTTTGGCGCCTAGAAAACGCCTGTAACGGCCGGACCCGGATCGACCGAGTTCAGCAACCTTTTGTCCATTGAGCCAGATTCGGATTGCATCTTCGGCCACGATGTGCGCATCGACCTGCAACTTCTTCTTACAGGTTATGGTCCGATAAAGGTAGACGGTTTCGCTACGTGACGGCGCCGGACCGATCGGCAGAGGGTGCGAATAACCGTCGACCCATTCGGGGTGTTCTTTCCATGTGAGCTTGCCGTCCCCGTAGGTCTTCTTCAAGTCGACCAGCGTGCGGCCCGCTTGTGTCACATTCAACTCAGGGCCATAGGCCCGGGCAAAACATCGTGAGAACAAGCCGAACTTACCGTCCCGAAATGGTCCCACACAAGACCAGGAGCCGAGTTTGAGTCCCGCATTATGAACCTGCTGCTTATGTGCCGCCTGCTTCTTCAAGGCCTCGGCATGCACCTTTTGCATTAACTTCCGCCAGAGCGCCTGGTCGATCGATTGCCCTGCACTTACGCCTTCGGTGAACGCAAAAAGTACAACCAGTGCTACACCAAGGGTCGACGCCAGCGACCAACTCTTTCTATTTGTCATTATGTCTCTCCCTGGGAATCGTTGGCTCCAAATTGATAAGAACTGTATTTTCAATCTATATCTGCCACGGTTCCCTTGCTGCACGGCTGCACATCCGGTTGGCTTCAATATCATCAATGAATTGTGCCTTGTGCATGTCGAACTTCAAATTACGCTGCAGCCGTTCACAGATGTCGGCTGCAAGGTTGATCATCATTGAATTAAACATGACCTCAGGATTAGCAACTGTTTCCCGTCGTGATTTGACACAATTAAGGAAGTCACGCATATGGTTCATGGGGCGTTGTGTCCTGGTTGAATACTGTCCAACAACCTTCTTGAATTCGGAAAGCATGGCGGGTGATGAGACATCAGGCCTTGAATAGCCGTCGGCCGCCGCCGCCCATCCCTCCGAACCATCAAACCGTTCACCACACGCGTTCCTGTCACCCCAGTATTTGCTGTTTTTCACTCCTTTTGCGGGACGGACGAGCACTATCTTTACACCACTGGCCAAGCGGGCAATGATGTCGGCGCCGGGTTTGGAAAACTCGAATGTGACGGGCGAAGCTTTCGACATATCGAGGCCGGCCAGTACCTGGGCAATAGTATGCGATCCCCATTGGGCAACATCGGTGGCAAAATCATGGAAATTATTCCATTTAGGCCCCTTGCCACGATACGCATATCCCGCGTTGTAGGGACGCCATGGGCAGGCGCCAAGCCAGGCATCCCAGTCCATTTCTTCTTTAGGCGGCAAGGGCTGCTCTGGCAGCCAGTCGTGGCGTTGCCCCCTTCCTCCCCGCCACCGGATGTCGGCATAAGCGGTATGAATCTCTCCAAGCCCTCCCGACCGGGCCATTTGAATCGCAAAGACATGGTTCGGTTCGCTGAGCCGTTGTGTTCCCGTCTGAAAGATCCGGCTATACTGTTTTGCTGCTTCAACAACCTTCCTGCCCTGCGCTATGGTAAAACAGCCCGGTTTCTCGCAGTAGACATCCTTCCCCGCGCGCATCGCCATTATGGACGCCGGTGCGTGCCAACGGTCGCCGGTGCCAATCACCATGGCGTTGATATCCGTGCGCTCGGCCAGGAACTCGCGGATGCCGATATACGTGGCGCAATCATTGTTGTTGTACTTGGCATCGACCATTTTCTTCACAGCGTCACGCTGGCTTTTCTTGGCATCGCAGATTGCGACAACCTGCACGTCGGACTCCGCCATCATCCATCTAAGGTCGCTTGAGCCTCTTCCGCCAAGCCCAATGCCTCCTGCCACAATTCGCTCGCTTGGAGCCACTGCTCCACCGCGTCCCAGTGCTGATGCCGGAATGTAGTACGGAAGTGCGACAGCACTTGCCGCCACGGAGCTTATTTTGAAAAATTTCCGCCGGCTCAATTTCCCGCCGTTCAATCTTTCAGTCTGGTTTGTCATATCATTTTCTCCTGACAATGCGTTACAGGTCCGCTGCTGGATATATTTATTTGCCGCCTGCCTGTTTCAATAATGCTTTTGCCTCTTTCACAATTGCCGGTTTGTCCGCCGCCGTAATAACTTTCTCAAGTGCCTTCTTTGCCACAGGGGTATTCAGGCTTTTCGGACGTTTTCTAACGATCGCCATGACTGTTGTTACAGCCTCGTTTTTCACAGCAGGATCATCAAGATAGGGAATGATTAGTTTAAGCGATCCAACGTTCTCCAAACGTCCAATCGCGCCCAACAGCATTCTCTTTTCCGCTGTTCGCTCTATCATGGTGACGGCCTGCCTGCATATGGCCAGCCTGTCTTTCGCAGGAATATGCTTCCTGAAAGCCATATTCAGATAACCGCGAAGACACAGTATCTTATCAATCGGTTTACTTGAATTCTTTGCCAGCTCCAGCAGTACAGGAATGGCATCGCCGCTTCTCCACGTGCTGATCACCCTGATGGCCGCCTCGTGAATATCCTTGTTGGTGTCATCCACGGCGGCGCGAACGGCCTTGAGCGCGCCGGCTCGACCTGTCACGCGCAAGGTCCTCAAGACCGCAGGTTTCGCCTCGGGAACAGCCTTGCCCAGTGCATCAACCAGTTTTTGTTCCGCGGTATCCGGGAGGCCCGCGGCGATGCAAATAGAACCGACTGCTTTTTCAAGTGCGCTTATGTCTGCTGCGCGGGTTTCTTTTACGAGTATCCCCAGTAATTCAGGAAGTTCTGAATACCCGGCGAGTTCCCCGTAACTCTTGATGGCTGCAGTCCGCAAATTCTTGTCTTTGTCCGCCATGATTTTAAGAAGACGCGGTGTTGCTTTCGCTATCCGGCGCTGACCGACCATACTGATCATTTTTATCTTCAGGGCCTCGTCTTCCGAATCGAGCATCCTGATAACGGTCTCGTCGACATCGGCGCCGCTTAATCCGGCAAGTGCGGACTCTGCTGTCCGCGCGATGTCACCGTCCGGGTCTTTTAACAATTCTATTAAGGCTGGAGCCGTACCTGTCTTGCCGATCTCGGCAACAGCCTTTATTGCTGCTACCCGGGCTGTCACGTCTCCGGCCTTTGCCAGTCCAAACAGGGCGGGTAATGCCGCCTTGTCAGCACGTTTGCCAAGGACATTACAGAGAAGTACCTGCTTGTCGGCGGAAACTTTTCCGAGCTCATCGGTCAGCATTTTTGACGTGTCGGCCTCTTTCAGTTCCATGGCTATTCGTGCGGCTGCTTGGACAAGTCCGTAATCCGAGCTGCGAATTGCTTCCATGAGAAGAGGCAGGCCATCCTTGTCGCGCAATAAAACTGCTCCACGCAGGGCTCCAGCTCTCAC
>JASLPY010000141.1 GCA_030744755.1 Kiritimatiellia bacterium | reverse complement strand
CCTATGCCTTTTTGGTGGGTTCCGCTATGCCCGGATGCGCCGGGGTGACAAATCGTCATCTTCTGTTGGGATTGGAATGAGTTACTTCAGTGTAATAGGGTTGGAAAGAGAGCCGTTCTCTACGAGTCCGGATCCTTCCTTCTTCTTTCTTTCCAGGGAGCACAAGGCAGCGCTGTGCCGACTGCAGATAGCCATAACTCTCAAGCGCGGCCTCAGTGTTATCCTCGGTGATGTGGGGATGGGGAAGACCACCCTGAGCAGAAAACTCTCGCAGGCCCTGAGCGACAACGATGATGTGTGCTTCCACATGATCCTCAATCCGTATTTCCGAACCGAGAAGCAGTTCCTTGCCAAGCTTGCCCGTCTTTTCCATATAGACATGCCCGCCAGGGCGACCGGGTTGGATTACATGGAGGCCGTTGAACGTTTCCTTTTCCAGCGTGGTGTTGAGGAGGAAAAGACGATAGTCCTTCTAATAGACGAAGCGCAGATTCTGCCAAAGTTTGTTCTCGAGATTCTTCGTATTCTCCTGAACTACGAGACCAATGAATACAAGATTCTGCAGCTCGTGCTGGTAGGGCAGATGGAACTGCTGCCGGTAATCAGCGAGATGCACAATTTCTGGGACCGAATTGCCCTGCGTTACGTGCTTAATCCCCTCGGCGAAGACGAGGTGCGCGACCTGATCGACTTCCGTCTCAGGCAAGCCGGATACAAGGGGGCTGCCCCACTGTTCACCAACGAGGCCATCCGCATGATATGGGAACACACGAGAGGCTATCCAAGAAAGCTCTCACTGTGCTGTCACAATGCGCTGGAAAATCTCGTTATGTATGATAAGAAGATTGTTGACGAAGAGATGGTCAGGAACGTAATTGATGCAGAGGTAGAGTCCGGATCGTTCGCGGGTCTGGCCGGGCCGGTCACAGGCCGGACTCCGGAAGAAGATCTTTGCAGAGTGATTTCTCGGCCGTCTGTGCCGACGCTTACCGTGCGGTACGGTTCTTAGGGACAAAGAGGGACAAGTATGCCGCCAGACGAAAACTTGACACCTGAAGAGAAGCTGCTTCGTGTAATCCAGGGGAAGGACCAGGATTCTTCGCCGCCTGGGGATTCTGAAGAAGTTCCGGTGGTTCCCGTTGAGGAGTCCGCCCCCGAGATCCCTGAACCGCCATCAGAAGTGTCTGAGCCTCAGCCCGCGGAGATTGAAGTTGCGCAGGAAGAGAGCCTCCCCGCGGAGCCCGTCCAGGAAGAGGTCGCCCAGACGCCCGAACCTGAGGAGCCCCCGGAATCAGAGCAACCCGAACCCGAGGAAGCCGCGGAACCTGAGGCGGAAGAACCTGAGGTGGAAGAAGAACCTGAGGATGCCAAGCCTAAACTGAGGCTTGCGACGGCCCCCGCCGAGGGTAAGGAAGCTCCAGTGATCGAAGAAGCCGCATCTGCAGAAGCTGGTGAAGACGATATCGCGGCCGCAGGGCAGGAAGAAGCTATCGAGGAAGAAGAGAGCCCCGTCGCAGCGGCAGTAGCCTCCAGCGCTACCGCCGGCACCATGGTTGCACCGGGGATGAAGTATGAAGAGCGCAAGACCGGTTTCAGAACCGCAAACCGCTTCCTGATGACAGCGGTGGTTCTGATCCTGGCTTTGGTGGGATTCGAGATCTGGGCGAACATCACTGCCAAGCCTATGCCTCCGCCGGAAGACATGGGTCCTGCCGAAATTCGCGATGTCATTCAGTCAGAATTACCTCCCATAACTGATATTCTGGCAATAGTAGATGGGAAGATCTTTCCGGGCGAGGAGCCTATTGTCAGTACCAACACAACAACGACCGTGACGACGGCACAATCGGAGGGTTGGGCCCGCAAGAATATCAAACTGGCCGGTATCGCTCAACTGACCGAAGAAGAACGGGAAGCGATTGTCATGGACAAAGGTGTCGGAAAAGTGCATTTTCTACGGGTTGGCGACACCATGTTGGCCAACGGAGTCGAATTCAAGATTACTCGTATTGAGAGTAAGAAGGTAGCTATTACCGATGGATCCGGGGAGATCTGGCTCGAATAGGCGACAGTCTTGATAGAGAACGAGAGATACGCGGGTGTGCCCGCTGAACCGAAAACAGCAGGATACGTGACCTAAAATGATTAGATCGAATTCGTACCTGATGAAGTTTGCCGCTCTGGCAATGGTAGTTGCCGTATTATCCAGTTCATGGATTACGGCGCAGGAAGATGTTGGCCCTAAGCGGCTGTCTGAATACAACCTGCCGGGAATGGACAAGAAAGTAAATCTAACGTCTTTCGAGCCCATGGATATTGTCCAGCTCATTGAGTACCTTTCTCACCTCGGTGGACTCAGCAACATTGTCATAGCCAAAGACGTCGCGGGCACAACCGCCAAACTCAGGTTTGATGATGCTTCCGTGGCGGATGCGCTGGAAACCGTTCTTTCCGTAAACCAGTTGGCCTACGAGGTAAGGGGCGGCATTCTCACGATCATGACGGATGCCGAATACGAACGTAAGAGGGGCAGCAGTTTCTACGACCAGAAGCAGACGAAGGTAGTCATACTGAAATACGCCGATCCCTCTCGCGTAGCCAAGCTCCTGGAGCCCGTTGCCAGCGGCATTGGCAAGGTAGTCTTCGATAGCGTGACCGGTTCGCTGATTCTAGTCGATACGCCCGAGAAGATTAATGAAATGTCCAAGATTGTCGCAGCGTCAGACATCGCTACAGTTGAACGAATCCTCCCCACGGAAACGAAGACTTTCACGCTCAAGTACGCGGAGCTGGAGGATATTAAACCGGAAGTTGAAGGTCTTCTCACAAAAGAGGCGGGCAAGTTGCGGTCAGATGCCCGTACAAGGACGTTGATAGTAACGGACCTGCCGCACAGCATGCAGAAGATCGACGATATGATCGCCCTTTTTGATGCTCGGCCCAAGCAGGTGTTCATAGAGTCTAAGATCGTGGAAGTTGCCTTGGATGACACGTATAGCCTCGGCATCAACTGGGCGCATTTTTTCGAAGGTATCGATCCCCGTTTCTCTGTGAGCAGCATCTCTGATTCCGGTGCTATAACGGAACCGAGCTTGAGCCTGAGCTACAATACGATCGCAGCCGGTGGCGATCTCTCGGTCGTGTTGGAGGCGCTGAAAAGCGTCGGTGAGACAAAGATACTCTCGAATCCCCAGGTCGCGGTGATCGATGGGCAGGAAGCCCGGATAGAAGTGATTGAGGATCAACCATACAAGGAAGTTGCCACCCAGGGCCAGTTGGAGGATAACGACCCGGAAGATGGCATACTCGACAACATCGTTGGTGTGACATACCTCTTTAAGAAAGTTGGTGTTCAGCTTGCCGTCACGCCGCGTATCAATGAAGAGAACATGATCAACGTGGCTGTAAGACCGGAGATCAGTTCGATTTCCCAATGGTATGACGGTGACCCCCAAGAGGGCACACCCGTTGTCAAGCAGGCTGTTGCGGAAACTACTGTACTGGTTAGAGATTCCGTCACAATCATCATCGGCGGACTGATCAAGGACCGCGTAGACAAGACTACTAAAAGTGTTCCTCTCCTCGGTGATATTCCTTTGCTTGGGCGTTTGTTCAGACACGACACTGTTTCGAAGGTTAACACGGAGACCATTCTGTTTCTCACGCCTCGCATAATCACAGGTGAGGAGCCTAACCTTCGGCTGAGGGACGAGAAGAAACAGCCTAAGCTCCTCAAAACCAACGGCTGAAAGAGAACGTCCACCCCAAGTAAATGAAATCCCGTCTCACATGCCTTGTTCTTGTGACCGCCCTGGCGGGGGCTTCAGCTATATCCCAGGAGGCAGCCCCCCCCAACGGCAAGGTCTCCGAAGGAAAGGACTTCCTTGAAGCCTACCAGGAAGCGCTGAAGGAGAATCTTGATCTTCGGGCGATAATAGCAGATCTCACGGAAGATGTTGAAGAAGCTACCAAGAAACGCAAACGCCTGACCGGCACGATAAAGGACCTCGAAAAGCAGATTATCCAGGCAGCCGGAGTGATCAAGAATCTCCAGAATGAGGCCGCAAAGACCCGGGATCCTGACAAGATAGTGGCCCTGGAGACAAAGCTTGCCGAGCAAGAGCGTGCGAAATCCAGGTTGAATGCAGAACTGATCACACTGCGCCAGCGCGTTGAAGATATGGCGAAGCCTGAGACCCAGCCCCCTGAACGTCCCCAGATGAAAGTACAGCCGGGTTCTGACCTGTTCAGGAAACTCGAGCAGGAGAATGCAGCGTTGCGTGCAGAGCTGCGGGATATCCAAACGCAACGCCAGCAAGCGGTTCGTGAAGGAGACGGTCTCCGCGAGACACTCGATCAGAAGGATTCAATGATCGCTGACCTTGAAGACGTCACGTCTCTGCGAGAGGAAGACAGGGGCAAACTCTATCTTCTGGTGAAACATATCCGCAAGATGGAGAAGGAAATACAGGGCCTGGAGAAGACGATCGACAAGAAAGACTCCGCGATCCAGAAGGAAGAGTCGCGAGTGGAAAGCCTTGAACGGCAGGTAGCTCAGGAACGTACGAAGTTCCAGAAGGTCAAGAAGGTTGCCCTGCTGTTCGATCGTATCGACCAGGAGCGGAAGGTTCAGCGACTTCCCGACACGGAGAAAAAGGCTCTCTACAGGAGTACGGCTGACTCACTTTACAGGAAGGGCGAGTTCAAACTGGCTGAGCGTGAGTACTTGAAAGCGCTGGAACTGGATCCGGCGGACGCCGATGTGCATTACAATCTCGCGGTGCTCTATGACGACGAATTGAACAACAAAAGCAAGGCCATCTCCCATTACACGGCTTATGTAGAGCTTCGACCTGCGGCGAACGATATTAATGAAGTTAAATTCTGGCTTCGCGATCTCGAGGCGTCCGTTGCAGAGAAGCAGGAGTCCGAGTTCACCAAGGACGAACGAATCGCCTTTCTTCTCGACCAGGTGAAGGCTCCTTCGCTCGATGCCGGAGTGGTCGAGTCACGCGATCATCATTGTTCCATGGCGGAGCTTCTTGCGAAGCAGGAGAAGTACAAAGAGGCCGTTAAAGAATACAAAGAGGCACTAGCGCTAGATCCCGGCCATGCCGATGTGCATTACAACCTCGGCATAATCTACGATGATGAGTTGGATGACAAGGAGAGGGCCGCTCATCATTACCGCACGTACCTGCAGCTCCGCCCGCGGGCAGAAGACTACGACCAGGTCAAGAGCTGGCTGATGGATGCCGAAATGGGAAGCTGATTCTTCGTTCGAAGGATGAAGGATGAGACTTGAGACCTGAGGAAGAACGAGGCCTGAGGCTTGAAAGTTTCCACATTCCCACTATCAGACTTCAGATCTCATATTTCATCCTTCATCCCTCTCTTTCCCGCGGATCTTTAAGAGATATGACATGAAAGCCAGAACCCTCTTTCTCGTGCTCTTGCTCTTGCTGCTGCCTACCCTCTTGTTGACATTCATGGCGGGCCGTTCTCTCAGGTATCGCGAAATGGCCTTGCAGATTCGAACCAAGACGAGTGCGTTGGATGCCATAAGAGAGGTCTCGCGCCGGGTCGAGGTGCATCTTAACAGTGACATGGTGGACCTTCGAATGTCCGTTTCCGATGCCCTGTCAGGTGGTGGCGGGGTCGAGAATATCGATGGGGCCGTTAAGCATCTCCGCGAGACAAGAACGCTGGTTGGCGACATTTACGTGTTCATGAATCCTTGGGGTTTTGTCTACCCGCAGGAAGAAACTGTTGCATCGCCCGTGGACGAGGCGGCAGAAACTCAGGGCGGAGAGCACGACGAACTCATCCAGGTGCTGCGCAGGGAGATTGCCTCGGCGGAGGTGTGGTCTGACGCCATCCGTGTGACGGTCAAGGACGCGTCCTACTGCTTCCTTCGAATATCCGAGAACCGTGGTCTGTATGTTGGCTTTGAGGTCGATGGCAAAGCGCTCATGGACCTACTGCGCAGAACCCTTCGGGGTTTCTCAGGTGGGGGCATCACGTTGCGCGCATCTGGGCCGGGGATTGGGGAAGCGCCGGAATTGTCAAGTGAGGGTGCGGTGACCGTCACCGACACGCTGGGTGAGGACATCGATGCGCTTGAGGTGTCCGGGAGCAGCTTGGGTGGTGTGGGGGAGTTAGCCGCCAATTCGGGCAAACCGATCGCCGTCGGCCGACTGCAGCCGCCTTTTGACTTCGTTCGTATTGCCGCTTTCATCACGGACCCGGAATACCTGCAGAAGTCGCGTGATCAACGCCTCCGGCTTCAGACCTGGGGCATAGCATTGCTGGCCCTGGCGATGGTTGCAGGCGTTTGGCTGGTCTTGAAAGAGACTTCATACGAGATCAAGGAGGCCAGGTCACGCAGTGATTTTGTGGTTGGGGTTTCGCATGACCTCCGTACGCCGGTTTCGTCAATGAAAGTGCTGACGGAAAGCCTGCTTCATGATCGGGTCCCTGACAAGGACAGGCAAAAGCAGTTTCTGGAAACAATAGTGCGCGAGTGCGAGAGACTTCACCAGCTCATAGAGCGGGTCCTCTTCTTTGTCCGTTTTGGACAGAACGCCCTGGTGTTTCGCCCTAAACCAACTGATCCCGGGGAATTGCTTGAATCTACGGTCGCGTCGTTTCGAGCAAGATTTGCCGGTGGGTCGTCGAGGGAATCCTCCGGGCGCGAAAAGCTCAACCCTACGGTGACACTTCATCTTCCAGAGGAGCTTCCCACGGTTGAGGTCGACCCCGTTGCGATAACAGAAGTTGTCCTCAACCTTCTGGATAACGCGTACAAGTACTCGTATCGTGGTGTTAAGACGAAAGAGGTTCCCACTCCTCAAATCGATGTGGCCTTGGAAAGGACCCGCAGGAAACGATGGTACGTGGCCGGGGATCGCCCGTTCCTCAGGATAGAGGTGCGTGATCACGGTATAGGCATAGATCGTGAGAACCTGAGAAGAGTGTTTCACAAGTTCTACCGTGCGCCGGGGGCGAATAGGACCAACGTCTCAGGTGTCGGACTTGGCCTGGCACTGTGCAGACACGTGATGAAAGCGCATGGTGGATGGATTGAAGCCGATAGTGAACCGGGGAAGGGCAGTGCCTTCTCGCTGTTGATCCCTCTGCCCTGGCCCGAGATGTGAGGACGGAGAGAAGGCTGAGGGATGTAGGATGAAACCTGAAACGAGATGAAGGCAGAGTACGGAGGAAAGAAGGTGGGGGACCTGTGGCGGGTCTTCAGGTTTCAGGTCTCATCCTTCAGCCGTTGGGAAAGGGGGAAACATGTCAGAAAGAAGTCAGACGATACTTGTTGTTGAGGATGATGAGGCCATTTTGCTGGGCTTGGAAGAGAATCTGAAGTTTGCAGGTTACGAAGTGATCTCGGCTGTTGACGGGCCTGATGGCCTGGCCGCGGCCCGTGAGAAGAATCCGAACCTGGTTCTTCTGGATCTCATGTTGCCGGGAATGAGCGGGTATGAGATATGCCGTGAGCTGAGGGACGGAGGGTTTCGGGCTCCGATAATCATGTTGACTGCGAGGCAGGACGAGTTTGACAAGGTTCACGGTTTTGAGATGGGAGCCGACGACTACGTTACGAAGCCATTCAGCATAAATGAGCTTCTGGCCCGGATAAAGGCAATACTGCTTCGAGGCAACCGGCGCGCCGGGGCACCGGCCAGCTATGAGTTCGGCGACTGCGTTCTAGACGGAGAATCAAGGATTCTGGTCCGTAAGGGAAAGGAAACGATTCTTACGAGAACGGAATTCGATCTCCTGGCTTACTTCTGTGCGAACGAAGGCAAAGCCCTTTCCAGGGACCAGGTCATGAATGATGTGTGGGGTACCGAGTATTTCGGCACCCAACGCTCCCTTGACAGCTTCG
>JASLPY010000140.1 GCA_030744755.1 Kiritimatiellia bacterium | reverse complement strand
GCCTAACAGGATGCAGAGGGCTTTCCCATTTCTTTATCGGCTCATTTAAAGAGAATCATGAATAATCCGCGCTAGGCTGCATCAACGCGATTCCGAGAAATGTGGGGGATAGAATTTGTGAAAACGTCGATACTTCTACTTGTTGTCCTGGGGTTGGCTTATACGAATTGGGTCCGTGCGCAGATTGCGGGTGGCAACAGGCTGTCGGATGTGACCTCGGTACCCGACCTTGCCTTTGAGTAGTTGCCACCGGGACTCCCGGGCGGAGGGGGTTCTCTAGGACCGGCATGAGAAATGCAGCAGGGCGGGATTACAGGCGAAAACGAAGGAACGAAGTGATGACTCATGATATTCGTGTTCTGCTGTTCGCGGCGGCCTTTGCGAGCGTTTTCTGTCGTGGTGCTGCCCTGTACGCGCAGGATGACAAGAAGAATGTCGTAACAGCACCTTACGATGAACTTGTTGGAATCATGAAGAAGGTCAAAGGGTACAAGCCTCTCATGACAACCAATGCCGTGAGATTCCAATCGGAAGTAGTTTTCTATCTTATAAAGTGGGCGAAGCAGAAGCATCCCGACGCAGACGGTGTTCTTCTGGGACATAAAGAGTGGTTCAGGGCCAGCCTCGCGGTCAATAACGTCAGGAAAGAAGACGCTCCCGGCTATATGAAGCTGGCTTATCAGAACAAGCAAGACATGCGAATTGTTTTCAAGGGCGAAGAGATCGTCAAGCCGGTCAATGCGGCGTCGAGGCCCGATGCTTCCGCACATATCAGGACATGGTGGCCCAAGACTCCCGGTTGCGCGAAGGAATTCCGTTTCGTCGACACGAACTCTGTTCCCGTCCTCAGAGTAACAAACAAGCGTGTCATCACCTACCGTGTCATGCGGTTTGCAGATATGATTGTCTGTGACAAGATCAATGGAATCAGCGGACGTCCTCTTACCGGTCTCCTGGGGCTTGTTTTCAAGGTTCTTGGCGAAGTTCGTGTGGTTGAGAGTCGGACCATCGTATCCAGGGACAATCTTCAGATAGTCAGGGCCTATTGCAAAAAAGGTCCCGTTGGGATCTGGGCTATGTCGACCGTGTACCCGGATGGCCACGCCATCAAGGGCATCCCGAAAGCCCGTCCTGACCTGCAGAGAATTGCCTCCAGACTGAGCGCAAAGCCAAAGGTACAATTCTGAACGTGCCATGCGTTATCGTGTGCTTCAGGCGCGCCGCACGTGCGCATTCGCGTCAACTTAACGCCATCGGGCCACTCATAGCGCTGAAAGCGCGGTATATACCAGCCCAGGGCAACGCCTTGGGTAGAAGAGGAATGAGGACTTAGCCCTGAAAGGGCGAGATATAACGAGCTGCATAGGGAAACGTCCTGTATCCCGCCCTTTCAGGGCTGATTTGTTCTATGTCTCGTTACCCAGGGCGTTGCCCTGGGCTAGTATATGTAGGCCTTACAGGCCATAGACGCATGCGGACATTCCTTAAGTTGACGCGAATGCGCACGTGCGGGGTCGCCTGGAAGCATCGGTTCGACGATGTGTCATTGTCCTAATCGTTATCTCGATCCTTGTCGAGGCAGATCAAGACAACGATCGGGACAAAGACGGATTCTCAGACGCTTACAGGCGACGCCTTGGAAGGTCCACCTGAAGCACGCGATATAGCTCAGTCGCAGTCCCTATCAAGATTCCGGGAATAGACCACGCCTCCTTGCGAGTTCCCCAGGAGGAGGTGTGGTTGTTTGCAACTGCGTTGAATCCAGAGGACTGCCTGGGTCTCCAGTCCAGGTGTTTTCACGGTGCCGAAAAAAAGTACCGAAAAACTCTTGCTTCTATTGTTAGGCTGCCCTAACTTCTGCGGCCATGACTGTTAATCCGACCGGAATCAAGGGTCTCTCGCTCGCCCAGCAGAACTATGTGGAATGCATAGCCGATGCGGAGGCGCGACATGGCCATGCCCATGTTTCGTTGCTGGCTGAGGAGCTGGGGATCAGCAAGCCATCCGTTGTGGAGATGCTTTCCAGGCTGGTAGAATCCGAGATCGTGAGAAGACAGGACAAGGAAGTGGTGTTGACCGCGACTGGCCAACGAGTAGCGAAGGAACTCGGTGGGCGGCATACCCTGCTGCGGGACTTTATGGTGAAGGAGCTGCGGATGGATCGCAGAACGGCGGACGCTGATGCGTGCCGTATGGAACATGTTGTCAGTCCGTCTTTCGTGCGGAATCTGCGGCGGTTTCGTGAGGACCTGGTTTATGAGAGTGAATAGAGGACGCTCTGGAGGAAGCGTGCGGACATGTACTGTGTAGTTTTTTTGTGCCGCAAGAGTTAGGCCGCCCTAACAAGTGAGCAACCAACAACTAAAGGAGACGGAGATGCAGATTGGAACGAAGGAAACAGTAGCCATTTTGACCGGAGTCGGACTTCTTGCGATAGCAACGACGGCAATTGCGCAAACGGTGGACGAACGAATATCCCTACTGGAGCAACAGATTCAGGAACTCAGGCTAGGGCCGGCTGACACGGGAGCCGGAAATGCTGTGCATATAGGCGGGTACGGAGAGCTTCACTACAACAATCTCTCTGGTGACGGCGGAGCTGACGACAAGGAGGAAGTAGACTTCCATCGCTTTGTCCTCTACTTTGGTCACGATTTCACCGATCGCATCAGGTTTATCTCGGAACTTGAGCTTGAGCACTCGCTCTCTGGTGGGGATGCACCCGGCGAAGTAGAACTTGAGCAGGCATTCATCGAGTTCGACCTGAACGACGCGCACACCGCCCAGGCAGGACTCTTTCTGCTTCCGGTGGGCCTGATTAATCGCACTCATGAACCGACGCGGTTCTACGGTGTCGAGCGGAATCCGGTTGAGGGCAAGATCATACCCACGACATGGTGGGAGGCCGGTGCGGGTCTGAAGGGTGCTTTTGCTGACGGCTTTACCTACGGGGCACATGTGCATTCGGGGCTGAACACGTCCAGCAACAGCAACTACGCAGTACGCTCCGGACGACAGAAGGTCGCAAAGGCGGACGCATCGGATCTTGCAGGGACGGTGGCACTGAATTGGACTGTGCCGGGCGTGACAGTCGGTGGTGCCGTGATCTACCAATCCGAGATGACGCAGGGCTCTGAGCCCTCCAGCGGCGACGGTCTGATGGAAGAAGTCCATGCGGAGGTCCGACAGGGGCCCCTGGCACTCCGCGTCCTGTATGCGGAATGGCAGCTTGATGGAAATGCTCCCGAGTCTGTCGGGGCAGATCGCCAGTACGGCTGGTATGTGGAGCCATCCTACCGTCCCATTGATGAGATCGGCGTCTTCGCACGATACAGCGAGTGGGACAATCAGGCGGGCGATAGTGGAGTCGAGTCCGGCAAGGTGCAGGTTGACGTTGGCGTGAACTGGTGGCCGCACGAGCAGGTGGTTGTGAAAGCGGATTACCAGTGGCAAGACAATGACAGCGGCAAGGATCAGAATGGTTTCAACCTGGGGATAGGGTATGATTTCTAGGCTTACAGTTCTAGCTGTACTCCTCGTTCTGGCGGCAAATGTTGCCGCCAGGGCGGGCCCCGTCAACGATTTCATCAAGGCACAGTTTAAGGAACCCGTTTCTGTCCAATCGCTCACGACAACAGGCGAAGTCGGTCGACTGTGCGCTGAAGTTCTCGGCCGACCATATCCATACAGCACGATCCAGTACTGGGGTAACTCGGACAGGAATGTCTGGGTGCTGGCCGCGCAAGGTAAGCATGGACTCATCATAGCCGGGTTTGCTGTTGAGGACGCACGAATCCTGAATGCCGCCGTGCTGGCCGATCGTGAGCAACGCGGGCGCCCCATCCGCTCACGAAGGTTCTTGCAACAGTTCCAGGGAATCGGCTTACGACGCAAAGGAAAGCTGACTGGAAGAATCGATGCCATCACCGGTGCGACAATCTCGTCGACAGCAATGAAGAAGATGGCGATACTGGCATTACATCTGGATGCCCTGTGTCGAAGCGAGTGCGAGGGAACCTCGAAAGGTCAGTGAGGGGATGGCAAAC
This sequence comes from Kiritimatiellia bacterium, assembly GCA_030744755.1. Taxonomy (GTDB): domain Bacteria; phylum Verrucomicrobiota; class Kiritimatiellia; order UBA8416; family JADHWI01; genus JASLPY01. Next base: position 4,116 of record JASLPY010000140.1, on the reverse strand, counting down.
GCTGGAGAGCGGGTGCTTTAATCTCGCCTTGGCGGGAGGTTGCTTGACTTGGTTGAGGCGACCCATACTGTACGGCAGCGGGCGCGGCCGCCTTTGTGGGCCCGGACGCTGAACCGGCGGAAGTGAAGTTTCTCATTGCGCATTCGTTTCTCGAACCGGGCATCGCCATCGGCTGACCAGACCGCGAGGCACTCACCGTCCAGTAGCGCGTTGATGCAGGCGCGAAGGCCACGCCGCGAATACAGGCTGTCATTCCGGTCAGGTGCCTTGGCGTCCGGCCCGTTATCGAGATCAAGAAGGATTGCGTCGTAGACATGGTCCGCCTGCCGGATGACATCGAACACGTCTGCATTCTGCACTGTCACCCGGAGGTCCCGCAGGGGATGCCCTGTCAGTTCGCCCAGATACTCGCGATTCCACTGAACAATCTCAGGCCTGAGCTCTGCGACAACAACCTTCGCATGCTTCCCAAGCAGGTCAAGCGTCTGGCGCAGAGTATACCCCAGTCCCAGCCCACCAATCAGTACAGTGGGATCCTTGCGGCGGGTCAGCCGCGCACAGCCAAGCCGGGCCAGCTCCAGCTCCGATTCATTCTGCCGACTCATCATCAAGGCCTCTCCATCGAGCGTAATAGTGAAGTCGCCATCGTGCGTGAGTAACGCCAGCTCACTCCCATCGGGAAAAGTCGCGGAGTCCAGTTGGATAGTCGGTTTCATATGGGAGAGATTCTTTCAGTTCTGAGCTATTTCCTCTGCTCGGAACATTTTGCGTCCCAAGCTGTTACAGGGCGGGTCAATTGGTCTTTACCCCTGCGAAACTGGAGTGTTGGAGTAGTGGAGTGCTGGATTTTGAGAGATTGGAGTCCACGTTCCCTTTCCGACAATACTCCACAACTCCATTACTCCAAACCTGTTACGCCTGCCCACCGTATGGCGCATAGGCCATTGGATATGGGCTCCGTCAAGGGGCACTGCGGTAATTCCTGAGTTCTTCTCAGGACAGTACACGCATAGCGTTACGTGTGATTGCTGAAAGGACTTCAATTCAGCTAGCCGGCCATCTCCAAGGCATCTTCATTCAGCTTCACCTGGCTGATGCTTGGGGAGTCGGATTCCTGCTCGTAGTTGAATGATACGCGATCAACGTGGAAGCTTCGGGCAATCGACTTGAGCGTTTCCTCGGCAGCGCCTCTCACATCCGACATCAGCCTGCCGATCATCTTCTTGGCCAGCACCTCGGCCTGGTCACGGGCCGCATCCTTCAACTGGTTGCGTTCTTCTTCGCCGAACCCTGAACTGAAGAGATTGCCGATGAACTCCGGCAGAATCGTGGGCAGGAGACGCGAACTCTGCTCGTCATAGAACTCTATATCCTTTATGTGCAGATCATACTGGCACGGAGGCATAGAGAATGAGCAGGAACCGTCACCGGTCTGGGTGATCCGAAACAATGGACTCTTCAGGTCGTATGAGAACTCGATGTCAAATTCGAAGATCATGGCCATCTTCTTCGAGCCCAGTAGCCATTCAAAGTACTTCGTGCCACTGGTCCCGAAGGCATGGTCCTTTGCAGTGACAATCTCCTTCGTCACGACCTTGAAGACATTCAGTTCACCTATGGCTCTCATCTCGTCAATCGTGCCGTGGACATTGATGGAAGGCTTCCCTCCTTTGCCGCGCTTCCCCAGGGTGAGGACAGCCAGAACGACAAGTAGGGACGTTACAGAACCAATAAGAACCCCAATAAGAACATTCATGTGCCAACCTCCCCAATATGGTAAAGTGTCTACTCGATCAAGTACTTCTCCGCAAAGGCAGAGTAATGCGCCTTGAACCTCGCGTCAGGACATACCGCCGATTGCAGGATCTGATCCACGAGATCCTCCAGGTGAATGAAAGTGACTTGCGCTCCCAGCGATCCCGATAACATGAAACGAACATCACCCACTTTTTTTTCCAGGCGTTCGTTTGCACGCGGATGAATCAGTACGAGGTGATCCTTGCCGCCGGGATCAATCATCGAAACGCTACGCAAGATGTCATAGTGATCGAAGAAGACCTCTGGTTTGAGGCACATATCGGGCACTCTGCCTCTCAAGCGGCCGGTATAGATGTCCCTCAGTTTCTTCTGTTGACCAGGAGTGGGAGTCTCCACAGAACCGAACGAATCCTCGGCGTAGCGAAGCACCGTGTAGACCCCGCCGGACTCCGATTGCATGTGGAAATCGAAATAGGCTCCCTCGACAACATCCACTTGAGTCTCGAACGAGAATCCGTCAAACCGGCGTTCCTCCAGCCCCAACGCCTTAAGGAGTATGCCCAGCGCCGACTGGTCCTGCACGAAAGGGAAGAAAAGGTTGAAAGATACAGCCTGAGTGGAATCCAACTGGTGAAAATCCTGCGTCAGGCGAGACTGCTGTTTGCTATCGAGGATCGGAACTCCATAGTGGCGCCAGAACTCAGTTCTGAAGCTTTCCAGGATATTCAGGCGAAACAGGATTTTGGGCAGGATGTAGGCAAAAGTCAGCCCATTGGCTCCCACACCCTTCTCATTAACACCCAGCCGGTTGCTCTTGTATTCCCCCAGGTGCCTTTCTATGCGGTCCGCATATGCCATACATCCCCCTTTTTCGTCGAAGGAAACAAAGCACAAATGCATGACGTCGACAAGGGGAAAGGGAAGAGGGGGACAACGCCCAACGCTCAACGCCCAACGTCCAACGTCCAAGTTTCGAAGTGGCAATACTGTCATGTCTTGAGCCGATTGCGCCGTGATTTTGATCAACACTGCCAGCGTGACCTGATCGCGTGAGGTTTTGTTTACCCCACAGCGCAAGGGGTTAGGCGCTAGGCGTTAGTAGCTAGAGCTCATCCGAAAAGGTCTCGTGAGCAGTCTTTTGACGTTTATCCTCCGAAGAACCGAGGGAATTGGAGTGTTGGAGTATTGTAAGAAAAGAGCCAATTCCCCCACTCCCCCAATACTCCACCACTCCATTACTCCATTCCCAGTGTGTTGAGACCGCTATGCGGCGCCAAAATCGTCTTTAGACCTTTTCGGATAGGCTCTAGCTAGGAGTCTGGACAGCGCAAATCGACCCCACAGTTTTGAATGGGTTGCGAGGCAGGCATAGCTCCGCGGACAGCGGACCTTTCCCGCTAACGCCTAATTCCTAACCCCTAGCGCGCATTATTCATGAAACGCCTCAGGAGTCGAGAGAAACGCGTTATGAGTTGCCGCTAAGAGCGGTTTTGCACGGTGCGGTTATTGGTCATCCATGATTGGGTCGAAAATCGAGCCGAGAATGCTGTTTTGTCGAGAGTTTTACGGTCCGATCCCAAGGCGGTCTCTGTGGAGCATGAAATGGGTGTGTCCTGAGGGTTCTATGTTGGGATCGCACCAAGAGCTTGGGCCGCCTCGAGCCATGCGTCGGCCCAAGGATGGTGAGTTGTGAACTCCAAGGTGATTCGCCTGGCCGATGAGCGCACACGCACGGCAATCTTCAAGAGCCGATCACGCAACGTTGCCATTTGAGCTTTGAGCAGACCCAGATCAGCTGTGCGTTCGGCCACCGACTGCATCAGAACGTAGGCGGCCAAGGTCATAATGAGCCTAAACTGGTTGGCTGCGAAACGAGAGCAACTGGTGCGATCCATGGCCATATCGTTCTTCAACTCTTTGATGCGGTTCTCCATGTCGCTGTGACCATAGTAGAAACCGAAGGCACCCTCTGGGCCATAGCGGTAATCCAAGTTGTGAATCACGTAACGGTCATTGTCGCGGTGATCGTCTTTGTCGGGGTGAACGAGCACCTGGGCTTTGTAGGCAACCCGGCGTTCTTTCTTCCAACCCCCGCTTTTATAGACGTCCGATCCATAGATGGTGGCCGTTGTCTGAGTGTCAGCCGCCTGCTCTCGCGTTTTCTCCATCGCTGATTGCGAAAGACCTTCAAGGACACTGTTCGACCCCATGGCTATTGCGTATCGCATCTCTTCGGATTCCAGGAAGGCAAAGAACTCAGGAACCGCAAAACTACTGTCGGCTCTCAGGTACAGGCGGGTCGAACCAAAATGTCTCCGGAGCATCACGATCAGCCTACGAACAACCGCGATAGTTCCA
>JASLPY010000013.1 GCA_030744755.1 Kiritimatiellia bacterium | reverse complement strand
GGTTCGGAAGGTTGGGGAACAGATGGGGTTCCGCTTCGGGGAGGAGGTCCGGGAACGGAGATTCCCCAGGGCTCTGACCTATTGGCCGTTCAGCTGGTTTTTGTCCTCTTTCAGAGAGAAGCGGACCAGCCACGAGGGCGAGAGGTTGGTCGAAGATACACCCCAGATACACAAAACGATCCGGTTCTGGCGAAACATCTGGAGCGGCATCAAAATCGGCGCAGTGCTCGGTGTGGTTGGAGGCCTGGTTGCGTGGCATTATGCGACGGTCGATTTCCTGGGAGAAAGCAGGGTCGATGAGACCCGTGCAGCCACCATGGCCGAAATTGCGGAGGATGAAGATATTCTCATCCGGGGCATCCGGCTGCCGTTCGAAAGTCGGAAAGAGCGTATCAGGGATCTATATGCGGGGAGTTCGGCCGGTGTGACACAGGGGCTGGACGCCGGCCTTGAAAAGGAGATGCTGAGAGAGATAGCCGCGGTGGCGAAAGAAGAAAAACAAGCGGTACAGGATTATCTGCTCAAAACTACGCGAGCGGCACAGGCTGCATTTGCAGCAACAAGAAACGAAGAGGACCTAACCGAGAACAGGCTGCGAAGAAGAGCGGGACTCGAGGCAATGGGGTGGAATCTTGAAACGGTGAAAGCAGTTCGTGACACGTTTACAACGGCCAGGATGAGAGCAATTCAGGTCGCAGGTGTCCTGTTCTTCTTTCCGCTGCTGAGCGCCATGACCCGTCGGCGCGCTCGGGCCGGCGCAGCAGTGGCTCGAACAACTCGAAGGTTGAAGAAGAAGTATGGGGGGAGGTAAGGGAGGGGGGAGTCAACGTCCAACGCCCAACGTCCAACATCCAACATCCAAGTAGAGCGGGCCTCCGGCCCGCTCTGGATCAGCCGAGACCTTCCGTCGCTCGGTGGGCTGGAGAACACGCCTTACGGCGTTGACTACAAACGCATGCCCCAGGGCATCTCCGTGTTCGTAGTTAAGCCCGTAAGGGCTGTTCCTCCCTGATATAGCCCCGAAGTGCGTACAGGGTTGAGTAGAACGACTGTTTTTGGTACTTCTCTGGTTCCTGGCGCAATAGAGAATGTATAGAAGGAGTAGCCGAATGAAGAAATGTATCACCCTTGGTATTGTCGCGGCGTGTAGTTGCAGTGTGTTTGTGTCTGCCGGTATTGCAGCCCCTAAGAAGAAAGGCCCGCCGCCGAAGGTTGAGATCACCGGCGAGGTCAGGCATAGTTTTCTCGGTAGCAGCTACCGTGGCAAGGTGTTTATTTCCGACAAGGACGGCAAGATTGAATGGGAGATAAAGGCCCCCAATGCCCAGGACGTTTTTATGCTCGATGGCGACCGGGTAATGTTCAACACGCGGAACGGCGCGCAAATCGTCAGCGTGAAGGACAAGGAAGTCCTCTGGGAGTACAAGTCGACGGAGAAATGCGAGATCCATAGTTGCCAACCGCTGGCCAACGGCAACGTCCTGATAACTGTCTGCGGGCAGAGCAAGGTTATCGAGGTCGACAAGGATGGAAATGTAGCCAAGGAGATCAAGTTCGCCGAAGTCTCCAAGGCCGCCGGGAACGGGCACATGGAACTCCGTGACAGCCTCAAGACCGAGAATGGCACGTACCTTGTCGCCTTCCTGGCTGAAGGCGTGGTCCGCGAGTTCGATGCCGATTCCAAGGTACTCCGCACGATCAAGACCGACTACCTGAAGAGCAAGGGGGTCTCATCGCTCCAGGTTCTGAAGAACGGCAACCTGCTGATAGGCGGCGGGTATGGAAAAAACGTGGTAGAGATCGATAAGGATGACAAGGTTGTCTGGTCGCTGACGGAAGATGATGCGGCAGGCCTGGATTTGGGTTACGTAGCCACCGCCAAGCGCCTGGACAACGGCAACACCCTTGTGAGCCTGTACCACGGTACGTATGCATTCTTTGAAATCACCAAGGACAAGAGAATCATCTGGAGCATCAAGGGCGGACCGTTCCACGCTACCACGGCTATCGAGTATCTTGACTAAAGCGCTACCTGGTCTGGTGGTAGCTACGGGGAATCATTTCAAATTACTTTCGCCGCAAAGCAAACGCGGGTGACGCTTGGACGACGTTCCACACACAGGATCGTGCCGACCTGAATGGACTGCCCCTGCAATCTGCATAACTGCGGTAATTCCTCAGTGTGGATCGCGCTTTGTTTTCTCTGTAGCTAAGGTATAATAGGTTGCAGTGAGAGGTTGTAATGAAGCGCGTTCTTGGTGGATCTTACTGTGTACATGGTCATAAGCCCCTTGTTTTATCGCTGATTCTGCTTTGTGCGGTTTGGACTTCCATTAGTGCGTACGCAAATCAGTTTGAAGGTTTCACCTACGAGGCGACGTCCAGCAACACTGTTAGCATCACGGGTTACACTGGTCCTGGCGGTGATGTTGTCATTCCAAGTGCGATTGCGAATAACACCGTAACCAGCATCCGAGACTATGCGTTTTATTATCAGAGTGACCTGACGAGCATCGTAATACCCGGCAGCGTAACCGGCATCGGGTATGGGGCGTTCTCTGGTTGCAGTGCCCTGACAAGCGTGTGGTTCTTGGGAAACGCTCCATCCGCGGAAGGCTATCTGTTTGATGACTCTGCCATGCAGACAGTTTACTACCGTGCCGACACCACGGGGTGGGGGGGAACCTATGAGGATATTGCGACGGTGCGATGTACTGCCACAACACCGGCAATGATTCCCCATGAGTGGCTCTTGGCCAACTACCCGACTCTGGTAACTGACGAAGACTACGAGCAGGCCGCTCTGGATGATCAAGATGCCGATGCCGCGCCGACCTGGTCAGAGTATCTTGCAGGCACCGACCCGAACTACGCGGCCTCGTTCCCCATCTCGATCAGCGGCACGGTGGATTATTCGGGGAACCAGACAGGGGTGATCCATATTTCAGCATCAGATTCCATGGTCACGCGCAATATGGAACTGCTCTCTCTCGGCACATATTCACTCACGAATGTGCCCACGCTGACGTACTGCTGGGTTTACGCCTTCCGCGACTCAAACGGGAACGAAGTGCAGGATGCGTGGGAGGCGTGGGTCAGTTACTCAAACAATCCTGTTTACCCGACCAACGACGTCACGGGAATCGACATGGATCTTACGGATCCCGATACGGATAGCGACGGGCTATTCGACTACGAGGAGCTCTTTACCTACAACACCGACCTGACGATTTCGGATTCCGACGGTGATGGGCTGGGTGATGGGGAGGAGGTCAACACGTACAATACCGATCCTTCGAATGTCGACAGTGATTACGACGACCTCTGGGACGGGGCGGAGGTCAACACCCACGGCACCGACCCTTTGAATGCCGACAGTGATTACGATGACCTGTGGGATGGGGCAGAAGTCAACACGCACGGCACCGACCCTTCGGATTCCGACAGCGATGACGACTACCTGTGGGACGGTGTGGAGGTTAACACCCACGGCACGGACCCGCTGGATTCCGACAGCGATGATGACGGGCTGGACGACCTGGCGGAAATCTCAATCTACGGTACGAACCCTAACAACGCCGATTCCGACGATGATGGATTGATCGATGGGGCGGAAGTCAACACGCATTACACCGGCCCTTTGAATCCCGATTCCGACGATGACGGGCTGAGCGATGGGGCAGAAGTCAACACGCACTACACCGGCCCGCTGGATACCGATAGTGATAATGATGGGTTCGACGATGGCCTGGAAGTATCTGCCGGCAGCGACCCCAACAACGCAGCCTCATTCCACTCCTTGATAGTCGGTGTGGCAAACTACCCTGGCGTCCAGACGGGGATGATCTATGTTGCCGCAACAAATTCTATGGTTACGCACAGTGAGGAACTGCTGTCTCCCGGCGCATACTCAATCACGAACGTGCTCACGCTGACGAACTACTGGTTCACCGCCTACCGCGACGCCAACGGGAACGAAACGCAGGAAACATGGGAGGCGGCGGGCAGCTACTCGAACCCTGTGTACGTGGTCGACTACGTCACGGAAATTGTCATCGATCTTACGGACCCTGATACGGACAGCGACGGGCTGTTCGACTATCAGGAACTCTTTGCTCACAACACCGATCCGCTGGATTCCGATTCCGACGATGACGGGCTGACCGACGGGGAGGAGATTAACACGCACAACACCGACCCGCTGGATTCCGACAGTGATGATGACGGCCTGAACGACGAAGTAGAGGTCAACACCCACGGTACGGACCCGAACGACGACGACAGTGATGATGACGGCTTGAACGACGGGGAAGAGGTCGACACTCACAACACCGACCCACTGGATGTCGACAGTGATCACGACGACCTGTGGGACGGGGCGGAGGTTCACGCGTACGGTACGGATCCGAACGACGCCGATTCCGACGATGATGGGCTGACGGATGCGATGGAGCTTAACATTTACAACACCGACCCGCTGAAAGTCGACAGTGATGATGACGGGCTGACCGACGAGGCGGAGGTCAACACGCACGGTTCGGACCCGAACAACGCCGATTCCGACAATGATGGACTCAGTGACGGGGCGGAGGTCAATACGCACAGCACCGACCCGAACGACGACGACAGTGATGATGACGGGCTGACCGACGAGGCGGAGGTCAACACGCACGGTACGGACCCGAACGACGCCGATGCTGACGATGATGGACTGACCGACGGGGAGGAGATCAATACGTACAGCACCGATCCGCTGGATTCTGACAGCGATGACGACGATCTGTGGGACTGGGCGGAGGTCAACATGCACAGCACCGACCCGCTGGATTACGACAGCGATGACGACCTCCTGGCGGATGGGGAGGAGGTCAACTCGCACGGTACGGACCCGAACAGCGCCGATTCCGACGGTGACGGACTGAGCGATGAGGAGGAGCTTAACACTTACGGCACCGACCCGCTGGATTCCGACAGTGATGATGATGGGTTCGACGATGCTCTGGAAGTATCCGCCGGCAGCGACCCCAACAACGCGGCCTCGTTTCCCGCCTCGTTCACGGCCTCGACCGGCGGTACGGTGGACTACTCGGGCATCCAGACAGGGATGATCTATGTTGCTGCAACAAATTCTATAGCTACGCGCAGTGCGCAACTGCTCGTTCCCGGCGAGTATTCAATCACGAACGTGCCCGCGCCGACGAACTACTGGGTTAACGCCTTTCGTGACTCAAACGGGAACGAAATACAGGATACGTGGGAGGCGGTGGGCAGTTACTCCAACAATCCGGTCTACCTGACCAACGATGTCGTGGGGATCGACATTGATCTTACGGATCCCGACACGGATAGCGACGGGCTGTTCGACTACCAGGAACTCCTTACTCACAACACCGATCCGCTGGATTCCGATTCTGACGATGATGGCCTGAGCGACGGGGCGGAGGCCAACACCCACGGCACCGATCCGAACGACGCCGACAGTGATGATGACGGCCTGAGCGACGAGGCGGAGGTCAACACGCACGGTACGGACCCGAACGACGACGATTCCGATGATGACGACCTGAGCGACAGTGAGGAGCTCGATACGTATGGCACCGATCCAAATGACGCAGACAGCGATGATGACGGATCTGATGATGCCCACGAGATCGCGGCCGGCACAGATCCGCTCAACGTCACCGATGTGTTCATGATCATGTCGGTGGCGAACTCTACCAACGCCGAGATGTGTGTGGAATGGAACGCAAAGTCAGGCATGATATACGGAGTTGACGTGTCGGAGGACCTGCCTGGGAACTGGACCAACGCTCCCAACGGTATCGGTCCCGAGCATCAGAACGAGCAGGTAGCGCTGTCGAACGGCGTGATGCGATACTACGATACACAAGCGGCGGAGTCCACAAGCAGGTTCTATCGGGTTTATACATGGATCGACGCCTACCCTCCGGTAATCACGCTGCTGGGGGAGAATCCGTATGCGCAGCAGGTGGATGTTGCCTGGTCTGACCCGGGCTGGACGGCGATTGACAACTTCGACGGCGATATTTCGAGCAACGTGGTGGTAAGCGGCACCGTTGACGTAAGCTCCGTGGGAACCCACCTCCTGCATTACAACGTGTCGGACAGCAGCGGGAATCCCGCCGTGCAGAAGACCAGGATAGTTGAGATCGTCGATCCGAACGCCCCTTCAAGCATGGTGCTGGTCCAGGCTGGCACGGCTGCGGGCGGGTCTGTGACAAACTCTGATGCATTCTACATTGACGTCTACGAGGTGACAAAGGCGAACTGGGACGTGGTTGCTGCTTGGGCGGAAACTAATGGATACGACATAACCACCGGCGGGGGCGGCGGGTCAGGGAACCATCCTGTTGTGTACGTGACGTGGTACGAGTGCGTGAAGTGGTGCAATGCGCGGAGTGAGAAGGAAGGCAAGACGGCGTGCTACACGGTGGGCGGCAGCGTTTACAGGCAAGGAGAGAGCGTGCCGGACTGCGACTTCAGCGCCCACGGCTATCGTCTGCCGAGGGAAGAGGAGTGGGAATACGCAGCGCGTGGGGGAAAGAATGGCAACGACACTGAGTACAGCGGGAGCGATACGATTGGGGATGTCGCCTGGTACCTTGACAACGGCGGTGGCGATTCCCATGAGGTAGGCACTAAAGCGGTGAACGAATTGGGGACGTTTGATATGTCCGGCAACGCCTGGGAGTGGTGCTGGGACGTTTATCCGGGCCTGGGCCGCGTGCGGCGCGGCGGCGGTTGGGGCAGCAGCACCTACTACTGCCGGGTTACCGGTCGCCGCTACGGCGGGTCGGGCACCGCCTACAACGGCGTAGGCTTCCGGACCTGCCTGCCCCCAGCTCCGTAGGAGCTACAGTGGGAGACAGGGCTAGACTTATTTTGCATGGAAACAGATGCCATTCCGGGGCGAAGTAGGACAGGCACCCCTGCCTGTCCTGGTCGGGCAAGGGTGCCCGACCTACTTGGGAACGCATGCCAACAGTTGTGAACCATTAATAAGGGATACTAGACACATCCTGACGGCGTCAGACATGCCTTTTCCCGAACTCGAGGGGCGACAGGTCGCCTGCCTTACTGCCAGCACTCGACACTCCCGTCCTCAAGCGCTATGAACAGCTTTCTGTTGGCCGCGCACATTCCGTCGAAGACCGGCAGCGCACCGAGTTTGCGTTCCGAGAGCTTCTCTCCGGTCTCTTTGGATACCGCCCTCAGTATGGCACCTTTGCGCCCTTCAAAAGCGGCCATAGGGTCTCCTTCTTCAAGAACGTCGGGCGCACCCGCAATGAAAAGGGCGTTACCGGTGGCAACCATTGACTTTGCCCGAATGTCTATCCATTGGAACCACAAGGGCGGATGCTTTCTTGTGAACCCAATCCCCTTTGGGACACCGCGTGTGTAATCGGGAATGACGGGCTCGTTGTCATTGTCATCCGCAAAGAGCAGGTAGCCTTTCTTTGCAGGGCTGAACAATGGGCTTTGCAGGTTCCTGTGCGGAAAGGCCTGCAGCGCGTATGTCTTCTTTTCGTCGACGGATATGATCTGGCCCGTCTTGGCGGCCCTGTTGGCAATGTAGAACCCGGGCCATGTTTCGGAATACATCCAGAAGGTACGGTTGTACCATTCGTCGTCAAGAAACCCGCCAGTGGCAAAGACATGCCGTCCCATCTTCCTGTCACCAAGATTGCTCCCGCCGTATTTCTCCTTGTGCTCCTTGGCCATCCGGGGCCATTTGTTCAGCTGCCATTCTCGCTGACGGACCTCGTCTCTCTTCTGTGTTTCCGCTTTCTCTGTGTAAGGTTTGCCAACCAACTCCTCCATACCCATCGCGCCGCTCTTATTGTCGGGATCGGCAAGAACATAGGGAGCATCCTGCTGCTTGAGTTTCATGTCGAACTTGTACTGGCCGAGGTAGATGTAGCCGCCTTCGCTCGTCAGTATGTCCGAGAACGCGCCTTCCATGTGATAGCCTGGAATGAAGGGTTTATCCACGGCGTCTTCCCTGGTTCTTGCCCAGGTGTTCAGGCAAGTGTGATGCAGAACTCTGCCGGTCGCGATGTCCAGTCCGAAGACCAGGATTCCACCGTCAAGATAGGTGGAGCGGCCGGCCGTGAAGTAGGCGATTCCGTTTTCGACCAGGACGGTGCCGTGTACCCGCCATGGTGACTCCAGTTGGCCAAAAGCCATTACTTGCCGCTTCGACGGAGCAGCCCGAAACTTCCACGCGACTGCACCGTTTTCCACTTTCAGACAATGGACCATGCCGTCAGCGGATCCGAGCAGGACCAGTTCTCCAGAGACTGTCGGAGGCGAGTCGATTCTGCCTGATGCAGTATAGGCCCAGGTCTCCCTGCCTGTCTTCTCGCCCAGGACATGCAACGTGTGAGTGTCCTTCGAAACGATAAACACTCTACCCCCGACGATGACCGGCTGGGTAAGAGGCGCGGCAAGCGTAACCGACCAGCTCTTGTTTATGCCTGCAGGCACTTCTGTTTCCGAGCTACCTGTTCGCCTACCACCACCCCTGTACGTTGACCATTCATCACTGTTGGGCGTTGGGCGTTGAGCGTTGGACGTTGGGCGTTGACCATAAGCCTCTCCTTTCTCGAGGCGTGACGGATCAGTTGCCTCCATCTTGCCCCCCGGTGCCTCATTCATGCCTTTCGCAGCAAAGGCATTGAAACCAGGGAGCTTTACGCCGGGATAGCAGAAACATGGATTGGGAGGCGAGTAGAGCAACCCGTTGCAGGGCAGAATTCCGAAAGTGCAGGGCCCTCGAAGCCAATCATTCTGCGTGTTGGGCCCGCCCGTAAGACTCACGAATTCGGCACCGCGGTTGGGTGTTATCAGGAATTTCTGACAGGCCTTTCCTGGATAACAGCGCGCGTGATGGCCGGGTGTATGTACATCGGACGCGTCGACCCTTGTCTTAACTTTGCCCGTTTGAATGTCGTATCCTGTTGTCCCGGTGAACAACTGGTTGTTTGAAACGAACAGGAGGCCACGGGAAGTATTGATAGAGGATTTCCAGATGATCTCGCCCGATTCAGCATCTATGGCCATGGTCTTGCCCGCGCCGGCTACCAGGTGTTTGCCCTGTACTAGTAGCTGTTTGAGCGGACCTTGCATATCGAGCTTCCACAGCTCTTTACCGTCTTTCAGGCCGCTGCACATCAGGATGGTGCCTTTCTGGTAGAACGCTTTTCCGTTACTGGCAGCGACTATTCCATTCTGCACGCCCTGCTCTTCCCAGGCGGTTTTACCGGTGCCGGTGTTGACGGCTGTCAACTTTCCCTTCATCATCACGAGCAGGATGCCGTCGAGATACCGCATTTCCTGTACGTTGGCAGTATTCTCATACGTGGCCAGGTTCTTTCCTGTTGCTGCGTCAATGGCGGACACAGACGAAGAGTAACCAATGGGTATGAAAAGTTTGCCGTCGCCGGCGACGATACGTTTGGGCGCCAGCTTGGGCGTGCTTCTTAACGCTTTGGCGCGCCATGTTTTGGCCCCCCATTCCCGTAGCGGCATCTTCCACAGCAGCAGGCCATTGAAAGCGTCGCGCGCGATCAATGTCCATCGCTCAGGAAGGCTCCCGTCGGTAATGGAGATAAAGCCTTCGTCGAAAATGTAGTAGACGCGTCCATCGGCTGACACCATGGCACAGAGGCTTGAAAGAAACTCGTGACTGCGTGTCCACAACGGCCGGCATATCCATTTCAATCCCCGGGGAGTTCCCACAAGGGAATCAAGGGCGACGGCATTGTTGTCCGGTCCCTGCAGAAAATGCGACCAGTCGTCGATCTCGGATGGCACAGGTTTTGTGACCTTCACAAAACCCGTGCCGATCCGTCCTTCGCCAGAGGCTACGGAGGACAAGTTGCGGGATGCGGGATGCGGGATACGTGATACCAGTTCCTTGTTGCTATCCTCACTGAGAAAGGCAACGCCTCCCGGCGTAAGCACTCTGAAGATTTCTTCGGGCGACACGCGGCACGCGGCACGTGCCACGATCAAATTAACCATGTTATCCGCGTAGGGAAGGGTGGTGCCGTCAAAGTTCGCAACGGATACTTTGCCGTACTGTCCCGCGGCGCGAAGTTGCTTTCGTGCCGTCTCGACTTTCGCGTTATCGGTATCCAGTACCTGCACGAGATAACTATCGTTCACGCGAAGTGCGGCCATATCCTGGACGTCCCCGCATCCGATCTGAACAACCAGGCCACCCTTGATACCGCTGTCTTCAACGATACCGGCTGATGCCGAGAGTGCTATTGCCGCAAATAGCGCGAGGGATAGTGGATGTGCTCTCATGTTGTTTCCTTTTTCTGGACTGAGACAGAAGCGTTTACGGGGTTAGGTCCGTACCAAGAGTGAGTAAGATAGCATCTCCGGTGGCAGTATTCAGCACTTTTCATTTGTGCCAAGTAACCCACCCCGTCTCGACCTACGGCCGATCCACCCCTCCGAGGAGGGGAACTTGGATTTGGGCACCTTTGGTGTTGGTTGTTGGGCGTTGATCCCAGATCCCCTCCTTTGGAGGGGTGGATCGACGTAGCGCAGCGGAGGCGAGACGGGGTGGGTTCTTCATTTGTCATGCGTTCGTCGAAACGATTCCCACATACTACTTCTTCCCCTTGCGTATGGACAGGGTCGGCAAATACCCTTCCTCGCCTTCAACACCCGGACGCGGGACGAGGGTTCGTGACTTCTCAACCTTACCGACAGGGCGCTTGTTCTTTTCAACTTCCTTGCGGAATTCATCCAGCATCTTCTTCAGTTCAGCCGCTTTCTCAGGATGCTGGTTTGCGATGTTCTTTGATTCGGGGAGGTCGTCCTTAAGGTTGAACAGTTGTCCATTTGTCAGAAGTTTCCAGTCTCCGCCCCTCACGGCAGCCAGGTTGCCGCCCTGCTGATAGAAAAACCGGTCATGCGGCGTTTTCGCCCCCTTCTGTCCCGACAAGAGTGGCCAGATATCCTTTCCGTCAATCACGCGGTCTGTTGGTGCGGCGGTACCGGCAAGTTTTGCAAACGTCGGAAGCAGATCCATCGAGGTAGCCATCTCGTTACACACGCTTCCCGCCGGGATCGTGCCCGGCCACCAGGCAACGGTCGGAACTCGATGACCGCCCTCGAACTGCGAACCTTTCCTGCCACGCAGAGGACCAGCGGACAACCCGCCCGCCGGGCCGTTGTCACTCGTGAAGATGACCATCGTATGCTTGTCGAGTTTAAGGTCACGAATTGCCTGTAGAATCTGACCCGCACTCCAGTCGACTTCTTCCACCTGTGCCTCCGTTTCGTTGGCGGCCTGAGCCATGAACTTCGGCGTTGCCTTCCGCGGCCAGTGAACAAATGCGTGGGGTACGTAACAGAGGAACGGCTTGTCCTTGTTCTTCGTGATGAACTTGATGGCTTCTTCGGTGAAGCGTTTGCAGAGTTCAGCCTGGTCATCCATATCCTTCACCAGGTACTTCACTTTGCTGCCCTCGAGAACCGGAAGATCCGGGAACGGCCATCTCTTCAGTCCCGGCCACATGTCATTCGAATAGGGGATACCGTAATAGGTATCAAAACCGTTGTCTGTAGGCAGGAATCCCGGCTGGTCGCCCAAGTGCCATTTACCGAAGCAGCCCGTGGCATAGCCTTTTTCTTTGAGAATCTCGGCCATGGTGATCTCGCTCGGATTCAGCCCGCTGGCGTCTCCGGGAAACAGGACAATGTGCCCCGGACCGCGGTTCAGGCCGACGCGCTGCGGGTAACAACCAGTCATCAGCGCGGCCCGCGACGGCGTGCAAACGGGGGAGGCCACGTAGAAACTGGTCAGCTTCAGCCCCTCTTCAGCCATCCTGTCCAGGTGAGGAGTGGCATTCTTCTTCGATCCAAAAGGACCGATATCCCCGTAACCCATGTCATCAATGAATATGATGACGAAATTGGGCGGCCGCTCCTCGGCCAGCGCACTGATTTGAATCACCGATATTAATGCAAGAGATGCCAGCAATGTTCTCATTTTGAATCCCATTCTTTGTCCCTTTTCCTGTGCAACAGTCTCGTAGCTGAATTCGTGAGAATTCAGATTGTGCGAGAATTGTTCCCCCTTCGCCCCCTCGGAATCCTCACGGATCCCGCTACATGAGAGCGGCAGAATCCCGTAGCTGAATTCGTGAGAATTCAGACCGATTGTTTACAGTTTGTCCCAGTTCTTAATCGCGGCTTTTGCCGCTTCAAACTCCTTCGTCATGCGCTCCACCAGTTCAGGATATTCTGAAGCCACATTCTTTGACTCAGAAACGTCTTCTTTAACATTAAACAGCAACGGCGGATCATGCTTTCTTGCGGGTTCGCCCTTTCCTGTTTCAGGGTCGCGTGTTCGTTCGCGGGTGAAGAAATGAATCTTAAAATCACCGTTCCTGTAAGCCATGGGCTGGTGGTGATAGAAGATGTGCTTCACGCGGGAACCCATCTTGCCCTCCAGAAGTGCGCCGCTGATGTCATGAGAGTCGATTGCTTCGCCTGCTTTGACTGCTGAACCGGTTAAAGTCGCAAGAGTGGCATAAACGTCGCTGTTCACGATGAACGTGGAGTTGATCCCGGGCTTGATCTTGCCCTTCCAGTGGAATATTGCCGGCACTCTCTCCCCGCCTTCCCATGTGGTGGATTTTTCACCGCGCAATGGGCCTGCGGAGCCGCCGAACTCCTTGAACATGGTCCATGGCCCGTTATCACTGGTAAAGACGACCAGTGTCTTGTCACTGATTTCCGTCTCTTCCACGGCCTTGAGAATCTCGCCGGTTGACCAGTCGAGTTCTTCCACAACATCCCCGAATACCCCGTTCTTGCTTTTGCCTCTAAATTTCGCGGAAGCAAAGACCGGCACATGAGGCATGTTGTGCGCGAGATAGATAAAGAACGGCTCATCCTTGTGCTCCTTAATGAACCTTACAGTCTCCATGGTGTAGCGCCCGGTGAACTCTGACTGAGGGCAGGGGCCCTTGTTTTCTCGGTTAACGATCAGTGGCGTCTTCCATGCTTTTTCCGGGGCGTCCTTGAACGAGCCATAATTCGGTCGCGGTCCGTTCCAGTCGTTGCTCCCCTTCGTCCCGTACCAGTAATCAAAACCCTGGTCGAGCGGATGGGTTCCCTTGCCCATGCCAAGGTGCCATTTACCTATGAGCGCAGTCGCGTATCCGCGTTCCTTAAGCATCTCGGCGATCGTGATTCTTTCGGCGATCTTCTTGGCCCCCCTGCCGACCAGTCCGGGCCTGTTCGCGTGGCATCCGGTCATCAGGGCGGCCCGACTCGGCGCGCACCATGATGCCGCGTGGAAATCTGTGAATCGCATCCCGTTCTCAGCCATCCTGTCAATGTTGGGTGTCGAGTTGAGTTCGCTTCCGTAGCAACCCAGGTCGCCGTAGCCAAGGTCATCGGCCAATATGTAGATGATATTGGGTTTGGCGTGAACCTGCAGCGCTGTCAGGCTGATAAAGAGAAACAGAACCGTACTCTTCACATGCAATCTCCCCTGGAATTAGCAACGCGTCTTGTCGGGCCCCTGGTGTTCGCACTTGGTGCAGACCTTATGATGGTCGATGCCGGCATAGAAATTGAGCCACGAAGCAGTCTGGTCCAATGACCAGTCCCGCGGCGGCGCACATCCGTATTGCAGCTCCGATTCGCGACCCACAGCCTTGAGACGATTGAATACGGCAATCCAGGCACAGGGTTTGTCTGGAAAGACCTCGCAGTTCGTTTTGTCGCTGCCTCCACAGGGCCCGTTTCGCAGCGACTTGGGGCATTTCGATTCGGGACATACATAAGCCATTTCCGCCAGAGCGCAGTCACCGCACTTGCGGCAACCGAACATCAGCCTCTTGGCGACATGTTCGAGCTCAGTATAGAGACCGCGAAACCACGGGTGAGTTGCCGCGTAATCCGCCACAGCCTTCGACATCTTAAAGATGCGCGTGCCGCACTTGAACATGGAGTCATGAAAAGGTGCGTAGAACCGATAGATGCAGCGATGCTTGACGCTATGTCCGGATCGTGAGATCTCAGTTGAAGAATTCAGGCCGGTATCACTGTCCTCCTCAAACAGGTAGAACCCATCTTTATACGGAAACGAGAACTCGGACACAAACGATCGCCAGTCATCGCGAATGGCCTCGAAGCTATCGAGGATTGTTCTGACATCATTGTTGTCGGGCTTGCCGCTGAGGTGTACGCCGCGGTAGCCGATTCCATAGAGTATAGCCATAAGCCGCGCAGCCCGTTCCAGGGAGGCCGCCTTGCCTTTGTCCGCTGCTTTCGCCTCCTCCGCGACAGCACTGTAGAGTTTGTCGCTCACGTAGGCGCCAGGGACCTTTCCCTGGTTCATGAAACGAGCCGCCGGTTCGGTCAGAATGTATACGGTACCCAGGAAGGGAATCGTGATATTCGCCATTCGCGCAAAACGAAGCAGTTCGTCAAACTTCCTCGCATCATAACCAAGCTGCGTGATAGCGAATTGGGCCCCGTTGCGGACCTTTCGCACCAGTTTGTAGTACTGGGTCATTTGTTCGGCTTCAGACGCCTTGCCGCCAGACACGGCGGCACCCGTGAAGAAGTCGGTCCGCTGAGAGTTCTTGCCGGCTTTGGTCATGCAGAACGGGCTGTCACCCATGTTCATCTCTTTCAGAAGACAAAGCAAAGTTACGGAATCCAGGTCGAAGCAGGGCTTTGCCACACCTGAAAGTGACTCGGTGGGATAATCTCCGGTCAAGACGAGCAGGTTTCTGAGCCCCATATGGTCAAGCTGCTGTGCGCGACTGTAGAGCCCGAAGCGATTCGAATCTCGACAAGCCATATGTACAATGGCGTCGATACCCAACCCTTGAATGGTCTGCCCCAACTCATCCGGACCGACCGACGGGTTGCCGCCGGGGTTGTCGGTTAACGTGAGGGCATCGAGGCGTCCGTCGCTTGCCGCTTCTTCCGCAAACGCCAGGAGCTTCTGAACATTTCGCCCACGTGCCGATCGCCCAGGAACCAGTTCGAATGTGACAAGAAACTCATCCGTGAGAAGGAGTTTCTTTCTGAATTCATTCTCAATCGTATTCATAATGCGGAGGATTGTAGCAGTTCCCGGCGAACAGCGGAACAATTGTGTTTGGGGAGCTTCGATCTGTACCGCGGCGGCCCCTCTCGGATTCTATCGTGCTTGGAAGCCTTGAGTTCTTGATGGCCCGGGTGTGCGGGTATGTGAGTATGGGAGAGTGTGTGTCAAGAGACTCAATAGAACCGCACCGGTGATAGCTCGGGGGGAGGACTGGGCAGAGCACGGCCTACTCGATCTGACGGTTACATGAGATGGGACCTCTCGGAGATAGGTCCCTACTCTTGGTACATGCCTATCTCCGAGAGGCATGTCCTGGCATTTGAGACCTAACCACTGCGTTCTGCGCTCACAGTGCTCTGAGTGGTTGTGCTTGTCGAGGCAGATGGTTAGAATTGTATTGTGATATGAAAATGACACTCATCATCGCTATCGGAATCGCTCTTCTGCCGCTGTCCGGGCTTTCTGCGGAGAAGAACTTGGATCCCATCGATCAATGGGCGCAATGGCGCGGGCCGCTTGGTACCGGTGTTGCTCCACGCGGCAATCCGCCTGTGGAGTGGAGCGAAGAGAAGAATATCCGTTGGAAGACGTCTATCAGCGGCAAGGGTCAATCCACTCCTGTTATCTGGGGCAACCATGTCCTTATTACCACGGCAGAGGAATACGGGGACGCCGAGATAGACCATTATGAAGAACCGGATGGCGCCCATGGTAACATGGACCCCCTGCGTAAACAGAAGTTCATGGTCATGGACATAGATCGTTCCAGCGGAGAGGTTGGATGGCAGAAAACCGTTGCCGACGAACGTCCCCACGAAAGCACACATACCACGGGAAGCTGGGCATCCCACTCTGTTGTGACCGACGGAGAACGCCTCTTCGCGTATTTCGGTTCCCGGGGTATCTACTGCCTGGATATGAACGGTGAACTGCAATGGAAGAAGGATCTTGGAGACAAAAAGGTGCTGCATGGTCACGGAGAAGGCAGTTCACCGGCCCTGCACGGAGATTCGCTGATAATAAATTGGGACCACGAGGGGGAATCGTTCGTGGTAGTACTGGATAAGAAAACAGGTAGGAAGCGGTGGAAGATGTCACGGGACGAGATCTCTTCCTGGTCGACCCCGCTGGTGGTGGAATATGGAGGCAAGACACAAGTCATCATCAGCGCAACGAAACGAGTTCGGGCATACGATCTCTCCGACGGCAGTGTTATATGGGAATGCGGGGGACTGTCGCGCAATGTTGTTGCCTCACCGGTGTCGGCTGACGGGTTTGTTTACGCGGGAAGCAGCTATAGCGTTCAGTCGATGTTTGCTGTACGCCTTGAAGGCGCGAAGGGTGATATCACGGGGACGGACGCTGTCGTCTGGGGGATAGACAGCCTTACGCCTTATGTGCCGTCACCGCTGCTCTACGGTGACAGGCTGTATTTTCTGCGGCATTTGTACGGTATCATCACGTGTCTTGAAGCACAGAGCGGCAAGCCTCTCTTCGGACCGTCACGCATCCGTGGTTTGCACAGCGTATTTGCATCGCCTGTCGGGGCGGCGGACCGTGTCTACATCACGGGACGCAGCGGAACAACAACTGTCATGAAGAACAGCAACGAGTACGAGATCCTTGCGACCAACTATCTTGATGATTCCTTCACGGCATCGCCGGCTATTGCCGGAAAGGAGCTCTTCCTGCGCGGAGAGCAGTATCTTTACTGCATCGCGGAGTGACCTCATCTGCCGGCGGGGTATCACGAACTAACACCAAATACCTCGATAGCCGTGGCGATGAGGCGATTCTCCTCCAGTGTCCGTTGTCCATCCGCATCAGCCAGTGATTCCAGGTATCTCAGAAGCGTGGACAGAAGTGCCGGATCGCGCCCGTCAGCGGCAAAGCGACGCGCATGGAACTCAAAAGGCTGCAATGATTGCGGTGCGGTCTGGATGATCTGCTGTGCTTGGGTCCGGCGCTCAGCTCCCAGGCGTGAGCCATGGGTGATAAACTCGTCGATAATGGCCGCCTGGCGATCAGATACCTTGCTCTCACATGCGGCCATCTTTCCCAGCATGGAGAAGATGTCAAAAAAGGACGTGTCCAAATCCTCGTTACGATTCGGCGTGGTGGAATCCTTGGGGCGCTTGGGAGAAAACATGTCGAAGAGCTTGGATACGATAAAATACCCTCCAACGAAGGCGACCACCACCAGGATGATAAGGCCAGTCTGATTTGTCATTCCTGTCTCCTTGCTAATCAATTATTGAGAAACAGTGTCGAACGGGACCAGTTCCACGCCCCTGCAATCGGTGCATGTTCCATTAACCAGCGTATAGATGCAACGGCACCGGGGACAATAGGAGCGAGAGGATTTGTCCAGCTGCGCCGGGGGGCACAGCAACGACTCAACATCCATTCCCCCCTCCTCGAGAAAAGCCCTGAAGAGATCGCCTGTCCGATCACGGTACCACTGATCGACTTCTTTGATTTCCGCCGAAAGACCGTCGTGAACCAGCGGATACCTGAGATCGAGGAGTAACCCCCGGGCGAACTCGGTCGTCGATTGATGAGGGCACAGGCATTGCGCCACCGCCAAAGGATGAAAACGTGCCAAAACCTGTTTTGATACAACATCAAGTGCCCGTATTGCCATGGGCGGACAGAGGAGTGATTTGAGGAAATAGGCGCGTCGCCCCGTGCTGTCTTCCGGATGAAGGCGCCGATGGGTCATGCTGAACAACACAAGCGTGGGCACGTGGAAGAAAAGCACACCAAGTACCAGCGGCACAAACATCCAGAGAAAACCGTAATGCCAGGTAAGCAGCGGGCATAGCAGAAAGATGTAGCACCATAGGAGATTACACGAGATTCGCAATCCCCTGGAGCGTTGTAGAAAATGCGCGTACTCCGCATGCAGATGACGGGTATCCAGGGATGAAGAAAGGGCAGTGGCTATCACCGGCTCCCGTTCCTGCTCCGGGAGTTCGCGTAGACGGGTGATGAGCTCCGCAAGCTCACTCGCCAGGTCAGGCGTGGCGCAAACGGCAAACACGTTGCCATTGATCATAATCTCCACGTCGGAACTCTCCACCTTATTGATGGCGTCGATTGGGATAACCCGGCTTGTCTGCGCATCACGAGGTGGTCCGAAACTCAACGATACGTGTGAAGAGATAGCCTGGGGAGAAAGTGAAAGCGGCCAGGGGCTAGTGACAAAGAGAGATCCGAGAGGCGGCAACGGGCCGGCGAAAACGAGGGCGCTGTTGCCTCTGCCCCAGGTGTTGCGAGGCATGACCACCCGCCATCGCCAGGGAGGCCAGGCCACGAACGCGACCGAACCCAATCCTATCTGGGAAATGCAATCGCATACGTAGAACAAGATCAGGACAAGCAGGAATTGCTGGGCATCGCTCATCGGCAATCAGGTACCGTTCTAATCACTTCTCTTTACGGCCGAACAGTTTCTTGAAGAAAGCACCTATGGCTGCCCCACCGACCACCAGGAGTTTCCAGATGTGCCGCAGAAGTCCTGACTTGACGGCAACCGCCGCAGCTCCTCCAACCACCAGGGCCGACAGTCCGTACTTTGCGATCTTATCTCCCTTGCGGAACTCAGAGTACTTCTCGTCTTTACCGAATTCGAAGGATGCCATGCGCTGCCGGAATGTTGGTAGGGTGGAAAGCAACGCGTCAGCATCAACTACGAGGGTGGCCTTCATTACACCCCGGCGCCCCAGAACTCGGGTGTTGTGATTGATAATCGGAATGCCTTCATCCTCGTCCTGTGCACGGATCGCCCATTCCAGGTTCTGGGTATCGGGATTATAGCGTGGTTCTGTTTCCCATCCGAGGATCTTGAGCTTGCCTATGCCTCTCTCTGCCCGGTACTCGTTGCTTTGCTTGTTACCTTCCCGGATCGATTCCAACATGGCGTCCGGGTCAAGCGTGTCCTTCTCGTCGTCCTTGATGTAACCCACGTCAGAGAACTCGAAGACGACAAACCAGGATAAGTTCGTCGGCGTCAGAAATCCCACTTCCTGTCCACTGGCGATGTTTCCCATGGCTTCCATCAGGCGTTGCGTGTCTTTGCCCCTGGCGAACATGTAACCTTCGGGAATATCGATCTCGGCAATCTTCTTGTCCATGATCCCGGTGCCTGGACCCAGTTCCCACTTTATGCTGGTTATAAGAGATTCACCCTCTTCCTGGGCGGAAAGAGGACGCCCTCCGCTCAGGAAGAACGCGAGGGTCAGCAGCGTGGCGATGAGACAACGATGGGTGCTATTGAAAGGCGTGAACATAGTTGATCTCCTTTAACAGGTGCGTTGGGTCAAAACCGAACATTAGACTTATACAACTACATGCGTCAAGCTCAGCACGATTGGAGCCTTTTCCGTAGTGAGCCATTTGAACCGCGGATGGGCGCGGATATGGGGAGCTTTTTGACAGGATCTACAGAATCTGCAGGATGGGAGGTGTCATGAACTTGGCACTGGTTTCAGATGCGCTGTAGTTCACCTTTCTTATGGCATCTTTGCGCGAAACCAGCACCAAGTTCCTGCCACGGCTGGCAATGAATAGGAGAAGATCAGAGCAGAGCATTTCCTTCCCCATCCATAGCAAACCGTGGCAGGAATTTGATGGTGATTCCTGCAAGTAACCGTGAGAATTGGGTAAATGCAAAGTGCAATGGGAACCACCATCAGATTCATGCCACCATCCCATCCTGTAGATTCTGTAGATCCTGTCAAAAAACTCTCTACCTATATGACTTCTCTGGTTTTCGCATACCTAAACCGCCATTTTTCGAAGGGTCAATGTTTCGGAATCTCTCTGTTTCTTCCTCCTGCCTGCTGACCCCTGTTTCTTTTCCCGGGGTAAAGAGATTCTTCCACCTCAGTTTCGGCCAGCTATCATTGATCGATATTGCAACGGAAATGGCTTCATTGGAATATCCCCAGTTTCTTAGCCATGTTCACAAATGAGATCTCTCGACTTCGCTACGCTACGCTCGAATTGATATTGTGCCCCGCTGCACAGGTGTGCGATCATGACGGTGCTCGGGTGCCCGTGATTGGGATTCGCTGCAATGGCCAGTTAACCATCGTGAGGGATTAAAGATGAACAAGGTTGCCTCTATCTCGTTTCTGCTTGTGACTTCACTTCTTCTAAACGCGGCGTTCTGCGCCGAGGAGAATACCCAACTCAAGAAAGCATTTGTCGACGGTACCGGCGAGGGCTGGCGAGCTATGACGGAGGACGATTTTCGGAACGTCAACGGATACAAGGGAGTTGAGGGCAAGGAGGATACATGGACCTGGGAAGATGGTGTGCTGCACTGCACGGGCAGACCAACCGGCGTTTTGGCTTCAAAGAAAGCTTATACGAATTTCGAAATGGTCGTTGAGTGGATGCACAAAAAGAACGCAGGCAATTCCGGCGTGTTCATATGGACAACACCCGAGTCGCTTGAGCGTCTTACCGGCAAACCCGGCCTGCCGAAAGGAATCGAAGTGCAGGTTCTCGATCTCGGCTACGGGGGAAAGAAGAAGGCAAATTGGTATACGAGCCACGGCGATGTCTTTCCCGTTGGTGTGAAGATGAAACCCTTTCCGCCCCTGTCGCCTAATGGTTCGCGGAGCTTTCCGTCAAAGAACCTTTCCAAAGGGCATGGGGAGTGGAACCACTACTACATCCGCGCAATCAACGGCGAGGTAAGATTGTGGGTTAACGGGGAGGAAGTCTCGGGCGGAAACGGGTGCAAGCCCTGTACAGGCTACCTCTGTTTTGAGTCGGAGGGCTCCCCCATAGACTTCAAGAATATCCGTATACGCGAACTGCCGTAGACGTCTGTCGAGCCCCAACCATGTTTGAATCTCCTCCATAACCATTCAACAGAGAATCCACATGAGAAACATATTCCGACTCGTCTTATTCACGTTCTGTATCGGATCCGCTTTTGCCGATCAACGCCCGAATATCCTTTTCATCATGTCCGATGATCACGCCGCACATGCCATCGGGGCTTATGGAAGCCGCCTCGCGCCATTGAATCCCACGCCCTCGCTCGACGCGTTGGCGGGGGAGGGTATGCTGTTCGAGAACTGCTACGTGCACAACTCCATCTGCACTCCCAGCCGTGCCTGCATCATGACGGGGCAGTACAGCAACAAGAATGGCGTCCACACGTTGGGTGGAAGGCTGACGCGGGACGAACAGTACCTGGCCATTGAGATGCGCAAGGCAGGATATCAAACGGCAATGGTCGGTAAGTGGCACCTCAAGGAAGAACCGAACTTCGATTACTACAAGGTTCTGCCCGGGCAGGGCAAGTATCACAATCCCGAGTTCAGAGTCCAGGGCGATAAACCCTGGCCCAAGAACATGGTCAAGCACGATGGAATGCACTCCTCCGATACCATCACCGACAGCACCCTGAACTGGTTCAAGACCGTTCGCGATCCAAAGAAACCGTTTTTCATGATGCACCACTACAAGGCACCGCATGACTTCTTTGACTACGCGAAGCGGTACGAGACTTATCTTGAGGAAGTGGATATTCCGGAACCGGAAAGCATGTGGAAGCAACCGGAATTTGGGTCCATAGCCACGCGAGGGCATAATGACGAATTGCTGCCCCATATCGGCACGTCCATTGGCCGTCGAAATCCAAGGCGAAACTACACCAAGTCCTGGGCCAAGGATCCGAATCTGACGGACGTACAGGCCAAGCGCCTCGCTTACAACGAGTACCTGAAGCGCTACCTGCGCTGTGTAAAAGGCGTCGACGACAACCTTAAGCGCCTGTTCGATTATCTCAAAGCCGAAGGACTCTACGACAATACCGTGATCATGTACACCGGTGACCAGGGCTTCATGCTCGGGGAACACGATTACATGGACAAGCGTTGGATGTACGACGAATCGCAACGCATGCCGTTCCTGGTTCGATATCCAAAGTCCATCAAGGCGGGTTCACGCACTGACGCCATCGTTGAGAACGTCGACTTTGCCCCGCTCATGCTCGACTTCGCCGGAGTCAAAACACCATCTTACATGCAGGGCAGAAGCTTCCGTGCAATCTGTGAGACGGGAAAGGAACCCGAAGGCTGGAAACAGGCGGCATACTACCGCTACTGGATGCACATGGCACATCACGATAATCCTTCCCACTTCGGCATCCGCACCAAGGACTTCAAGTTGATCTTCTATTATGGCTGTGGCATGCGTGGCGAACAACAGACACCACCCGGTTGGGAGCTCTATAATCTAAAAAGTGATCCCAAAGAGGTAAAGAACGTCTACAACAATCCGGAATACGCCGGCGTCATCGCCAAGCTGAAAAAGCAGTTAAGCCAGAGGCGCGAGGAAGTAGGGGATACTGACGAAGCGTTTCCCGAAATCAGAAAGGTCGTTGATGAGTTCTGGGACTACGACGAAGCTGACCGAGCAAAGGCCATCCAAATCTCGGCGGACTACCTGAGCACAAGATCACGGGGCAGGACGGGGAAGTCAAAGAAGCCTACAGTGCTGAAAGGTGGTTGGATCAAGCCTACTGATTCGAAGGCCCCGTTGCGAAAGCACAAGGGCGTCAGTGAGATTTCCAGGAACGCTGTGTACCGGATTGGTCAAGTTGGACCTTCTTCGTTCAACGTAGACAACGCGTACCTCCTCAGCGGTGATGCTCCACCCGTCAAACCGCATTCGTTTCACACACCGGAAGTGAAGAATCCCTTTGTCGTCGTCCGCCTGGACCAGCCCCGTAAAGTCCGTTTCATCAAGATCGGGAACAGGCTCGGATCTCACCAGGAACGTGCGGAAGGGTTAACCGTGTGGGCTTCGGAAGATGAGAAGCAATGGAAAAGAATATGGAAGGCCGAAAAGGTCGAACAGGACTGGCTGATCGATACCGGTCAGTCCCTGCAATGCAGATTTCTGAAGTTCGGGCTCGAGCGACAAGGAACCCTGCATCTCAGCAAGGTTACAGTGTTCGGGGAGTAGGCCAGCAGTTTTCAGAGCGTAGATTCGTCGAAACTAAGCCCAAGGACGGGAGGGGCAGCGGCCTCGCTGCCCGTTGTGACCTCAACTGCGCCCAGAACGCCGGAGCAGGGATGCTCCACAGGATCATTCGATCCCACCGAGAGTCTTCCGAAGATAATCGTAGATCTCTCCTTCGCGCTGTCCGTGCGTTGTGATGTTCTCGACCGCTTTCGGCCCGAGCCGTTCGCCAAGTTGCTGCAGGTAGAGACTCCTGGGGCTTACGCGTTTTCTCTTTTCGCAGCCTATTCTCCAGTTCAGCGCCGTCGGTGGGCTCTGGACGATCATTCTGTTTGCCTCGCAATTGTAGAAGAGCGTCTGTGCGCCGGCCCAGCCGTGACCCGACCCGCTGTTTCCCCGGTTACGGACATTCAGTTCTCCGCATTTAACATTGTCAAATAGCGTTCCTGTCGACCATCGGTGATGGGGGCCTGAATCGGAATGTGTTTCTTCCGCCAGGCAGTCCAGAAAGACGTTGGGACCCGCAACCCGTTTACCATGCACGAAATCATGCCGCCCGTGTCTTGCGTAGCAGCGCTGCACAAGGGTGAACTGCGCCCCGATGTTAAAAGAATACCGGCGGCTACCCGATAATCTCGAAACGGGGTCAAGGCATGCACAGTCCTGGATCGTGATGTTTCTGCTACCACCTATAGTGACCGCAGCGTAGCAGAAGTGAGCAGCCGTGACGTTTCTGACCCATGAATTGCGCACCCATGACATTGAGATGCCGTTCCATGCGTGAGACTCGTCGTCCTTGCCTTTGAACTCGGAGACCAGCAACAGTTTCTCGACGCCGAAGTTCTCGGGTCGTGTGTCGGGAGCGCGGATGTATATGAAGCCACCTCCAAACCTTTTGTCCATGGAGTTCAGGACTGGCGTATCGATAGTTATTCTGTTGCCTTCGAGCTTTGTGACCACTCGGTCATATCTCAGGTCGTAGTCGCCGGCCACCCACTGACTGATTCTTCGGCCGTCGCGCCGGGGAGGAATTCTGTTCATGCCCAGTTCGTGGATCCATTCTTTCGTGCTTGGGCGGTGGATGACGATAAGACTGCCTGGCTCAAGTCCTTCGGCGTTCTCAATCCCAAAGCTCTTCGCACCTACGGGAACGTAGTCATCGATTATCCTGCGGCGTGATGCTCGAATCTCTCCGGATCCACCCCCGCCGGATATCTCGATGAGTGTCCGTTTTGTGGTTCCGGTTGCGATTATCCTCGTTCCAGATGAGTCCTGTCCCGCTCCCCTCAGAACGACGCCACCGAGCGAGATTCGAAGAGTCCCTGAGACGCGGTAGGTGCCTTTTGCCAGCTCCAGCGCACCACGGAAACCGTTTCTGTCCATGTCAATTCTCGAGACACGGTCCAGTGCGGCCTGGATTCGTTCGGTGTCGTCGCCTCCCGCTTTCGGTCCAAGAGTCACGCACGTTGGAACGGCCGGAATCGGAACACCTCCGCCCATGTAGCCGACGGTTGAGAAATCGGGGATCCTGTTACCTCGTGCATCGGACTTGTAGAGAAGTCTCCCCGCATGCAGTTGGACGAGTGTGTTGTCATCAACTTGATCTTGCGTTTGTGCCGGGCCGGCGCAGGTGCACAGGACGATGCACGAACGGAAGATTATTGCAGATAGAACTGGATGACGGATACTGTTCATAGAGAACTGACAGGAATTTGCTTTTACGTGCGCTGGATTTGTCCGATGCTGACCCAATAACCTTGGGTAATAATCTGGGTGATATATAGAGTCAGGAGGAGGAGAATGTCAAAGGGAATAGCCTGTTGTGGTACGTCGCAGTGCCGGAAAACCGCCGTGAAGCTGGAGATCATGAAGCGTGCCACAAGGGGCCTGGCTGTTCTTATTATGCTTTCTACGGTTGCCTATGCGGAGAGTGCAATGAGATTACGCGATCAGGTTGATTGGAAAGCTTTTCTGGAACGGCAGGATATCGTTTGGGAGGTGTTGCCGCAGAAGTTCGATCACGGAGCGTATCACGGAAATGGAATTCTCGGCTGCATGATCTACAAGGATGCGTCGAACCGTATGCGCTGGGAGATGGGGCGATCTGATGTTACGGAGCATCGCCGTGACAACAACCGCCTTCCGATCGGGGGAATGGGCCTGGAAACGGTTGGTGCTATCCAGGAGGGAACCGTTCGCCTGGATTTCTGGAATGCCGAATCCCGTGGCGAGCTCAAGACTAACAAGGGATCGATCAAGTTTCGCACATATATTCATGCCGTTGAAATGGTCATGGTTGTTGATGTCGAGTGCTCCGGCGGTGAGAAGGACGCGAAGTTCAAATGGCTTGCAACGCCGGCGGTTGACGGAGTCAACAGGAACCGTTTCAAGGACGATCCGCCTAATCCGCCGTCGACAGCGGGAACCGACGGGGACATCTCACTTTGCGTACAGGGCAGGCATGCGGGCGGCGAATTCGCAACGGCATGGAAAGAGATCGCCGCCGGCAAGAACCTGCGCCGTCTCTACCTGAGCATTGCCGACACCTTTCCCGGCAAGGGCGCTGCCAGGGATGCCGCGGTTTCGGTGCGTAAAGCCGTAAGCACGGATTCCGGAAAGCTCCTTGCGAGCCATCGCGATTGGTGGCATGGCTACTATCCGTCCAGTTTCCTGTCCGTACCGGATGCAAAAGTGGAAGGCTTCTACTGGGCACAGATGTACAAGCTTGGCTGTGCTACCCGCAAGGATCGCATGGTCATGGATCTGCTGGGGCCGTGGTTCAGGAACACCGGCTGGCCGCGAATCTGGTGGAACCTGAACATAGAGATAGCCTACCTGCTGGTCTATGCCTCGAACCATCTTGATGAGGGCGAGTCACTGGTACGAATGATCGATCGCAACCGGGAGAATTTCTACAAGAACGCGCGCGACATATACAAGCTCGAGAATGCCGCCACGGTTTCGCACACGACCTGCTACGAGGGCTTGCGTGGAGATGGAAGCAGGGCACCAGATCATTACATCAATCCTGGCGATTTCACCTGGGCCCTGCATAACTACTACCTGCATTACCGCTATTCTATGGATGAGAGCCTGGTTACCGATCAGAAGAAGCATGCGTTCTATCCGTTATTGCGCGACAGCATAAACATCTACCTGCACCTGCTGAAAAAAGGCGATGACGGCAAGCTGCATCTGCCGACGCTGCATTCTCCGGAATATGGCAACATGCCGGACAATAACTATAACCTGTCCCTGCTGCGCTGGGGTTGCGAGACGCTGATAAGTCTGAACGAACGCTATAAACTCAATGATCCGAAGTTGCCTGAATGGAAACGCGTACTCGCCGAGCTCGTTGCTTACCCCGTGGATGACCTGGGGCTGATGGTGGGGAAGGGTGTGTCGCATTCGAAATCGCACCGGCACTGGTCGCACATGCTGATGGTGTTTCCGCTCTACCAGATGAATGTTGACCAGCCGGAGAACCGCGGGCTTGTTGAGAAGACGATCAAGCACTGGCTTGCGGCTCAGAACGGGAAACAGATCTTTGGCTGGTCGAGGGCCGCTGCGTCGTGTTTGTACTCCACGCTGGGTGATGGTGACATGGCGTTGGACAGCCTGCATAAGCACCATGATCACAAACGTTTTGTTATGCCGAACGCGATGTATATTGAGGGATCGCCGGTTATTGAGTGCGCGCTCTTTGCGGGCAGGTCGCTTCAGGATATGCTGATCCAGAGCTGGGGCGACTGCATACGGGTTTTCCCTGCCGTTCCGTCTTCATGGGACGATGCGAGTTTCCATAACCTTCGCACCGAGGGTGCCTTCCTGCTAAGTGCTTCGCGAACAGAAGGAAAGACGCAGTGGGTTCGAATAAAGAGTCTTGCCGGAGAGCCATGCAAGGTTCGGCCATCCTTGAACGGAGAAATCAGCGTGCTCAAGGACGGGAAAATAGACAAAATGAGCCCGTCGAAAGAGGGGATCATAGAGATTGCGTTGAAAAAGGGAGAGGAAGCGTTGCTGTTTGCGGGCGATAAAGTGCCGGAACTAACGATTTCTTCGGTTCACATAGACCCAGCTCAAAGCAACGCCTGGGGGATCAAGGTCAGCCGGAAATAGTGCATGCCTCTCGGAGATAGGCATGTACTTCAGAAGTAGGGACCTATCTCCGAGAGGTCCCCTCCCAAGAACCGGTATTGCCTATGGCCTCTCACGCTCTCCTGCCCTAAGATGTAGATCTCCTCTCCAGAGGGGAGTAAGGGGCCCCAGGGATGTTTGTTCAGGTTTCTGATTTCGGACAGAACGCGTTTGATCAATCAAGGAGATGCATCATGACGAAAAATCGCAATAAAAGCATGTCACGCAGGAGATTCCTGGCTGCAGGCACGACGGCCGCAACCGTATTCTCGATAGTTCCCGGCTACGTTGTAGGGGCCAACAAGCAAACGCCTCCGAGCGAAAAACTGAACGTAGCCGGAGTCGGTATTGGCGGCATGGGTAGCGGCAACCTCCGTGCTTGTGCGAGGGAGAACATTGTTGCGCTGTGTGATGTCGACAGCAAACATGCGGGAAGAACGTTCAATGCCTATCCGAAAGCTGCCCGTTACACGGATTATCGTGTGATGCTGGAAAAGCAGAAGGATATCGACGCCGTCGTTATTGCAACCCCCGACCATACGCACGCAGTCATTACAATGGCCGCTATAGAGTCAGGAAAGCATGTTTTCTGTCAGAAACCACTTACGCATACCGCTTACGAGGCGCGCAAGATCACTGAAGCCGCGCGCAAATCAAAAGTCCAGACCCAGATGGGTAACCAGGGGCATTCATCGGAACAGATCCGGATGGTCAGGGAATGGGTGCAGTCAGGCTCAATTGGGGATGTCAAGGAAGTGCACGCATGGACTGACCGTCCCGACAGCGGGCCCTGGTATGCGAACTTCGCGGCCAGAGAACTGCCGAAGAACTTCCCGCCCGTACCCGACACGCTAAACTGGGATCTCTGGCTTGGCCCCGTAAGAGACCAGAAATACAGTCCGTCATATCATCCCTTCAAATGGCGTGCATGGCTGGATTTCGGGACGGGTGCGCTGGGTGATATGGGCTGCCACATCCTGGACCCGGCGTGCTGGGCACTGGACCTGATGAATCCAACAAGCATAACCGCGGAGGTAAAGCACCATAAACCCGAGCTGGCAGGGAGAGCTTTTCCAATTGCGGCAAAAGTCACCTACGAATTCCCTCAGCGCGGCAAGCTCTGCCCCGTGAAGCTTACATGGCATGATGGAGTCTTCGATGTTCCAAGGCCGGAAATGCTTGAAGACGGCAGGAAAATACCTGCGAGCGGTGCCCTGATATTCGGCGAGAAGGACACGATCATGCATGGTTCTCATGGCGCGGGAGGGGCCAGGATTATTCCGGAAGTGAGAATGAAAGAGTTCAAGCGTCCGGAGAAGACGATTCCGAGGGTCAAGGGCGGGCACGAAGGCGACTGGATAAGGGCCTGCAAGGATGGTAATCCGGCGAGTTCCAACTTCGAGTACGGCGGTCAACTCACACAGATGGTGCTTCTTGGCATGGTGGCTCAGCGTGTTCCAGGCGAAAAGCTCAATTGGAATGCGAAGAAGTTCGAGTTCGATAACAAGAAGGCCAACGAGTTTCTACACACACCGTATCGAAAAGGGTGGTCGCTGTAATAACAGGAATAGGCGGAGAATATGAATTGCAGAATCATTGTTGTCGGCCTTCTGGCCTCGTTTGTTCTGTTGGGGCAGGGGACGGGTGCGCCTGAGAAGCCCAACGTCATCCTGATCATGGTAGACGATCTTGGCTACGGAGACCTCTCATGCTACGGCAATGAGAAGATGAAGACCCCGGTCCTGGACAAGCTTGCGGCCGATGGTATTCGGCTTACCAGTTTCTACGCAGGTGCGACGGTCTGCACTCCATCTCGAATGGCCCTGATGACCGGAGCCTATCCGCCGCGCGTGGGCTGGAATGGAGGCGTGATGGGCTACGGTATGAAGACGGTGAACGGTCTTGCCCCGGAAGCCCTGACGATTGCGGAGGTGTTCAAAGGCGAGGGGTATCAGACCGGGATGTGCGGAAAATGGCATATCGGAAGAACGCCTGAGATGCACCCTGTGAAACAGGGTTTCGATACGACCTACTTCATACACATGAGCAACAACCAGACAAAGAAACTGTACCGGGGGGAGTCGCTGGAGGAAGACCCGTTTGACAACAAGTTCCTGACAGAGAAGTTCACAAGAGAGGCAATCAAGTTCATAGAGAGTAACAAGAACAAATCCTTCTTTCTGTACCTTCCCTTCACGGCGCCCCATTTTCCTGCGCAGGCCCATCCTGAATGGAAGGGGAAATCGGATAACGCCGAATACGGCGATGTTGTTGAAGAACTTGATAGCCGAATCGGTGAGATACTCAAGGCCCTGGAGAGCGCGAAGCTCGACCAGAAAACCATCGTGGTCTTTATCTCGGACAATGGCCCAGACCCGAGCCAGAGGAAATGGGCGAGTGCTGGACCTTACAGTGGACTGAAATGGGATGCCAGGGAAGGTGGCACCCGCGTTGCCTGCATCTTCCGTTGGCCGGGTGTCGTTCCCGCGGGCCAGGAGACAGGTGAACTTACCACTGCCATTGACATACTTCCGACCCTGGCACATGCCTGCGGTATCGACCTGAAAAAGATTTCAAAGGGGAGCCCCAGGATTGACGGTGTCAACGTGTGGGACACGATCATGGGCAAGAAGACCAAGCATCCACGTACAGATCTTCTGTACTGGCATGGCTGGGGTGTACTGCATGCCATCCGTGTTGGAGACTGGAAGCTCTACCTTGACAAGGTAAAGGGCGTTCCCGGATCTGAGAAGGGCCCGGCACTGTTTAACCTCGCGGAAGATCCCGGTGAGAATAAGAACCTGAGCGATCAGCATGCGCAGCGGGTCAGGGAGATGAAGGAACTGGCCGTAAAGCAGCTGGAAGATATTGAGGCAAACGCCATGCCCCTGGGCGGTCGCCCTGACGGCAAGAAAAGAGAACCGAAGAGAGGTATGTGGATTAAGTGAGGCCGGTCACGAATCATTCACAACCGGAATCTGCCTATTTCCCGATAATCCCGCTGATATCCATCAGGTAGAGCTGGCGGCCGTTGCCCTTGTGCGGTGAGTCGATGCATATGGTCCTGCCGTCCGGGCTGAAACGGGGATGGCTGTCACAGCGCCATTCGCCACGGTACTTACCGGGCTGAGAAAAGCCGCCCAGTGGAACAACCCGCTTCGAGGGAAGATGGTAGAGATAAGGCACAATCTCCCTGTTCTCGCCCCGGGCATAGGTGTCGGAGATCATCCATTCGTTGTTCGTGTCGGGCAGGTAGCTCTGGTGGCCGTTGGCCGCTTCCCACTGCACGGTGTTCTCGCAGGACCCGTCATCCTTGTAGAGGCGGTAGGCGCCGGTATGCCAGATCGATACATGTTCCGGATCCCGCCATATGAAATGGGAAACTCCCCCGTTGGTTGAGACGAGCCTGATATCGGATCCGTCCGAGTTCGCGCTCAGCATCCGCGTGATGAAGCTGCCCCTGCCGCTGAGCATGCGCCAGCGGTGCAGGAACACGAAACGCTTTCCATCCGTGCTGCATTCAATGTGGTTGAAGTAGTGCTTCGCGTCCGAGGGTACCGCGCCCGGCTTCGGGAGCTTCACGACATCCGCGATCGAGAACAGAAATTTCGACTCACCGCTGTCGAGATCGACTCGCCAGATCCCGGATTTCGCGGGCGCGAGTTCGTCCTTACAGGGATCGGGCAGGCCGGCGTACCCGTAACCCGGGCGCATGTCCTGGATCCTGCGGAAGTCGGCCGTTATGGCGAACTTCCCGCAGGGCGAGAGATGGTAAATGGCGCGGGGGATGGTACGGGTCTTCCGGGTCTTGATGTCGACTATTCGGCAAACGAAGTTGTCTCCCTCGCGGTCGTTGTAGACGACCTCTGAATCCGAACCGGGTCGCCACTGCAGCATGCAGCCCTGCTGCCAGCACCAGGCGCGGGTCTTGCCCAGTTCGATCCATTTGTCGTTGTCCTCGAGATCGACCATGCCGACATTGATTACGTCATCAGCCTTCGGGCTCCGGTGCTCGAAGTCCACTTCCATGGAAAGAAGGTAACGACCGGAGGGGTCGAACTGGAGCTTGTCGTAATAGCCGAACCAATGGAACTTCGGGCCTTTAGTGACGGCCCGGACAGGGGCCGGATTCTTGATCTCCGCACGCACCTGTTTGTCGACCGAAGGTGCTGCCAGAGCTGTGGCGGCGCAGCAAATACTTGTTACGACAAGAGAATGAAAGTTCTTCATTAGCAATGACCCTTTCAAGCTTCTCACTTAACGCTGACTATTACCCGTCTATATGCGACAAGTGGCGGCCTGCCGCTGTCAACGACTTCCAGGATCACGTGTATCGTTTTGCCGCTTGCATCCGGAGGTGTGTTGATGGCGGCCTCCTCCGAAGTTCCGCCTTCGATGGCGACATCTGCGTCATACGTGCCGGCGTCGCGGTAGTTCCACCAACGGTATGAGATCGTGTTCCCGTCGGGATCGCTGCTTCCCTTGGCGGACAGGGTCACGCGTTCACCCGGCCTGGCGTTGATGTGGACGGTCCCTATTCCCTTTTTGCCGTTGCACACCGCCTTCGGCTCGTGATTGGCCTCGTTGTACGGCTTGACGCACCAGTCCATGCGGGCCTGGAACTCGTTCTGGTACGCGGTACGCCAGCGCCAGATAGTGTAGTACATGTCAGGCTTGCCGTTGTGTATGTCCTGAGCCGGTACGAATTCGCTGCCTGCGCCGCTGTACTGGAAACGTCCCCCCCAGTTGCCCCAGGACGGAGCCTCGGGATCGCTCAGGCCGTTGCGCAACACCCAGAAATAAGAGGGCGTGTCCCCTTCCTTGATTCCTTTCTTGCCGTGAGCGTCGATGGGATAGACCTCAGGGGCACCCAAGGCGCCATGACCGGTCAGCACATGTTCCTTCAGCCATGCCCGTGACACGATGTCCTGGTCGCCGTGCTGCCAGACGCCGCGGTACAGAAACTTCGAGTACAAATAGAACACGTCCGGGTGGTTCTGTTTGATCCATCCCGCGGTTTTGTCCTGATCAGCGATGGAGTGAACTCTTATCTTTGCTTTCAGCCGGGTGAGTTCTTCGAGACTCTTCGTCTGCTGCATCTTCCACAGGGCCTGGGCCAGTTCACGCGGCCCGCCCCAGATGGAGAACCACACCGGGCGCGGATCGTCCTTCTCAAGCACCTTGATGATCCAGTCCGAAGCCTCGCTGTCGTTGCCGGCGCCGACTTGATGTTTATTACCGTTGCTGCCGTCCTTGACCAGCGCTTTCAGTGAAGCCGCGGACGGGTAGTCCTTACGGTGTTTTCGCAGATTCTTCTCCACCTTGGCATAGGCATCGATGGCCTTGTGGATCAGGTCCGGGCGGGTCTTTCTGTCATGCCCCCATCCGAACCCGGTACAGAACCCCTCCGTCTCAAAATCGCACGTGTACAGCAGGTAACGCACAAGCGACTGCCGATCATCCGGATCGCCGCCAATATCGGTCATCACCATGACGCGTGGCTTGTGGTCGGGAAACTTGCCGAGAAACGGGGAGACCGGTGCCTTCGAAATCGTCGTCTTCGCCGAGTTGAGCGGCTTGCCGCCATGCGGAGCGATCAGCAGCCTGACACCCTTCGGCGCGCCCTTCCATATCTCGATCCCGCAGATGTTCGCCGCGCCTCCGCGTGTCTTGATGTCGATGGTCCCGTCCTCGATCTTTACCACCAGCGGACCGACCTTCTGCCATGTTCCCTTCCCGCCGCTGTTGAGCCCTCGCAGCGCCGGTATTTCCTCGACGGCGATGTCGAAGATCTCGGGGTTATTGTCTTCCACCACGTACAGCCAGACGGTGTACGTGCCGGCCGGGACATCGGCAAAGCGCACATGTCCGCCGCGATTCCAGCGAAACGAGTGCAGCATTGTTTTCCGGGCGTCGTCTGTCCTTGAACTGAGTTCCAGCCTGTCCTTCAAGACGAGTACCCGGTCTTTGCATACCAGGCCCTTCGCGTTGTCACCGTCCCAACGCCGCCCGTCAATGGTGATCGCCGGGCCGCCCAGGTTCACGCCGCGGTAGAATGCAAGTTCATCGGCAGAAACCGTAATCGTCAAAAGACATACCAGCGCACTTGTCAGAATGGATATGTAGTTGTGCATGGTCTTCCTCCTGTCTCGTACTTGCTCCCCGTAGCCTTGGCGAAGGGGTATCCCGCATCCTGACAGAACAGAATCCTATCTGTTCCTATTCTCGCCCCTGGATGTTCCCTCAAGCAGCCATGTCAGGTTGAACCGGTAGTGCAGGCGGCTGCTGATCAGGTGGATCACGCCGTTGGGCGTTTGCGTTGCCGCGAGGTATCCGCCATGTTCGGCGCGCGTGGGCGTAGCCGTAAACTTCTTTGTCCAGGCACCGCCGTCGAAATCACCTTTACCTGGGGTGAGCAGTTTTCGCACGGGCCAGGTTCTTCCTTCGTCAAACGAAACGGCCGCGAACAGGCCGTAGCCGGTGAACTCTCTTCCTTTCTGGTCCTTGAAAGTCATACCGTTGGCTTCAGGCTTGCCTCGAGGGGATGTAAAGGATGCGAAAAGCAATGTACCTTCCTGGAGCCGCCTCAGGACCAGCCGCTGGCCACCGGAGATCGGAGGGAAAGGACTGGCCTTGTACGTCCATGTCTTGCCGAGATCAGAAGAGACACTCATCGGCATCTGCTTGTTGATCGTGGCCATGCGCCCGAAGGCGAGAAGCCGCCCATCCGAAAGCTCAACCACCTTCGCGTGAATGCCGGCGATCGTTCCTTCTCCCTTTCCGCCTTCCGTGAATTCTGGTGTGGGCTTGTCTTTGCCGGGATCTGTCCAGGTCTTAGCACCATCGCGGCTGATGTACAGAGCGCTGCCGCCGTTTGCCCCGGGGACCGCGTCGCAGTTCTGAATCAGTACGCCGGCTTCTGTCATGATCATTCCGGAAATCACCTGGTGACGTCTGGTAAACGCGTCGTCGATCGCCCTCGGCGGCGTCCAGGTCACACCGCTGTCTTTGCTGATGCGCATCAGGAGAGCAAGTTTCCTCCAGCCGGTAGCGGCGTTGGGTGCCATGCCGTTGAAGTGGTAGATCGTTCCTTGTCCATCATGGAATATGCTGGACCCGTGCATGTTGTGATTATGCGCCTTGAAAAACGCATTGGACGGATCCCACGTTTTCTTGCCTGGGCGCAGACGGCTGGCCACCACCGTCAGGATCGGACCGTATTCCGAGTTTGTTGAATACCAGATCGCCAGCAGGTCGCCGTTCTTGAGCCAGGTGATCGACGGCTGATGATTATGCGGGTAAAACGGTTCATCTTTATCAGTTGGCGGTATCACGAACGGTATCGGACCTGAGAAGAAAGGTTCTTTGTTTACCTGTTTCTTCCAGTCGAATTCTTTTTGTGAAACGTCACGCGCCCATCGTGGAGTAGACTTGACCGGTACCGGCGTCATGCTTATGACCCGCTCGGCGGTCTCTGTGGTGTTGAAGTGCCGGTATGTCAGCGGCTTGGCGGTATCTTCGGCATAAACGGCGGAGACAAGCAGCGCCAGGACAATTGTCATTCTGTTTTTCATAACTTCTACTGTTACTATTGCGGCGCGACCGGCAGGACTTACAGTTCCACCTTCAGGGCTTCCTCCTTGTTGAGAGGAAGGGCTTTGATCCCGACAAGGGTCTTCATCTTCCCGGGGATATCGCCGACTTTGATCGTATACGCACCATCGTGGAAGACCTTCGGGCGGAAGCTTGTTCCGCTGATACGAAGGGTGTAGACGACGTCGCCGTTCTTTTCGTCGATGACCTGGACGACAGGATCATTCATGCCTTTGATTTCCAGGGTCGGCAGATATGCTTTTGCTTTGCGGCCGTAATTGTCCTGCTGGTTGATCATGATCGGCCAGCCTGGATATTGTGGAGCGTCATCTTTTGTAACGTCAACTCCACGCGGCCAGCATTCCATGGTGATTGTGCGGTTCTTGACGTTGAAACGGACAATGGTATGACCGTCGGCCTTGGCGCCCCATGCATTACCATATTTCTTCGCGTTCTTCGGGTTGGGGTTAACGTAGGCATGCATCGTTACGTAATTTCCGAATCCATCCATATACTCGCCCGTATGGGGTAAAGGTGTTTCGATTCGCTGTCCTTCTCTCTTGAGGGGCATCCAGTGGCGTGGGTAGTAGTTGACGATGGATGGGGTGCAGAAGGAATACATGGAGTCATTCCAGTCGTCGATACCGTGATGGATGACTGTAGCCAGGTGCTGGTCGCCGGCGATATGGAATGCAAATGCCTTACGCAAAGCGCGAACCGCACGGTTCCTGCCTGACTGCGGCCAGCCGTTGGAATCAAGGTCCATGGCCAGGCGCTGGCCGGAATGCAGATGGGCACCGCCGGCAAAGATGGTTTGGGAAAGAGCGCATTTCATATCGACCCCCTGCCAATTGCCGCCCCAGTCTTCCATGAATTTGAGCTGGCGCTTCCCGAGAAGCGGAGCGTCAGGCATATCGATATCGCTCGGTTTCGGTGGCGCGACTTTCACGTGGTCCGCGCGGGACATGATCAGTCCTTTCTGCTTGAGCGCATCCTTGTCGAGTATATCGACATAGGTCTTGAACTTGCGGTCTTCGATAATGGCAAAATCCACGCGCCCTATCTTGAGTGATGTGTAATAGACACCGATGCCCCGCAGTATGGGAGTCGGGTCGTAGGGGTCGGGCAGGTTGCTTGTCTGCGCGTGTTCGACCCCCCTGGTATATGTGGCGTCCTTGTAGCCCTGCCCGCCGGCCTTACCACCATTGCCCCAGAGGTTCCCGTTTCCCACATCATGGTCGTCAGGGATACAGATCGTGGGCCGGTCTTTTATCACTTCTCCGTACTGGCGTCCGAAAAGCAACCAGGCGTGGAGGTGGTTCTGGTGATCGTATGACTGGTCGCCAGAGAAGAACAGCAGGTCAGGGTCCTGTGCTTTCAAGTTAGCGATCAGATCTGGTTTCTGTCTACGGTCGCGGTTACTGTTTCCTGTAAAGGCGGCCACAACAATCTCTTCCTTGTCAATCGGATCGCGGCGGATAGATCCCTCGTAAGCGGCCTTTCCTTCGAGGCCGACTACGCGGTAAGCGACGGTCCTGGTCGAGTCCCAGTTCTCCACTCTGAAATGTGCTGTCCAGCGCAGGTCCTGCGCCCTGTTATTGTAAGGTTCCTCGCTTACGGTTGCCTTCGCGACAGTTTTCCAGTTGTTACCCTCTTTGACCTGGAGTTCCGCTCTTCTGCTTTGATCTTTGTCCAGTGGATAGAACTGCGCGGTCATTTTCAGGATGTTGTTGTGCACAGTATAAGGCGCGAAACAGATCTTCTTTGCCGGATCTTCTTCGACGTACATCCAGTTGGTTTTAGGTTTTCTCTTCGCGGCAAAGCTGCTCCCGGCGACGAGAGCTGACAGGAGCAGCAAAGTGATTGTTCTGTATTTCTTCATAATATCTCCTCTGTCGGTTTTGGTTCTGTCAAAACTGACAGCACGTTTTGTTGCCTAATCCACCTTCTTGTAGGGGTTAGCAGGATTTCTATCTTCTTCCCGATTTTCTAGCCTTTGCACGCTCCTGACAGGCCAGAGATTAGGGCGAAAGATTAGGGGAGGGACTCGGAAACCTTAATCTTGTGCCCTAATCTTTCGCCTTAATCTTCCTTCCCAGGCGATGATCTCTTCGTCCTTCCGGTTCTCCCCGTTGCCGCATGATGCAGGTACCGTTCCTGTGCGCGAAGAAGAGGTAAACCGCGCCGCTGTCTACTCAAGCGACGGCATTACGACGTTGCCGGCGATCTGTTTGTCCGTTTCAATGTAAGAGCCGTAGAAATTGCTGTTCAGGTCGAGCCACGCTGTGATCCTGTGCATATCTTCTTCCGGCAATACCAGCTTGTTATGGCCCTTCTTCAGCATCTGGTAGAGCTTAGACGCTTTTGCGCCGAACTGGCCCGGCGTTGTTCTTACTGGCTGGCGGTTCGGCGGCTTGCCGGCGCAGCCGTAAGCGTATTTGCTGAGAGAGTCATATGACTGGCTCCAACGCTTCCGCTTTCCTTCATTCTTTCCGCCGGCGAGAACAGGAGGTTTCTTGCCCTTCTTCCTCTGTTCAGTGTGGCATTTTACGCAATGTTTATCGAGTACGGGCTGCACGAGCGTGGGAAAGGACAGGGGATAGGTGCCCTTAACGTCGGGCGTCAGCTTTGAAGGGGCGCGTTTGAGGGCCAACAGTGTCTTTGACGGCTGAGGCGGCGCACCGCGATTGGGTTCGTGACAGCCCTGGCAGGTAAGGTTCTCACCAGGGTGGACGTAAGTCGCCGACATCATTGATTGAACGGCTAGCCCGTCCTTGTCCAGGGCCTGGAAATACAATGTTTTTCCGGCAGGGGCGGTGAAATTGACACTGCCGTCTTCCTCAACTGGTACGGTGCCAAGTACCCCGCGTGCCAGCGATTCATCTTTGAAACTGATCCATGGGGCATCCTTTCTGAAAGTAGCTTTAGGAAAGAGCTGTATAACACGTAAGCTCTTGATCTTTGTGCCTTCCGGCCATGGTTTCAGGCTGTTATACACGTTAACGCACACGATTGTTCCCGTGGTAGGGGTTTCACCGCTGGGTTTATCGGCTCCATCAGGGACACCTACGGCAGTTGCGTGTGGGATAACCGGGGGAGTCGTGGTCTTTCGAAACGGTATCGGGTGGATACAGTTTAGGCCCGCGTCACGATAAATGAGTTCCTTGTTACCGAACGAGTCGACCAGGTAGACCCCCATATTGCCTTTGCCGCCGGGCGCGTGAACACACAGATAATAGTCCTCGCTCAGCGGCCAGGCGGTTCCATAGGCATGATTGCCTCTCTCCGTCTCGGGGAACTGGATTTCCGGGGTCAGGCGTTTGAGAGGCGCCATGGCCCCGTCGTCTTCGACGCGGGGGTCGATTACGACCAGCGATCCGTAAGCCTGCCTGTGGTGGCCGGCGGCGGTGGCTATGTATTTGTGAGAGCCGGGAATCGCCCGAACGTGCATCTCCATATCAGGCCGCGAGTTCCTGTTGAGCGGGTAGTTTCCTTGGATCGCGCGGGGATCCCGGCCGTCCGGGAAGGTTATCCAGGGGTGATGAGCTATGCAGTCGCCGCGATCAACATAGTCCCAGCGCGTATACACGATCATCCCGTCATGATTAACGCTCGGATGCCATTCGTTCGTTTCATGGTAGCTGAGCGGTACAATGTCACTTCCGTCCTGGCGCATGGAGTGAAGGGTGTAGGTTGGTACCGGACGGGGATGGCACCTGCCGAACCCGCCGCGGCGTTCGGAGATAAAAACAACCCTGCCGTTCGGGAGGAGGCAGGGAGCGAACTCGTTCCAGGCTCCGTCAGTCAGCTGTTCCAGCCCTGAACCGTCGGATCTGGCTTTGAATATGTGCCATGACCGCTCGGGACACCAGCGATTGTCAGTGAAGCCCTCAAAGTGCCTGGCTCCTGCAGCTTTCGGGTCCGATCCGGCGTTCTGGCACTGGGTATAGGCGAAGAACATCGTCGATGCGTCGTAGGACAGGGAAAGAGAGAGGAACGAGCCCGTATCCAGCTTCTTTCCTTCAAGACGCCCGCGTGTCACCACAGAGTCACCGATAATATCCTTTATCACCGGCTTGTCGCTGAAAGGGTTCGAAAGAACATAGATGCCCCCGCCCGGCTTGGCGTTGAACCCGAAGTACTGGTCACAGCAGTGGTTGGTTGTGTACTTGGATTTCATGAAAACGATCTTGTCAAAATCAAGCAGTGGGTTGGAGAAGGCAATCCTGCGCCTCAGCCCGCAGAGTTCAGCGAACAGGCTGGTCTTCTGTTCGGCTGTCGCTGCGTCGCCTGCCTGTTCGATCTTCTTGCGCAGTGCCGACAATTGGGAGGTGAACTCCTTGCTCTGCGCGGGCTTGATCTTCTTCGAAAGATCCGCAAGGAGGGCCTCGGTACGGCGCAGTACGATCCCCGTCGGCATGGTATCGTCCTTGCTGACAAGTGAATCAGGCCTGTATGTCTGGCTGGCAATTTTCTCGAACCATCCCCGATCCTTCATGTTCCTTTCGAGTTCCCCGTATTGAACCTTCCAGTCATTCGCCAGGTCCGTAAGAACTTCTGTCTCCGCTAACAATGCCGTAGTTACGCCGCATACAAGTATGCATACAGTTAGAGCAGTTCTGATACTTCTCATCCTGTTGTTCCTCCCTCTCGCATTAATGCCGCCGTTCAAAAACGGATCCTGAACCCATGTCATCTCTCACGTTTTGTGCTTCATTCCTATCGCTGATTATTGCTTACTATAGCCCATAGACAGACAATAACAACCGCTTGCAAGGGACGTCCCATCTAACGGTGTGGACTGTGGTCTATTGTGCTGTGAATGATATCCCGCTATCCTGAAGCAAATCAGGGGATGGTCGCATGAGTGTTATGCCCGCAAAGCCGCATCGGATCTTACATCCAATTCACTTTCTCATCATTCTTGCGGCCGGCGTCGCGCCAGTCGTCTGCGGCGGCGAGCCGCTTCACGCGGTCGGCGATTTCGATGCGCTGCCGATATGGCCGAAGGAAAAGATCGCCAAGGTGTACGATCTCAGCACGCGATCACCGGCAGACGCGGCGGCTCGTCAGGCACAATTCGCGGAGCGCAATAATGCAGTCGGACTTAAGGCACTGTGCCTGAAGCTTCACGCCGCTATGGAACCTGACGTTCCGCAGTTGGTGGGATTTCGTAAGCATGTGGCGCGCGGCGAGTACAGGAAGGCGCTCGACAGCTATCGGGCGTATTTCTTCGCCAAAGTGAAGGATCCGGAAGCCCACGATGCGTACACCCAGAACCTGACCGGCTACCAATTGAAGGCGCAGAAGAGTTGGGTGCTGCAGCGAGTGGATCCCGAATTCACTGACCTGGCCATGCAAGGGATCTATACCTTCAAAGATGCGAAAGCCCGGGTTGGTATGCCGGGCAGCATTGCATGGGTCCCGCACCGGCTGGAATTGCCCGAGGGCGCCACTTATACACGGAGCCCCAACGACCATCCGTTTTGGCGCACGGATGATGGCGCTGCCGCACGCCGTGAAATAGAGTTCTACCGTGCGCTTAACAAATTCCCCACCGAGCATATGCCGTTACCGACGCGCCTGCTGCAATCGTATGTTCTAAGCGGGAACCGTGAGCACCTGAAACGGTGCTGCGAGATCTTCGACGATTGGGCGATGAACGCGACGCGCGACATCGACGCGTTTCCGATCGACATTCGCAGCGCCACGGAGTTGGAGTCCGAGCGTCTTCGCGATTTTCCAGGTATGATGCGTGTTATGGTTGATGAGCGCCCGGAGATATCCGAGCACTTCGACTCCGCGACACTGGCGCGACTGGTGCTGCACGCCCTCAATGACTTCATCCCCTATACCATTCGTGCCAAACGTACGGAACTGGCCAACTGGGGAATCATGGGGATCGGCAATGCGTTGCAGTTCGCCACACTATTTCACGAATTCCACAGCATGACCTATGCACGCCG
The DNA here is from genome assembly GCA_030744755.1 of Kiritimatiellia bacterium. Lineage (GTDB taxonomy): Bacteria > Verrucomicrobiota > Kiritimatiellia > UBA8416 > JADHWI01 > JASLPY01. Next base: position 43,543 of record JASLPY010000013.1, on the reverse strand, counting down.
CGAGCTCTGGCGGCTGTGGAATATCAACTTTATCCAGTTCTTTGCGCTCGACGGCGCCGGCTTAGAGGCCGCGGATACCGGCCACAGCCGTATCGCCGTGCCACGGGCAAGGGAATGTATGCCCTACGCATTACTGCCCGACGTCGCCGGGCCCCTGCAGCGCGAGGTCTTCAACGACCTGCTGCGCGACCGTATGCGGTACGTCACCGTGCAGATGACGCCCCGGGGCCGCCAGCATCCACGCCTCGATTCGAAGTATGTGCGGCATCCCCGCTACGAGTGGCTGGAACCGAAGTGGACGACTTTCGACAAGGTGTCGGCGATGCGGGAACTGCTCTGGGACCGTGACGCGGAAGTGCGACGTCGCCTGACGACAGTGATGCACAATGTCGGCAAGGATGTGGCCGTGGAGGGCGCCCCTGAAGCAAGATCCGATGCTGCGCCTTACGCCGCCATGTACTTTCTGCGCGACAGCTGGGGGGCAGACGCCGAGCACTTCAGATTGTCCGACTACAGAGGTCCCAGCGTGACCTTGGCGATGCGTCACGTTCCGCTCAAGTCGGTTGTTTTTGGTCGCGAGTCCGGGCGCTTTGATCTGGCCGTGAACGGTAGCCATCTGGTTACGGGAGGCGGCATTATTGTCGAGCGTAAACCAGGAAACTTCTTCCACGGCCAAGTGCGCACCGGCGGCAAGACTATCTACTGCACGACACTGCGCCGCAACGTCGTAGCTAATCGCTTCTACACCTCGGAAGAGTTCGATTTTGCGGAGTCCGCACAATTGAATCCGTATTACCGTCCGCCGGATGGTGTCCGTAAGGACGGACATCTGTTCAATCTCTACAACGTCATCCCCGAGCTCGACAACACGCCTGTTGACGATGTGAAGACATACCGTCAGGTCTTCGCGCTTCGTGGCGAAGGGGTGTATTTCATCAACACTCGGATAGAGAACTCCGGCGATCGTGCATACGAGTACAGCCAGTTTCTGGCCTTGCCGACATGGGCACCCGCGAAGCGACCGGAGCAGGCGCAGGCAGCGGTCAAGCAACTGCGTGAAAGCGGGCACGAGCTATTGGTCGAGAACAGGGATGCCGGCTTCATCGGGACATCGAATGTTGGCCGCGATAACGTCTCGATTCACCTGTCCGCTAACCTGCCGTTTGAGTACGGTAACATTATCGGGCGAAAGGGGGAGCACGAGTCAATCGGCTCGCCGCTGGAGGCTATGGAATCGAACTTGGAGCGCTACATCGAGCGCAAGGTGACCGGTCGCAGCTTTGAGCAGCGTTGGTTGTCGCATCAGCTGCATCCGGTCTCGGTTCGGTGGACCGGTGAAGGGAATCAGGCCTTCCTGATTGTCCTGGCTACTCGGCCGGCAAGTACCGATGAGGCAAGTGCGCCGTTGACTGGTGGCCTTATGTCTTACGAGAAGACGCAGGGCCAGAACGGTGTCCTTGGTTGCGCGGTAACAACGCGCAACGGCACGCCGGCCTGGTTTCAAAGCGGCCCACAACGTCAGAACCGGCTTACCGCTGGGCCGGTGGCCACGACCGCTGAGGCCGTCGCGGCAATGCATAAGAACGGCGTGATCAGTGGCATGGTAATTGGCGCAACGGCTCTGACGATAAACGGCAAGGGCTATGATCTGAAAACACCGGACGTCGTTTTTTCAGTGAATGCCGCGGGTGTCTTCAGCAGCTCGCCCATTCGTCGGCCGATCAATACCGTTCAGATCAGCCCCGCGCAGACCGTGTTTGTTGATCGCGCACAAGTGTCCTTCGACATCCCGACTCAGGATATCGCTGACGTCGAGTTTCGCTACACGCTGGACGGCAGCGACCCAACTCTGTCATCACCCCTGTACATTGGACCATTTGAATTGAAGAAGACCGCCACCGTGAAGGTTCGGCCGTTTCGCAAAGGTCTGGACTCCTCTCCGTGGAACTTTCCCGGGATCGATGCTGGAAAGACCATCAGTGCCATTTTTACTAAGGTTGACCGCAGTCCGGCGCAAGTTGGGGGGGATCTGCAGGGCGGATTGGATTACCGCTACATGGAAGGTGCCTGGCCAACACTGATGATGCAGGCGGGCCATGGCGATTTCTGCCCTGTCAGTAGCCGCGGCGCGGTAAGCGCGCTCTTGAGCGAAGACGAGACGGACGAGATACGTAAGACAGACGGAGCCTATGCAATTCGTTATTCGGGCCACATCGATGTGCCGCAGGATGGTGTTTACGTCTGGTATGCGCCAGAGCACATGCTGGACGTCAGCATGGACGCCGGTTTCGATCTTCGCCTGTGGATTGACGGCAAAGAGTGGTTTCCAGAACCGGGGCTGCACGCGCCGAACTCGTGGTCGGTGGCGCTGGAAAAAGGGCTGCATTCCTTCGATGTCAGCTTTGTCGACTTCCGCACGCGACCGTTTAAGAACGAGTTCTGGCTAGCCTGGCGCGAGAAGCAGGTATGGCAGGGCATGCCGGTTTTAGAGGTCAGCGGGCCGGGGCTGGAAAAACAGCCGCTGCCGCAATCCTGGCTGAAGCGGAAGATATAGGGATGCGACGGAGGCCCGCCGCGCTCCAATAGACGTAATGGATTCCGGCGGGTCTCCGCCGATCCTGTTGCATATTCCGTTACCAGAGAGCACCCCGCTGCACGAGAATCGTCTTGCCGCAGCACGACTCCAGCGATAGCCCTGAGCGATACTTTGAGGATGGCACTGCTCGAGGCGCGTTTCTGGCGTGTGCGAAAGAAGTAAGCTCTTACATATAGTTTGAAGGTGTGAACTTCATGAATAGATCGCGGCTTAGTGAATAGATCGCGGCTTTAGATCGCGGCTTAGCCGCCATAAAGTACACGTCCTCAGGTGTCTATGATGGTGAGCAACACGTTCTGGGCGGTTAGCGTTCAGATTTTTGGCCAGAATCTTGCTTTTGCGGTGGGGGCGGTACCCGTATAGTGTCTCGATGCCAAGAGCGACGCGATATCTTCAGGATGGATACATTTTTCATCTGACACATCGGTGTCAGGATGGTGAGTGTTTCTTGCGTTTTTCGAAGGAGCGGAACGCATATCGCGAGTGGCTTCGTATTGGCACGAATCGATATCGCGTACCCATTCTCGGCTACTCAGTGACCAGCAATCACGTTCACGTTGTCGTCGAAGTCCTGGATCGGTATGCGGTTGCTGATATGATGAAGCTTGCCTCTGGTGTGGTTGCGCAGGCTCGCAACAAGCGCAAGGGCCATGACGGGTCGATGTGGGAGCATCCGTACCAATGTACGCGGGTGCAGGATGGACGCCACTTGCTCAATTGCCTCCGTTACGTTGATCTGAACATGGTTCGCGCCGGGAAGGTTGAGCACCCTGAAGATTGGCGATGGTGTGGGTATGACGAGTTAACAGACAAACGTAAGAGATACCGCATAATCGACCAAGCACGCCTGTTGTCCTTGACCGGCTTCACAACGATGAGGGATTTTGCGGAGTTTTATGCTTCCAGCATCACAGAACGCCTGTCTGCCGGACCCCAGAACAGAGAGCCATTCTGGACGGAGTCTGTCGCCATAGGGAGCCGGGAGTTCGTCGACGCTGCTGAACGTACAGTATCTTATCGGCAGGCAATGGAACGGTATGAGGTGGATGGATCGGATGGCGAGAAGATTTGGACGGTGCGCGAACAACCAAGTTCTTACGGTGGTGATTTGCCACCAGAAATGGCGATCTAATATCAATATGATTCGCTCTGACGATGGTAACGTCTTCGAAGGCAGTTGGTTGCAGCGGCTTAGCCGCGTAGCTCTAGCCGCGTAGCTCCTAAGGTCCTTTCTGTCCATGTGGAAAGTATGCCAATGATGACCCTGAAAACAGACAAAACTCATGAATTCCCTCGGAAATACCTACGCATGGTTAGCGCCTCGACCAGGGCATGAAAAGAAGTTATTGTTCCTGTTCGGATAATCCAGGTACTCCTTGGATGAAAGTGCTTCTGTGAGAATGAAATGAGATTGAAACTGCTTCGAGTATGCTTGAGTGGCGTTGTCATGTTGGGGGCCGTTCTCCCGAAGGAGGGGGCGAACGGTATGCCGGAGGGTTCGGTACAGGAAGGCCCGGGACTCGATAGTTTCTTTGACACCGAAAGTGATGTGCCGGACTACGACGTTACCCGCAATCACATGCACGTAGGGTTTCGTTGGCAGCCCTATCCCAACCGTCCCAAGAACTCGGAACACGATATCTCGCTCGAGTTGGGTCGGGTTGCCAGCTACGCCAGCTTCTGGTTCATGTCGCTGCATACGTTGCCGACCAGGAAGAACCTCGATTATGAGAACCACGCATCGGCGGAGGCCCTCGCCATCCGTCACGCCTTGCGGCTGTGTAAGGCGCGCGGCATCAAGACCGAACTGGTCATCTGGCAGGTGCCGTTGTGGATGAACGGTGGTCGCACCTACGATGATTTCAATAAGATGCCCGAAGATCCTCAACAAATCTACGACATGGTTAAGGCAACCGTCGCGTGGTTCGGCGAAGATGTCGATTACTACGGCCTGTTTCATGAGGCCAATCACCCGAAGTACTGGGAAGGTTCCGACGAGGAACTGATCGAGTACTTCGTGCTGCCGGCTGCGCGGGCGATTCAGGATTACGCTCGTAAGACCGGCGACAGAAAGGTGATCTCTACCGCGGGACTGTCGCCTTCGCGCAACTGCAAGAAATGGTATGATGTCCAGCTAAAGAACAAGGAACTGATGGGGCTTATCGACAACTTCGCCTTGAACCTGAGCGATTTCAGCAACGGCTGGGGCGGCGGTCGAATTACCTTCGTCAAGTCCTGCTGGTCCCAGATCGATTACATGCGAGAAAGCCTCGACAAAGCCGGTTACCCGGACAAGGGCGTGGTGGCTGCCGAGAGCTGGATTTGCTGGGACGGAGAACGCACGCCGCACGGATCCGAAGCGACCGGCGGCCCGGTGGAGTCTTCCCTCCGGATACTCGGCGAGTGCCTGCAGCGCGGCCTAGGTCTCGCCAACCTGCCGTGGGCCGACAACAACAGTACCTGGAGCATGGGTCTGACCAAGCGACTGGACTACAACGGCGCCCTGGCCGCACTCGGCGAAGAGGTCTATCCTAATGCCCGCGGCGGTGCCCCGATCGCGGCGCGAAAACTCAATCTGGGCGGCAGCGATGACAAGAGCTATATCGCAAATGACGCCAAATGGTTTGACAACGCGAAGTTCGGTGAGCCGTACGCGGTGCCGAACGATCCGAATCACACGCACTACTACATCTGGCGCTGGTACGCGCAGCTGTCGGCAGGTTGCCATGAATGTGTTCATCATGCCATCGCAGGGGAGCCCGGCAACGACATCGCTATTACCGGGGTGAACTCCGATGATCTGCTCCGCGTGTGTTCGTATGACCGTACGGCCAAAAGGTTTGTCGTACTGATCGCCCGGCGCGCTGCAGACGGTCCGCCGCAGGACTTGTTGGTCCAGATCCCAGCGCGCATCCAGAAAGGCGCTCGCTACCATCGGGACGGGCAGTTTGTCGGCGAAGGGATTAAGAACGGCAACCCTTACCGGGTTCGCTGGACCAGCGAAGAGGTCGAGGCGACCACTGGATACCACCGCGACAAACAGAGCGGGGAAAGTTCGGGGCAGGTGGTTCGCGACAACATACTTACCGCCGCAATCCCCGGGAGCCGTCGTCTCACCACCATTGTATTCGAACCACAGCGAGAACAGTGAGAACCACTTCTGCCAATGGCATACTGGGTGGGTTGACGCTATGATTCTTATTCATGGCCGAATGGAAGAGAACGGAGAGAGAAGTCAGTATGCTAAACAAGAACGGCGATGTGGTTGAGGAGATGGACAGCCGCGTCGGCGAGATCTTTGCCGCGTTGACGAACATGGGTCTGTTCATCGCTTTGTTACTGGGCACTGTCCAGTTCAGCGCGGCAGACGAACTGCTGCTGCATTGGCGATTTGATTCACCCTACGAATTCGGTGCTATCGAGCCGGATGCCTCCGGTCACAACGTTGATGGTATCTCGACCTGGGCTCGGACCCGCGCGGGCGGGGGTATGCGCTATGCTCCGGATCAGGGTGTCTTCGGCGGGGCGGGATTGCTGGGAACAGGGAAGCCCGGCGACCTGCATGGTGTCCGCGGTTCGATGCAGGCCCTCACTCCAATGAAACTGGGCGAAGAATGGACCGTATCGCTCTGGGTCAAGCCCAGCCGGGATGTTAACCGATACGGGGATATCCTCTCCTTTGTGCAGAAGAAAGGGGACGAATGGGTCTCGCTCTTCTCCATGGGCCAGCATGCCGGCAGGCTCAGGGTCAACTTCAATCTCGAAGGGAAAGACAAGCTCTACCAGTTCTTTGACCAGGACACCCGACTGCCTGCCGATCAGTGGTCGCATTTGCTCTTTGTCTGTGGCAAGGAGGAGATGAGTCTTTACCTCAATGGCAAAAAGGCAGTCCAGGCTGCCACTACTCAGTGGGCCCCCAGAACAGAGTTCTTTGTCCGCCTTTCCGGACGGACCGGCGGCCCGCACAATCGTCTGTACGGGCTCTATGACGACCTGCGTATCTACGGCGGAGCACTCAACCCCGGCCAGGCTACCGATCTCGCAAATGTAGACAGCGAGTTCTATAGAAACGAGAAACTACCCCCAATCGCCGATGCCGGGCTGGGTTACACTGCCTGGCTCGAGGAAGGTGGCCTGTTCAGCCGCGCAAACGCACGCATGAAGATGCAGGGCGGCGAATTGCGGCCAGGGCGAAACGGTGGTCCAACTTCTTGTCAATGGGAGGTCGTAAAACAGCCAAAGGGGGCCAAGGGTAGATTCACCGACCCAAGCGATCCGGAGACGACCTTCACAACCGACAAGGCCGGTGCCTATGAATTCAAACTCACCGTGAGCAATGCCGGAGGAAGTCACAGCGCTACAGCCAAGGGCGCGGTCTTTGTTCGCGACAAGGGTCCGGGCCGGCCAAAGGTATTCAGCAGAAAGCCCGAGGATATCATCCTTTTGAACCATGTCGAGCCACCCCATCCGCAACGCGCGGCGGTCCTGAAGGGCAAGAAACTCCCCCTGGTGGCCCACTGGACCTTCGACGACATCAACAACAATGTTGCCAGGGGAGCCGGTCTTGAGCCCAGAGAGCTGATGATCGACCCGACGCTGGCCATCGCCACCGACAAAGGAAAGTATGGTGGCGGACTGAAGGTGGAAATCAGTAAAGAATCCAAGAGCAAGATCCTGGACTTCGGTTCCTTTGACGCCCTGACAGAAGAGTTTACCCTCGCGTTCTGGGTGCATCATGATAAGGCGCCGGGGCGTGGTGAGATCTTTGCAGCTCTGGGTGACGACAATAAGCAATATTGGAAGCTGTTGTATCGACAGGTCGATCCACTTAGCGGCCATTCCAACGTTTACTACAAATGGTGGCAAGGCCGGGGGACAGCTCCCACCCATGACCAATGGGTCCATTTCGCCATCACCTATTCGCGTATGGGGCACGTCAACAAATTGTTCATCAATGGCGAGCAGGCCGCCTATCTCAAGCGACCACTGGAGGAAGCCACCGGCAGGCCGCGGCTGGTATTTGGCGTGAGCGCCACCCTTGACGATGTCGCGCTCTACGACAAGACGCTGAACATTGACGAGGTATGGGCTCTCTACAACAGCCCCACCGGAGCGGCCGGTGTTCAGAATCGTATCCCCGTTGATCCCTACATGTCCCGTGGCTACCAGAGTGAGCTCATAGAGAAATACATGCCCGAGCCGACTTTTGAGTACCAGGACAAGGGCTTTGCGGCAGAACGTTTTGGTAAGAAGCCCCCGCCACCCTATACCCATCCCCGGTTAAATCTTGATATGGATGACCTCCCGCTCATTCGCAAACGCACACGCAGTACGGAACAGGGGCACAACAACTTCACCTATATCACGCTCTACGCTCGAACGGTCTTTGGCGGTGACCTGGAGGACTACTCACCCAACGTTTGTTTCCCCGAGGTGCGTGATGCACCCAAGGAAACGGATCGCAAGAAGCTTCGAATCGAACTGGAAGCAAAGCTCAAGGCCGATCCCGCATCTTTCACCATTAAGCAGTTGCCGCGGGGGGATGGTGGCGAGGCGGCAGCAGCACGTGGTCTGCTGGCCTACAAAGCCCTGCTGACGGCTGATGAGCGGCTCGCACGCATGCTGATTGATAACATGATGGAATCTGCCGACATGCAGAAAAGGGCGCTTGACGTGGCCAACAAGCTTACTGCCGACTGGCAGCACTACTACCACGACCTGGTGGGGCGTCGGTTGACGCCGATCATGTATGATTATCTGTACGGTTGGATGACGTCCGAAGAACGGGCGACAATACGCGATGTCATAGCCCGAAGTAGCGCAGGCAAGTGGGCCCTTGGTATGTGGGGCGTCACAGCGTTGAACGCGCACACCTCCAACTGGGAGCCCTGGATAACCGGCGAACTCATGATTGCCGCCGAATCGATCTATGGCGAGGATGGCTTCGATCCGGAAGTTCATGCCGCCGCGGCACGTGCCTTGAAACTGTGCTCCATCAATACCGACGATCCCGACTCCGGTGCCCATTACGAAGGAATGGGTAAAGGTACGCTCGGCATCACGCAAATCTCCGTACTCAGCCGCAATGAGCCGGATGGACAAAAGAGTCTCAGCAGCACCTCGCTTTACAATCACATGACCAAGTTCCTTCTGCACATTGGCCTGCCCTGGGGGAATCGCCAAATGATGTACGACGAGAAGAACGGTGGGCTGGGCCGCCCGAAGGCCCATGGTATCTTGACCATGCATTATGCCTACCCGGACGACCCGGTGATCAATTACCTCAAGCGTTGCATCACCGCCGGGCCGTTGGATTATACCCAGTTGGCAGTTCGCACCTTTGGACAGGAGTCATGGCTGATCGCCGCGCCCTACGTGCAGGATTGGAAAGGCCCCGCCGACCTTCAGCAACACCTGAAGCAGGCGGTCGGCGCCTCCGGGGCCTCGCTGGGCTACCTGAGCGTTTTCCGTGGCATGATGGTCGGGCGCAGCAGCTGGGAGGCCGATGCGGCGCAGTTGTATTTTTCTCCGCGCTCTATAAGGGGAGGCCATTCGCAGATCGATCGTGGCTATTTCATCTATAACGCGCTGGGACGGCAATGGATCCCCTTCCGCGGGGCAGAGGACAACACCGTCCCGGACTTCAACGCGGTCGTGACCGTCGACACCCTCGGGCAGGATACGACCCCTGGCCGTGTCCTTTCCTACGAGGGCGCAGGCGAAACCAAAGGTGCGACCTTCGATATCATGGGAGCGGACCTGACAGGTTGCTATCGTCAGAACGGTGGTCGCTGGCCGACGATGAACTACTCCCGTCTGCGCGGCGACAAGCGCCGTCCCTGGCTGGATATGCCCACCGGATATCTCGCAGCGCAATTAACGGGTGATAGGCCCCTGAGGAAGGGCATCATGGATGTCTCAACATTTGACCCGAAGAACTACAAGGGAGCTCAGCCCTTCGAACACGCTTACCGTTCGGCAGCATTCGCACGCGGCAAACACCCCTACGGGATTATTGTCGATGACATCAAGAAAGACGATATCCAACGCGAATATGTCTGGAACGCGCCTTTGCCGAAGGATATCTACACCACTGAAAGTTACGAGCTCAAGGGCGACACGGCGGTCCTGACGGATCCGGAAGACAGGACCAAACACCTGCTGGTGAAGATCTTCGGGGACAGTTCGCCGGGGGCATTCGTCGTCGAACCGGTAGTGCCAATTGCCGAATCGCGCCATCGCAAGAAAGGGATGCGGCTGTGGGAGAACCTGAAGTACAAGAGTAAGACCGACGGTGCGAAATTCCGCGTCCTGCTCTATGCCTACAGGGACGGGGATCCGCTGCCGAAGATCACAGGTGAGAACGGTGAGTTCACCATTACTATTGGTGCGCAGAGCGACCGGCTACGACTCACAGCGACGGAGCAAGGACTCTCGAATCTTACGCTGAACCGTAACTAGATGACCATCGTGGCCTCGTCACGATGGAAGCCAAGCGCGAAGACGGCTCGCCACCTTCTTTATCTGACTATCAAAACTGTGGCAGGCGGCAGGACCTCAGCCTTCGCCGTGGCAAAGGCCGTGATATCAACGATATCAACGCCATCGTACAAGGGTGCAACCGACGTTGCCTGGAAAGAAAAGTGTGCGGTCAGGGTATCGCTGATCGATCCGCCCTGAGCGGCGATGTCAGCAGCAGAACAGGTGAAAAACCATGCGTAGTCGCCGCCGCCTGGCGTTTTCTCTGCAAAGACCATCGGCAATTCTGCTCCCGGATCTCCCAAGCTGCTGCCGATGACATGGGGCGTGAAGTTAGTGACCAGGTCGCCAGCGCCGTATCTGCGTGCGTCCACGTGAATACCGAACAATCCATCTACATTCGAATCCGCTGCGCTGGCATTAATGGTGAAGTTCACGGTGAAATTGATCTGTAAGTCTTCGGAGCCGTCAGAGCCGTCATATGTAACGCCGCCGAATCCGGCAGACGTAAGTCCCTCGGCGCTGCTATCTTCTGCCGCCCCGGTCAGGTCGAGATACAAGTCCGCGCTGGCCTTTCCGTCCCTGTACTGGTTCCAAGCGCCGAAATACGTGCCTCGGTCGCTGACTGCCTCCCCATCAGCCCAGGTCACGGTGTAGTTCTGGTTGCTGGAAATGAAACCTGGAAGGTATGGGGGAGGGCCGTAACTGTTGCTGTCAGTCTCTCCCAGGCTGTTGTTCACACCTCCGCTACCCCATGCATTTGCCTCAGTCCACCCTTCACCGTGGTGAAATCCACTACTCCAACCTGTGACGTCGACAGCACCCTGCACAGCCGGAGCGGCGCTTGCCGGGGATGTTATCTTCACGTTGACGTTGTCGAGCCAGTTATTGCCGCCGCTGTTCTGGAAGCGGATGGAAAGACTGCCGTCAGCGGTTGCTGTGAATGACGATTGAATATTGGTAAAAGCGCCATCTGCAGCCGTGTTGGCGATGCTCTTTCGTGCCCTGACGATCCCGTCAATCAGAATCGACACGCTCACATTGCCCGGGTTCTGTCCTGCTTTTGCACTGTCACCCAGGCTGAAATCCAGAACCACTTCGTCACCCGACAAAACGTCATATCCAACGTCTTGCGATATTGTACCCGCCGTTGCCAGATTGAGTACGTTCACCCCCTCCGGGCCGACATCCAATCCGGGGAAGTTGGTTGTTTCCAGGGACAGGTCAAGGATCTGATATTCGCTGCTATCGGCTTTGTCCCAGCTGCCGATACCGGGAAGATGATACCATCCATCTTGATATGCGGTGCCTTCAGTCTCAAACGAGAAGTTACCGACAGGGATTTGTCCCGCCGCCGCGGCGGCTGCGGGCACCACGGCCACATCGATCAGATCAAGCCAGTTGTTGTTGGTCTTGTTCTTGAACCCAATGGAAAGATTGCCGCTGCCGGTTGCGGTCAGCACGGATTTGAAAGCCTTGAAATCTCCATCGTCAGCATTATTGGTCACGGTCACCGACGCATCCGGGCTCCCATCCACCAGGATGCTCACCTCGACATCGCCGGGGGTCTGAATTCCACTGTCACCCAGAACGCAGCTCACTGAAACCAGGTCGCCAGAACCGATTGCGTAGCCCAGGTCCTGGGTCATTGCCGTGGCTGCGGTAGCTGCTGCCGCCAGGTTGAGCACGTTCACGCCGCCAGGCCCCGGCCTGTTGTCCCAGTCCGGCCCAATGAAGTTCTTGAAATGGGTGCCCTCTACATCCAGTTCCAGGATCTCATAGGCGTTGGTGGCGTTCCCGTCCACCCAGGATGTGCCGGGAAGCATACGCCAGTCCGCGTGACCCGGGTCCCCGCCTTCGGTTTCAAACGAGAAATTGCCGACGGGAATCGATGTCGCCTGCGCCATTGCTTTGTCAGCGTAGAAAGTGACCAGCCCAAGGACAAGGATCATGCACATACCACGGACCGAATTGAAACCGAAGGAGGAAATGACCCCAGCCACTGCGACCGAAGTCCACAGGTTAAACGCTGCGGTCAACGACTTCATTCTCTTCATTTCAGTCGCTCTCCTTCTTTTTCAAGCGTGGAAGGCTATTTCGCTCCTACTTCCGTAATAAAGAGTTGGAATTCGGGGTCGTCAATGTGATGTCCATGTCGAGTGTTGTGAGGAACTGGGTCAGTTCCTGGGCCATCTTCGCGTGGACCTTCGAATTCGGGTGAGTATAGCCTGTTTGTACCTTGAAGATATACGAGTATACTTTCTTGTCGCCGCTGTCGTTAAGCTGCTGGACGGCATTCTTCACAAACCCGGCCCATTTACCCTTACTCGCATCCATTGAACCAAGTACGCAGACGATCCTGGACTCCGGATAATGCCCGCGGATCTTCTTTACGAAATCAACATAGGCCGACACGCCTTCTTCCTTCGTGGTTCCTTTCCTGGTCCAGCTATCGTTCTGGAAGATATTGATAATCACCAGGTCCGCTGTCCATTTGCTGAAATTCCATGCTTCGCCTGATCCCTCAAGTGATGACGAGCAAAGCCGGTCATAGTACTGCGGCATGATGGTCGGCCACCAGCTCTTGATGAGACCTATACCGCTCTTGGCTGTACAGTGATATTCAGCGCCTATATTGCGTGCAACAATCGCTCCGTAAGCCTGGAAGTTGTCGGTCGCTTCCCTGCTGTGCTCACCGCCGCGCTTGCGATCAGAACCGAGCCCAACGCTGATTGAATCACCAAAGACTTCCATCTTGATCTTCGGTCTCTTGCCGGGATCTTGCAGCTTGGCACCATCATCAAGTTCCAGTCCAAGAAAGGGGGTCTTACCCCCGCCGCGCTTGGTAATCAGCACATCATGTGTCTTATCTTCAAGACCTTCCGCGACTGTATAGAGATGCTCGCCTTCCTGCTCAACACCGAATACGTGAGCGTTCTTGAGATCGCCGTCGATAAAGACATTGTACATTGGCCCGATAGGCTTGCCTTTCTTATCTTTGGCTCCATCACCTTTCATTTTTACTTTTAGCGACGTCCCGGCGAACTTTGTCTTTATCAAGGTTCCGGGCCAGCTAAGTACAGGTGCTTTCTTGTCAGAAAAGTCTATTCTTCCCGTGTACTGGAGGTTTTCGTCATCCGCGGGAAAGAATCCGGCCATTACAACCGAAGCCCACATCATGAACGCTACTGTCAACCATCTCATTCTCTTCATCTTTTCTCCCGATTTCTTGTTATCCTGGAGCCAGCTTGGCATCAGGGACGGTCCTAGCCCACCTGGCCGCACTCTCCTGCGTTTCGCGACGAAAGAGTGTGAAATATGCGGGCTAGACTTTGGACTTCAACACCAGCCCGAGGGCAAGCATCATGCACAACCCACGGATTGAATTGAAACCGTTCAGTTCCGGTAACTCGGCCATCAGCGCAACCGTCCATGTCGTTTTATTCACTTGTCCATCCCCGCCGAAGGCGTTGTGCCGGTAGAGGGCATGATTCCGCGCCATCAGCGCACCATCAGCGAAGTGCCAACGGGTTGATTGCCGCCGGCATGACCAACAACTTCAAGAAAGATATTGTCTATGCGGGCGAACTCCTCTTCCTCATTAGTCCCCTGCAGTCTGACAAAGAGCTTCTTGCCGATTCCAGATTCATCCGCGAAGGCAAGTGTTGCGGACTCAACTTCCCACAGATCATCTTTGCTGCGACCGCCGGAATTGAGTGTGAAGATGTCCGTTGCGTTTCCATCAATTGCGTTGGACTCCGTGTAATACAACACCATCTCAATGTTGTCGGGAGCGCCATCCCATCCATAAGCATCCCGCCAAAAGTACTGCAGGTTGAAGACATCGCCCGAAGCAAGTGTGTGGCCTGTGTTCACGGCGTAGACCCGCTCAAAAGCCATGACCCCGTTTGTGTCGCTTCCAATGCCTGCAGGAAGACTGGACTGAAACTCTGCTCCGCCCGCCAGAGACTGCCAGGGTAGGTTGATGCTGTTGCCGGTAACCTGGCCTGAGAAGTCACCATCATTCACGGCCACGTCATGAATTCCGTTACTGGTATTCCCGTCGTTGAAATCAATCAGGACATAGCGGGCAACTGTCGCTTCGAAATCCGCCTGAACGTTGTCGACCCGAAGCTTGCCGCGCTCGTGCCTGTGTGGTGGACTGTTGGGATCATCTGTGGGGGCATGGTTCTTGTAGAAGCGAATCCGATCCGGACCGATCACTGGCGAGCCGGAATAGTCCACTGAAGCAGTCAACGCCGCTCCGAGTCCGTCCCCGGTGATCGAAAGATCGACCCCGGTGGCGTCCAGCGTGAACTCGAACGTGCGGTTCGGAGATGTCGATTCTCTGATGCCGCTGACGATGTTCTCTGTCGTCGCGCCGACCAGATTGATCTGTGCGTCGGTGCCACCCACGCCTCCGTCGTCGGTCTGCACCTCGATCCGAAACAGCTCCCCTGTGCCTTCGAGAATGGAGATCGTATTGTAGTCGTGAACCGAGTCCCCAAACGAGAGATCCATGCTAATCGTCCCTCCATCCGATGCCGATCCGTACTTCGAAAAGACAGCAATGTAGTCATAGCCGCCCCGCTCCAGGTTCAGATACTTAGTCGCGTCAGTTTCCATGCTCGAGTTATCAAACGCGACCTCGACCCAGCTTCCGGCATTCACCGCAGCGACCAGGTCAGCCTGGTTCGCACTGGCAGTATCATCGAAATCGTCATCGAAGATGATCTCGGCACCAGCGGTGCCGGCAGACAGGGCCATCACAAGCGCGGTCGCGCAAAGCCACCGTGATCGATCGCTAACGTATCTTCTTTTCATGGCTGAATTCCAAAGGGGGCCTTGATGGGCGCAGTCTTCTCCGGGACCGGTTCACCAAGCTCCCAGGCATGGGCAGTTAAGGCTGCAATACAACACAGCGCAGCAATTGTCTTTCTCATAGGTTCACTCCTTCGGGCTCCAGAATCGGACTTCGCTCTGCCGACGGGGTTGTGACTGGTGCTGGATGAGGCCGTTGGAATAGCGCATGATGCGCAGGCCCGCCTGCCATGATGGAGCAGAGCCGAAGATGACACTTCCGGTGGCGTCCGTGGTCTTCCCGGTCTGCAGGTCGAGAAAATAGGAATGGGGCGGTGCCTTTATCCAGTGTTGGGGCGACATTTCAACAAACAATCGGTCCCCATGGCGCAGGAGATAAACTACTTTACCATTGTGCTTCTTCTTCTCATCCTTCTCATTCTTCAGACGCTCGGTCTCCCTGACATCAGAATCATGGATGATCTTCTTCGCCTGCAGGTCAAAGAGAATAATACGCCTTCCGCGGCTAACGCAGATCAAACGTTCCCCTTCCAGCTCGAAATAGAAATTGTTCCTGCTGAAGCTGATACCACTCAAAGGAGCCTCATGATAGCCGGCATCCCCGAACTTATACACGGCCACCTTGTTTCCATGCTCCTCGACCACGATGTATTTATCGCTGGTGGCAAAAACACTTACAAAACTGGCATCCCTGAAATGCTTGACGGGCTTTCCGTCCAGCTTGTATGAGAAAAGTTTCCCGTCAAACGAAAGCAAGGCTCCCTGGCTGCCGATGAAGATACGACAGGGCCGCCATTTACCTTCATCGCCCAGCCGTATATCCTCATAGGTATTAAGACGCTGACCGGTGCGGGGATTCACAACAAAATGCCAGATTTTGTGTCCGCGTTGTTGCATGACATGCATTACGCTTCCTTGAACAGATACCGTGACCCCAACTCTATGTCCGGGTTTGCTGAAACTCTGCTGCCAGAGTGTCTTGCCGGTTTTGGAATCCAGGCAGAGCACCGAACCGCCATTATTAGCGCAAAAGATGATATCGCCTGAGGATTGGATGCTCCAACCAGCATGAAGGTGGCGCGACCACAGTCTTTCCCCGGTCAGACCGTTATAAGCGATGAATGCTTGATCATTCGCCAACCGGCTTCGAAGCACGATCATTTCACCGAAGAACATAGGATGTACGGTCTCTTCACCGGTGAAGGTATAATTAGAGACGCGCTGACGAACGAACCGCTGCCATACGATTCCGCCTTGAGGGTTCGCTTCCGCGCAGGTGAGGACCCCGGCGTACAGGTGGTACATCTTTCCGGCCAGGGGTGAGCCGATCGGCGGCACTATATGCCCTGACTTACCATGCTCCCCACGCAGAGACCACCTTGGAAACAGAGGAAACTTGAGTTCAGGCGCCTTGGACACGGACATGTTGAAAACTTTCTTTACGGGGTCCAGGTACGGTTTATTGACAACAACAAACAGACGGTCACCATCGATCCGGGCAGCCTGCGGCGGGCCGTCCTTCAACTCCCACTTCCGTTTCCCGAGGTACATGCCTTCACCGGCGGACAGCACAATCATCTCGCGTTCGGTCGGGACATAGAGACGGTCTCCCATGAGCTGGACCTTGCCGACAATGGGTTTCCCGCACCTGTAGGACCAGCAAATCTTGCCGTCGTCAGCTGACAGCGCGGCCACTGTAAGCTCGTCGCGGACCAGCACTGTATTGCCGTGGCGTCCGATCTGCTCAATGGCGTAGATATCCGGGTTGGCCCAAATCATCCGTCCTGTATCCAGGTCCAATGCAAAAGTGTAGATTGGACTATCCCCCGGCGAGCAGATGAGTCGCTTGCCGATAATCACCGGCGAACCGACATAGCGCGGGAGTGCTGGGCTCATGCCCCTGGAGTGGTATCGATGCACCCACACAAGCCGACCGTCGCGCAGGTCATGACAGCTTACGCTCAGCTGACTGTTGACTGAATAAATAAATCCTTTATGAACAATGGGCGGAACGCCGTATTGATTCGGCTTGGGTTTTCCGTCATTTTCAATTTCGATGGGCGACCGCCACAGGATATTCCGGGTCTCGGCATCCACTGCAACCACGGAAAGATACATCATGCGATTACGAGCGCCGAGTTCGAAGGAAAGATAGAGCAGCACCCCGTCTACCAGTACCGGCTTGCTCAGAAACTGTTGATAATCGTCCAGTGCCGGTTCAGCCTCAGTGGAGATTCCTTTCGCCTGTGCTTTGTAGCGTCCCATGGTCCACAGGTCGGTGCCGCCGGCGAGATCGATCACTTTCATGACAGCCGCGGTTTCACTGTCGAGGTTGCGGGCGTAGACCTTGCCGTCGATCAGCGCGGGACTGTAACTACCCGGGAGATTTACAGTCCCGTAGGAATCACAGTCCTTATTGGGTCCAATGTCGACATCTGCGGTCCGAATCCATTTCGGCAGATCGGTTTTGCTGCGGCCATAGGCTGCCAGGTAGCGGCGCCCGCTCAGAATTACGTGATCATCTTCAACCTGCAGTTCGGGGTACTCGGGGCTGCGCCTATCATCGACAAACCTCCACGGAAGGATCGGTGGCGGAGCAACAGTCTGAATCTTCAGAGACGCGAGATCGGGAGCCTGCGATTCAGCTTTTTCCATGCAGGAAAGCGCCAGCTTACACCCGTCATCAGCACGTTTGCGCAGATCTTCATTGGCACTGCGAATACGAATATCGTCAAAGGAACGGTAGGCAGCCTGCAGGCGCCCCCTGGTGAGGTCCACATCGGCATAGTCGAGAAGACGACGATGCGCGGTCTCTGCCCATGGGAACCGGCGGAAGACGCTCAGCGCGTCGGCGGTCAGGTTATCAGGATCCTCCTGCAGTTTCTTTTCCTGGTAGTCGCGCAAAGCTTCCAGTCTGGCGGCGGGCTGGCTGCGCAGATGCATATCCAAAGCGGTCCAGTCTTCAAGATAGCCGGCTTTCTCTTCCCAGGAACTTTTGCCGAGCGTGACTGTAACCTTGCCAGTCTTCTTGTCGAACTTGGGACTCGTCTTTTCTATTCTCTTGTCGATGGTCTCCGCGATAGTTGCCGGATCGGCACCGCGAATTTCGGCCCAGCGGTCCTCACCAAACCTGGTCAGCGCGAACAGCTCCATCAGACTGCCGGTATGCGGCGGTACGAACCGGTAGGATGGCAGCTTCACCCCGTGGACGCTGCGGAATTCAACTCTCGCCGCATTCACCTGGCGCGTTGATGGATAGCGTTCGCTGAGCTCCTCAAGCAGGATTCCCGCGGAGAGTCGTCGGCCAGTTCCCAGGTCGGCCCCCAACTGAGCGGATTTGACATCTAAATCCATCGATTCATTCCAGGAAACAACGCCCAGTTCCTGCAGGGCTAAGAGACGTTCGCTCGCGTAGGAGCGCCATCCATCATTATTGCGAGATCTCTCTAGAATCAATCGCAACCCTGCCATGGCGAGATCGATATTGCCGGGGTCGCCCTCGATCAGTTCGTGGACGGCCATGTTCCCGTTTTCAATGCCGCTGTCATAAGCCTTCTTTGCCTCGGCCAGCGCCTGCTTGTAATCCTGCGCGGCAGGAAGGAGCGCGGGGGCGAGGAGGAGCAGTGATAAACATGTTGTGATTAAGTTATTCATTTATTCTTCTCTTCGGGAGGGACCGTCGCTGACGGTCCGTTTATTACTAGCGGTCGCAGAGCCTGCGACCCTCCCTTTCAGGTCTCAGGTCTCAGCCCTCAGCCTTCTCCCCCCACTACCTCCAGAGGAGTGCCGTTTGGGCTGAGAACACGGACGCGGACGTCCCACATTTCTTGCTTAAGATTGAGCGTTTTTATCAGAATCTGGTTCGGCCCGGCCTTCAGCGTGACCTTGTATGTGGCCCGACCGCCGCAGGGAATATACCTGTTACGCCATGGAGAACGAACGGGCCAGAGGTACTGGTCTCTGGGCACTGCGGGTTTCGGTGCGAAGACCTGGACACCGTTGATCCAGAGGCTCGGGAGGGTTCGACCTTTAGTCGCGATACCTTCGACCCATATGATTGCCTCTCCCGGGGTCTTCGGGGTTATCGTGGCAGCCGCATACGCAACGGCCTCTATTGTGGGCTGAGACACGCAATAATTGATCCGCAAGAATCCATCCACAGTAGTTACAGTACCCTTATTCCACTTGATGCTCCGGGAGCGCTTAAAGGGCTTGCTGCTGCCGATATTGAAGATTCGTTCCGCATTATACGTCTTGCTGAAATCGAGCTCCGTTTCAGGAGGATATGCCGGAGTATCCCAGAGAGTTTCACCGCCGATGAACGTGCCGATGACCTGCCAGTCAGTAATGTATCCATCACTGCGGGCCAGCTCCGTAAGCTCGTCCTCCGTCGCTATCGTCGCAATGGTCCTACGCGCGCTGTCGCGTACTTTCCAATCCTTGTTGTGCAGAAGTGTTTCCCAGGCCTTGGCAACGTCGGTGTAGTCGCGCTTAGCTGCAACTTTTTGAAATAACGCGGCCGCGGCATTGCGGGTGTGTCGGTCATTCGCAGCCATTGCCTCATACAAATAGGTTCCGATTTTCTGATTCTGAGCTTGCTCGACGGGAGCCGAAATCAACTGCTCAAGCGCGACCTGGAGCACCTCATTCGAATCCCCTCCCTGCATAATTTCACTATAAGCCTCGAAGCGATTGACCTTGGGACAGGCGGCAAGGCCGTCTATTCCCGCGATGCGGGAAGGAGCGTGCTTGCTCTTGAGCAATTTGGTGAAATATGCCTCGTAGCGTTCCGGATGCATGGCGGGTACCGTGAGCGCCTGCACGCATGCGTGATCGACATTCGCGTCATCGGCATCACCACAGGCCTTCAACAGCATGTCGCCTGTTGCCGGGGCGGGAATCATGCGGGCACCCATGGTGCATGCCAGCACCAGGTCCTGCGGCTGACTGGTCTGCAGGAGGGTACGAACCGTCGCCTCGATGACCTCGGACCTGTTGGACTTGACCGCCTTCATGACGCGGAGGTACTCCTCGTTGAGGGGCACTGCCGGGCCTGCACCGTGCATCCGCGGCCACCCCGTTTTATGGTGCTCCCGGTGGACATGTCGTGCGGCCAACGGCAGAACGGATGGCTGTCCTGCCGTCACCAGCCCGCGCAGCGAGGGCTCGGAAGAAAGCTGGATGAACTCATGTATGCGCGCGAGCGCATCTGGAGTTCCGGCGTGGGCCATGGCATGCATGGCAGGAACAATCTTCCAGCGGAGATCTTCAGGAAGGTCCGGGTTCAGGAGGGGTTTGGTTGCCGGGTCAACAACTGCCCAGGCATCTTTCCCGTAAAGCCTTGCCCAGCTCACGATGGCCGCCATAGCGACTTTTTCGTCTTTGTCTTTTAAAAGATTACCCAGCGGGGCCTTGGCGGCATTACCGTCGCAGTAACCATACGCCTCGGCTCCCGCGGCGCGAAGGCCCGCGTCCGGTGATGCGGCAAAAGCCTGCGCGTCACCGGCTGCTTTGCCTCCATCGAGCCTCGCGAGCGCGACAAGCGCGCGTCCACGAACATAGGCGTGGGCTTCCTGGTTCTGGACCAGCTCATGAATCGGCTTAACTGCATCCTTGTTTCCGCTCCTGACCAATTGTTCAAGAGCCCGCGCCTGCAGAATCCAGCCCCCACTGGCAAGATGCTCAAGCTGCGTCTCGATATTTGCCTTGTCTGCTGCCGAGGAAGAGATGGTTGCGGCGAGGAGCAGCAGTGACAGACATGTTGTAGAAAACCTCTTCATTGATCTTTAGTATTGTCATGCTGAGCTTGCCGAAGCATCTGCAGATTCCTCGACTACGCTCGGAATGCCAAGCTCTTAAATTCTTCTCCGGGAGGGACCGTCGCTGACGGTCCGTTTATTACCAGCGGTCGCAGAGCCTGCGACCCTCCCTTTCAGGTTTCAGGTCTCAGGCCTCATCCCTCTCTTCACCTCTGATAGATAGGAAGATACCGATACGGAACGCCGAGAACGAGAATGGACATAGCGGTTCCATATACATTGCCAGGACCAGCGCTCCAGGATCCATTGGGATCCTGCGACGCAAGCATTCTCTTGGTAATCTTCGGGTACCAGGCCTTTAATTCCTCCTCACTGGTCTGATACATGGCCTGGATGGCGTAGTAATGGGCGTAGTGATATGAGCCGCTGACGCCCTTCGCATCCGGATCGAACACGGAATCATCCTGACTCTTGAGATAGGCCATACCGCGCCTGACGCTGTGATGTTCACGCTTTCCGGAAAGCATCAATGCCAGTGAGGCAGCGGCCGAGCGTGCAAAGCCGGGTCCACCAGGCCCGTGATAACCAAAGCCGCCTGACTCTTCATCCTGGCACCAAAGCATGTACTCGGCGGCTTTGTCGATGGATTTCTGCGGCACGGCAATGCCGGCCTCCCGTGCGGAACAAAGACCAACCACCTGCATAGCGGTTACGGAAATATCGCCGGGCATTATTTTGGGCGAATATCGCCAGCCGCCCTTCTCATTCTGACAACGCAGAAGGACGTCAACAGCACCGCGCAGGACCGGGCGGATTTTCTCGTTCTTGCTCTGTCCCCATGCCTCGGAAAGTGCAAGTAGGCCAAGACCGTGCTCGTACATGCTGCCATGATGCGTCCCTGATCCCAGATAACCTTCCTGCTCCTCGCCCTTGCTGATCAGGAAACTTATTCCTTTTTCCAGAGCTTCCCCGTACTCGCCCTGTCCGGGAATATGTCCCTGCAGCATGAATGCCATCAGAGCGAGGGAGGTCGAATGCGTGCCATGTCCAAAACTGCCGTCACTCTCCTTCTGCTGCGCGGCGATATAGCGCAGTGCGTTGTTGATGGACGCGCGGACTTCAGGGCGCAGTTTGACCAATGCGATCTCATCTTCGTGAGCATCTTCTGCGGCACGCAGACCGGACTGGAATGCCGCAATGGAGACCAGCAGCAAAATGGTTTTTTTCAAAGTCGTTCTCATTGGGCCAGTACCTCGTAGTAAGCTTTGATCTGTTTTCTGTATTCAGCGGGCAGCTGAGGCAGGTACGACTGTAGTCCGCCTTTCTTAGTGCCCCGCTCGAAGACATCGGCTGCAAGTGCTTTGAGCTCGTAGTTTTCACCTGAAGCTTCGGTACCGGAGGTTCCGCCCAGTTTGCTCGGTGCCATCGCTTCCATACCTTCCTGCGGCGGCATCGGTTCACCCTCCGGGGGGTCTTCCGAGACGGCTCCCGGCGCGGCCGGTGCCGGCATCTTGGGTTTGTTCGGATCCCTGGGATTTGTCTTTTCAGGAGCAGTCCCCTCCGCGCCCGGGTCCGGCATTCCGATCGGGGTGTCACCTTGTCCGGTAGAGGTCTCGCTCTTGCCTACAGAACCCGGCATTTTGCCTTCGCCTTCGGGCATCTCACTGCCTGCCTGATCTCCGGTCTCCTCACCCTCTCCCTCCCCGGCGAGCTCGGCTGCCTCTTCAGAAGAGCGGTCTTCCTGCGTTTCAGATTCACTGTCCGTTGGACTGACTTCAGGCAGATCTCCCGGCGACTGAGACGAGGTAGGAGGCGTAGGTGCCTCCTCGCCAGCGTTCGGAAGAGCCTCCGCCAGGAGCGATTCCAGCTCAGCTTTACTCGTTGCGGATTTCATAAATTCCTGTTGTGCCTGCTCAAGAGCCTCGACTGCTTCAGCAAGTGCCTGCTCAGCCTGTTCCCGATTGCTCTGGTTGAGCATTTCTTCCGCGACGTTCATAGCCTCCTGCGCCGCAGCCATAGCCTCCTGTGCCTGCTCCTCCGCGTTCGCTGCCAAGGCCTCTGCATTCTCTATATTCTCCGGCTGGTCATCCTCCATCGTTCTCATCCCACCCTCTGGCATCTGCTCAGTTCCCTGCTCTGGCGGCGCCTGCTCACCCTTAGGCGGTGGCGCTTCCTGTGACTCCGCCGACTGTGGTGGCTGCCCCGACGGTGGTGACTGCGGTGGCTGTGGTGATTGCGGAGACTGTGGTGACTGCGGTGACTGCGGTGACTGTGGTGATTGCGGCGACTGTGGTGACTGTGGTGACTGTGGTGACTGTTGTGGCTGCTGAGCCTTAGCGAATTCCGACATTTCCTTGTTCAGGTCCATCTGCTTGGAAAGCATATCTGACTTTTCTTTGGGATAAGAGTGGCGTTGCAACTCCTTGATTTGTTCGTATATAGCTTTCTGCTGCTGAGCCAGCTTGGCGAGTATTCTTGCCGTGAAATCCGCATCCTCGAAGCCTGCAGCGAAAATATCGTATGCTTCCTTCAGCGCTGCTATCACTGCTTTCTGCGCATTTACCGCTTCGAGTGGCTTGGTCTGTTCAATACCCGTGGCAGCTTTCCTGATTTGAACATCGGGCTTGCTCTTGCGCAGGGCGTCTACAACAGCGGCGAGGGTCTGTGCTTCATCTACACCTGATACCTGTCCCTTTGTTTTCTCCAGAAGGGAGAAGAAACCGGCATACTGAGGAATGACGGCTGATTGCAGGCGATACAGACGTCCGGTATCAGCCTTGGCCGCGTTTTTGTCGAGGATCACCTTGCGCCCCCACTTCTGGGTGTTCTCTTTGAGCTGCTCCTCTTCGTCGATCAGATCTTTGAGCATAGCGAGGGCCCTGTCTTCGGCCAAACCGGATGTTGTCACCTTTAGTATCCTGATCAAGTCCGCGAGGATCGTCTGCACTTCGGCTTCAGCACTAGTGATGTGCGGTCCGGCAGCGGAAACGTCTTCCCGGGCACGACCCAGAATGGATGCGGCCTCAGGAATGCTTCCCGAGGAAAGATCCAACAGCTGCTTAATCATCTCAGCCGTTACCTCTCCATCCTGCTTTTCATAAAGCTGGTTGTCCTGCAGGTCCAGAAGCAGCCATTCAATTTCGCGCGCGGCACCGGAAACCAAGCGACCGGCACGACGTTGGCGCTGCTCTTCGGTCCTCAACTGATTACGTACACCCAGCACATCGGTTGCTTCCGTTTTTGCGAAACTATTAAAGGAGATTAAAGCGGTCAGCACCGCCAGCAGAGCTGCCTTTTTCATTACTCTACTCCTTCCTGAATTTTAAGTTGTTTCAAAGCTTTCGCAGCCTCTTCTTCGGCTACCTGGGCGCGTCTGACATCGTTCAAGTTGCTCGACAACTCCTCCTGGTACCAGTCAATATAGCGCTTGGCATCTACCACGGAAAGGCGGCGACGAACGGAACCCGCCTCATGGCTCTCGCCATTCGGATAATGATCCTTGACCTGCACGTAAAACGAGATATTCATGTCAGGCTTGACATCGTCAACTGTGTCTTTCAGATTCCAGACAAAGTCTATAATGCCACTTTGCTGCCCCTTAAAGTTGATTTCTATAGGAATGCGTTTCTCCTCACCGTCATTCACAGTATAGGTCAACCACGCTTCGTCCAGTCCATGATCGTCCTGCACCTTCGCCTTTATAGTCACACGTTTATTGACTGTGGCCAGGGCATTCAGTGTCGGCTTAAGTAACTCCACCTTCGGAACCATATCCGGAATGACTTCCATAGCGTGTTCCACGTCGTCGTATTCGAAGCCCTTTCCGCTCATGCCCTCTGTCCAGAGGAAGGTGTACTTGAAAGAGCTTTTCACCTTGTCCATACGAAAAGTCCAGTGCAGGTTGTCACCATTCTGAACGGCATCTATTCGCTTCTCACCGATGGCCACTTGCAGGCGATCCACCGGAGTATGAGTAGTGAGATGCCAAACAAGGCTGCTGCCCTCCAGCACGGAGCCGCTCAAGGCAGAGGTCTTGTCGGCTTCCCGACCCAGATAAGGGAGGTAAGTGCGGTCTATGCGGACGGCGGAAATACTCGGGGCTGAGATAGGTGTAATGCGATATAGGTCACTGCGGTCATCGCCAAGCTTTATATAGTAGAGCAGTTCCTCGTTCACTTCATCCAGTGTCTGCTCAAATACCGGACGGCCACTGCCTGCTCCACCCAGGAGCATCGGTGCGGTCTGCCAGTCACTGCCGGATTCATCGGAACGGACATATATCGTTCCCTGCTCAGGAATGACACCTTCAGCGCCGACAGTCACAATGACCGGATCACCTGCACGCACCATGAGGTCTCCGCTCACATCGACAATCTGTGTCCTGGTTGGATATGTCGCGTCGACACCCGAAAGACGACGCAGCAGACTGCTGGTATGGGCCTGCCAGTTTATGCTGATGATCAGGAAGAAAAACGTTATACATGCACAGACCATGAGCAGCTTGCGGATCTGGGCAAAATCCACCACTTCCCTGAAGTCGATAGTTCGGGTCAGGTCACGTGCCTGCTGACGCATGGCTTCGACCAGTTCAGGGGACGCATGTTCATCACGTGTGCCTTCAGGGAACTGGGTATAGGAAACCAGCACTGAAGCAAGCTCGGGATGACGAGTCTCTACTTCCAGTGCCACAACCACTGGATCAAAAGGCTTTAGGTACTTCAACCATTCGTTCCAGAGAACGTAGCCGAGCACGCCAATATTGACGATCAGCAGAAGGAGGCCAATATTAATATTGCTGTTGACCCGAAACAGAATGCCCCAGTCGATGATAAAGTCGACAGCCAGCATGGCTATGAGCCAGAGTATGAAGCGAGAGGCACCGCGAACATGGTAAAAACGACGCTCCTGATGCCATAAGCTTCTCAGCTTTTCTTCAATTGTCATCATCTCTTTATCCATCTTTACACCAGATTATCTTTCCTTCTCACGTACCATTCAACACCGGCGAACAGTACGAAGAGAACAAACAAGAAAGGCACGTCCCAAATAGCCTGCTGCCTGCTGACAGTAGTCTTCATTTCTTTGGGATACCCAAATTCAGAGGGAAGAGTCGGCAGATCGCTCAAGGCCACCACCTTGCCACCGGAAAGCTCCGCCATTTGGCGGGCCACTTCTGTATTAACGGCCGTCTCACGGCCTTCCAAAGGAATGTTAACTATGGAGAAATCAGCAACATTAGCCGCCTCGGCATCATCGAGCATAGCCTTAATCTGGTAGTCCCCTTCTGCGCCCGCGTAATGAACACCTGAATAGAGGCCGGGCTGATCAGGAACACTTGTCAATTCCAACTCGCTACCGTCATCATCCCCCGCTCTGCCGATTGTGACCGTATATTCCGACAAATCAACAGGCTCGTAGGTTTCGCTCAGAACGTTAGCATAAATCAGCACTTCCTCACCGCTGCCGTAGGATTTGCGGCTGGTTTCCAGGGTGATTCGTTTGTTCTGGCCGAGCAGACGCGACAGTGTAAGGAACTTGATAGTCTGCGACCAGAAACGCCCATGATCCTTGCTTCCCGCTTCGAGACGCATACGCCACAGGGCTTCGGTACCGACAAACATACTTTTGCCGTTTCCATAGGGACCCCAGGCAATCAGAGGATAGTCCTGGACCGTATCAGCCTCTTTAGGAAGAGTCAGCAGTACACGGGCCGACGGTTTGGCACGAAGCCCGGGCGGTATTTCGTGCAACGGTGTGATTCTGTTCCAGATTTCTTTATTTTCTTCAAGTGTAGAAGCCAGGACTGTCGAAGGACTGATCTTTCCATCCTCGGTCAACACAGGGTGAACGGTATCGGAGATTGACTCCCACTTTCCTGTTCTAAAGCTTACAGGCAGGATGTCAGCGACAGGAGTTTCGCTATAGGAAGTCGGAGAGCCTACCGGACCTGCGATCATCAGGAGAGAACCGCCGCTTTCCTTGACCAGCTTCTCCATGAGTTCCATCTGCCTCACGTCGAACTTGGAGGAGTCAACATCGCCAAGGATAACGAGGTCAAATGCCAGGGCGTCACCGACCTCTTTAGGGAAGTCTTTAAGAAAGTCCTCGGATATGTCAGGCAGTTTGTCGTCGCCTTCGGTCATAAGAAATGTGACTTCGAGGCGATGGTCACGCAGCAGCACGCGACGCAGGTAACGGAACTCCCAGCGCGGATGTCCCTCGACATAGAGCACCTTGATCTTCTCGTCGAGGATTCTCATGCTGTGCTTCACCTGGTTGTTTTCCTCGGTAGTTTCGTCCAGCATCGGCGTAACAGATGTCTCAATATTGATGGTGCCGCTCTTTTTCTCCGGGGTGTAGTCGAACTCAATAAACTGGCTGCCGCCCTCAAGGGCAAATGACTTTTTGACGACCTCTGCGTCGTCGACTTTCATGACCAGTTCAGAGGTTTCACCCTTGTAGCCGCTGGAATCGATCTGAACACGGATCGGGATCTTATCCTCGGCAAAGACAACATCTGGTGCGATCATACGGCGAACCTGCACATCGGGCGGATCGGGAAGACCTATCCCCACGCAGTAAAGTGGAATTCCACGCTGCTTGAGACGGGCAGAGGCTTCCAGCGGGTCTGACCCCTCGACCCAGGAGAAGTCGCTGAGAACAACAACACCGGCGATTGGCTGCCCGGCATAGCGGTTCACAACACTATCAACTGCGGTACCGATGCGGGAGCTCTTTCCTTCTGCCTTAATTTCCTCTGTCCATGCCAACGGATCCTCACCGCCGCTTTGCGGCTGCAGCGTTTCGTCAAAGGTGAAGAATCTAAGTTCGTGCTGTTCGGAGAGTTTTTTGATCAGATCGGCATCCGTATGACGGAGTGCGGCCTTGGCAAGATCAATTCGGCTTGCCGAGGTCACTCCACTCTTCTCCATGATTTTCTTCACAACTTCGATGTCGGCCTTATCAGTTCTGTTGTCTTCGATAGCCATACTTTCCGAGGTATCGACCATGAACATGATCGTGCTGCGGAACGGCTTGGATATTTTATAATCGAGTGCGGGCCGCATCAGGATCAAAACAAGCATCAACGCTGCCAGAAGATGCGCGGCTGACATCAGCTTGCGCCTTCTTCCGCCAGAGTCAACCGTGCGGTACAGATAAACAGTGAGGGCGACACATGCAGCAATAAGAAGTATTGCCAGCCCCCAACCGTGAGCGAAGCTCAGACTGGAGTCGATCACCTTCTCCGCCTTTTCTAATCCGAACAAATATTTCAGCATAATAGCGTTCCTCGCAAAACTATCGTCATGAGCGACGTGCAGAGCGGACACGTCCCATCTGGAGCGATCCGCTTACGTCTTCCTCTTTACCAGCCATCCGCTCGCTGAATCGTCTGGCGAGCACCGACTGCATGATGAACAAAAGTATTCCTGCATAGAGCAGCCAGTTTCCTATTTCCGCCCCCTGGCGGCCTTCAGTAATCATCTTGGTGAAATTGGCGGCGCCATCGACTATAACGGTCTTGGTACCCTTCACAGTGGAGCGAATGACTCCCGGGTCTACTACACGTACAGCACTCTCGCTTGGATCGACGTTGGCAGCCAGCGTGATGTCCGCTGCGTGATCGCTGCCTGGAATCTGGTATTTGCCCGCGTCCTCTGCCGTAAAGGCAATAGCCGGTTTGCCATCAGACTGGGTAACTTGAATCTTTACCACTTCGCCGTCGGGCGCGGTGATGTCAAGAGTCTCCCCGATCTTACGTCCCGGCATAGGGATGATCTCGGTCTGCCCAATGAGGACCATACGGCTCTCGGGATCGCTGGTTATATTAACGACGGCTTCACGTAAGAGCATGAGATAGATAGGATGGACGGCCAGATTGCTCCAGGCGCGGTCTGCGGTAGTGGCGAAAAGAAGAACTGTGCCCTGCCCCACGGTACGCCTGCTCAAGAGTGCCGTCTTCAGGGCGGGAACAGTCATGATGGCTTCACCCTCGGCCCTCGGTTCAGTTTTCATGACTCCGCGAACCTGAGCTGTAGCGACAATCTCCTCGGGCAAGCGCTGTACCAGCTCTGCCAGAGGGTTCGATGAACGGGCTACTGATATGCTCCACGGCCTGGCATTTTCGAGAACATGTGCCGCATCAAGAAGTTTTGCCGGGAGCAGATCGCTATCGCCCTCCGCCAGGCGCTTGTTGTAGGATTCACTATCCACGTCATCACCCATGAAAAACATCAGTCCGCCGCCATTCTCCACATACCGTTTGAGGCGTGAGGCGAGTTCGAGATCGACTTCGGGGACGTTCGCAAGGATGATCACGTCGAAGTCGTCCAGACCGCTGCGTGGCATATCCTGCCAGTAGGTGCGCGTGACATTAATACGGTCGTCACTCCCGCCCTTCAGGCGCAGGGCATTTATAAGGAAAAAGCTGCCGTCGAACTTAGTATCTTCATTGATATCGCGAACGTTGTCTACGCAGAGCACCTGGATGGCTGAGCGCACATTCACAACCGCGTGCCGGATATTGTCAACCTTGAGACCATCACTCAAACCGCTGATCCTGGTGGTGAGGGGCACTTCGCCAGCTTCGGCAAATGACGCAAAGAAAGAGAGATTGCGACTCTGGCCAGGATTAAGAGGGCCTAGTGCGCGCTTGGAAACCTTACGACCGCCAAGGAAGAAGGTGGCTTCTCCACCAGTAGTGCGGCTGAGGCCTTCGTTGCGCACCTCGGCAGTAAATCGGGCGATGCCCTCCTCTGTGAGTGAGCCGGAAGCGAAGGAGAGACGACGAAGACTGATGTTTTCTTCCTGTGGTTTGCGCGTTGGGACGATATAGACAGCGGCGTCCTCGGTCAGCCTGGTCAGGATTTCGCGGCTGCCCTGGGACAATGTGCTCCAGTCTCCCTCCTGTGCGTCAGTAACAATGTAGCACTCCTTGACAGGAGCTTTGAGTTCTGCAACCAGTTCCTCTAACTGTTCAAAGTTCTTATCGAGGCTCAACCCCAGTGAAGACGGCTCCAGTGTTTCCAGAACTTCGTCGAACTTCTCGGGATTGTAGCCGGTACTGCGGAAGTGGATCACCGGGCGATCGGAAATCTGCACGATAGTCACCGGATCCTCAAGCGAGACGGTGCCCAGGATCTCTTTCACACGCTTCATGGCGTCATCGTGACGCGACTCGGCTAGCGCGCGGTGCCCCATGCTGTAGGATCCGTCGACGGCAATAACTACGCCCACTCTCTTTTCGCCCACCCATGAGGTATTACCAG
Organism: Kiritimatiellia bacterium; assembly: GCA_030744755.1. Taxonomy (GTDB): domain Bacteria; phylum Verrucomicrobiota; class Kiritimatiellia; order UBA8416; family JADHWI01; genus JASLPY01. The sequence goes on along the minus strand of JASLPY010000013.1, from coordinate 13,619 downwards.
TTAAGACGGGACGCAACAGTGCCGCCGCGATCAACAGGATGGCGAGACAGCGCAGCAGCAGAATCAGCAGGTCTTCCAGTTTGAGCTGGCCGGAGCGTGTGACCAGTGCCCGATTCAACAGTTCCATCGCAGCCCACTCGACCTGGCGTCGATGTTTACGATACAGCAGGTGGATAAGAATGGGTACCGCGATTCCCGCGACAGCCAGAATTCCCCACAATGTAAATGAATTAAGAGCGTTCATTCGGTCCCTTCGTTATATTTGCAGCAGCCTGAGCCGACAGGAGATGGGCATCCAGCCATTCCACTCCGCATGGAACTGCGGCTTTACCGTCACTCGCAACGGCTATCGTAAAATCTTTAGAGTGAGGCAGGTTCACAGCGATCTCAACGGGAGCGCTGCCTGCCTTGATACTAGTCTGCCAGACTGTCTTACCTGCGGCCTGGATGGATACCTGCATATCAGCTCGCGCGTTCGGGATAGGCATCAGTGCGCCGCGCAGGATAACCCCTTTCTGCTGCGATGCCGGCAGTTCATAGGTGGCGCTAGACTTGGCATACATGCGCAGGGCGCTCAAACAGGCCTCATCCATTAACTTTGGATCGCGCAACTCAGGCTTTACACCGACATTACTCACCAGACCTGTGGCCTGAGTCTTATCCGGCGCAGCCAGCCAGAAGGCGCCTTTGGGTGTACGCCGCATGTAGACGATTGTAGAGAGTTCGACTTGCAAATCACCCAGGATCGGATGCTGTACCAGCAGTTGACCTTTTTCAAACTTCGGTGTTTTGGAATAAACAATGGAGCCATCGCTGAGCGCGACCTCGAGTGATCCGTGTTCGACGGCATCAGCCTTAAGCGGTTCTACCACGTAACGGGCGATCTGCTTCAACGGTACGGGCAGGGTCCCCATAACAGATTCAACCGCTATATCGGGCGGGTGCGCAAACACCTGCGTCTTGATCCACACCAGTTTCCCGGGAATCGGGTTCAACACACGGCGATAAAGGGTATTGGGCGCGTCATTACCGGTGGGCCGAGATGGTCCGGCAAACACAATGGTGGAAATATCCGAAAGTTTAAGTTCACGCTCGCCAAAAACGGTGCTCACCGGAACAACTCCGTCCTCGTAGTTGCCAATCTTTCCGCTCAAGAACTCTCCGTTGCGCAGAAGCACACCCTGTCCAGTCCCGGGAGAGGGAGGTGCGGAGCAATTGATCCAGGAAAGCAGCGTATCCATCGGCACAGCCTGTCCGCCTACTGCCAGGTGGTCGCCCTGCCCGAAGACCTCGCCTTTTACTTTACCTTTAAGAGTGCGGACCACCGAAGGCGTCATCTTGGGCGCGCCGGCAATCACTTCCTTCGTTGACGGTGTGTCGGTCTGAACAAAACTGTCGACTTTGATATAGCCGCCAACGCTGGTGTGCTTATCTACCAGGCGAATTCGCACGTTCTTACCCATGAACTCGGTCATGTTGAATGCGACCATGCGCAGGGCGGCAGTGCCGGAACCGGTGGCGGCTCGAACGATACGACCCTCATGCAGCAGTTGCACAGCAATGGTCTCGATGTTGCGCGGCCCTCCGACCAGAAAACTGAGGTACCCCTTCTTTACTGTAGACTCGGGTGATGTCAATGTACCGGTGGCCGCATCCCTGAATCTGTTCTCATTATTAATCGGATTGCTGACAATGTAACGCCCCCCGCAAGCCCAGGAGTACGGAATGTCTCCCGAGACCTGGGTCGCTGCTTGAAAGGCATCGCCTGTGGAACGCCAGAGGCTGGGATTCTCCTTGGCTCCAGCCGGGCTTATCTTGAAGTCACCCTCAAAATCTTCAACGACCACATCTCCGGCCGCGAGCCAGCCATGAGCCGATGCAGCGTCTTGCCTGGCCGACACATCGATCACCAGGACAGCGGCGAAGAAAACGAATATGACAGCCCTGAACACTGGACCTATCTCCCTGTCCGGGCAGCAAAACTGCGTTGCAGCAGGTAACCAATCAGAACCTGTTCGATGGGATCCGCCGTGTTGACCAGCACATAGTCCGCGCCTGCCTTCATGCAGGCCGTTTTCGATTTATTCACAAACGACTCTAGTTCCTTGAGATAGTTGTGTCTTACTCTTGAAGGCTGGGTAACCAACTCACCCTCCCCTTCAAGGCCGACGAATTTCCACATCCCGTTTAGCGGAAATGTCAATTCATGATCATCAAGAACATGAAATACAACTACGTTATGCCCACGGAAACGAAGGTGATTGATTCCTTCTATAAACTCGTCGGTTACATCAAAGAGGTCAGAGAACAGCATTACGAACCCGCGGCGCCTCATGCGGTTCGCAAATTCATGCATGATCGCGCCGACATTTGTCTTTGGCGGCGACTCGGTCTTCTCCAATTCATTGGAGATGTCAACCAGAACACCCATCGTACTCTTGGGCTCAATATAGTTCTGAAGTTTTTCGTCAAACACTCCAACACCCACCGAGTCGTGCTGGTCGACAACGAGATAAGCCAGGCTTGCCGCCATATACTTTGCATACTCCAGCTTCGACACTTTGCCGGAAGCAAAAGTCATCGACTTGCTCGAATCGATCAGGAGGTTGGCAATGAAGTTCGTTTCCGCTTCAAACAGCTTCACGTAATAGCGGTTGACGCGAGCATATGCTTTCCAGTCGATATGCTTTACCTCGTCACCGGGCACGTACTGCCTGTATGCCGTAAACTCCGTGCTTATACCCCGCAGAGGACTGCGGTGCATTCCAATGCGAACTCCTTCGACGACCTGCCTGGCTATGATGTCAAGCGGACCGAGTTGCGAAAGAATTTCCGGGTCGAGATATTTATGCTTTTGCGGCATCGTATAGTTTCTCGTCTGCTGGGATAGCTTCAAGGAGCTTCTTGACTACGTCATCAGGGGTAATACCTTCTGACTGGGCCGCAAAATTCAACCCCATACGATGTCTCATAACCGGCATTGCCAGAGCCTGGACGTCTTCGATAGCCACATTGAAGCGGCCGCGAAGTATTGCCCTTGCCTTACCGCCTGTGATCAGGTTGAGGCAGGCCCTTGGACCGGCGCCCCATGAGATCCAGTCACGAATGAAGTCAGGCGCTTCATCTTCGCCGGGCCGGGTTGAGCGTACAAGCATGCCGACATAGTCGAAGATGTGGTCAGCGACCGGAACACGGCAAACCAGGTCCTGCAGGTCGATAATCTCCTTGCTGTCCAGAACAGGGCTCATCTCGGATGCCACACTGCCTGTTATATTCTTCATGATCGCTTTCTCTTCGTCCGCACTCGGATAGTCGACATGGATCTTGAACATGAAACGGTCGAGCTGAGCTTCCGGGAGAGGATAGGTACCTTCCTGTTCGAGTGGATTCTGAGTCGCAAGAACAAAGAACGGTAGATCCAGGTGGAAATCTTCACCACCCGCGGAAACCATCTTCTCCTGCATAGCCTCAAGCAATGCAGCCTGAGTCTTGGGAGGAGTACGGTTGATCTCGTCTGCCAGAAGAATGTTCGCAAAGATCGGTCCCTTTGAGAACATAAAGTGGCGTTTGCCTGTCTCCGGATCATCCTGCAGCACCTCGGTACCGGTAATATCCGACGGCATAAGGTCAGGTGTGAACTGAATGCGCTTGAACGAAAGGGACAGGCAATCCGACAGGCTGCTGATGAGCAGGGTCTTGGCCAGCCCCGGTACACCCTCGAGAAGAGCGTGTCCTCTTGAAAAGACTGAAATCAGGACCTCGTCAATAACCTGATCCATTCCAACGATCACTTTACGTAATTCGTTTGTGATTTCGTCCCGCGCCCGGCCAAGATTCTTCACGGCCTCGACGTCGCTCGTCGCTATGTTGCTGCTGTTACCTTCGCTCATCGGAGATCCTCTCGCTTTCGCAGGTTATGCTCGTACTGGCGATGTGTTATACGCCACGGTCTTTAAAGTAAACTGTATCGACCCACCGGATCCTATCGGTCCTTCTTCAGAAAAGTCGAAAAAACTCTCGCCATCGCCTCGCAGCCGGTCGCGGCAGGTCACATCGTCTGCGACATCACGCAGTGCGATCCTACTGCCAGATGGAACGTATGGTGTAGATGCGTAGGGATTCGACCGTGAGCCTTCCGCCATCGACGGCGAGCCGAATCTTGCCCAAGGGCCTGCCTCCGTGCCTGTTAAGGCGCCCACGAGGGGACGTCGCGTAGCAACGCCCGTTGCCTCCAATAAGGTCATAACCCGTCCGGTCAATGAGGAGCCGAAACGATACGTACCCGTCCTCTGCGGGTAGCGGCATGGCGACGAGGCTCCCATTAGAGGCGGTCCAATCACCAAACTCGAGTTCCTGCGTTTCGAAGTCGTACCGGGCCGCGCCACCGGCAAAACTGACGGTCAACCGTCTTGCGTCCCGGTTGCGAACGGAAATCAGCAGGTCGTAGTTCTCGCCCGGTGCAGCGAACTCCGTAACCGACGGACCTTCGTGGCTGGATGCGTCAGCGTGAGCCCCGAGAACCTGCTGGTTCATGCGGACCGGGTCGGGACGGCGCAGCTGCTCCAGCTCCCGGATCGGGTTGGCGAACACCCTGAGCCCGTCGGTCGTCTTCCGCAACGTGAGGTGCATGGGCAATGAGAAACCATGCTGAAAGGGCATGCCGGGTGTCGCGATCGTGGTGCCCGCCATCTGGATGATGCGACCGTCCGGCAAGTTGCTGAACGTTTGTGGCGCTGTAATGCGACCCCAATGGACGCGACGCATGACTTCGTGCTCGGGAACGAAGCGGGCACCGTCGAAATCACCCACCAGGTAACGACCGTCCTGCGAGAACAGGACCCATCGTCGCTGACCGTTGCCTTGTGAAACACCCAGTTCGAACAGGTCCGGCGAACGGAACGTCCCCGGCAGTCGACTGGCCAGGGCCCACTCTTTGAGATCCCTGCTCAGGTAGAACGCGAGTCCCGGCTTGTCCCGATCGGCTCGACTGCCGTCGTCGGCGATCACCATCACCCAGCGTTCACTGGGGGCATGCCAGAGCAGTTTTGGATCACGGCCGACATGGCGAAGCACGGGGTTGGACAGGCAGTGGCGCCAGCGGCGCCCATGATCGGTGGAATAGGCGAAGGCCACCCCCCCGATTGCCGGATCCGTGTACGCGACCACCATGGCGATTTCCGGACCTTCCTCACCATCAAAGCGGTTCCAACCGGCCAGATTATTGATGTCAACGTGGGCCGTTCCCGGCCAACAGCTGCCGACGGCGGCATCCGGACGGCGGCGGTGCGCGACGGTGCCACCACTCGGGCGAAGCGCGGGCTCCAGTTCGCGCCAGCGAATCAGATCCGTACTGACGGCATGACCCCAGTACGGCCGGGCGCCTGAGTCGAAGCGTCCCAGGGCGGCTTGCCAGAACAGGTGGTACTCGCCGTCGTAGTAGGTCAGGCCGCTGGGGCGGCCGGCATGGCCGCGAAGCTGGGAGAAACGCAGTTGCGGGCGGAGCTTCTCGCCGTAGGCCGGCGTCGCGATCGGCCGGGTATCGGCCAGCTTGAGGAGCATGAGCACGGCTTCCGTGGCGGCACGATCTCGCCCGCCATTGATCGTAACAGTTGCGGTGCGGCCCTGGTATCCGTCCAGGTCGAGATAGGCCCACCATTCGATGGCGGCGGTACTGGTGGCCAGGTTGAGATCCAGGGCGTGCAGCCGCTTTTCGTCGACCGTAACGCGCAGGAAATTGCGGGGGCCACCGATGGGGACCAGGAGGTATCGGGACGTTATCGGCAGTTCGATCCCGGCTCCTGCCACCTTGGCGTGAGCTATCCCCGGACGCTCGCCCGCAACCATGCTCTCCGCATCCGAAAGCGTGAGTTCTTCCCCGGTGTGGAGATTGCGAACCGTGGCGGTGCCATCATCGACCGTCACCCGCGTTGACCCCGGCTGAAGACTGAGCGTGACAGCGGCGTCGGTTGCCGATACCTCCACAACGGGACTCGTGATGGCCAGCGATTTCTGTCCGGGACGTACCTCCGCCAACAGGCTGCCCTCATCTATTTCGACGCGTAGACGGTTCTTGCGCTCATGCAGGCGAAGTACTGTGCCGGATTCAACGTCCAGTATAGTGCCGCTGTACGCACGAATCCGGACCCGATTGTTGCCCGGCGGACAGACCACCCGGACGCCTTTCCGAATTAGGGAACCCAACGTGACCTCGTTAGCACCCCCCTCACTGCCGAGTTGTACCAGTCCCTCCATGCGGTCGATTGTACCGATCGCAGGGCCTGACTCGATCGACCTGCCCATGGTGAACACTGATCGCAAGCGCGCGAGAAGACCTCGCTCGGAGGGTTGCTGCAACAGAGCCACCAGCAGCAACGCCAGAAGAATCGCCGCGACTGAACCGACGATCGGGCGCCAATCTAGACTCGGACCTTGATTCGGTCGAAGTTCCGGTTTGCGCCGCTTATCCGTCAGCGGCGGTGGTTCTTCCGGGCGCTCCTGCTCGAGCGCCTCGATGCGCGCCCGCAACTTCTCATTGAAGTCGGCGGACAAGCCCAGCTCGTGCTGCTGCATCATCAACAGCGTATCGATAATGGACTGACGCAGCCACTCCGCGCGCGCCTCTTCATCCGTCGGGATCCTGCTGGATCGGCCCTCCAGCCAATCGTTGAGTTCCCGCTGCTCACGTCGATTCATGCGTCCGCCTGCAGTTTGCGCGTAATGCAGGTGTGCAGCGCTCTTCTCCCGCGTGCAAGCCTATTGTAGATGGCAGCTGTCGCTGTCTTCAGGCGTTCCGCGATCTGCTCGCAGGGCAGGCCCTCGTCATAGAAGAGAGAAATCGTATCCCTTTGTTGCGGCGACAGGTTCTCGCGGCAGCCTCGCAGCGCCCCCAGGCGTTCGGAGGAATCAGCGCCCAGTGTGACGCTGCCGAATCGTTCCCAGAACTGCTCTATGGCATCGCCTTGGAGAAAGATCCGGTACTCCAGGGATCTGCGCCGGCGCGCATTGGCGGCGAGGTTTCGGGCGCTGGTGAGAAGCCATGGTAGAATCGGCCGGTTCACGTCGATTTCGTCGATCTTGCGCGTCAGGAGTACGAAGGTATCCTGTGTGAGATCCTCGGCCATCTCGCGATCGCGCAGCATGGAATACAGCATACCGAACACCGTGTCCCGGTGTTCAGTGACAATGACTTCAAGATACTTGTCCATACCAGAAGAATAGTGACAACCCTACCTGAAGATCAAGACCGCTGCTTGGGGAGCTTTCGCTGTGGGAGTTTTTGACCCTCCTTCGTCCCGCAGGCGGGACTACGGCGTGGCAGGCAGGATTTGGGATGATTGAAGATGATCCTGCTCCGTACCGCAGGCGCGCATTCGAGTCAACCTAAGCCGGAACGATTCAGCAGAAGCAGCCGTGGAGAAATTGTCATCCTGAGCAGAGCGAAGCGGAGTCGAAGGATCTCGGTTGTTCAGTGAACCATGAGATCCCTCGACAAGCTCGGGATGACATTAACTGGACGGTGACCATGAATCCAGAGACTTCAGTGTGACAACGCTACCGCCTCTGATGTTCGGGAACAGGATCGCGGACTGTCGGTGCTGAATCGTTCCGGCTAAGGAATTACCGCATGCGCCTATGGCCTGAAAGGCCTGGATATACTAGCCCAGGGCAACGCCCTGGGGAACGAGATATAGAACAATTCAGCCCTGAAAGGGCGGGATACAGGGGATTTCTTCATGCAGCACACTATATCCTGCCCTTTCAGGGCTGAATTTCTTTTTCGTTTTCTACCCAGGGCGTTGCCCTGGGCTGGTATATGCCGCGCTTTCAGCGCTATATACGGCCAGATGGTCTTAGGTTGACGCGCATGCGCCGTGCGGGACAAGTTCCGCTACAGAGACTAGCGTCTCAAGATAGGCCAGCTCAAAAAAGCTCCCTCCTGTCCGTCATTGACAATTCTTCCCGCAGAATTGAGAATCAATCCCTATGTTGTCATTGATTAAGGAGATACGCGCCAGGCGCGAGTTGCTGCAGATCCTGGTTGGGCGCAATCTCAAGATTCGCTACAAGAACTCATCGCTTGGGTTCTTCTGGTCACTCTTGAGCCCGCTTTTCCTGATTGTAATATATGCGGTCTTTCTCAGCCTCATCCGCATACCCATCGATTTGCCCGTCCTCGTCAGCGGCATTATCGTCTGGCAATTCCTTGCCATGTGCCTGGGCGACTCGCTGTACGCCATAGTCGGCAACGCAAACCTTGTGACAAAGGCAGCATTCCCACGAATCATCCTGCCGCTGGCGATGGTCGGTTCGAACCTTGTCAACTTCCTCCTCTCCTGTGTCGTTCTCTTCGTATATCTGATTGTTGCGGGTGCGGATTTCGGGGTCGTGGTTGCCTTGCCGTTTCTGGTCGTCACGCAAGCGGCGTTATGTCTTGGAGTTGCCCTTATCTTCTCGACTGCCAACGTTTTCTTCCGCGACACGGAGCACATCCTTTCCATCGTGATGCTGGCATGGTTCTTCCTTACGCCTATCATTTACGACCCCGATCGTGTCCTCACGTCCCCTGGTTTTCCCGGCTGGGTTCACGTCTTGTTCTTCGCTAATCCAATGAGCGGGATCGTGACGGCATACAGGATGATTCTTCTCTCGGCCCAGAATCCAGGAACAGCGCATCTGTGTCTGTCGTTCGGAGTGGCATGGGCGATACTTTGTATAGGGCTCATGGTATTCCAGAAGGCGCAGCCACGTTTCGGGGACGAATTGTAAGGAGCTTTTCTTTTGAGTAATAATGCCATAAGCGTTGAGGGTGTAGGAAAGAGCTTCCGGCTGCACCGAAGCGGCACGCGGACCGTGAAGTCCATGGCCTTGGACATCTTGAGAAGGCCTGGATCCGGACGAAAGGACTTTTGGGCCCTCAAGGACGTCTCCTTCAAGGTTCCTTGCGGTGAGACGCTTGGAATCATCGGCGCCAATGGTGCGGGGAAAAGCACGCTTCTGTCGCTCCTCGCCGGAACCAAAGTCCCCACGACCGGAAGAATAGAGGCCAAAGGCACCATATCGTCGCTCCTTGAACTTGGCGCCGGGTTCCATCCCGATCTCACCGGGCGGGAGAACGTCTTCCTTTGCGGGGCAATTATGGGTCTCACCCGCAGGCAAATGAAAGAGAGGTTCGATGCAATTGTCTCGTTTGCCGGGCTTGACGAGTTCATTGACCAACCGGTGAAGCACTACTCTTCTGGAATGTACGTGCGTCTGGGTTTCGCCGTGGCGGTTGAGGTGGATCCGGACATACTTCTTATCGACGAGGTACTTGCGGTCGGCGACGTAGAATTTCAGCGGAAATGCATCGACAAGATGAAGGCCTTTCGCGAGCAGGGCAAAACCATGCTCATCATTTCCCACGATCTTGGAACCATCCAGAGAATAAGCGATCGTATTCTCTTCCTCGACGAAGGAACGGTGCAGGGGATAGGGGACCCTGACAGCGTTGTGAGCAATTACAAGTCGATGGCTCGTTCGAAGAGTGTCGGCGGCCTTGATCGCGTATGGGGAACGGGCGAGGTGTCCCTGGAACGCGTAGAGTTTCTTGCCGGGGACGGGTCGCCCACAGATACGTTCTCTTCCGGAAGCGGTCTATTGGCGAAGATCTTCTACAAAGCGAATATGCGAGTTGAGGATCCTGTCTTTGGATTCAGCCTGGCCGATTCAGAAGGTCGCCTTATCTACGGCAACAACACCCAGATCGAGAAGTTCGCGATTCCGAGTATAGAGGGGGAGGGTACTATAACGCTTCATCTCGGGGAGCTTCCGATGGCGGCCGGGACCTATCTCTTCTCCTTCTCAGTTCACTCTGCAGATCACCGAACGAACTACCACCGGCTCGATAACTGTTTTCCGATAGCGGTGGAAAGCACCAGCAGTTTCGAAGGTGTCTGCTTCATTCCTTCCCGGTGGGAAATGGGTGGCACAACCAGCGACAAAGGAGAAGACAATGGACCTGCCTGACATTCGACAGGATCCCACGCTTGAGCAGATTATAGACGCTGCACTAAGCGAAGACATAGGATCTGGTGATGTTACAACGCTATCCCTGGTTCCTGCCGACGCTTCGATAAGGGCGGTCATGATTTCAAGGCGCGCCTATACCGTCTCGGGGGTCGGGGTCGCTGAGATGGTGTTTAAGAAAGTAGACACTGCCATAGAGTGTGACGTCCTGGTTCAGGACGGCAGGAAGGCCGGCAAGGACGACGTGATACTTGTGGCGGAAGGTCCTGCCCGTGGAATCCTGACTGCAGAACGTACTGCCCTCAACTTCATGCAGCGAATGACGGGTATTGCCACCCTCACACGCCAGTTTGTAGACATCGCCCGCCCTCACAACGTGGCCATACTCGACACGCGGAAAACCACGCCGACGCTACGCGCCATCGAGAAATACGCGGTGCTTTGCGGGGGCGGTGAGAATCATCGTATCGGCCTGTATGACCGGGTTCTCATAAAGGATAACCATAGACGCCTCTGGCAGGACGGTGACCCGGATGCCCTGGACAAAGCTGTTGAATGTTCACGAGAGAAGTTTCCCGACGTAAAAATCGAAATAGAGGTTGAAACCATGGCGGAGTTGGAGAGCGCTCTGAGGGCCAAGCCCGACTGGGTGCTGCTCGATAATATGGGGCCGGAAAGACTGCGCGAAGCCGTGAAGATATGCAAAGGAAGAAGCCGCCTCGAGGCGTCGGGGGGAATCACGCTTGCAAACGTCGAAGGCGTCGCGGCTACCGGTATAGATGCCATCTCGCTGGGTTGCCTCACTCACTCCGCTCCGGCGGCAGATCTGTCGCTGGAGATTCCCTAGTGCAAACAATCGCAATAGACATCGGCAACAGCAGTACGGCTTATGGCCTCTGTTCCGGCAAACGAGTTACAAACGTCTCACACGTCAAGGGTGGCCTGAGTTCAAGAGCCGCAGTTCGGGAGGCCATACGTATCTTGGCCGCCAACCGCAGGCTTGACGGTGCGGTGCTCTGTTCAGTCGTGCCGAAGGCCGTCGCACGATGGGAGGCGGGGATAAAAGACGCCCTGGGGGAGGCCCCGCTGGTTGTGACGCATCAGGTAGCCGTTGGCGTGGAGATATCCTACCCTAAACCGGCATCAATCGGTCCCGACCGACTTGCCAATGCCTGCGCCGCCTCCGCTCGCTACGGTTCTCCCGTGATCGTCGCCGACTTCGGAACGGCCCTGACTTTCGATATTGTCAATGCACGCGGGCAGTACGTCGGCGGCGTCATTGCCCCGGGTTTACCCCTCATGAGTGATTACCTCGCAGATCGAACCGCACTCCTGCCGCATATCGAATTACGAGGTATGTGTGCCCAGGTGGGCAAAAGCACCGAGTCCGCGATGCGAATTGGAGCGCATATCGGCTATCGCGGGATTGTCAGGGAGATCGTTAACTACCTGCGTGAGAAACCGGACCTTGCTGGTGCCAGCCTTTGCGCCACGGGTGGATTTGCAAGGTGGGCGCTTAACGGACTGGATATGGATTTTCACTTTGATCCGAACCTGACGCTCAGGGGGCTCGGAAAGATATTCGAACTTAACCGCGGAGGGGGCTCATGATCGGGAGGATTCTAGGGGTCGATCATGGAGAGCGCAGGCTTGGCCTGGCTATCAGTGATGCAATGGGAATCCTTGCAACGCCGCTGAGAACCGTCGAAGTGTCGTCGGATGCGGATTCGGTGAAAGCAGTCTGCGAGGCATGCGCCGAAACTGAAGCCGTGAAGATTGTCGTGGGCCTCCCGCTGAATATGGATGGAACAGTTGGCCCGATAGCGCAGCGGGTGAGAGCATTTTGCGATATGCTCAGGAAGGCGATAGATCTCGACGTTGAAGAATGGGACGAGCGACTCAGCAGCGCCATGGTTGAACGTGTTCTGCTGGATGCCGACATGAGTAGACAGAAGCGCAAGAAAGTCAGGGACAAATTGGCCGCGCAGGTAATCCTGAGCGGTTACCTGGATTCGAAGACGGAGTCGGAGTATTGAAAAAACCAAGGGAGAGAGGACTTCCACTCCCGATGTGGGCGGGCCACCCCGTGGCCCGCTGGATAAGCGAGGTCGTGTCCCAAAAGTTCTGCAAATTTCCGAGTCATAGGGCCGATGAAGCGGATCGCTTAAGCGTATCCGAGTAAGTGATCCTGCCCGGAAAAAGTAGACAGTCCTCACACTTAATACGAGGATATATCTACTATGAAACGACGCAAGTACGACAAGGAATTCAAACGAGATGCAGTAGAGCTGGTGATCCGGAGTGGGCGGACCGCGACGGATGTGGCCAAGGATCTGGGCATCAATGGGGTCATGTTATCACGATGGAAACAGGAACACCTGGCAAGAATGGACGAATCCTGCGGAGCGCTTCCTGAGTCAGGCCTGAAGCCCTCAGAGGTGGAGGCCGAAAACCGCCGGCTGCGGAAGGAGCTGGCCTATATCAGTGAACAGAGGGACATTTTAAAAAAAGCCATAAGCATCTTCTCTCAGGAAGGAAACGGACGTACGAGTTCATAAAGAGCCATGCTGAAGAGCATGTCGTGGACACAATGTGCGAGGCCTTTGGGACATGCCGCAGCGCCTATTACAGATGGGTGGAGGGCGGCAAAGTGATGAATGAGAGAGCGAGGGAAGATGCTATGTTAAAGACAAGAATCAAACGAATTCACAAGAAGAGCAGAGAAACATATGGGCGGCCACGGATGGTGCTGGCACTACAGAAGGAAGGCTACGACTGTGGCAAAGACCGCGTGGCCCGGCTCATGCGTGAGGAGGGGCTCCAGGGCCAACAGAAGAAGCGATTTAATCCGTACTCAACCGACAGCAACCATGGATTCAGTATCGCACCGAATCTTCTGGGTGACTACGGCCCCGTCAGCGCTCCTGACGAGGTGTGGGTAGCAGACATCACCTACATAAGGGTTGCGGAAGGCTGGGTCTATCTAGTAGTCCATCCCAGAAGTTCTGCTTCGATTTCCGGCAATTCAGAATCATGAATTAGCCGCTTGCATTAAACCCTTACGTGCGCTACATTACTCCCGAATCACGCCGGTCGCGTTGGCTTATCGTCGAGACAGGGGTTTAATAGAGCATGGAGGGGCGGATCATGGATTGCCGAGGAATTGAGTTTTCGCCGGAGAAATCACAGGAACGCATCACGAGTGCGCTGAGGGTGTTTCACCCGGGGGTACTGAACAAGATCCTGGCATTTTCGATCTATCTGCTTGGAGCGAAGCGCCGAAGTGTGGCGGAAATGGTGGGCATGCCGGACGAGTCCGTGAAGACAGCGGTTCGCGTAACGCTTCGCGACGGATTTGCGGCGCTTCGTGATCGTCGATGCTCCAGCGTTGACCGGCTTCCTGAAGCGTGCAGGGCCGAGCTGCGGCTTTCGGCACGTTGCGAGGATGAATGCTGCGTCGTGGATTTTGGTGTTAAGGAAAGAGAACTGCGCATTCCGCTCACGCACAGGATTGCGGCACGTACGGTTCTGTTATCGCTGTTGAATGCGGAGTTGCTATCGACCACAGAGGTCGCTACGGCATTGGGATTGAGTTGTGCGCACTGTCGCGAACT
>JASLPY010000139.1 GCA_030744755.1 Kiritimatiellia bacterium | reverse complement strand
TTCTTGAACATTCGGACAAGATAGAGATAGAGGACACGGTCTTTCCGGGCCAGAAACCGCAGCACCTTATCTGGAACATCGAATCGGGGTTCGAGGGACAGGTGCCTGTCGAAGTCAGTTACTTTACCAGCGGACTGACCTGGCAGATGGATTACGTGGCGATTACCGATCCTGATGAGGAACTGATGGATTTTCGGGGATATGTTCGTGTCTTCAATAATTCCGGGGAGGAATACGAAGACGCACACATTCGGCTGATAGTCGGCAAGATCAACCTTGTAGAGGAGATCGCCGATCTGGCGAGGAGACACGGCGTACCGGTTCCCAAACCGACTGCACCTTCACCAGCCGTGGCACATCAATTCAAGGGACATGCAACCCGTGCGGCCTTTGATCGGGCGGATAAGCTGTCCGAAATGACAGGTAAGAAGGAGATAGTCAAGGAAGGGCTGAGCGAGTACTTCATGTTCGCCGTCCAGGGCAGCGAGACGATAAAGAACGGTTGGTCGAAAAGGATGGAGGCGGTGAATGCTGATGACGTTAAGTTCAATATTCTCTACCGGATGAGAAGCTACCAGTACGGTTCAAGGCCCGTGCGCTTTTTCATCTGGCTCAACGATGAAGAGCACGGCCTTGGAGACAGCCCGCTGCCGGATGGACAGGTTCGCATTTTTCGTGAGAACGGGAAGGACGGGTTGAGTTTCCTGGGCCAGCAGCTAATTCGTTATGTGCCGATCAAGGCGAAGATAGAGATCAACCTGGGTCCGGATGACCTCGTGGTCTACGAGACGTTCAGGCAGGGAACCAGGCGGGACAATTTCAGCTTTCGCCGCAGCGGCAACCGCGAACATGTTGACGGCTGGGATGAGAGAACGCGGTGGGTCGACAGAATTCGCAATTACAGGACTAATCCCATCAGGTTCGAGCTGCGCCGGCAATGGGGCGGTCATGTGGATTACTCTTCTGAGATTAAGACCAAGCTTTTCGACTATCGCACCATTGAGACTACTTTCGATGTAGATGCGAGGGGTAAGGAGCTCTGTCCATGCATGGTTGTTACGCACAACGGCGTGAACAAGAAGCAGGAACGGATCGAGCTGAAAGAACCCGAATAGGAAATGAAGAGCACATCACCCTAGATCACGACCAAAGTTGCTGTTTCAGCTTATCCGTCCGTGTCCCATCTGTCGCATGCTTACGTGTCTCACGCCTTTTCTTGAGAGACACCCCGGAGGCACAGAGCATGTACTAATCTCACTATGTTACCCCATTGTTGCGCAAGTATAGGAATCATGTGCGCTGACGCAACCGGGTGGCCGAGACTGGCACGCTTTCTGCGTGGGGACAGTGCAGTTACTGCGTCAATGTTGGTGGGCACTTTGAACCCTTGCTGTCATGGTGCTCGAAACAGTCTGTGCGGAGAGGAGCCAGGTCTTATGAGACAAGTGCTAGCTGGACTTACATTTCTGATGGGGGTATTGGCTGTGGGCCATGCCTCTGACGGGAGAATAGAGATATCGCAGGCAGCCGTGATTACTGACCCCGGCGCCTACATAGTCACTGCGAATATCACTACCTCGAACGAGACGCCCCTGAAAGTGACTGGAAGTGATATCGACGTGGATCTGAACGGTATGGTGTTGAAACGCACTGACTCGGGGACGGGCGTTCGAGCAGTTTTATACGTTGACGAATCCCAGAATGTCAAGCTGCATGGCGGAACGCTTTCCGGGCTGGGCAACCAGTCTATTCGCATAGATGATTCACAGCATGTTCTCGTTGAGGATATCAGCTTCCGCGCTGCTGGGACGGGTCTGTTTGCATTCAAGTCGACCCATCTACAGTTTCGCGACCTTCGTATCAACAACGATCTCACGAGCTCTCACGCGCTGGGAATGTCTTGGTGTACCAACATAACCATCACTTCCTGTATCATCGAACCACGGGACTTCACGTCGGCATCAAGAGGCATCTATCTCAGTTCCTCGAAGAACATACGGATATCTGATTGCAGCATATCGGACCTGAACATTGGCTTGTATGCTCTCAATACCTCCAGCATCGTGAACATCAATCGATGCAACTTCACCCTCACGGGCGGGGCCAGTGCTGATCCAGCCATTTTCCTGCAAGGCGACCGTGCGCAGGTAGTCAACTGCGATATCCTTGATGGCCGCAAAGGAATCGTGGTTTATGGCAATGATTGCATGATATCCGGTAATCGGATTGTCAACAACGCTCTTGCTGCCCTGACTTTTGCCAGTTCGGCGAACGACAACGCGTACGGAAACAACATCATATTCCATAACGGATCAAGTGTAGATGACTCGGGCACCAACACGATCGACTTCGGCGGCAACCAGATCTTTGCCAATCCGTGAGGAGAAGAACGTGCGATATCCACTCATACTGACAAGCCTTCTCATGGTGTCGGGACAGAACGGGATGGCATTGGATTCGACCTCCTTCAGGGCTGCAACCGATGTAACTGCAGAGGTACGCCAACTGACCCTCGATGACTACCAGGTTATTTCTGCGGGTCCGGATGCGGAGGGCCTGTTGTTTGATGCACAGGAGGATGTCGGTTTGCCTGACGGCGTTGCCATTGACGCCCTGGCCGTAGCCGGCAGCAACATTCTGTTCTCGACGGATGTCGGCTATTCATATGGTGGGACTGATTATGCCGACGAGGACGTTGCGGCCTATAACCCGGGTACCGACTCGCTGAGCCTCCATTTTGACGGTTCCGCTGCGGGAATCCCGACGGAGGCGGATGTTGATGCCGTTACCTTTGCGGTAGACGACGTTTTTCCCGCGGGAGCGATTCTGTTCTCTCTCGATGTCGGCGCTGTGCTTCCCGGTGTAGGGTTTGTTGACGATGACGATGTGTGCTCCTATTCCGGTGGTGTATTCGCTGTGGTGCTGGAGCCGAATGGGACACTTGGCGTACCTGTTGCAGCCGATCTGGATGCCCTCCACTGGGACGGATCAGTCTTCTACATCTCCTTCGATATCACCACGACGGTAGACGGGGACAGTGGTGATGACGAGGACGTATTCACCTATGATGCGGATACAGGGACAAGCGCGAAGCTGTCGGCATTCAATATAGCCGCCGTGGCGGATCTTTCGGCACTTGATGAACCGCTCGACACGGATGGTGACTGGCTTACAGATATCGAAGAATCCACGGGCATGGACGATCCTGCCTCCGCCATCGCAGGATCAGGCGTTCCGATCGATCCCGCGGGGAACATAACCGACCCCACGGATGCGGACAGTGACGAGGATGGTGCATCCGACGGAAACGAGGCGCTTGCGGGCACCGGACCGAATAACTCCAACAGTGTGTTTCGAATAGAGGCCTTAGACGTTTCGGACACAACGGTTACTCTTCTATGGAGCTCAGTTCCCGGCAAAGATTATCGCGTTGAACGCATCGACTCCATATCACCGCCGGGGGTTCCAGTAGTTGCGGTTCCCTCCATACCAGCCTTTCCTTCAACAACCACCAAGATCGTGGAGCCAACGCCTGCGGGGCACTGGTACTACAGGGTATACATCAATCCTTGAGCAGGCGGGTGCAACCGCGCCAGGGCGGGATGTCTACGGTACTCCATGCTACGGACGTGAGTATTCAACGGCCGATGGCCCTGAAGTATCCTTTCATCATCGAATGGGATGAACAGGGGCTTTGAAAGCGTCCCTGCCGTTCCGAGTATTATTGACACGCTTGGGTTACCGATTCACAGTACACTCTTGAAAAGGGGAGGGACTTGCACTATGCAGCTGGGAAAGAGGAGGAAAACCCAATCATGAATTTGTACGGATCTCTGTTTGTGGCCATTGGGGCGTTTGCGCTGTGCGGGGCCGGATTTGACTGGGAGTGGTTTATGAACGGCCGGAGGGCGAGGTTCTTTGTCAAAATCTTCGGAAGGAACGGAGCCCGCGTGTTCTACGGACTTCTCGGCAGTGCGTTTGTCGTTGCGGGTGTTCTGGCGCTGTTGGGAGTGATAGAATTGGACTAGAGAAGTATGAACAAACACATTAGAAACTTTCTGCTGATTCTTGGGGCCGCACTGGCGGCTTCTGTACTCGGGGCTATCTTTGCCGTGATTCTTGCGGCACTGTCTCCTGAACTGATGCGAGACTTCTTCGGGCACAAGCAGTTTATGGGTCGTTTCGCTGCGTCCGTAGGAATGCTGTGGGGGTTGTTTATAGGGGCTGGTGCGATGGCATTCTGCCTCGGGATCTCAGCCATTTCCAACTGGTTCAGACCAAAGTCGAAAGCAGAAGAGTGAGAGACACGTTGATTAAAGCGAAGAGGATATGAAGAAACTCTTAATAGTTATCGTGATTCTGATTGCCGCTGCCATCGCCATCAATCTTTTATGCCGTGACATTCCTCCCCCCGATGTCACCGATTTGAAGGTCCAACGGCCTCAAGTGTCGTCGAATGAAAATGCTTACACGTACTTTGACTCGGCCACGAACGCCCTTCACTGGCCGACCAACGCATCCATCGTAACGGACTACCTCGCAGGTGAACCTGTACCGGAAGAGCAGGTTCTCGATGTTATCGATCGAAATGAAGAGATGTTCAGAACAGTGGATGAAGGACTCCAGTGCGCGATGTGCCTGGCGCCGGAGTTAACGGGGTTTGATTCCCTTCTTCCATACTTGGCCGACTGGCGAAACATTGGCCGTGTGCTGGCCTTCAGAACCAGGTATCAACGACTTTCGGGCAGCCATGCGGAGGCTGCGCTGACCTGCGTATCCCTGCTGCGTTTCGGCGACCTTCTTCAGCATGATGCCGAATGCCTGGTCAACTACCTTGTAGGGATTGCCGTATTGGAGATTGGGCTCCAACAGGCACGGGATATTGCCCAGGATGACGGGAGCACCGACTGTGAGTTGTCGGCATTGTCGACTGCCTTGGCCGAGCTAGGACCGTTTGATCATGGCCTCGTTCGTGCGATGATGTTGGAATACAAGGGTACTTCCAAGATCATTGATGATGTGATTAACGGCAAGTTCAGTCTCAATGATGTGGCAGGTTTGGTCGGCTCTGCACCGTCGGGAATACTGAAGAGGCGGCGAATTCCGCGCTATTTCCTGCAACCGAACAAAACGAGGGCCGAATTTGCCACTTTCTATCGTAATGTGATCAGCAATGCACCACTCCCCTATGCAGACATGAACCTGTACGATGTGGAAGAAGCATTTGGTATAGAAAAAAGCAAAGTCAAGCTCATGACCCGTCCGAATGGCGTCGGGAAGATCCTGTGTGCCTTGATGATACCTGCCGTTGAAAGCTTGCTCGAGCGCAAGTGCAGAACTGAAACCAGCGTTGCCGCCACAAGTCTAATGGTCGCACTTCATGGCTATGAACTGAAGAAGGGCATCTTTCCTGAAACGGTCGACAAACTGGTCCCCGACTACCTTGCTTCGATCCCATCCGATCCTTACGATGGCCGTCCTTTCAGATACGATCCATCCAAGGGCGTTGTCTATTCGGTAGGAAAGGACCTCGAGGACTCCGGTGGCTCTTCGACGCTGCTTTCCGGACACGAATCGGATGCGCCCCAAAAGAAGCGTTGGGATGGCAAGGATATCGTGTTCCGGATAGAGGGTCTGAAGCAAAGGAAACCACTTGAGCGGGAAGTCAGCGGTGATATCGAGTAGGGACGAAGTGTATGGAAGAGAATGATGTTATTGAGATAGTGAAGGAGTTTATTGCCACGAAATTCCCGAAGGAGTGTGAGTGTTGCGGAAGACGCTATGATTCTTTTGCAGATTTTCTACACAATACATTTCACTTGGGGAAACCAATGTCATATGATGCCGAGAGCGGGGATTGGCAGCCAGTTGAACCGCTAGGTACGCTTTCAATGGCTACCTGTTCATGCGGTACAACATTAGCGATAAGCTCGAGTGGGATGAACGTGAAGACATTGTGGCGGTTGATGAAGTGGGCAAAAACGGAAACAGAAGAACGAGGGATTTCGCCAGGTGAGCTTCTGAATACTCTAAGAAGCAGGACTGACGAAAGTGTACTTCGAGATGAGGCAACGCGAGAAACAGAGCGGAAACAACCTGACTGATCGTTGAAGCGTTTTGTGTGCTCGTGGCGATGAATCGTCGCGCATACAGAAAAGCTTAGTGCTGTGTCGGGTGCAGGAAAACCGGGGAGGAACAGGTATGGGTGATCAAGGAAAGAAGGATAAAGGCAAAAGGGAACAACAGAAGAAAGCCAAGCTTACGCCAAAACAGAAACGGCAGCTGAAAAAAGAAAAGAAGAAGTGATTCGCCAATGCCGGCCCGTCGGACCAGCCAGTGAACTGTCCTGCTAAGGAGTGCGAAATCGTGCTCTGACGCGAGTGTCATTCACTTGACCGTTCCGTTGTTCGGGCGTCTTCCGACTGTCGCTCACACACAGGGCTTACTCTTCTGCGGTTACAGCGCAGAAGTCTGTTGTAGTAACAGTGTTTGCAGGTCCGATCAACTTCCTGGCCTATCCTGTTCTGGAGATCGGCGATAAACTTGTGCGCGTGAAGCCCACCCTTTCGTTCAAGCGCACCTCGAGCTGAGCAGGCGAGAACCAACCGGTCCGCCACGTCTCACCTGCGCTCTGGAGATCCCCCCTTCCGTGGAAGGAGAGATCTCGCTGGACGTCTGCGTCCCTACTCCTCTTCTTCCTCCTCTTCCTCCTCTTCCTCCCCTTCTGTTTCAAATTCTACCTCCGCAGCAGCCCTGTTCCCACTGGTTTCCTGCGCTACTATCTCGACCTTGTATGCCTTCCCGGCTTCCAGGAACTCGGCCGGCACCCGCACGTTTGTGTCTGTGGGTAACATGTGTACCGTGAACACGCGGAGTCGTTCTTCGTCTTCGTCCTTCTCACACACCACCTCGTAAAACTCAATCGAGCTTTCTGGCGGATTCGGATCGTCGAGCGGTGCCCACTCGATCACGAGATCCTCTTCTGGATCCACTTCAGCCTCCTCTTCGGGCGACAGTATCTCGGGTGCTCCAGGAATATTCTTTGTCAGCTCCGGGTATGCGACAAGCCAATCCCCCTCGAGAGTAAAGCCATAGAATCTGTAGTCGCCCTCTTCAAACAGTTCGAGGAACTCTTCACGCGGCATCTCGTCGTACCCAGGCTCCGCGCTCTCACTGAAAAGCTCCGTAAGGCCGATTTCCTGCCCCAGGGACCCGCGGACTTTGATGTCGAGCAGCCTCCTGCCTTGAGGCGTAACGAGGAACATTTTTCGCCATCCCTCTCCGTCGACCTTAAGGTGAAGCCCCATGTCACCGTCAGTCGTATTCTCCTCGAAAAAGAGCTCGGCTTCGTCAAACTCGATAACATCGTATCCCCATTGAGCCCTCACAGTACCTGTCGTCACGATTGTAACGATCAGGGCTGCTGTGACTACTGGCAGTGTTAGTATCCATGTTGCTTTCATGTTCCTTCTCGCTTTCCGAAACGCCTTACACCTGTGTGAATTGCCTGTCTGGGTTCCCATACCCGCTTGAAGACTGCCTTCATGCTTCCATGGTCGGGAATGCCTCGCCTTGCCCTCCTTTCTTCTCACACGTTGTACCCGCGCCTCGCTTTGCGTCTCCAACGCCCGCCGGGATAACTGTCCCCTGCTTCAAAGGCGGGAAACGCCTTTTCTGAAGAGGATTATCGATCCGCATGGAGAACGCGGGCCAGTTGGAAATCCTTACGATTCTGTAAGGGAGAATGGGGGGGGGCAACGTCCAACATCGAACGTCCGACGCCCAACGTCCAGTCGAATGATGAATGACGAAAGACGAATCATCGAGGCTGGATAGACGTTGTCCGAAAAGGGTCCTGGAGCCCGGCGGGCCTCCGCCGGCCGTGCAATGCCAGCGCATTCCCTTGCGACAGTGAGAACTTCGTTCAATTCTGTCACGTTTATGCACATCCCTTGTTCCATAGCGGCGGAGGCCCGCCGCACTCCAGTGAGTGTTTCCAGGTGTTTTAGTGAGTCACCCCTTTTCGATGGGGTCTAGCGCGCATTATTCATGAAATGCCTCAGGAGTCGAGAGAAACGCGTTATGGGTTGCCGCAGAAAGGGTTTTGGGTGGCGCGGCAATTGCCCGGCCATAATCGGGTCGAAAATCGAGCCAGAAATGCCCGCTTTTTCTAGGGTTTTACAG
>JASLPY010000138.1 GCA_030744755.1 Kiritimatiellia bacterium | reverse complement strand
ACCGTACAATGTGTTCGGGTCCAACTCAATAGGCGTGTCGAACGTCCATGTGATGTAGTTATTGGCACTGATGGTCACGCTCCCCGATGACTCCGTGCCGACCGGCGTAAGCACGGATCCGCTGATCGTTCCGACGTAAATGTCCCAACCGCCGGGGCTTCCACTACTGTTCTCATTCCTCAGGGTTACAGCCTTTAGCAAGTAGCCCCCCGCATTGTCCCCAGTGGTGAAAGACTGTCCGTGAATGGGACGGTTAGCCCACACGTGCCCTTCATTCCCGCCGGGTGTGTAATTTGTCACCAGTTGCGCGATATCAGCGTCATCAACGGTTGGAGCCGTGCCGGATGCCGCTACTGTTGCGGCCTCCGCCGGCAAAGCGGCGGCCAGAAGCGAGCCGAGTATTAGGCCAAGTGTCAGGAGGGAGAGAGGTTTATGAATTTGCTTTAGCATGGTCTTTCTCCATATTGAGCGTGAGTAGATATTCGAGAGTTGAGATACGGGATACGG
This sequence comes from Kiritimatiellia bacterium, assembly GCA_030744755.1. Classification (GTDB taxonomy): domain Bacteria; phylum Verrucomicrobiota; class Kiritimatiellia; order UBA8416; family JADHWI01; genus JASLPY01. The sequence continues at coordinate 7,735 of JASLPY010000138.1, read as the reverse complement.
GATGCGGGAGTTCCGAGTAGGCGCCCATCTCCGAGGGGCGCCAGTGGCAGGAAGGCGGGAGACGAGTGGATGAATTGCGCTACGCGCTTAAGGTTCGCCAGGTTGCCGCTCGCATGTCGCAAGGTGCCTCTCGGAGATAGGCACCTACTCGGTTCCGGAATGAAAGAGAAGATACAGGGGTAAGATGATGTGCAGGCACACATATAAGCAGCAAGACTATCAAACGTTCCCACTCAAACCGTCCTTTCGGGGATTGTGCCCGTGACTGGTCTGACTCCCACATGTCATGAGGAAACCGGCCCCACCCTTGCCGATCCTTTACATATAATACACTTGTGACGAATGCATTGTCGAGTACAAATCTGCTATCGGTTCTGCTGGTAGGCGTTAGGGAGAATCCCTATAGTTTCAACTCCCAACGCCGCGGGACGCGCATGCGCGTCAACCTAAGAGATTACCGCATGCGCCTGTGGCCTGAAAGGCCTGGATATACTAGCCCAGGGCAACGCCCTGGGTAACGAGACATAGAACAATTCAGCCCTGAAAGGGCGGGATACAGGACGTTTCCCTATGCAGCTCGCTATATCTCGCCCTTTCAGGGCTAAATCCTCATTCCTCTTCTACCCAGGGCGTTGCCCTGGGCTGGTATATACCGCGCTTTCAGCGCTATGAGTGGCCCGATGGCGTTAAGTTGACGCGAATGCGCGGGACGCGGGGCAAGCGCCCAATTTATCCCGCCGCAGGCGGGACGCCCAACGCTCAACGCTCAAGTTGGGAGTTTTGGGAGGGAATTACGATTAGCGATTAGCGATTGACGAGTTACGATTGATAGACGGCGCATTCGTAAATCGTCGATCCCACAATCGTTAATCGTCAATCAATCCGAATGCTCTTGCGTTAGCTCCGACATCCCATGCGCAATTGCAGCTACAACGAGCAGCGAGGCCCCAGCACCAGAGCAAGCACGGTGCCGGGCCGTGCGCCAGAATACCGTCACCCCGAAGGGGTTGGCCTCTTTCGGAGCGCTTCTGCATCCGAAATAGGCCAATCCAGTGCAAAGGTATTTATGGGACAGCACACTAGACGTAAGATAACACAGGGGCCATGCCCTGTACGGTGAGACCTGCACGGTGCATGCGCAATCGCTCTATTTCCTGCAGCGTGCTAGCGGTGAAATAACTTTCTCCGCAATGGGGACAGACGCAAAGTGGTATTCCATCGATTACCACGACACGATCTCCCTTGCCGAAACAGCGCGTGATGCGCTTGCTCATCACCCCGCCCTTGCCACAGCAGTCACATGTAATTTCCTTTTTCATAATGCGTATACGGTAATGACAACCAGTTTGCCTGTTACGGCTATCTTCGCGACGATCTCCACGCGCGTACCAGAGAGTGAGTTCCCTCGAACGCGATACTTCAATTCGGATGTCTCAGCATCTTTCTGTTTCTCTACGATCTCGCCTGTGAGAAAAGCGCTTTCTACATCCCACACGGTCAAATCATCAGCCGCCATCTCGTCGTACCCATGCAGTGTGACAACATACTGACGATTCAGTATAAGGTCGCGAAGGCGCTTCAGCAATCTCGGATACATGACGAGATTGTGCCATCGGACACGATCCGGGTCAAATCATCTTGGGGTTAACCTGATGTTTTCGAATGGTCTTTTCCGTACCGGGGGAAAGTGCTGTAAAATGGAGGGTGCAGTTCGACGCCTTCGACAAGCTCAGGGCAGGCGCCCAAGTTGGGGAGTAGACAGAATCATTTGTGACAGAATCATTTGGGGGAGGGTTAGGATTGGGATGAGGGATTGGGAGATTGAGCATTCGTAAATCGTCAATCCCATAATCACTAACCAGCTCCGCTAATCGTCAATCAATCCCAATACTCTCGCGTGAGGCCCCGGCTCCAAAAGTAGAGCTGGCCTCTGGCCTGCTTTCTAGAAGATCAGCCGGGACGGCCGATCTACTTTTGCCGTTGGGCGTGCATTGCGCCGGGCAGGCGCTGCCCCTCCCGCCGGTGGACGTGCTTGAGTAATAGGAACAGCGCTGCTAGAATTGCCTCATTGAGTATTCCACACTTGCATGGAGGATTGTTGTGTTGACAGGCAGGAGAATGCCGGCAGTTGTCTTGTTGCTGGTTTTTTTCGTTACTGTGGTTTCTGCGGAAGAACCGTTGAAGCAGCATGATGCCGGTGAAGCGCTTGAGTTTGCGAAGAAGACTCTCGGTTTTGTCGTGAAGTCGGCACCGCGTCCGAAGCTGGCGGCGGAGTTGAAGGACCTGGAAAAGAGAATCGAGACCGCAAGCGGGGAAGCTGACGAACTGGAGACGCTCGCGGGTGAGGTACGGAGTTTGAGGCGCCGTATAATTCTGTCGCACCCGGCGCTCGATTTCGACCGTCTGCTCATAAACAAGCGCCCGCCTCCCAAGTCCCTGTTCGCGCACCAGTGCGACCAGTACTACGGCCGGCATAGCAAGGTCGGACCAGGATTGGTCGTGCTGGATTCATGGAAGAATGATCCAAAAGAGACTGTTATCCTGGAAGGCAAGCTACCCGCGGGATCGGTTCTGCATCCGGATCTTTCCTTTGACGGGAAGCGTGTGATCTTTGCTTTCTGTGATCATACGGTCAGGAAAGACGATGACGTTTATATCCCAACCCACCCGAGAGTGGCCCAGCAGGGGTGTGATAACGATAAGATCGGCCGGCGACGCTTCTTTATTTTCGAAGCCACTATCGACGGCAGTGAAGTCAGGCAGCTTACGGGCACGCCGAGTGATCCAATGCAGACTACCGATAACCGTAAGACTGTCCTCATTGAAGACATGGATCCATGCTACCTGCCCGCCGGCGGATTTGTTTTTACTTCTACCCGCAGCCAGAACTTCGGACGTTGCCACTGGGGACGATATACTCCTTCTTTCCTGTTGTACCGCGCAAATGCAGATGGATCGGGCATCAGGCAGATCTCCTTTGCCGAGGCAAATGAATGGGACCCTGCAGTTCTGCATGACGGCCGCATAGTCTATACCAGGTGGGACTACATAAACCGCCACAACACCTGGTTCCAGAGTCTCTGGGTGACGAATCCGGATGGCACTTCAACAGCCCATTTTTACGGCAACTATTCGAAGAATCCGAACGTGATAGCGGAAACTATTCCAATACCGGGTTCACACAAGGTAGTTGCCACCGCCTCGGCCCATCACTTTATATCGGGCGGATCGATAATCCTTGTCGATCCGAGCAAGGGTGAAGACGGCATGGATCCACTGACGCGAGTTACGCCGGAAGTCAAGTTCCCGGAGACTGAAGGATGGGGGCTCAAGGGATGCTACTCAACGCCTTATCCACTGACCGAGGATCTCTTTCTCGCGGCCTATTCGCCTGAACAGGTGAACTGGGAAAGGGCGAAAGGGCAATGGAACGGGACCTGGCCGACCGAGGCCGCGTTCGGGATTTATCTTGTCGATACGATGGGCGGGCGAGAACTGATATACCGCGATCCGGATGTTTCCTGTTTCGCCCCGATCCCCGTTCGTCCCCGTCCAAAGCCGCAGGCTGTTCCATCCCTGCTGGCTGATTCTGCAGCGGGAACTGCCACGGGTACCTGTTACGTGCAGGACGTCTACAAGGGCAGGCATCCAGTATCGCCGGGTAGCATCAAGTATCTGCGCATAAACCGCATTTTCAATCAGCCCACGGCGAGTTTCACGAGACGGAGCCGGGCCGGTGAAGAAATCGTCAAGAATGTTGTAGGTACCGTCCCAGTCAACGAGGATGGTTCCGTGGCCTTTCGTGCGCCCGCGGGAGTGGGCCTGCAACTGCAGATTCTTGATGAAAACAAGATGGCCGTGATGACGATGCGTTCTCTCATTTATCTCCAACCGGGAGAAACGATCAGTTGCGTGGGATGTCACGAACCGAGAGGCTCAACACCCTATGCCAAGAGGGCGCCGAAGAACCTGACGGTTCACGATCCGAAGCCCGTTTCGGGCACCGGCTACGAAGGTGGGTTCAGTTTCAAGCGCACAGTCCAGCCAGTGCTGGACCGCTATTGCATCAAGTGTCACGGCTTGAACGAGAAGAAAGTCCCCGAAGGCCTGGTTCTCTTCGGTGACAAATCGTACCGGCTCTTGACCGGCCGGAAGGGCATGGTGAAGATTGCCATGAGCAACGCGGAAACGTTTTTCAGCAAACCCAAAGACTACTTCGCCCATGCCGGAAAGCTCGCAACGATGCTCATCAAGGGGCACGACAAGCTGAAGCTTCCTGAAGAGGATCTCGAGCGCATCATCACCTGGCTCGATCTTAATGGTCAGCAGTACGGAGATTATTCCTTTAACAGGATAGAGCAGCGCGGGTCATCGCCGGAAGGGGAGAAGGTGTTGCGCAGGTATGTTGCCGAACATTTCGGGAGAGAGCTTTCCGAACAACCTTTCGCCGCGCTGGTGAACGTTGGCCAGGCGGACGAGAGCAGGATACTTAAGCTCCGCCTTCCGGAGACAGCCGGGGGCTGGCTCGGGGGAAAAACGGAAGGAGCTGTCTTCAAGGACAGGAAGGATCCCCGGTACGGGAAGCTGTTCGAGCTTGTAGAAGCCTCTATCGCTCCGCTCAAGTATCATGATATTGACGGAACCTGCGGACAAGACAAGTGCATCTGCGGCTGCTGCTGGGTAAGGAAACTGACCGCCGGGAAACAGGAATAGCACCGGAACTATCCAGACCCCATTCGGAAAAGGTCTCCGGCCCTGAAAGGGCTTGATATACCAGCCCAGGGCATCGCCCTGGGTACGGTTATGTGCGGAATCTTCTGCAGATTCCCACATGGGCTTGGAGATAACGCAGGAATCTACATCTGGAACCCAGAAAGAGAGATTAAGGAAAAAGATTAGGGCGAAAGATTAGGGTTTGCATGGCTGTCTCATCCTTAATCTTTCGCCATAATCTTTGGCCCTAATCTTCCCCTCTCTGACGCTCGGTCGCTCCTATGACTTCGGAAAAGGTCCCGCAGCCCGCCGCACTCCAGTGAGTGTTTCCAGGCATTTCAGTATGCAACCCCTTTTCGGTGAACGTCTACCCACTCGATATGCGACATGCGCTACGGGGTGTAGACTGCGGCTCCCAGCTTCTCGGGCAAAGCACTCACCTTCAAGCTCTTTGCATCGCCCTTCAACGGTTTGATGAACAGGGCGTTCGGGATGCCGTAATAGGCGCCGTTCGTGCCGTTGTGCCCGGGGATCACCACCATCCCGGGACCGCATTCCCGCTTGTAGATGGTGTCGGTGAAGGTCCCGTGCCACCTTAGCTTCATATCGGTCTTCTTCCATTCATCGGGAGGCTTGTATCCTCCGCGGTCCTGAACCGCCAGGTAGGCGATGACCTTTGCATCAACCTTGACGCTGAAGGACGGGGCGGGCCCGTTGCTCATGCCCCTCCTGATGGTCGCCAGGGCGAGTCCTTTAAGTTCCCGGGGCAGTTGCTCGATCAGGTACTTGTCACTGGTCCGCAGTCCCTGCCCGGCGGAAGGTTTCTGATCACTGTCGTCACCGTATCCGATCATCTCGCGCAGTTCCTTGATATGAGCCTGGTAGACACCGCGCGGGGTCGTGTCATGTTTCTTGCATAGCGAGGCCGCGTACCCGGTGGCGATGCCCATCTGACCGCAGGTCAGCATTACGCGCGGACCACCCAGTGCGACATGGGAGCAACTGAAACAGCGTCCGGCCATCATCAGGTTCTCGACGTTTTTCGAATAGAGACAACGGAAGGGAACGTAGTAGAGCCCCCTTGGATTGCGGTACAGGGCTTTCGAGAGGAAATCCTTGTCGTCGCCCATCTCTTTGATCTGACAATGGACATCGACATCCCGCTTCTCCTCGACAACAGCATCTTTGAACCGGCGCCTCTCAAGGATGTCCCGTTCGGTGTAAATGTAGTCGCCCATCAGCCGCCGGGATTCCCTCTTGCCACCTACGTAGGCGACCCACTTGAGTGCCACGTTGGCATTCTTGCCGTTCTTTTTCGCGTTGTAGAAAGATCCGTAGATGGCACGGAACATGTGGTCGCGGATCTCCTCCGCGTCGTAGATCTGGTTCAGCTCGCCATTCGCGTATTCCCAGTACCACTCGCCGTTGATAGCCGCGTGGCTTCCCGCAACGTCCATGGCCCAGGGCACTTCAGGGAAGGAAACCGGCCTTGTCGCGCGCTCAGAATTCCAGAGAACAGAAGTGCCCATGGTCACCTTGTCGGCTTTCTTGGGGGACCAGAGATCACCCTTTTGCGGCCAGGCCTCTCCGAACTCATCACTGCTTTCCCTGCCGTAGCGGTACTCTGCACCGGCCCAGAAGCCGACCCAGCCATCACCCGTACAGTCTATGAAGATCGGAGCGGCGAAACGGGCCTTCTCGCCTGTCTCGTTTTGACTGGCGTCGACACTGACTATCCGGTTGCCATCCGTGTTGGCGCCGTACGCGCGCCAAGAAAGAAACAGCTTAACGTTTTCTGCGGAAGTCATAGTCTCCGTACGTTTGTACTGGTCAGCCAGGGACTTCGCAGATCCATTGGGCCAGTGCGCGGTGTCTATACTTTTGATGATGTCAGTGCCCTTGCCGCGGATTCCGATGGTATGCACGCGGACCTCGCTGCTGGCGTTTCCTCCCAGCAGTGGCCGATCGTGAATCAATGCCACGTTCAGGTTCTGCTCGTGGGCCGCAAGCGCAGCCGCGCAGCCGGAGATGCCGCCACCAACGATCACCACGTCAAACGTGCCGGCATCTTTCGGTTCCGCCGGCACTCCCTTGAGCCGGTCCCGCCAAAGCTTCATCTTCTCGACATCTTCCGGAGGTTCAAAAGACTCATCGGTCGTAAAGAAGAGTGCGTCACAACGCCCCTCGAAACCGGTCAGATCCTTGAGCTCGAGAGCGACCTTCCCGGCCTTCACTTCGACGCGGTCGCCCTTTTGCCAGGCCCACCCGTCCCTGGTCCCGAACACGGTGGCTAGCTCCGTCCCGTTCACAATCACTTTGAACCGTCCGGGCGCTTCCCAGTTGCCCGGGACCCAGTTCCTGGTCCTGACCCAGAGACGATACGACCCGGTGACAGGGAAACTGGCGGCTGTTCTTGCATTTGCCACCGGCTTGCCCATGCCGTGGGCCAGCAGGTACGGCGACCCCATGACATGAGTGAACTGCTGGTCGACAACCCAGCCACCCTTGTAGGTGAAACTCTCGGCATCCACGAACATCGCTTCCCCGGCCATGCCGGTATTCATAAGAAGTGTGACGAGAACTACTAACTGAAAAACGCGCTTTATCATCTGTTCTCCTTGATTGCTATCCGATCCATTCATCAATGCATGAGTTCCGGGCATGCAGCGGCACAGGGCGAAGCCCTGATGGCCCATGGATGAAACGATAGTGGGTAGGGGATGCAAGTTCAAGGTGGAAGGCCGGAGGGACTTCTCTGAATTCTCACGAACTCAGCTACATATGGAGAGCGAGAAAGTGGCTTTTTCTCGAGCCTTTTGCGTTTTGATCTGAGCGAATAATAGCAGTACGAAAAGAGGGTCCGAGATTGTCTTTACCCCAAATAAGGAAGGCAGGGGGCGGCATTTAGGAGTCAGAATGGGAGAAATGTTGCCAGATTGACCCCGCGAAAAATGGCAGTTTAGATATGGAGATTCAACCACCCGCGCCCCCGCGCTAGAGCTCCCGAGGACACAGAGGTCAG
>JASLPY010000137.1 GCA_030744755.1 Kiritimatiellia bacterium | reverse complement strand
AATCAATGCGTCAGCACTTCTGACTCCTGATTCCTGACTACTGACTCCTGCATTCGGCGTGCAACGCAGAATCCTCGATACGGATGAACGGTTGACAGCTCAGCCTCAGTCTTGGACAATGGATTTCGAAGACGGGGGCAGGTCCTTGGTGTTGCAGAATGCCGGGAGCATGAACGACAGGCGGAAGGAGACGGCATGCCAGCAACGGTTGAACTCGCGAAAAACTCCACAGGTTTAGTGAAGGAGCGGATCAAGGTTCTCCTCGTTGAAGATAACGAGGGGTACACCTACTTCGTGAAGGATGTTCTGCTCAGGAGAAATCCTGACAGCTTTACTCTCGAATCAGTTTCGCGTCTCGACGCGGGGCTGGATGTGCTTAGCCACCGGGATGTTGATATCGTCCTTCTTGACCTTGGGTTGCCTGACAGCGCAGGGTACGAGACATTTGCCAGGGCACACAGGAAATCGCCTTCAACGCCGATAATCATTCTTACAGTGCTTGATGACAACGAGCTTGTCATGAAGTCGATGCGGTGCGGAGCGCAGGATTACCTTGTTAAAGATGCCTTGGATCCCAGCTTGCTGGTCAGGGCAATCCGTTACGCATTGGAACGCGCCCGCGCGAAAAGGGCACTCCGTGAACTCTCCGGGAGGTTGCTGCAATCACAGGATGAAGAAAGAAGAAGAGTAGCCCGGGACCTGCATGAAACGACGGCACAGACGCTTGCTGCGTTATCGATGAACCTTTCCCTGCTGGAGGACGCCTGTTCTGTTGAGCACAAGGAAAGGACTCTGGAGCTTCTGGCTAGGTGCAGGGAGCTGGCCAACAAATGTTCTTCCGAAGTCAGAACGACTTCCTATCTCCTGCACCCTCCATTGCTTGATGAACTCGGACTGCTCGGGGCTGTTCGTGATTACGCCGACGGATTCGCAAAACGAAGCGGAATAAGGGTGGACCTGGAACTGTCGAAGGATCTGTGCCGGTTGTCCAAGGAGATCGAGACATCGCTCTTTCGAGTCATGCAGGAGAGTCTGGTGAATATCCACAGGCACTCCGGAAGCAAGACAGCGTCAATATCCCTGGGGATGGCTGATGGATGGGTGACGCTGGTTGTGGCAGATTCCGGATCGGGCCTGCCCCCGGGAACGGTCGTTAATGGTTCGGGGATTATCAGTATGGGAGTGGGGATTCCCGGCATGAGGGAGCGGATTATCCAGCTCGGTGGAATGTTTGAGATCAAAACCAGTGAAGCAGGTACAGAGGTTACTGCGTCGCTTCCTGTTGCGATTTAGTATGCGGAGATGCTGCGCTGTGCGGTGATGGCGTTCTAAGCCGTTAGCAAACCGGCATCCCGGTGAAAAGTAGAGTGGCCAAGGTTATGGGTGAAGAGATCAGGATACTTATAGTAGACGACCACGAGATAATCAGGCAGGGAATAAGATCCGTGCTTGATACCCGGAAGAACTTGGTCGTATGCGGCGAGGCGGTCAATGGCAGAGAGGCTATCGCCATGACCGAAGAGCTTAAGCCAGACGTGGTTATAATGGACGTGGGCATGCCTGAACTGAACGGACTTGAGGCGACTCGCCAAATAACCAAGCTGGTTCCAACTGCACAAGTGGTCATTCTCACGATGCACGAATCCGAACACCTTATGCACGAAGTGCTTCTGGCCGGAGCAATCGGATACGTTCTGAAGTCCGACGCTGGCAGCGTTCTGGTGGACGCAATAGAGAACGTATGTCATGGAAAGCCTTTCTTTACCTCAAAGATGTCCCCAACAGTCGTTAAGTCCATTATTGAAGAAAGTCGGGGTGTCAGGTCAGCCAAGCACAAGAACTTTCTCCTTACGCCAAGAGAACGCGAGACCGTTCAGCTCATTGCCGAGGGGAAGAGCAGCAAGGAGGTGGCTTCCATCCTGGGAATAAGCACCAAGACCGCGGAGACACACCGAACAAATCTGATGCGGAAACTGGACGTGCATTCGGTCAGCGAGATAGTTCGCTATGCTATCCGCAACGGCATAATCGATGCCTGACCGTTAGATCGTCTCTCGAAACCGATGCCTCTTGCCTCTATTCCTGATTGGTGGAAAATACGGTGAATACCTGATATTAATTCCGGCGGTTAGATGCTACGATTCACACAAGACTGAGGCGGAAGATTTAAGAATTTGGCCTCGGCAGGGATGCGACCGGCCCCTAGCGCCTGTCGTCCTCAGTCTTCTACCCCTGTCGAGGCCTCTTCTCTTTTTACGACACTTTGCGTTACCCGCGGAGCTATTTCATCATCATAAAGTTCGACAAGAAGAGATGATGAAATGAGGCAATCCGGACGAGGTTGATCGTCGTCGCTATCGTTGTCGCTATCGTCGTCGATCTTCATCATTGTCCCGATCGTTGTCTTGATCTTCCTCGACAAGGATCGAGACAACGATCAGGACAACGAGAGATTGTCGAACCAAATGCTTCGAGGCGACGCTTCGGAAGGCGCGCCTGAAGCAGGCGAAAGGGACAGGGGAATAGTCTCCGGAGCCTTAAGGGTGGGGGGTGGGTTTCCCTGGTGCGGTCAAGAGCCATACCCACAAACGTCAGTTCAGGCACTATTGTTCATGGTTGTCACGGGGCCAGGCGACATCCATGTCACGTGCCGCCTTGACTTCGTCAGGGCGGTTTACCGGGGTTGACTTGGGTGCAGATGTGAGTACTTCCGGGCAAGCGCTGACCTGTGCGGAGATCTTCAGCATCGCGTCCACAAACGCATCCAGTGTTTCTTTGCTTTCGCTTTCTGTCGGCTCGATCATCAAAGCCTCTTTGACGATGAGCGGAAAGTAAATCGTCGGAGGGTGGAATCCTTCATCAATCAAGGCCTTGGCGATGTCAGTGGCATGCACGCCTTTCTCGGCTTCGGCTTCCGCGGACAGTACAAACTCGTGCATGCAGGTCCTTGGCACGGCTACCTTGAACTTGTCCTTCAGACGGTTCATCAGGTAGTTGGCATTCAGCACCGCATGCCCGCTTGCCTCGCGCAGGCCTGAGGCCCCTAGCATGAGGATGTAAGCGTAGGCACGAAGGCAGACCATGAAGTTGCCGTAGAAGGTTGCGATATAGCCGATGGACTTGGGGTAGTCGTAGTCCAGCGCATACGTGTTGTCGTCACGCTTGACTACGCGCGAAATCGGCATGTAGTCAACAAGGTGTTTCTTGACGCCAACGGGGCCGGCTCCCGGTCCGCCTCCGCCGTGTGGGGTTGCGAATGTCTTGTGCAGGTTCATGTGCACAACGTCGAATCCAGCATCGCCCGGCCGGAATCGCCCGAGAATTGCGTTGAGATTGGCGCCGTCGTAATAGACCTGGGCGTCATGCTCGTGGGCGATTTCGACAATCCTGGCGATATCCGAGTTGAAGATGCCAAGTGTGCTCGGGTTCGTAAGCATAACCGCGGCAGTCTGCTCTCCTACCATTTGCTCCAGCGCTTCCAGGTCAAGTGTTCCCGTTTTCTTGTCGGTTGGGACCGCCCTAACTGCATATCCGCCGATGGCGGCGCTCGAAGGATTCGTGCCGTGGGCCTCGTCGGGGATAAGGACTTCCGTCTTCTTGTTGCCTTTGTCGCGGTGATAGGCGGCGATCAGCATCATTCCCGTGAGTTCGCCATGCGCACCCGCGAGCGGCTGTAGAGTTACGGCATCCATCCCTGTGATTTCCGCGAGCAACCGTTCAAGCTCGTACAGCACTCTCAATGCTCCCTGTACAAGCATTCCGCCGTGGCGAAGTTGAGGCATAAACGGATGAAGATCCGTAAAGCCTTCCAGCCTGGCGACGGCTTCTAGAGCCTTGGGGTTGTACTTCATGGTGCAGGAGCCGAGGGGATAAAACCCGTTGTCGACGCCAAAATTCTTTCTAGAAAGCGCGGTAAAATGCCGAACCACGTCCAGTTCCGAGAGCTCGCAGAGATCAAGTGAAGTGCCGCGACGGTAGGCCTCGTCAATATGGCCCTTTGAGGGAACGTCGCATTTTGGCAAGTCGACGCCTCTCCGCCCGCGGACGCTCTTTTCGAATATCACTGACATAGGACGGCCTCCAATGTCTCGGCAAGCATACCTATCTCGTGCTTCGTACGCTTCTCGGTCACTGCAACCAGTAGAAAATTCTCCATTCCAGGGTAGAACCGTCCGAGTGGCAATCCCGGCGCGAAGCCCTTTTCTACCATGGCTCCAACCACCTCACCTGCATCCATTGGCAGGCTAACGGTGAACTCGTTGAAGGTAGGACTTGCCTTCATCACTTCAACGCCTGGAATCATGTCCAGTCTTTCGCGCGCGTACGCGGCCTTGTCGATGCACAGCTGGGCCACATCGAGGAGTCCCTGTTTCCCAAGGAGACTCAGGTAAATGTGTGCCCTGAGGGCGCAGAGTCCCTGGTTCGTGCATATGTTGGATGTAGCCTTCTCGCGCCTGATGTGTTGTTCACGAGCCTGGAGGGTTAGGACGAACGCCTCGCGCCCATCCCTGTCGACGGTTCTGCCTACGACCCTTCCCGGCATGCGTCGGGCGAGTTTCTTGGTCGTAGCCATGAAGCCGAGATATGGCCCCCCGAAGGCAAGAGGTATGCCCAGGCTCTGTCCTTCGCCGACGGCGATATCGACACCGATCTCCCCAGGAGTTTTGAGCATTGCCATGGCGGTGGGATAGACCGATTGGATCACTAGAACCCCATTGTCATGGCAGTGCTGTACGATGTCGGAATGGTCCTCTATGATGCCAAAGAAAGATGGGTTCTGCAGGATTACTGCAGCGGTATCAGTGTCTATGGCGTCGAAGATCTTGTCCCTGTCACTGTGCCCATGACTGACGGGAGATATCGTGAATTGTATGTCCAGGTTTGCCGTGTATGATGTCAGGATCTTCCTGTAGACCGGGTTCACGCCGCCATCCAGGATTACTCGTTCGCGGCCTGTCGCCCGGAGCGCCATCTGGCAGGCCTCGTAGAGGGCTGTTCCACCATCGTAGAGGGATGCATTTGCCAAATCCATGTCTGTCAGACGGCAGATATCAGTCTGGTACTCATATATGGCCTGAAGAGTGCCCTGGGACACTTCAGGCTGGTAGGGCGTGTAGGCCGTGTAGAACTCACTGCGGCCAACCAACGCGTCGACGGCAGATGGGATGAAATGGTCGTAAAACCCTCCGCCCACGAAATTTGTCAGGTGGGAGTAATTCTGTTCCGCGAGCATCTCGAAATAGGAGAGGACCTCTATCTCGCTCTTTCCTTCCGGGATGTTGAACGATTCAGGGGCAAGTTCGGCAGGTATGTCGTGAAAGAGCTCGGAAATGGATTCCACTCCACAGGTTCTGAGCATCTCCTCCCGCTGTTCATCAGTGTGTGGAATGTAGCTCATCACTCGCTGTCGAGGTTCTTCTCGTATTCGTCCGCTGAAACAAGTTCGCCGGCTTCCTCCATGTTCTCCAGTCTGAAGATCCAGCCGTCACCGTAGGGGTCCTTGTTAATTGTCTCAGGGGAATCCTCAACCGCGGAATTAACTTCAGAGATTATTCCCGTAGCCGGTGAATAGATGTCGCTTGCGGCCTTGACCGATTCTATAACCGCGCATTCATCTCCCTTTTTGACGGCTTCCCCAACAGTAGGAAGCTCAACGAACGTAATGTCACCGAGCGAATTCTGGGCGTGATCGGTGATGCCGACAGTTCCAACGTTTTCCTCGATCATGAGCCATTCATGTGTCAGTGCGTACTTGCGATCATCCGGTGTCACTATCTGTCTCCTCGCCCTGGATTTATATGAATTCTGAAGCAGGTCGCCTTACCGTTCCATCCTTGTAAAAAGGTCGATCGACAAGACTTACCTGCAAAACCTGTCTCGCTGTCTGGATAGATAATACTTCGCCACGACGAGTGGCTCCAGCCTTAACATACGCCAGTGCCAAAGCTTTTTTCACGCTGGGGCAGAAACTGCCGCTGGTGACGACACCGATTTCTTCGCCGGACGGGCCAGTAACAAGGTCTTTCGCCCGTGCTGTCCTTCGGCCTTCAAGCTCCAGCCCCGTCAGCTCGAAAGAGGGCGCGCCGGAGTTTACGGCTTCTGACCCTATGAAGTTCTTCTCCTTTGAAATGGCACGATGCAATCCGCTTTCGGCAGCATTGCGGTCGGCAGACAACTCGTGACCGTAGAGGGGGAGTCCTGCTTCGAGTCTGAGTGTATCCCTGGCGCCCAGCCCGGCAGGAACGACTCCCTCCTCGAGAGCGGAATTCCAGATGTCCAGCGCGGCGTCAGGGCCACAGTAGACTTCGAAACCCATTTCGCCCGTGTAACCGGTTCGGCTGACCAGAACGTCCCGGCCGTTGAACCGGTTCGTCTTCCACGCATAGTACTTCATATCGGCAACCGGGTTCTCCATCAGTCGTCCCATGACCCTGACAGATCCCGGCCCCTGGATATCCAGTTTGGCGGTCTCGTCCGTTTCATCGGTAACGCAAGTGGTATCGTCCGCGTGCCGGCGGATCCATGACAGGTCGAAATCCTTCGTGCCTGCGTTCACTACCAGGAGAAACTCCGCATCGCCCATCCTGTATACGAGTAAATCGTCAACGACCCCGCCTTGCTCGTTGCACATAAGGCCATAGCGGCATCTCCCCGCCGGGAGGTCGGTCAGGTTGCACGAGACGATCCGCTCAAGAGAGGAAAGCGCTGAGTTTCCCGTAACGCGGATCTCACCCATGTGACATGTGTCGAAAATCGTGACAGCGGACCGTGTGGCGAGATGTTCGCTGATGATGCCTTCATACTGCACAGGCATATCAAACCCGGCAAACGGCATCATCCGGGCACCGAGTTCAGTGTGTGCGGAATACAGGGGCGTTCTTTTGAGGTCTGTCATAGCGTGAGTTTACTCCAAAGTGGTCTGAGCAAGGCCTCATCCCATGGCACCGTTGGTTGAGAATTCGAGCAAAAATGGCGGAGGGAGTGGGATTCGAACCCACGGACGGTTTCCCGTCGCCGGTTTTCAAGACCGGTGCTTTCGTCCACTCAGCCATCCCTCCGAGAATTATAACCTGCCGACGTTTTACCAAACCTGCGTGACACTATGAGATCGTGGGGGGGAAGTCAAGAGGGAGGGGGAGGAAACCGCTAATTATGCGAATGAGGCTAATTTGGGATCGGGAGGAGGGGAAGGAGAAGAGTGATTCGGGTCGGAGAGACTGGGAACTACGAAAGGTGCGAAAGGGGAGGGGAGCTGAATTCTAACGAATCCAGCTACGGGGATTGGAGTGCTGCGACTTTCGGGTGTATTCCCGAAGTGATCGGAGCTTCCACTTCCGGCACGAATCGCATGATCCAGGAGGGGTAGTCAAGTGCTGGCGGCGGGGAGCGCTTCGCTCGGCGACTGCATATGGGGCCCACTGAGAGATCGGTACAACGCTGTGTCAATACGACTGTTGTGGGGCCGTGCGTCACCGGTAGAAGGAGATGGTGCATCCACAACGCGGTCCGGGCCGTAGCCAAGATGCACGGCAGCCATTCTAGCAAACGCGGATTTGGTGGTCTGCTCGTCGGCCGAGACATGAATGACGCCACGGTGCTTCTGCTCCAGGAGAAACAGGACGGCGTCGGCAACATCTTCGGTGCGCGTGTAGTAGCGAACGGTCTCGGCATCCAGATGCAGCGTCTGGCCATCAGCAAACAATCCCGCGAACTTGGTCAGCACGTTCGCACTGTCGCCCAGGTCGGTGCGATACAGAGCTGGGATGCGAACAATAAGGTGGTTATCAACCGTGGCCGAAGCCTGTTCACCAGCCAGCTTGCTCTTGCCGTAGACATTGATTGGGCACGGTGCGTCGCTTTCCGAATATGGAGGGTTGTTGCCGTCGAACACATAATCCGTTGAAATGTAACAAAGCACAGCCTTGACAGCTTGCGCGGCTTCAGCGATGACGCGACTGGCTCGCACGTTGACCATGTCGGTCTCCTCCGGATGCTTGAGACAGTAATCCGGATCGCGAATTGCCGCACAATGGATGATGTGAGTGAATCCGCTTTCCTGGATCGCAGCCTTGACGTGATCCGGGCGTTCGAAATCAAGCTGCAGCAGTCCCTCACGTGGACTCCGGTGACAAGCGCCAACAACATTCATGCTTGCATTGGTCCGCCGAAGTATCTCGCCGCCCAGCATCCCGCTGGCACCTGTGATCAGAAGCTTCTTCATAGTGAAGGTAAGGATAACACCGGAGGATGAATAAGAGAAGGCACGAACCGACAGGCAATAAAGGAACGCCCATGCTCTTCTTCTTTGGCTTTCCTCGAACCGGTCCGCGAGGCCGCGGACCCTCCCTTCTGGAATGCACGCCCGTCGGCGGGAGGGGCAGCGGCCTCGCTGCCCGTTGTGGCTGGAGTTGCGTCTGGAATGCCGGAGCAAGGATGCTCCGGGCAGATTGGGATTGCGCCACACTGTCACGATACATGCGCGCGGTCCGCGAGGCCGCGGACCCTCCCATAGAGGCGCTGGATCACCTTTTCGCAACAAAAACTAACTAGTGTTGTGATTGCTAAATTCGCTCACAAATTGCCTTTATTTTATCGAAGATCATGTCCGCTGTAGCGGTCCATG
>JASLPY010000136.1 GCA_030744755.1 Kiritimatiellia bacterium | reverse complement strand
TCTCTCATTCTGACTCCTAAATGCCGCCCCCTGCCTCCCTTTTTGGGGTAAAGACAATCTCGGACCCTCTTTTCGTATTGCTATTACTCGCTCAGATCACAACGCAAAAGGCTCTAAGCGGTCTGTAAGGACAGGATGCTACTAGATCGCATCCTGGTTCATGATCACGGACTGTTCCATGTTGTACTGGTAGGTCGTGACGGCATTCTTCGCATCGATCTCAACAATGCGGTAGCCTTTCTTGTTGCCGAATGACCCGCCGATATGACTGTCAAAAAAGTATTTCTTTCCACCCGACCGGTATACGCCTGTCTCGTTGTGGTTGTGGCCATGAAATATGGCCTTCACGTTGCTGCAGGACTCCAAAAGGGTCATAACTGCCTGTCCGGCTTCGGCATCTTTGTCCCTGATACCCCATTTCGGCCATCCTTGAATGTAACGGGGTCTCTGTGCGATGTGCAGCATCACAAAGATCATGGTCTTTTTCTGCAATCGCTCCAGTTCTTCTGTCAGCCAATTGACATCGGCGGGACGGTAGATTCCTCCGTCAGCGCCGGCGGAAGTGTCTGCAAGAACAAAGGCCAGGTCTCCCATATCAACCGTATGGTTGGAAGGATACCCCCAGGCATCTTTCCAAGAGTGCTCGGGGGTCGCGAAGTCGTGATTTCCCTTTGTCACGTACACCGGGGTTGAGAGTCTCTTCAGCGCATCTTTCAACTCGCCATACATGTTGGCGGTATCGTGAACGAGGTCGCCGTTGAGAAACACGGCATTGAGTCCCCTACCCCCGGCTTCCTCATTCAAGGCGGCAACCAGTGCGGCCGTAGTGTTGTGATAGTCAGTATCTACCTGGCCAAAATGGAGGTCCGAGGCGATGGCAAACCGGAATGGTCGTGTTCTGGATGTAGCCGCAGGTCTCGAGTCCTCAGCCTGCAGCGCTGACACGGTCAGTGTCGACAGCGCAAAGCCACAGGCTTTCAAGAACTCGGCCCGTGAAATTCCAATCTTCATTAGGCTCCCTGCAGAAGAGATGTAACCCTTCGAGAAACCTTCCGCTATTTGATCACGATGAGAGCATCCGCCTGTGTCGTTTCGTAAATGCCGACTGGTTTGTCTTTCGCATCGAGAATGATCCAGTAATGCCCCACATAGGTCAGCTGAACAGCTTCTCTGCCTGCCGCGATGTTCTGGTAGTGAACCCGGGCACCATCATAATCGAGCCATTGCAGCTTAATTGGAGATTGCGTTTTGTTCTCAATCGTAAGAGTTGCTTCCACATCGTCTTCAGGCGATTTCAGTTCCTTCTCTTTACCTGGATCGATACAAGCAAGTTGCTTTCCACCAATCATGTCCATGCTGGTAGCGCACCCTGTCATGACAACTGCCAGAGCCACCAGAAGAATCAAACTCGTCACTGTCCTGAACATGATCTGCCTCCTTCTATAATGATACTTCACTTCACCGAGTCTCCAGGGCCTTCCTCTCATCATGATCGCAAACCTACGAAACAGCACGAGCTGTGTCAATGGCGGGTTCCGCGGGTGTAGCGCAGAACCAGGGAGAAGAGGCATGCGCTTTCATGCCGACAGGTCTTCACTACCCATTCGCTTGGTCCACCTCGTAGCGGTGGACCTACTCCCCTATTCTTAGCACGTCCACCGCTACGAGGTGGACGCCGTCAGAAGAGGTCAGCGGTCAGAGGATTAGAAGATGCCGAGGGATTCATTCAACCGGTCTTCCAGTTTCTTCGCCGTTGGCGTTACGGACAAGCCTCCCAGGTTGGTGCAACAGAGTTCGCTGGGGATAGCCTCGCCCACTTTGCGCATGGCTTCTATCACCTCGTCGAGAGGGACGAGATGCCTGTATCCGGCCAGGGCCATGTTGGCACTGGACAACGCATTCGTGGCGGCGAGAACGTTCTTGCCCAGGCAGGGAGCTTCGACACGGTTGGCAATTGGATCGCACGTCATGCCGAAAGAGTTCTGCAGAGCGATCGACGTGCCGGCCAATGCTTGATCAAGAGTACCGCCTTTCATTGTGACAATCGCTGCCGCCGCCATGCCAGAGGCGGAGCCGCATTCGGCCATGCAGCCGCCGACTTCCGCAGAAAAAGTGGCGTGCTCAGCTATAAACACTCCAATGATACCCGCGGCGAGCAGGCTCTTTGCGACGCAGTCCTCATCCAACTCCAGCGTATCGGCAACCGCCATCACGGCGCCCGGCAGCGCGCCGCAAGAACCAGCCGTCGGGGCGGCAACAATCACTCCCATGGAACTCTTGACTTCCATAATGGCAGTTACGTTCATGATGATGCGGTTCAGCACATCGTCATTTACCAGGGTCCCCTCATCCATCGAACGTCTGAAACCCGGCGCCTGGCAGGGTAGAATGCGGTCATCGTACGAGGTGCCCTCAATGCCGGCAGCGATGGCAGCTCGGACCACCTTGATAACTCCACGCATCTTGTCGAAGACCTCTTCGCCACTGATCCTGCCCCGCGCGCTTTCGTAGGCCACGGCCAGCTCCCACAGGGACAGCCCCCTGCCATCCTCGAAAGCCAACATCTCATCACAGGTAATGAATGGAACTCTCAAATCGGCAGAAGAAAGTACGCTCAGGACGGGCTGGAGCACACGAATGGCCGTTACCGAACTGTGGTTTTCGATCAACCCGATGACATCCGGGGGAAGCTCATCGCGACTCTTGATATGAAGCATCGGTGGAGAAACATCCGCATGCATCACCACCGCTTCAAGACCGGAGATCCCTTCCAGTTGCTCCACGACAGCAGGCGTTTGGCTTTCGAGAAACACGAGAGTTTCAACGAAATCGCCGGCTATGTGCACGGCATGTCCTTCGACCTCGTCAACGACAATCATCCCACCACCGGTGGATATTGCATTCAGGCGCCGTGTCTCCCTGGCATTGCTCAGGGTCAGACGATAATTGTTGGGGTGTCCGGCATCGTAGCTGACATAGCTGATGTCAGCACCAAGGCCGGCCTTCTCAACTGCCTCGCGGAAACCGGGCAAGCGATCGTCATCCGTATCCCACCCCAGAAGTCCTCCAAACAGTCCCATGTCCGAGCCCTGGGATTCGTGCGTGGTGACCAGCGAACCGTTGGGATCGTACTCGACCAGCACGTGACTGACATCCCCACCCATCAGGTCGCGGGCCAACCGGCCAATTCGCAGGGCAGCAGCACTGTGCGAACTGGAAGGGCCGCGCATGACCGGCCCAAGAACGTCGTTAAATATGCTCGGATACTCTTTCATTTATCAGCTCTCCTGCCGTGAAGATCAGAAGCCGGGATGGCAGCAATGTCGCGGGGCATGGCAGCATTGGTTTCTTTCAACCAGACCTCAAGCCTTTTGCGCAGTTCGGCCGTCTTTTCAGGCATCTCCTCCGAAAGATCGCGGGTCTCCCCGATATCCTTGCGCATGTCATAGAGAACGACAGTTTGATCCTCGTAGTACTTTATCATCTTGTAATCACCAGATCGAATCACGGCACCCATACGATTCGCCCGATGAAAAGCGTAGTGCGGGTAATGGAAGTGAATGGCATCACGCTTCAATGCTCCACTCTGAGTCAGAAGCGGCATCATACTCTCGCCATCGAATGTTGCGGCCTTATACGAGATACCGGCACTCTCGAGAAAGGTAGGCACGAGATCCATGGTGATCACCGGTTCCCTGCAGATTGTTCCGGCCTTGATCTTACCCCGCCAGCGAACGATCAGGGGCACACGAATACCGCCATCCGACAGGTATCCCTTCTTGCCTTTCAGGGGTGCCGTCGTGGTTAGTTTCAGGCCATCATTGGTAAAAGGCCCGTTGTCCGAAGTGAAAACGACCAGCGTATCTTCGCCAAGGCCAAGATCGTCCAGTGACTTCAATACCTTGCCAACGGCAAGATCCATTCCTTCAACCATTGCCTGGTACTTCTGGTGCCAGGTCGGCTTGTCCTCTGCGTAGTTGCGGTAAAGGCTCTCCGGTGCTTCCACGGGCCAGTGCACGGTATAGTTCCAAAGGCAGATGAAGAAGGATTGCTTCTTCTCCTTTTGAGAACGCATGTATTCAATGGCCTCATCCGCCAACCGATCTGGAAGATACTGCCCTTTCTTACGCGCGGGGATGTTCGGAATGGGATACGGATCGAAGAAAGAACCGTCACCACCCGGTCCACCACGAGCGCAGCCCCCAATGTTGATATCGAAACCCTGGCTCTCTGGCAGGAACGGTTTTTCCATGGCACCCCAGTCCGCCCCCGACAGATGCCATTTACCAAAAAAGGCGGTGCCATAGCCCTGTTCTTTGAGACGCTCCGCAATCGTCACATACTTCGGGTCCAACTGGTTGACTGATTTACCCGGACCTGTCTTCTTTCCATTGTAGAAATTCCACGAATCGGGAATGTGATTGGTGATACGCAGACGCGCTGGAGCCAGCCCCGTCATTGCGGCTGCGCGCGTGGGCGAGCAAACGGGTGCCGCAGCGTATGCATCCGTAAACCGCATTCCCTGGGCGGCAAGGCGGTCGATGTTGGGCGTGCGGTAATCCTTCCCGCCCTGGCAATGCAAATCCATCCAACCGAGATCGTCAATCATGATGTAGAGAATGTTGGGTGGGGCAGCTTCCGCCGGAAGCGATACTGCATAGACGGTGAGCATGACAGTAAGGGAAAGTGACAAAAAGGATCGATAGGGCATAATCGGAATTCCTCGCTATAAAGACGTGCTTTTCTGCCAGAGAGCGTAAGGGAATCCGGCCCAGAGCGTCAAGGTTCGGAATAAGGGAGGATTTCCCGCTGTGGCAAGTTTCTGTAGCGAGAGCGTTTGGCATTGGGCACGAGAATCGGCCTGCTGCAGTCCGTGCCGAGCACCTAGCTGGCCTCCATCGAAAATGGGCCGTTTTGTAGCCCCGATTCTTGGTTACGCTGCCGGTTGCACAGATTGGCTTGGCGACACACTTCGGAAAGGCCCGTGGAATAGGCTCGAGCCCATTGGCCGAGCAGAAAAATGGAACTCCCCACTAGAGGGACTGCTCCTTTACCGGTTAATACGGCCGGGAAAGGTTGGTCTCGTTTATATCTCGTTACTTATTCTCGTTAGAGTTTCGTTCAAACAGGGATGAAATATCCCTATCTATTTCGTTCCCCGATCGGCTTCATCTCCCCGCCTCCGAGAGCGACGAGCTGGCGACGGAAACGGACCGAAGTGGTACCGTTGTCGGACCCAGAGGTTCAAACGCCGCCTTGGCACACCCGGGGGCCTCCACGACGACGTTCATATGCGATGTCGACACTCGCGCTGCCGACCCCAGGGACGTCCAGAAAGAAGGGGCGATGCAGTTGAGATCGCCAAGTCGTTGGAAGCTTGCTATATAAGGAAGCGCGCGCCCGCGCGTTAGGGACGGATATGGTCGCCGATTAACCGGTTAATGCTCCGACACCAGACTGACGGACCGGATCGCTTTGGTGACGCACCGTGTACTGGCCGTTCGTTGCTGAATACACCGGTGTGATCCGCGGGATCTCTGGGCTTTGACGATGGAGTGGCAAGACTGTACAGTACCAAGAGTAGGTAGACAGGAGAGAGAATTGAGAGAAGACCAGAATGTTGAGTGGAAGAAGTCCTGGCAGGACGATTACCTGAAATGGATCTGCGGGTTCGCCAATGCACGGGGCGGTCGCCTTGTTCTCGGGAAGGATGATGCCGGCAAGCTAACCGGTCTAGCGAGGGCTGACAAGCTGATGGAGGATCTGCCGAACAAGATTCGGGATCTTCTGGGCATCATGGTGCAGGTGAACAGGAAGACGAGTGGAGGAAAGGACTACCTGGAGATCGAGGTCGACCCATATCCTTCGCCGATCAGTCTCCGCGGGCGTTACTACATAAGGAGCGGTGCCACGAACCAGGAACTCAAGGGTTCCGCGCTTGATCGCTTCATGCTCGGAAAACTGGGCAGACGCTGGGATGACATTCCCGTACCGCATGTGACCCTCAAGGAACTCGATTCATCTGCCTTCGATTATTTCAGGGAAGCTGCGGCCAAGAGCGGCCGGATGGATGCTGCCATTCTGAACGACACAGACAAGGCGATCGTCGACAATCTGAAGCTACGGGAAGGCAAACACCTCCGGAACGCGGGTGTTCTGCTTTTCCATAAGAACCCGGAACGCTTCATTCCCGGAGCCTATATCAAGATCGGCTTCTTTCGCAGCGAATCGGACCTCGTCTACCAGGACGAGGTGTACGGCAACCTGTTTGTCCAGGCTCAGAAAACTCTCGACCTGTTAATGACGAAGTACATGAAGGCTTACATCAGCTACGAGGGCGTTCAGCGGATCGATCGTTTCCTGTTCCCGCGCGATGCCATACGCGAAGTGCTCCACAATGCACTGGTACACCGCGACTACAGCACGGGTATCCCTATCCAAATCAGAGTCTATGAAGATCATGTTCGGTTCTACAACAACGGGCATTTGCCGGATGGATGGACCATCAAAGAGCTGCTCAAGGAGCACATGTCTGAGCCCTACAACCCTTTGATTGCCAATGCATTCTTCCGCACGGGTGACATCGAAGCCTGGGGCCGCGGGATCGCAATGATCCGCGATGCTTGCCGGAAGAATGGAACCGACTTTCCGACGTTTGAATTCGGGCCCACCAGCATGATGGTGGAGTTCAAGGGCGAGGTGCCGAAGCCGGCGAAGACTTCGGCGCAAAGTTTGGAGAAAACGCGGGTAGACGTTCGGAAAAGGTTCGGGAAAAGTTCGGGAAAGAGTTCAGGAAAGATTCTCGACCTGCTAGCGCAGGATGGAGAGCTCACCATTCCCCAACTGGCAGAACAGATCGGCATAACGCCGCGGGCAATCGAGAAGAACATCCAGAAACTTCAGAATTCCGGCCTTCTCAAGCGTGTCGGTGGCCGAAAAGAGGGGCATTGGGAAGTCTTGTAGCACGTGGACGCGTTGATGGTATGACAAAACCGACTCCTTCACGAATATCTGTCCTAGGAATGGCTAGAGAGGATTGAGTAAGGCCCCGCTCCATATGACTGTCTGGGCTTGGCGTTCGCCCCGAACAATTTGCAGAGCTGGTGAAGCTTGCCGGCTCGAAGGAACTGCTGCTGATGCTCTCTTTGCCCAGTCGCGTGAACCCCAGGTGTCTCCGGGCTCGCCAGATAATTCAGCAGGGACTATTGGGAAAGCTGTATGCGATAAATGTTCTCCAGGTGAAGGATCAGGCTCGACTGACACGTTCCGACTATCAGAAATCGTGGTATTGCGATAAGGACAAATCGGGGGGAGGCCATCTGATTTGGCTTGGCATTCATCAGATGGACCAGATTTCTTTTATCACCGGCGATAGCGTGCAGAAAGTAACGGCATTCTGCCGAAACGTGGGCGGACAACCGACAAAGATCGAAGACGCCGAGGCACTCTCATTGCAGTTCAAAAGCGGCATGGTGGGGACCTTTCACGGAGGATACTACCTCCAGGGAGGCGCCATGCAATCCGGCGTGACGATCTGGGGATCGCAGGGATGGCTTAGAATGTCAGCCCACCGTGGTCCCGAAGGATCTACCACATCATTCCAATGGTATTCAACGCACGCCGACGCCCCTGAGGGAATTCAAGCCGAGAATCCGACTTCAAGAGTCGACGGTTACCAGTCCTTCGTCCAGGCGGCTGTTGATGGGGTGCGTGGGGTTCGACGGGCGCCGCTGACTGGCGAGGATTCCCTACAAGTATTGAAAGTGATCTTTGCCGCTTACCGGGCCTCGGAAACAGGCACGGTGCAGGAAGTACGGCAGTAGGAAACTTGATTTCAACACACAGAAACTGAACGAAACGGCGTCATCCGGCCCCGTCAGCCATGCTTACACCATGAAATCACTTCTTCAGGCCGGTCTCGACACGTGCCTGCCCGTATCGCCCGAAAAGCGATTTCTTATCAGTAAAACTCAACGCTGGAGTTTCCTGATGGCATCAGGTGACAGTGCCCCGCGTTCGCCGATTCGGCTGGCATATATTTGAATGCCACGCATCCGACCGCGGAACTGGCGGTTGAGCCCGGCGCCCTGCAGAGTCTTGTTAAAGTTCCCTATCACCAGATCACCAGTGTCTTCATCGACCGGGCCGTTATTGTAGCTGGTCTTGCGGTCGAGCCTGGCCGGCACGCTCTCATCACCGAAGTACCAGCACACGTTGTCTTTCTGTTTTGACGCATCATACGTCACCGCAAAGAAAATCCACTTGCCGGCCTGGACTTTGCCGTTGGAGCTGTCATTCCTGATGCGGTCCGGCCATTCGTTGACTGCCAGACGCATGGCACCGTCTGCGTGGTGGACCAGGTCGATTCCGGAGCGGTTGCGCTGCAGACTAAAGAGTATCCGGTTGCCGCCGGGACCAACTTTCATACTGGAGGCCTTGAGCCAGCCAGCGATCGTAAACGAACGTGCACGTTCCAGCTCTTTCTTCGGCGTCTCACCCACCTTTATCCATGTAAATGGCTCACCCGAACCCAGATCGTAAGTGCCGTCTTTCAGCCTGGTGATCTTGCCACCGTGTAGTGTCACCTTGGGATAATCACCGCCGGCAAAACCGAACTTGACTACCGGATCCCTGGAGTTGCGATCCACATTGACGGCTAATGTTGCAGCGACTGATGCGCCGTCTTCATCGGTGACCGTCAAAGTAACAGTATAGGTTCCAGGCTTATTGAACGTATGCACAGGTGATCTTTTGGTCGA
>JASLPY010000135.1 GCA_030744755.1 Kiritimatiellia bacterium | reverse complement strand
CATAAGCTGAGTCTCCTCCTGTCTTCTAACCTCCGTGTCCTCGGGAGCTCCAGCGCGGGAGCGCGGGTGGTTACGTTGTCTAGTTCTAATCCTCAATTCGCATGCTGCTAGTTCAATTCCCGGCTACTTTCGGCCATCACCACCCGCAATTATGTTGAGTAACTCCGCGGCTTCACACCTCACCCACTGGAACGTGCAGAATCTACTCCACATAATCCCCAACTCCACATAACAGCGGAGAATCCTCTCGTTATTCTTCATTATTCTTCGGTTGATAATCTCCATCGCATCAAATAGGATTGCCCCTGCTAGGAAGGCTGGCGATGATCTTTCTCCCAACCTCGATGGTCTTTAGGTTATCACAGGAATGAGTGGCCAATTGACAATGGAAACAGAGCTCGACAAGGAACTGGCTAATCTGCGTGCCAGGATCTCGGAACTGGAAACCGTTATCAACATAAGCCCCGCCATGACATTTCGATGGCGTGTTGCAGACGGGTGGCCGGTTGAATTTGCATCCGAGAGCGTGTCCCAGCTCGGATATAGTGCCGACGATTTCGTTTCCGGAAGGGTTTCCTGGCCGGGGATCACATTACCGGAAGACTGCGCGCGCCTTGAAAAGGAGGTCGGCGACATCCTCGCTGCAGGAGGATCAGAATTTCACAATGAGTACCGCCTTATCACCAAGTCGGGGGAGGTACGCTGGATAGCGGATCGCAACAGGGTCATAAGAGACCGGGACGGCAATGTTACCCACATCCAAGGCGTGGCCATGGACATCACGGAACGAAGGGAAACTGAGTCCGAATTGAAGGGATCTCAGAAAATGTTGCGGTCCCTTGCGAAACACCTTCAGTCCGCGGTTGAGGAAGAGCGCACACGCGTCTCTCGACAGGTTCACGATGATCTTGGACAGGCATTGACCGGGCTTCGAATGGATCTTGCGTGGCTGGCAAGAAGGCTGCAATCTGGTGAGAGTGCTGGAGGCAATTGCGACGAGATACTTGAGAAGGTCGACCAGATGTTCGAACTTATAGACTCTACCGCAGTCTCCGTCCGTGAACTCTGTACGGAATTGCGCCCGGGAATACTTGATGACTTGGGACTCGAGGCCGCCGTCGAATGGGGGTGCGAGCGCTTCAGCGAACGAACCGGAATCGAATGCGTACACCGTTTGAGATTGCATGAGAATCAACCCGATGATCTCGTTGCAACCGCCTTTTTCCGTATTCTGCAGGAATGCTTCACAAACATATTTCGTCACGCTGCAGCGCAATCCGTGAGCATCCAGCTCAACGCGCAAAACGGCATGTACGTGCTTGTGGTAAAGGACGACGGCAAGGGTATTACAGAGGAGGATGCGAACAGCCAGCAGTCTATAGGGCTGATTGGCATGCGTGAACGCGCCCATGCGGTTGGTGGCGAGATTCAAGTTTGCGGTGAGGAAGGTAGAGGGACCACGGTGACGGCAACCGTGCCGATTCAGCGGATCCCTGCTGCAGACGAGGAATCGTGCCTGTGAAAACGGCTCTTAGTTCGCAAACCGGAAAGTCGGGTGAGCGTATACTTCGATTCCTAGTGGTTGACGATCATGCTGTTGTCCGCAGGGGGGTAAGGGGTATTCTGATTGAATCGTTCGAGAACGCTGAGGTAGATGAGGCAGCGACAGCCGCTGAAGCTCTTGAGCAGGTGTGTGGCCAAGACTTCGATGCCGTGATTCTGGATGTCACGATGCCTGGCGCCGGAGGACTCGAAGCGCTCAAGAGCATCAAGCTGACGCACCCCAACCTTCCCGTGCTCATGTTGAGCATCCACCCCGAAGACCAGTACGCAGTGCGCGTTCTCAAGGCTGGTGCAGCGGGATACATGACCAAGGATTCGGTGCCCGAGCAGCTCGTAAATGCCGTCACCAGGATCCTGGATGGCGGTAGATACGTAAGTTCCGTCGTTGCGAAACAGCTCATGACCTATGTAGCGAAAGGTAACGGTGAGAGACCGCATGACGTCCTTTCGGACCGTGAATTCCAGGTTCTTATCATGATCACTTCAGGGAAACCAGTATCCCGGATCGCAAACGAGTTATCGTTAAGCGTCAAGACGATCAGTACATACCGCGCGAGGCTTCTTGACAAGCTGGGCCTCGAGACGACAGCGGAGCTGATGAAATACGGCCTGGCACACGAGCTTCTGAAGTACTAGCACGGGTCTTGGACTCTTCTCCCTTCTCATGTGTCTGTAGGACAAACACCTACAGGCAAATCAGGATTGTCCCGATAGACAGTCTATAGAGTGCCACGGTAAACTTACCGTCATGAGTGGGGAGAGTAACCTGAAAGTGCTGATCGCCGATGATTCCGAACCGGTAAGGGACCGGCTTCGAAGCATGATCTCCGAGCTGGAAGGCGTAGAAGTCGTCGGAGAAGCCGCAAACGCCCTCGGTGCCGTTGCCATGATGAAGGTCATGAAGCCGAATGTCGCCATCATTGACCTAAGAATGCCGGAGGGAGGAGGCCTTGAGGTACTGCGACAGAGCAGGAAGCAGGAGTCCGGCATTGTTAAAGTGGTCCTCACCAACTATTCGTTCCCCCAGTACCGTCAACACTGTGTCAGCGAAGGTGCGGACTTCTTCTTCGATAAATCAGGAGATGTCAGCAAAGTGGCAGAGTTGTTGAGCAGACTTGCCATGGTAGGCCGGAATGATCCGTCCGAAACATCTCAGGGCACACAGCAAATACCGAACCGTCGCACAATGACGGAGGACAGTTAAGGAACAGTTAGACATCGAAAGTGAACCAGGTAGTCACCCGTATCATGACAAATCTGCCGATTGAGTGAGTACAGTATCGACTGACCGTGATCCGTGCCGGAGGAATGGGCATGTTTGAGCGTACGAAAATAGGTCCTTACATCATCGTTCTGGCCATTGTGTGGACGCTACTGGTCAGTCTTTCCCTTGGATGGAACTTTGTGCAGTCGCAGCGGGGAATAGTCGAACTGGCCAAGGCAGAAGCCAGGGGAGTCTATAACAAAGATCTTGTTTATAGACGCTGGGCAGCCGGTCATGGCGGTGTATATGTGCCCGCCACAGAGGAGACCCCGCCGAGCCCCTTTCTCGCGCACGTGGACGAAAGAGATATCATCTCTCCGTCAGGCCGGGACCTGACCCTCGTTAATCCGGCCTACATGACGCGGCAGGTCCATGAACTTGCAAGAGCCC
The DNA here is from genome assembly GCA_030744755.1 of Kiritimatiellia bacterium. GTDB lineage: Bacteria > Verrucomicrobiota > Kiritimatiellia > UBA8416 > JADHWI01 > JASLPY01. The sequence goes on along the minus strand of JASLPY010000135.1, from coordinate 5,758 downwards.
AGTACGGCCTGCGCGGTCACATCACCAGCCTCAACCCCCTGCGTCCTGAAAATGCGCCTGACTCTTGGGAAGCGGACTCTCTGACGGCCTTTGAACAAGGCGTGGTCGAGGTGTCCAGCGTAGAGGAAATGGGCAGCGAGTCCTGCCTTCGTTTCATGCGCCCGATGATAACAGAAGCCAGGTGCCTGAAATGCCATGCGGAACAGGGTTACAAGCCGGGCGATATTCGTGGTGGTATCAGCGTCGCCGTCCCGCTCGCCCCCTATAAAGCGGTTGCGGTGCGGCATGTCGCCGGTCTGGCAATCGGGCACGGTGCCCTGTGGATTCTCGGCCTTACCGGCCTGTGTTGTGGTGCCAGTCATGTCAGGGAGAGAGTTCGCCAACGCGACAGGGCTGAACATGAACTCCGCGAGGTCGAGAAAGCCCTCGAAGATCAACGGAGACAGCAACAGAGATTGGAGTCTATCGGTACGTTGGCCGGCGGTGTGGCGCACGAGATCAACAATCCAGTAAATGGCGTAATGAACTACGCCCAACTGATCATCGACAAGACGGATGATGCTGATGTCCGCATTCGCGAGCTCGCCGGAGAGATAGTCAATGAGACGGAACGTGTCGCACTAATAGTGCGGAACCTGTTGCAGTTTGCCCGCCAGAGCAATCAGCAGCATCAAAGTCCGGCAAGAATGGCTGACATCACTACGGCCACACTCTCGCTAATACAGACAGTTATGCGCCACGACCAGATTCAGCTGCAAATCAACGTGCCAGAAGATCTGCCAACCGTTAAATGCAGAAGCCAACAGATTCAACAGGTGCTCATGAACCTTATGACAAATGCACGTGACGCGCTGAACGAGCGATATCCCGAGTATCACGAGAACAAGACCATGTCGGTGGTAGCACGCGAAATCGAGGAGGACGGTACCAACTGGCTAAGAACCACCGTCGAGGACCACGGCACAGGAATCTCGCAGGAGGTCTGTGATCATCTGTTCGAACCGTTCTATACCACCAAACCGGATAAGTCCGGCACAGGCCTGGGACTCTCAATCAGCCATGGGATAGTCAAAGACCACGGAGGCAGGCTGACGGTAGAAAGCGAAGTCGGAAAGTACACTCGATTCCACATGGACCTTCCGGTGAGGTAAATAGCATATGTCAACGTCATCTTGTATTACGAATGTTCTCTCGCGGACCACGGCCGGCTCTCGCGACGCCGAATTGAGTGTCAATGCGGGCGAGATAAAGGTCTGCAGAAGAGAAGGTGTTCTGCGGGCAAGTGCGTTGGGGTCATGCGTTGCCGTCGCGGCCTACGATCCGAATTCACGCGTCGGGTCGATCGCTCACGTGATGTTGCCGGGGGCCTCGGACGGCAGGAATCCATCAAAGAAGATGCGGTATGCCGAGGACGCAATTCAAGAGATGATGCGTAGAATGACAGCCCTGGGTGTAGACGAGTCCCGGATGCGTGTATGCCTTGTCGGCGGCGCCAATGTGCTCGGCGACGGCCACGATAGCCCCGGCCTGGATATTGTCTGGTCTCTAACGGAGATCCTCAACAGGAAAGGGATCACGCCTGCAGCAGTGGACGTCGGTGGTGAACAGAGAAGAAGCTGTACCTTGGACGTGGCGTTCGGGCGTGTGACGTACACGATTGGTGATTCAGCGCCGCGGATGCTCTGGGAGGCCGGCAATGTTCGCTTGGATCCGGCTGACGGATTTGCGGGCAAGAGCATGTGAGACCGGGAGGGGAATGACGGTATGAATGTCGAGACCAAGGCGGAGATTCTTGAAAACGCTCCAGTGATAATTGCTGTCCACGATGTGGAGCACAGGATGCTCTGGGCGAATGCTGCCTACCGGGAAGCCACCGGGCTGTCGCTGAAGGAGATCGAGGGGAAGAAGTGCTATTCCGTCTGGGGGTTGACCGGGATCTGCAGTAACTGTCCAGTTACAACCGCCCTGGAGACCGGCGAACGAGCCGAAGCCGAGTTGACACCACAGAACCAGGACCACTGGCCGGAGACCCAGGGGTCGTGGCTGGCCAAGGCCGCGCCAGTCAGGGATGAGGACGGTCGTGTCATCGGAGCAGTTGAGGTAGCTTACAACATCACCGACCGCAAACAGGCAGAAACACAGATCAGGAGGCTGAACGAGGAATTGGAGGAGCGTGTTCAGCAGCGCACGGCTGAGCTCCAGGATGCCGACCAGGAACTCCGTGCTTCCAACCAGCAGCTTGAGGCTTCCAACCAGCAGTTTGAGGCCTCCAACCAGCAGTTTGAGGCCTCCAACCAGCAACTCATGGCTGCCACGCAACAACTTCGGGCATCGAATCAGCAGCTGGAAGCGGCTAATCGGCAAGTTAAGGCCAGTGAGGCTCGGTTCAAAGGCATGTTCGAATCACGTATGGTAGGTATTCTCTTCTGGGATGCTGAAGGAATCATCACGGACGCTAATGATAAGTTTCTTAAGATAGTCGGCTACACAAGAAACGAGATCCTCTCCGGCGCTGTGCGCTGGAAAGACATGACGCCGCCGGAGTATCGGGAACAGGATGATAGGGCCCTGGCTGAGATTGCTGCCACGGGGGCGATGATGCCTATCGAGAAGGAGTATATACGCAAAGACGGCAGCCACGTGCCGATTCTGCTGGGCGCGGCCTCGCTGCCGGGCCCCGAACTCAACGGTGTGGCCTTTGTGATGGACGTCACCGCGCGTAAACAGGTGGAGCAAGAGCGCCTCCAGTTGGAAGTCCAGCTCCGCAAGTCCCAGAAGCTGGAATCTATCGGCACGCTGGCCGGCGGGGTGGCTCATGAGATCAACAATCCGATCAATGGCGTAATGAACTACGCCCAGCTAATCATAGACAATACGGACGATACTGATGGTCGCATTCCCGAACTCGCCGGCGAGATAGTTATCGAGACCGAGCGCGTCGCCGTAATCGTGCGGAACCTGTTGCAGTTTGCCCGTCAGAACGACCAAAGGCATCAAAGCCCGGCAAGAATGGCTGACATCACCGAGGCCACGCTATCGCTTATACGTACGGTCATGCGCCACGACCAGATTCTGCTGCAGGTCGACGTGCCCGAAGATCTGCCGACCATTCGGTGCAGAAATCAACAGATTCAACAGGTGCTCATGAACCTTATGACAAATGCACGTGACGCACTTAATGAACGATATTCCGGGCACGACGACGGCAAAATCATGTCAGTGGTGGCACGCGAAATCCAGGAGGATGGTATTCGTTGGATAAGAACCACCGTCGAGGATCACGGCACAGGAATCTCGGAGGAAGTGTGCGATCGCCTGTTCGAACCGTTCTTTACCACTAAACCGGATAAGTCCGGCACTGGCTTGGGACTCTCAATCAGCTACGGAATAGTAGAAGACCACGGAGGCAGACTGACCGTAGAAAGCGAAGTCGACAAGTATACGAGGTTCCACATGGATCTGCCCGTTGGAGAGAAGACGTGATGTGTGATATGTGATGCAACGTGCTAGAGACCATTCGAAGGAGGTCCTAGTCCCGATACACCCGTAGGCTCGCAGGATTCGCTTGCCGCGTCAGGCGAACAATTCCTCCACATTTCGTGCCTCGAAATTTCCTGAAATTTCCTGTTGACATGTCCTTTGTACTATACTAATCTGCATCAATATCAACTAACCTCAACAGAACGCAACTGGCCAAACAGTAGAGGGAGGCACTGAATGCCTGGTGAAGAACAAGTACTCAACGCCCAGGAAGCTGCTGCTTACCTTGGGGGTCATGTTGAGACGGTCCGCCGATTGGCTCGCAAGGGCGATATTCCTGCGTACAAGATGGGAAAGGACTGGCGATTCAGGCGGGAGACGCTGCAACAATGGGCAGAATCGCATTATCGCCGACAACAGGATCCCCTGGTTCTCGTAGTGGACGACGAAAAGAGCTTCCGGGAACCGACACGGCTGTTTCTTGAAGACGAAAAGTATCGTGTGGCAACCGCCGCCACTGGTGAGGAGGCTCTCGACCTGGTACAGCGTGAGGCGCCAGACCTGATCCTGCTGGATCTCATTATGCCGGGCATGAACGGTGTTGAAGTCTTGAAAGAACTACACCGAATAGCCCCGGATCTGCCCGTGGTTATGATCACGGCATACCCGGACAGTGAACTCATCACCGAGGCGTTGCGTTACCCGCCGGTAATGCTGCTGCCCAAGCCGGTGGGGAAGAGAACTCTTCTCAAGACGGTTCATCGTGTGCTGAGAGGCGCGAAGAGTGAAATGTGAGGAGTACTACTTCAATGAAGAGGATACGGGGGCAGACGGGGTTAACAACGATGAGTTTATGACACAGCTGGAGATCAAGTTCTAGTAGACGGTCGCATTCCGAAGTGGACATTAAACACATAAAGGTGGCCGTGAGGACGTCACCGGAAAGCACGAAACGGTCATGCGGGTTCTGGGAACGGCAGAAACAGGCGAGGAGATGGAATCATGAAATATAGAACAGGCAACGGAAAAGTCAGGGCGATGGGCAGAATGGATGTTCTTTCAGCGCTCTGCGCTGTGTTTGTACTGGGCTACGGCTCCAATGCAGATGCGCAAGAGTTCACGTTCGAACATGTCAGGAACATCGGCACCAAGGGAAGAGGCCCCGCGCAGTTCATGTACGTGGAAGACTTTGCCTTCGATTCGCAAGGCAGGCTTCTGGTGACGGATGCTGCACACGCGTGGGTACAGGTATTTGACAAGACAACGGGCAAGTACATTAGCCGTTTTGGAGGGAAAGGCGACGAGGACGACCAGTTGGAGAAACCGGAAGGTATCGCGGTCGACCCGGACGGCAATGTTTTCGTTGCCGATTATACAACCGGTTACGTCAAGAAATACGACAAAGACTTCAAGTGGCTTACGACGTTCAGCGACTACGGGACGCAGCCGGGCCAGAATATCAAGTCCGAGTTCATCAGCATCTACAATGGCCTGCTATACCTGCCCGAGGCCGGTAACCACAGAGTCAGCGTGTTTGATCTGGTCGGCAATTTCAAGTTCCTGTTCGGAGAATTCGGCACGGGGGAGGGGCAACTGAACAACCCCGAGGCGGCCAAAGCCAATAGCAAGGGTGAGATCGAGAAGTGGATTGAAGAGCACGGTAACACTGCCACCGCGGCCCATCGCGGACAGATATTGGTCGTGGACGACGAACCGGTCATCCGTCACGTTTTCAGAACGTGGCTGGAAGACGATGGCTACCGTGTTGCCGAAGCCGGGGACGGTGCTGCTGCCCTTGCGCTGATTGACGATGAGCCGTTTGACCTTGTATTCCTCGACTTGCAGATGCCCGGGACCAACGGTGTGGAAACCCTGCGCCAGATCAGGGACCAGGTGGCGGCCCAGGATGTGGTTGTTGTTACGGGGCATTATGACGGAACCATGATGGACGAAGTTCTTTCCATGGGTCCAGCGCACGTTCTAAAGAAACCGGTAGACAAAGAGCAGTTCATCGAAGCCGTCCGGCTTTACACTGCACAAAGCCCTGTTCAATAGCAGCGTGCGCCTTTAGCAGCCATTCGCCTAGTAATCGACTTCGGGCTCGGAGGCTTCGCGGATCGGTATCCCCAACAGTTTCACAAGGAATCGACCGCTGCCTTCTTCCGCTCTCTTAGGCGCGTTTCGCCACAAGCAGCGGATTCGGTACACCACGAGGCCAGAATCTTGTGTCCATCTCTGGCTCCCATTCTTTACCGTTCCGGTAGTTGCCGTCACAACG
>JASLPY010000134.1 GCA_030744755.1 Kiritimatiellia bacterium | reverse complement strand
CTCGCTTGTCGTCCATAGCCTTGGCGTCGGAGGAAGCGCGGGGGCGCGGGTGGTTACGTTCTCCCATTCTCATCCTCAAATGCCCGCTGGATCTATTCAACCTAAACCCGTTCTACACGCAACAGCGAATCCTCTTTTTCTCACAAAAGCATTCCCCGTCCGCTGATACGTGTTAGTATTAATAGCTGAACCAATGGGTTCTTCTCATCTTTGCAGGAGGTAGTATGAACGCAGTAAGAGTCGGTCGGATTGTGGTGGTTTTTGTGTTGCTGGCGGGGTTTCTGGGATTGCTCCCGGCCGACGGCGCCGAAGCGAAGGGACCCATCAAGGTCTTTATCCTCGCCGGCCAGTCGAACATGGAGGGGCGAGGGTTTCCCGAGCCGCTGACCTGGCAGGTGACCCAGGAGAAGTACCGCGAGCGCTGGACGCACTTCATTAAGGATGGCGACTACGCGGCATTCACCAAGAAGGTGGCAGAGACTACTGACCCCAATGACAAGCGCAAGACGCCGACCTACCTCTGGAGCACGCGCTCCGATGTGTGGATCAATTACCTCGGCAAGCATGGCGATCTGACAGTTGGCTACGGCGCGCCTCGTGAGGGCTTTGGCCCCGAGTATAATTTCGGTCACGTGATGGGCAACCATTACGACGAGCAGGTCCTGTTGATCAAGGCTTCGTGGGGCGGGCGCGCCCTGGCACGCGGGTTCCTGCCTCCGTCGTCAATGCTTGACGATGCGGAGTACGCTAAGCAGGCTGCCGAGCAGAACGCAGTCAACAAGGCATGGAACGAAGCCGAACCCGCCAAGATCGAGGCCTACAACAAGAAGGTGACCGAAGATAACAAGACGGCCACGAAGAAGAAAGGTCTGCGCAAATTCAAGCCGCGCCCGATCGTTACCCCGGAGGAATACAAGGATCAGTTCGGCAAGGATTACCGAAACATGGTCGCCGAAGTTCACGGCTGCCTGGCCGACCTCAAGAACCGGTTCCCCGGCTACAAGGACCAGGAGTACGAGATCCTCGGATTCGTCTGGTTCCAGGGTTGGAACGACCAGTACCAGGATCGCTGGCTGACCTATGAGAAGAATATGGCCAACTTCATTCGCGACGTACGCAAGGAATTCAAGGCGCCTAAGATGAAGTTCGTGATCGGTCAGATGGGTCATGACGGCATGAAACCGGACAAAGAAGACTCGCCGCGCGACTACATCAAGAAGGCGCAGGCAGCAGTTCCCGAGATGCCGGAGTTCAAAGGCAACGCGCTCTGCGTCAAGACCGACAAGTTCTGGGACATGGAGGCGCATGCGATCTACACCGGCCCCGGCGGATGGGCCAAGGACATCAACAAGTGGCGCCAGTTCGGCAATGACCGTGGTTACCACTATTACGGCAGCCCATGGACATTTGCCCAGATCGGCACCGCCTTCGGGGAAAGTATGCTGGAGTTGTTGAAATAATCGGGAATTACGAGTCTGAGTTATTCATGTTGCTCCCCTTCAGGGAACGTATTGCGTTTGTGGCTATCGTTGTCCCAGGGGTTTCACCCCTGGCTATGATGTTGCAGGCTTTCAGTCTGCTTCGTTGAACACGCTGAAGGCGTGTAACATGAAAGCCCAGGGCAACGCCCTGGGATAGAATGGATAAACATCTATTGCTCCCTGAAGGGGAGCAACATCGGGTGATGCTACAGACCTGTCGGGCCTACTTTACAGGACATTATACGCTTCGGGATTAACTTAATGGAGATATCTTAATGACACGATTCATATTTGTGGCCATCCTGGCCTCTGTAATCACCGCATCCGCGGTCAATAACGGTGATACACCTGTCAATACTGTGGCCTCGGCCCGGCGCATGATTGAGGATCTCAACAGTACTTACGGCAAGAAGTACAAGAAAGGCCCGAGGTACCTCGAGGCTATCAAGTCTATCGAGGCGAAGCTGAAGACTAACGCGCAGGACGAAGCTGCGCTGGGTGAACTGAAGGCCCTCATCCGCGAAGCATCCCTGGCCAACCCTCTCCTCGATTTCGATAAGCTCCTCGTAATCCGCCGCAAAGGGGAGGCCAATCGCAGGCTCAACTCCTATACCTCGGAAACAATCAAGACTACCGGGTGGGACAACGATATCGCCGAGATCTCGAATCTTCGCGGTGAAGTGAAGATGCGTTCAATCTACAAGCCCACCAATACGTCTGTTATCAAACATGTCGATGTCGACTTCGATGCCAAGCGTATCATGTTCTCAGGTGCGGGCCAGAGCGGCAAGTGGGGCATCATGGACATCGACGAGAATGGAAAAGATCTCAAGGAGCTTACTCCGATCGATCAAAAGGACATTCATTGGTTCGATGGCTGCTATCTGCCTGAAGGCGGACACATCATCGCCTGCTCAACGGCAGGTATACAGGGACTGCCATGCGAGAACGGCAGCAAGGCGATGGCCAACATATACAGGGTGAATACGAGCACAAAACAGACACGACAGCTCACGTTCGAACAGGACAGCGACTGGCATCCCCGTGTTCTCTCCAACGGAAAGATCATGTACCTGCGATGGGAATACACCGACACACCGCATTACTATTCACGCTACCTTTTTCACATGAACCCGGATGGTACGGGCCAGGTCGAGCTCTGGGGCAGCGGATCTTATTTTCCGACAGCGTACGTATGGGCCAGGCCCATACCAAATGCGGGCAGCAGAATTGTCGGTGTGGTCAGCGGACATCACGCCAAGAGTGAAACAGGCCGCCTCCTGTTGGTAGACCCGGCTCTCGGCAGAAAGTATCCTTTCAAATACACACCTGACGACAAAGTCTGGGGACCGGAAAAGAGTACAGTAAACATCCATCCAAAGCCTCTCCCGAAAGAGGAAACCGGATGCGTCCAGGAGATCCCGGGTTGGGGCAAGGATGTTGTGGGCAACGTATATGACGGCCAGGGCGGCGGACAGAAATACACGTATATCTCACCATACCCGCTCTCGGACAAATACTTCCTGGTTTCGATGAAAGGGTGTCCGGATTCTCGCCGCTGGGCAATCTGCCTTGTTGATGTCTTTGACAATATGACTGTTGTCTACGAAGACGATCAATATGACAGTTTTGAGCCCATACCTTTCGTGCCGCGGCCGAGACCCGACGTTCTTGTTGACCGTACGGTGCCGAATAAGAACTCCACGATTTTCTGTACCGACATTTACTATGGCCCGGGCCTTAAGGGTGTACCTCGCGGGACAGTTAAGAGCCTGAGAGTCTATGCCTACCACTACGGCTATCTCGGCAGCGGCGGTCACGAGTCGGTCGGTCTCGAATCAAGCTGGGATATCAAGCGAATCCTGGGAACGGTGCCGGTAGAGGATGACGGATCCTTCTCTTTCGAAGCTCCGCCCAACACGCCGATGGCGATTCAGCCGCTCGACAAGGATGGTGCGGCCCTGGCTCTGATGCGGACATGGATGGTCGCCATGCCCGGTGAAACGCTCGGTTGCGCAGGCTGCCACGAATCACAGAACGATGTCACACCCGTCAAGGCAGCAAAAGCTGCAAGACGAGCGCCATCGAAGATCAGCCCATGGTACGGACCGACACGGCCATTCTCATTTGCCACGGAGATCCAGCCGATGCTCAACAAGTATTGTGTCGGCTGCCACAACGAGGCCAAGAAGGTAGAAAAGGGCAGAATCTCATTCGAAATGAACGACGGCCACTGGAGAAAGGACACATCCTACCTGAACCTCGCTGCCTACACCCGCCATCCGGGAGCGGAGAGTGATCTCGATCTATACAATCCAATGGAATGGCATGTCTCAACCAGTCCCCTCGTCAGGATACTGAAAAAGGGTCATCACGGCGTCAAGCTGGACAGGGAATCATGGGAGCGAATCTATGCCTGGATTGATCTCAACTCACCTCACCGGGGAATGTGGAACAATCAGGCGCGTGAAAAAAGGCGCCTGGAACTCGCTACCTTGTATGCTGGTCTCACCGACAACCCGGAAGAAGAACACAGGCAGGCATTGGCCATGCTTGCGGAGAGTAAGAAGGTTGAGCCTGTCATTCCTCCGAAACAGGAGAAACCTAAGCCGGACGGACTTGGTGCCCGTGATTTCGGTATCAGCCCCGACAAGGCTGTGCAGCTCCAGGGAACAGCGAAGGAGATGGAAATCACTCTCGCCACAGGTGTCACGATGCGGCTGGTGAAGATCCCGGGCGGTGAATTTGTAATGGGAAGCCAGAATGGATACCGTGACGAGGCGCCGAGGGCGATCGTTAAGATCAAGAGTCCTTTCGCCATGGGTAGCACGGAGGTGACATGTAAGCAGTACGCCGCGTTCGATTCAAAACACGACAACCGCTATCTCGACGAGAACGGTAAGGACCACGCTGTTCCCGGCTACATTGGCAATCACCCGGATCAGCCGGTAATGCGTATCTCCTGGCAGGAAGCCAACGAGTTCTGCAAATGGCTCTCTGCGAAGTCAGGCAGAAAAGTCCGTCTCCCCACCGAGGCCGAATGGGAATGGGCCGCGCGCGCCGGAACCGCGGAACAATGCTTCTACGGCGACAAGGACAGCGATTTCTCGAAATGGGCCAACCTTGCGGATGCGTCACGGAGCAGGACTTACGTCAAATGGGACGGCGGCAGCAAGGTACACGTCAAAAGAGACTTCCCTGAACACTTCGTCTATCCGCTTCGCGATAAACGCTATACCGACCTCTGGTTCCTCGTCGATTACGTCAAACAGTACCCGGCCAACCCATGGGGACTTCATGATATGGTGGGTAACGTGAACGAATGGACCTACTCAGATTACGCGTCCTACCCTTACAACGGGGAGGACGGCCGCAACAAGGGTAACGTCGAAACGCTGAAAGTTGCACGCGGAGGTTCGTGGAACGATCGGCCAAAGGATGCCGGAAGCTCAGTTCGTATACCGTTCGAATCCTATCAGAAAGTCTATAACGTAGGTTTCCGAATAGTTATCGATGGTATCGCGGACAAGGATTTCACTCTGAAGGCAGAGCCTGCGGTAGCGGTACCTCCGAAAGCCGCGTCTCTCTCCCCGGAGCAGCGGGAGGGAAGGAAGAGAGCCCCGGCAAAGAGGGTCGTCAGTAAGCTTGGCGAAATCTCTTCGGCCCATGGCCGGGGCGTGAGCCGGGAGAGTTGCGACAAGGCTTTTGATGGAGATACTCAGACAAAGTGGTACCACCCCAAGGCAAAGACGACCTGGGTCCAGTGCCAGATCCCGAAGAACGGCAAGAAGGTGTTTGCCGCCTACAGCATTGCCAGTGCGAATGACTGCGACGGTAGAGACCCCAGGGACTGGAAACTGCAAGGCTCGAACGATGGGGGCAAGACCTGGGCAACATTGGATGCCCGCAAAGACGAGAAGTTCAGCAAGCGCTTCGAAGCCCGCAAGTTCACGACCAAGAACAAAACTGCATACAACATCTACCGCCTCGCCATCGACAAATCCCTCCAATTGGACGACGGCATTCAGCTAAGCGAGTTTGCGCTGTTGGAGAAGTAGAGCTGGCCTCCGGCCTGCTCATGATCAGCCGTGACCCTCCGTCGCTTGGTAAGCTATGGAGGGCAAGCGGCTGATCTACTGGGAACCCTGGAAGCGGTCACTATGGCGAACGTGAGAGAAGAGAGGTTCACTGCCTACATCTGCCTGGCGGGTGCCATACTGGGTTTCTCATCGGTGCCTCTCTTCATAAAGCACTTTGCCGCTTCCCTGGACGCATGGACAGTCAATGCTGTTCGTTACTCCACTGCCTCGGTGATTCTTGCCCCTGTTGCGCTCGTTATCTATGCAAGGAACCGCGAGAGATCTCGTGGCATCTGGCTTGCTGCCCTTGTACCTGCCATGCCCAATCTTATTGGTCAAATAGGTTGGGCACTTACACCATACTACAACGACGCATCCGTGATTGCTTTTGTCATACGCTCGTCGTTTCTCTTCACTATCCTGTTTGGCTGCGCCTTTCTTCCAAGCGAGAGAGCCCTGGCACGAATACCGGGGTTCTGGCTGGGTGCCGCCATATGCTGCTGCGGGATCGTTGTCATGTACGCAGCCTCGATCTTCGGTCAGCGGGGCACTTCGGCATTTGGAATCGGCCTCATTGTCGCAACCGCCATGATGTGGGGGATCTACGGAGTCTCCGTGCGCATTTTTCTTCGAGGATATCCGGGCCGGCTAGGCTTTGGCGTCGTTGCCATGTATACGACCTTCGGGCTGTTGATCGCGGCCTGTGTCAGGGCGGTCATTGTTTCAGAGCCATCAGGTCTTGCCACCCTTTCGACGCCGGACTGGTTTCTACTTCTTCTTTCCGGTCTCATCGGGATTGCCATCTCGCACGTCCTGATGTACAAGGCCATTCATGCCCTCGGGCCCATCACCGCTTCCGGGGTACAACTTGTCAGCCCGTTCCTGACATCAATGGGCGCTGCGTTGATACTTCACGAAAAAATGGGGTCCCTGCAGTGGTTGGGCGGAGTTCTGCTCATTGCGGGACTCCTCACACTGGTAATTGCCAGGTCACGCGCCGTTTCCAGCGAAGACACCTGCGCATCGCATCAGGAGGCAGTCTTGCCCGTTGACTGTGACTGAAGGCCGGGTGTACAAAGATCCAAGTTCTACGAGTTGCTCCAGCACCCAGTTTCCCGGGAGGGGCAGCGGCCTCGCTGCCCGCGGACGCCGAGGCCGGCGTCCTCCCCTAGGAGTGCAACGGCATAGCCAGGGGACTCTGATCCCGCCTGAAGTACGGTGTTTCGAGGGTTAGAACAGAGGGAGAGCAAAATGCGTGTCCGTCCAACAGTCGCTATCTTCCTGGGTCTGGCTGCCTGCTCGGCGGTAGCCGAGGGACAGCAAGTAGAACGACCCTATCGCCTGAGCAGTGTTGACCTCAAGGAAAGGGTCATATGGGGTGCGGAGTCCCGCCAACCGGCGGGAAAAGGGCTGGCCTTTGGAGGACAGGATCAGGATGCCGATGACGGCCGCCCGCACACGCGACTCCTCGAGGGCGACGCATGGCGAGCGATTCACGAGGATCTCCGGGCCAAGAATCCGCTTCAGAGATTCCAACGGCAGGCGTGGAAACTTCGAAGCGATGTCAAGAATGCATGTGCACGCCTCCGGTACATCTACTTTCAGGGGCTGTCTCCGGTTGAAGAAGCAACCGTTCTCAGGACAGAAGGTCCGCGCCGGGAGAGGGCAGGGGAGGCCCTCTCGTCTCTGGTCAGCGAACTTGAGAAGACCAGTGGCGGAGAGTACGAACAGCGGCAGATCCGTTTTGCCCTGGATCATCTGCAAGCCGCGAAAGCGCAGATCCCTCCAGCGCTGGAAAGCATTTCTGCCGACACGATCAAAGCGCTTTCCGGGGCACAAGTTCACCTCGAGCTGGCCGCGGAGGCCATGGATTCCGAGCCGCCGGCTCGTGCGCTTCATTGCGGAATTCCAAGAAAAAAGGGCGACCAGGATCCTCCCGCCCGGGGGATTGTCTATGATGCAAAGACCGGGCTGTATGTGATTTTCGGGGGCGATCACTTTGACTACCTGACGAATGATGTCTGGGTATTCGACTCGGCAAAAAAGAGGTGGTTCCAGCGACACCCGGCCAGCGGTGCCCCGGCTCCTCGGGCCAATCACCGTCTTGAGGCCCTCGGCGACGGCAAAGTGCGAATGACCGGAGGCTACACGTACAGTTCAAATACGGACTACGTTGGTGGTCAGTACAAAGATTTGAATGACGGCCCGTGGATCTACGATATCGAAAAAGACAAGTGGTCGGGGGGAGACCTTGTGCCGTCCGACAGCCGGATTTACCGCTCTGGGCCTTTTCACCCGGAGTTTTACTTGCAGGGCGACAAGCCGAACGCCGCCGCCTTTGAGAAAAGGCTCAGGGAGCTTCCGGTCAATGAGTGGGTGGCTACCGATCCTCCATACCGTGCCCGCTTGAATCGCGATTGGGGAACGGCTCGTATCGACCCGGATCGTGACATGATGTTGCGCTGGAGCGGCGGACATTCGGCACACGGCGGTACCGATGTGTTGCATTTCCATTTCGCGGCAAATCGCTGGGAGTTGCCGATCCCCGTAGAGTTTCCCCTGGGACAGCTCTACAGCAACACAGGCTACCCTGGAGGTTTTAACTTCAACCTGCGTCCCTGGATGACGGGTCACACGTATCAGAACTATGCGTATGATCCGCCCAGTAAAAAGATGGTCAAGGCAGGCAGACCCCGTCACTACTATGTCTACGACCCTGACGTTGGCGACTGGATAGGCCGTGGAAACAAGCCGGAGGCCATGAAATACAACAGTTGCTTCTACACACTTACCCTTGTGGCAACGCCGCGTGGTGCTGTCTGCTGGGACAAGAACGGAAAGGTGCATCGATTCGAGCACGAGCAAAGGAAATGGACCGAAATCGAGCTTTCCGGCGCTAAGCTGCCCGGAGCGGAGGTGGACAATTCGACGATAGCCTACGACAGCCGGCGGGACCGCGTGCTCATGTTCCGCAAGCCATACGGCAAGACTCCCTACGACGGCCAGGTCTACGCCCTGGGACTCAAATCACAATCCGTCACAGCATTGTCGCCGGATGCGATGGACAGCGTACGTGCGTCCCGTTACATCGACCGGTGTTGCTACGATGCAGCGAACGACCTGGTGCTGATGGCCACCTTCCTTGAAGGCGGCGGCGATCATACGCCCACACCGGCTTATGATTGTGCAAACAATCGCTGGATCATGCTGGATATCAAGTACAACCTTGGGAGTCGTTACGGTAAAACCACTCGACTGTTTCCTCACGGCCGCTCCTGCGGAATCATGTATGATCCAAAGCGCAAGTTGATCTGGGGAACGGACACCGACAGCCAGGTGTATGTATTGCGTCTTGAGCGGGATACGGCGGGTGGTAGCTAGACGGCGTCCACCTCGTAGCGGTGGACGTACCAAGACCAAAGAGAGCCTTTTGCGTTGTGATCTGAGTTGCCAGATTGACCGCACGAAAAATGGCAGTTTAGATATGGAGATTCAACCACCCGCGCCCCCGCGCTAGAGCTCCCGAGGACACAGAGGTCAGAGCCTCCTTCGCACAAGGCTTCGGAGGCCA
>JASLPY010000133.1 GCA_030744755.1 Kiritimatiellia bacterium | reverse complement strand
ACAGGAGCGTAAAGCCGCAGCATGATGAACATGAATTGCCGGAATAGATAGCAGAACTCATGCGATGGACTACTAGCACCTAGCGCCTAACCCCTTGTGCTGTGGGGTAAACAAAATATCACACCTCTGATTCACCCCACTATCATTGATCAAAACAACAGGGGGAATAGCTCCATACCCGCGCCCATTCGCGGTCAAAACCCCTTACTGCGCTAAATGCTCAACCTCCTGCTAGACAAGACGGAGATGATGGCATATTGTAACGAAGCATAGGTCTGACCGTGGAAGGATACCTGGATGTCTCAGAATCGATTTGAACGAACCGAACATCTTCTTGTGCCGCTTATCAGCCGCGAAGGCGCTGACCAGGGGCATGGGCGAAAAGTTCGTCTCCTGTTGTGGGTTCTCAAACAGCTTTCATATATCTACCGTTCGGTTGTTCAGTTGCGACTTTTTCTTTATAACCGCGGCATTTTCAGGCATCACGCCCTGGGCTGCCAGGTGATTAGTGTCGGTAACCTAACTGTAGGCGGCACCGGAAAAACCCCGGTCGTGGAGGTGTTTGCGCGCGAGTTGCAGCGTGAAGGCCGCCGGGTTGCAATTCTCAGCCGTGGGTACAAAAAGAAGGTGCCGGGAGTGCTTAAGCGAATCGTCGACAGGATTACATTTGGCGATCGCAGACGACCTCCACGTGTGGTGTCCGACGGGAAGAAGCTGCTTCTGGATTCGGCCATGAGTGGCGACGAACCCTACATGCTTGCATCGAATCTTCCGGATGTTGCGGTGCTCGTGGACAAGAACCGCGTCAAAAGTGGCAGGTATGCCATAAACAAGCTTGGCTGCGATACACTGATTCTTGACGACGGCTTCCAGTACCTGTCCCTGAGGCACAGGCAGGAGATCGTCCTCGTTGACAGGACCAATCCTTTCGGAAACCGGCATGTACTTCCCAGAGGTATACTCCGCGAACCCATCAAGAATATCACCAAGGCCAGTTTTGTGTTCCTGACCAAGTCGGATGGAAAGAACTCTTCGTCGCTGAAGAAGGAGATTCGCTCGCTCAATCCCAAGGCCGAGATAATCGAATGCCGGCACTGCGCGCGCTACCTGCAGAATGTTGTTTCCAAGGAAAGGGAACATCTGGATTACCTGTCGGGACTTAATATTGTGGTGCTCTCAGGGATTGCCGCCCCGGGCGGATTCGAAAACGAACTCGAGGAACGGGGCTCAAGGATTCTCGAGCGCTTCCGTTTCGTGGATCATCACAGGTATACCCAGCAGGAACTGCTGGACATAATTAACACCGCCGAACGACTTCGCGCACAGGCTATCGTGACCACGGAAAAGGACGCCGTGAGGTTTCCAAAGCTGGATCGATGCGATGTTCCAGTGTACTTCCTGCGAGTGGATATCGAAATCCTCACTGGTGAAGAGGACTTCCGTGACTGCATTTCACGTGTCTGCTTCAGAACAGGCTCCCGCGGCGGGCGTGCCAAAGAAGTTTCCTCGCCGGACAATGAGGACGTAGCTGTTGAAGAGGCCCCTGAAAGAGAGAAGGCGGCCGAGGTAGTTCCTGCCTGACGCCGAAGGCTGCGCTTGCAGGGGCAGAATCCACGGGAAGTAGTGCGATGGGCGAGCATGTCTTGATTTGCGGTACCAACTGGCTGGGCGATACCATAATGAGTATGCCTGCCGTCAGCCTGTTTCGGAGACGCAACCCCGGATTGCGGATCACGGTGCTTGTAAGATCCCCGCTCGCCGCCCTCTGGCGTATGCACGCATCGGTTGACGACGTCATGGAAGTCGAGCAAGGGCTTGGCGGCACCCTCAGGGCGGCAAAGGGCATTCGAGCAGCGGACTTCAGCCGGGCATTTGTCTTCCCTAATTCATTCCGTTCGACCCTTATTCCTTCTCTCGCAGGCGTAAACGAGCGTGTGGGCGTACGCGGGCAGTTGCGCACCTGGATGCTCACGAGCATCCTGGAGCCACCCGTTAGTGATTCTGATCGCGAACACCAGGCCTGGGAATACGTGCACATCCTCGGGATGGACGACTATGATGGCGCCATCGCTGCTCCGACCCTGGAAACAGGCGAGAGTCTTATCGAGTCGTGCCGGCAGAAGATAGAGTGGAACAAGGGTGATACATGGGTGGCCGTGATTCCCGGGGCGGCGAGGGGGCCATCCAAGATGTGGCCCGCCGACTGTTTTGCAAAGGTTGCCGCAGATACCATTAGTTCACACGCTGCCAGGATCATGGTTCTTGGGACACCCGACGAGGCCGTTCTCTGCAGGAAGGTAGCGTCAGAAATTGGCGATTCGGCTATCAACCTCGCAGGAGCAACATCCCTTTCGGAAGTTGTGGCCTTATCGGGTATGTGCAGAGCCGTTGTCACGAACGACAGTGGAGGAATGCACGTGGCCACGGCTGGTGGCGCCAGGGTCGTTGCAGTTTTCGGTCTCACCGATCCTGCCAAAACAGGGCCGCTCGGGTCGGGGCACAAGGTTCTGTCTGCCGCGGGGGTAGATCAGTCTCGCGATATTCCTCGTGACTCTGTGAAGGCTCGCGAATGCCTTAGGTCCATCGTCCCGGACAGGGTGAGCGTGGAAGTCAGGAAGATTCTGGAAGAAGAGCGGTAGAACCCCGGGAACTAACCAATGCGCCGACACAGCGTTCTACGATCAACAGTCATAATCAGCGTTTGCACTGCTGTCAGCCGGATTCTCGGACTGGTTCGTGAGATACTGATGGCCGTTGTCTTCGGTACGTCGCTGGCCAAGTCCGCGTTTGACGTCGCGTTCAGGATCCCGAACCTGTTCCGTCGACTCTTTGGCGAGGGCGCACTTTCGGCAGCCTTTATTCCTATCTTCACGGAAAGTCTTGAGAAAGAGGGAGTTGAGAAAGCGAATGGACTTGCCGGCAAGATAATGACCATGCTGGCTGTCGTTCTGGCGGCGGTCGTGATCCTTGTTGTACTTCTGTCCGCCGCATTGCTCAACTTTGTTGAACTCGATGAAAGAACCGCCGCAGTTCTGCCATTGCTGCAGATTACAATTGCATACACTTTCTTCATATGTCTCGTTGGCCTGTGCATGGCGATTCTGAACTCCTTCAATCACTTCACCCTTCCCGCCGCCACCCCCGTTTTGCTCAACATAGTATGGATCTTCTCACTCCTCTTCGTTTGTCCACGCATAGGTGATATGGAGGGACAGCAGATCTACGGTGTTGCGTGGGCAGTGCTCGCCGCTGGTGTTGTTCAGCTTGCCGTGCAGTATCCGGTGCTTCGGCGTTTTGGCCTGTGCCCGAAATTGTCGTTCTCATGGGATGACCCCAGGGTCAGAAAGGTTCTCCTCCTGATGGGGCCGGCGGCTGTTGGGGTGGGGGTGATGCAGATCAATGTCGTTGTGGACGGGATCCTGGCGTTGTTTGTTGGAACTTGGGCGCCCGCCGCACTTACCTATGCTGAACGCCTTATATATTTGCCGCTGGGCATATTTGCAACGGCGCTGGGAACGGTTCTTTTACCGACCTTTTCAAGACATGCTGCAAGGGAAGAGAATGACAGGATCCGGACAACTCTCCGGTCAGCCACTCAGAGCCTGATGCTTGTCATGGTGCCGGCGGCGGTGGGATTGCTCGTGCTGGCTCCCGGGATCGTTGAGGCCATCTTCCAAAGGGGCCGGTTTGATTCGCGTTCAACCCTGCTGACCGCGCGGGCCCTTCGGTTCTACGCGCCCGGGCTGGTTACCTTCAGTTTGTACAAGCTCCTGGTACCGGTCTTCTATTCCCAGCAGGATACGGCCACACCTGTTCGGTTGGGTATGAAGATGGTGGCGCTGAACTTTGTTCTCAACGTGCTTTTCATCATCACATGGCCCGAGGGTTTCAAACACGCTGGACTGGCATGTGCAACGGTTATTTCGAGCACGATAAGCTGTCTGGTCCTTGCAATCCTTGCTGAACGCCTGTTGGGGCCTGTTGGCTGGCAAGGGATATTGGGAGCGATCGGCCGCATAATCCTGGCTTCCTGCGGTATGGGCGCAGTTGCTCATATGGTGCACCGGGTGCTGGTGAGATCTGCGCTGGATCTTTCCATGGGGGCTCAACTGGCACAGTTGCTTGCGGTGGGTGGCGCGATTGTTTCGGGTGTCTTGGTCTATGCCCTTCTTGCATCCCTGCTTTGCAGCGGGGCGATTGCGGAGCTGCGGTCGAGCTGGCGAGAGCGACACAAGAGTACGACCGGGCACTAGGTAGGCTGAACATTTCATGAACGAAGAGTTTAACCGCGGATGGGCGCGGATGAACGCGGATGGGAATGGATTGTTGTTTTTCTGGGCCAGATAACCTGTCGACGAGTACATCTGCGCACAGCACCTCCCCCATCCGTGCCCATCCGCGATATCCGCGGTTGAAATCCCTTACATACAAGAATCCTCGGGATGGGGTAGCAGCAGCCGGCTTACTACAGCCTCGATATGCTGTTTATGACGTCGGTTTTGCCGTAGCCGTGCCTGCGTCCCTGCCTCCTGATAAGATGGACGTTGAGGATCAGGCTGAGGCAGAGGATGAAGGAAAGCGCCGCGCACACGTAGAGGAACGGGCTGCGGGGCTTCTTGCCTGCTGCTGGTGCGCTTTCTCCATCGGCAATGTTCTTGCCTTCAATGAGGACGGTTTCTCCCGAGACAACTTCTATCGTTATCTCGTCACCGCTGTCGGTCGCCATGGTGAAAGTGGAAGAGCCGCCCTGGTCAGAACGAGTCAGCAGGTTGACGGTGTTCTGGGTTGTCCATGTGCTCTTGTACTCCTTGAGTCCGGCAGTTATCCGGTCGATCTGATCCCTCGACAGTTCACCCTGCGCGCAACAAACACTTATGCAAAGGATGGCACTAACTGCGGTGAAGATTGATTTCATCGTATTCCCTTAAATCCCACATGCGGCCAGGATGTCTGCCGCTCTTGAATCTCAAAAACAAGTGTAGCCATCATGCGCGCGATAAGTCCAGTGAGGAATTTGACAGCGCGAAATGTACGGTGTTGGTTTCTGGTCAACTACCGGCCACCGATTTACGAAGTGTCATGCAAGCTGAAACCGCGCCTTCGGCGAGATGCTTCGGCAAGCTCAGCATGACATTTCGTTATGCAGTTCGGTTTTGTACGTGTTGTCATTCCGAGCGAAGTCGAGCAATCTCGGCTTGCACGGCAAGCCGTCTAGCCGACGTTGCCCCCAAGCATCTCAACCGCGGCCTCCGCCATCATGTCCACAGTGATGCCGCTCATGCATTCCTTGCTCAGTTTGCAGTCGCGGTCAAAGCAGGGCTGGCAGGGCAAAGCCGTTCTAATGACCCTGTGTAACTCCCCGTAGGGACCCGTACGTCCGGGGTCGGTGGGGCCGAATACGGAAAGAACCGGGGTGCCCGCAGCCGCGGCTACGTGCATTGGGCCGGAATCGTTCGAGATAAGAAGGTCCATTGCTGAAAGTACGGAGGGCAATTCGTCCAGGGGCGTCTTTCCTGCCAGGGACGTGGCATTACCGATGCTGCCCGCTATTTCCTCGCACTGTTTTGCCTCGTCTTTTCCCCCCAGCAGAAAGACTGTTCCGCCAACATCTTCGAGTAAGCGTTTTCCCAGTTCAATGAAGTTCTGCTGTGGCCAGTTCTTTGAGGGCCATCGGGATGATGGACACAGCGTGATCAGGGGCGGTTTTCCCGGAAGATCGGTGGGCGTGAGATCCAGTGGGAACTTCATTTCGGACGTTTGCAGGCCAAGGTGGCGAACGATGTCCATGTTCTGCTCAACGGCGTGCCTGTCCCTGTCAGGGGAACCTGCCACCTCCCTGTAGAAGAGTGAGGCACCCTCACGATAAAAGGACGGGCCTATTCTGCGCGAACTCCTCGCCATGCCGCAGACCAGGGCGCTTTTGAAGAGGCCCTGGAAGTCGACCACCATGTCGTAGCGTTCGCCGCGGAGATCCTTGATGAACCTGAAAGCATTCAAGCAGAACCGCTTCCGGGGAAATGCCATTACCTTATCAACGTCAGAGAAGGTATGAACCAGTCCAACGTATTCGGGCTGCGTAACCCAGTGCACGGAAGCCCCAAGACCTGCCTTGAGGCAATGAACGGCCGGCAGGGCATGCATGTGATCGCCAAGCGAACTGAGTTTCACAACGAGTATCTTCATTCGGGTGTACTGTAAAGAGTTGGCCGAAGGATGTCACGCTTCCGCGTGCCGGACAGGAGGCATGCCTCTCGGAGATAGGCATGTACTTGGGAAGTAGTGACCTATCTCCGAGAGGTCCCTCCCCGGCCACAAGCAAATCCCCAGTCTCATCTCAACTTGGACGTTGGCTGTTGGGCGTTGGGCGTTGGGCGTTGGAAGCAGGGCCTATCTCCGAGAGGTCCCTCCCCGGCCTGCCGTGAACTGGACATCTGCCCCGTCAAGGGTTCTACGGATTGTGTGCGCCATGGCCGGGCCGATACCGGGAACGGCAGCGATATCTTCTTCGCTGGCCTTTATGAGCCGGTGTACCGATCCAAAATGGCGCAGGATTTCGAGTTTTCGCTTGGTGCCGATTCCCACGACACCGTCCAGGGCCGACTCCCTGATACGCTTGTTTCTGAGGTTCCGGTGATAGGTTATGGCGAAACGGTGAGCTTCATCCCGCAATCTCTGAAGTACCTTCAGTGCGTTCGAATCACGGGGCAGCCTGATCGGGGCCGGGGAATCTGCGTGGTAGATCTCCTCGTACTGTTTTGCCAGCCCCGCGCAGGGCATATGCGTTATCCCAAGTTCCTTGAGTGCAGCCATGGCTGCCCTCAGTTGTGTGATACCGCCGTCAACGAGAATAAGAGACGGAAGGCCGGCCTTGTCGGCAGTAAGCCGCTTGAAACGGCGACGTACGACTTCAGCAATCATCCGGGGGTCGTCAATGCCTTCCACTCCCTCGATGCGGAATCTCCTGTAGCGATTGCGTCGTGGCATTCCGTCAACCGCGCAGACCATGCTTGCCACGGAATGGGCGCCGGATATGTTGGACACATCGTATGCCTCGATTACCGTTGGAAGTTCCTCTAGTTTCAGCAGTTCCTGCAGCTCAACCAGCCCGCTTTTCGCGGCGGCTTTCTGCATCTCCGGAGTCGGTGCAACACGTGCGTTCTGACGAAGGGTGCGTTCGAGGTGCATCAGGATGTCGCGGAGAGCCGCCGCCCTTTCGTATTCGAGCTCTTCGGAGGCCTGGTTCATCTCCTCCCGGATCTCGTTGAGATACTGGATGCGCTCCCCTCGAAGGAACGCGCATGCTTCGTCAAATCGTTCCATGTACTCATCGCGGGTTACTTTGCCGATACAGGGGGCGGAGCAGAAGCGCACAATATCGTTTATACAGTGACGGTAAGTTTCCTTGTCCGGAAGGCGGGGCGTACATTTCCTGATGCCGAATCTCTTCTCCGTGAAATCCAGTGCCACCCTTGCTGCCTGGGCCGATGCGTAGGGGCCAAAATAGAAAGCCCCGTCATCACGCTTGATCCTCACAAGCTCGAGGCGCGGGAAAGTGCGCCTTGGCAGCGCACGCAGGAGGAGAAAGCGTTTGTCGTCTCGAAAGGCTACGTTGTAGCG
Source organism: Kiritimatiellia bacterium (assembly GCA_030744755.1). Classification (GTDB taxonomy): domain Bacteria; phylum Verrucomicrobiota; class Kiritimatiellia; order UBA8416; family JADHWI01; genus JASLPY01. The sequence goes on along the minus strand of JASLPY010000133.1, from coordinate 2,128 downwards.
GGGCTTGTAGTCCTTTATGAGGCGTCCCTCGGTGAGGATGGCCTCGGCTTCGTTGCTCACCACTATGTAATCCAGGTCTTCAACGCTGCCCACAAGGCTCCTGAGTTTCGCATCGGCGCTTTTCAGTGTGGCCTTGCGGAAGTATGTTCGCACGCGCTTTCGAAGAGACTTGGCTTTGCCGACGTAGATGATCTTTCCGTCGGCATTACGCATCATGTAGCAACCCGGCTTGTCCGGCAGGTCGCGGAGCTTCTTCTTTACTTTATCCGGTAGGATCATCGTTGTCTCTAGTGCAACGCGTCGTAGATGGCGGCAACTATGGCAACTTCACGAGCACGTACCAGGTGAACTTGATGTTGCGCAGACGCAGAAGGGCGTTCCCGTTGGATGCCGACTTGGTAAGCAGCTGTCCAAAGGTCGCTATGTCTCCCACTGGGTTGCGATTTATGCTCACAATAAGATTGCCCGGTTGAATATCTGCGGAGGCAGCGATGCTTCCCGGTCGTACGGCCATGACAAGCACCCCTTCCTCAGGTTCGAAACCCAGGTGGACCGCAATGTCGGGAGTGAGTTCCTGCAGGGTCAGTCCCAGGTCGCCCGCGAGCTTTGCGCCCCTGCGCGCCAGGTCGATGTCGCCAGGGAACGTTCCCACGGTGACCGTCACTTCTTCCGTTTTGCCAGCTCGGAACACCTGTAGGGAGATTTTGCGTCCTGGCTCTGTCAATGCGATCTGGCTGCGAAAGAAGTTGTTGTCCGGGATCCGGCCACCGTTCATTGCGAGTACGACATCCCCCTCCTTCAAGCCGGCTTCGTTGGCCGGGGAATCGGTGAGCACGTCTGCCACCAGTGCCCCGGTTACGTTGGTGAGCCCAAAAGATTCCGCCATGTCCTCGTCGATGTCGTCCCTGTTGAGCTGGATTCCGAGATATCCCCGAATGAACTTGCCGCTCTTCTTCAATTGCCCCATGACGATCTTCGCCATGTCGACCGGAATGGCAAAGCCTATCCCCATGTGCCCGCCGCTTTCGCTGTAGATAGCCGTGTTCATTCCCACTACCTGACCATCGAGATTGAGCAGTGGTCCGCCGGAGTTGCCGGGGTTGATTGCCGCATCGGTCTGGATAAAATCCTCGTACTCGGCGACACCGATATTGCTGCGTCCCTTGGCACTTACGACACCAACGGTAAGTGTAGCCCTGAGTCCGAACGGATTGCCGACGGCAATTACCCACTCTCCCACTTCCAGGTTCTCGGTACTGCCAAGTTCAAGGTGCGGGAGTTCTCTTCCTTCGATCTTCAGGAGTGCCACCTCGGATCGGGGATCGCCTCCGGTTACCGCCGCCGGGTGCACAGATCCGTCGTGAAGCCTGACGGTGACTCTCTCCACGCCCTCCACGATATGGTTGTTCGTAAGAATGTATCCATCCGGGGACACGAGGAAACCGGATCCGTGGCGGCTGTGATTGGGGCGTCTTTGACTGTATGGCTGCATACGGTAGCCGGCATCTTCGTCTTCCCCTGTGCCGGGCCGCTGACCCTGCGAAGAAGTTGCGGGCGCAGCCCGCTGCACTTCGATATAGACAACTGCCGGCATCGCTTTCTTTGCCACGCCCGAAAACGCCCGGCTGGTACGTTTCAAGAGCTCGAGGTCGTCGTCATGCTGCGCATCGGTGCTGTCATGGCAAAGCGCCGTACAGCACGAGAGCACGCTAACAGCAGCAATAACTCTAAGAGCTCTAAAGACTCGCATCCCGCTTCCCCGCTTCTATCCGATTATACGAATGGCGCCCAAATTCGACTTCCATTGCATTGTAGATCGTTCACCAGTCAGATTCAATGCGGGTTTTAGGTGAGCGTTTTGCGCTGTTATCTGGAGTTGGGGATTATGTGGAGTAGATTCTGCACGTTCCAGTGAGTGAGGTGTGAAGCCACGGAGTTACTCATCATAATTGCGGGTGGTGATGGCCGAAAGTAGCCGGAATTGAACTAGCAGCATGAGAATTGAGGATTAGAACTGGAGAACGTAACCACCCGCGCCCCCGCGCTGGAGTTCCCGAGGACACGGAGGTTAGAAGACAGGAGGAGACTCAGCTTATGGAGAGCGCGCTGAATTCAACGATCGTTTTAC
>JASLPY010000132.1 GCA_030744755.1 Kiritimatiellia bacterium | reverse complement strand
GACCCATTGTTTTCTTTTTCATCGCCCGTGGGAGGGCGCACCATCTACGCCATCTGGTTCTGGCCATCGGTATACTTGCTGTACTGGCCACCGGTTGGTCGGCGACGCGCAGCCGGAACATAGCCGGGGATATGTCCCTGTTGGGCAGCTTCCACAACTGGGCGGGGCGGCAATCTTTCTGGATGATTTACTGGGGGAAGCGTCCCGAGCTGAAAGGATGGGAGAAGAACTTCGGTTGGAATACTGCCCAAGGCAATGCCTCTTTCATCCGGCCGGAGAACGGCCCACAAAGCAGGAAACTATGGAATTTAATCGTAGAAATCGTCTCAGAGAACCCGGAAAGCTACCGCGCTCTGGAACCGTGGATGGAACGCGCGCAGCAACGCCCGGATGGTACCTACAGGGACGATTATGAAGAATATTTCGGCCGCTTCGATGGCGATCCGGAAGCCCTCGCCGACAATTTCTTTATCCAGCCCAATGGATTTTATACCGACTATGTACCAGAGGAGCTTCGCAAGCGGCTCGGCCTGGCGGGCATGAACCAATTTCTTGGATCCGTCGCCATCGAGACTGTTTCAGCCCAGCCCGGACTTGCTTCTCTTCTGGCCATGTTCTCCCTGTCCAACTTGCTCTCCATGTTCGGAATCGATGCGGAGGGTGAGATCAGCGTTCAGATCTCCGGCAAGCAGATATCTCTTTTTCCTGTTTTTACTTACTGGAATAAAACTCATTATTCCCAAATTCCCTATAACATAGGCGGCTGTGCCGAAGCCCATTTGCCGACAGAAATGCAACGGGAGATCATTACCGACCATAAAGTCTCCTTTCCCATTAGCAACGCTCTTTTCCCCTTGGGGAATTTTCTACGGAATTTTGTCCGGAATGCGGGAGGCCCTGTTGCCTTGCTGGTATGCTGGTTTATCCCATTTGCACCACAGAGAAAGTTCCTCCTACGCTTGGCGGCCGTAACCGTCCCTTATCTCGTGCTTGCCTGCGCGCTGGGTTATGCGCCCTATTCACGATACGAACCCGCCGTTCATCCGCTGATCCTCATGCTTGCCTTCGGCGGTCTTCTGGGGATAGCCAAAAAATGGAATGATCTGAAACATGCCCGTTTCTGAACCGCTTAAAATTGGGATTGTAGGCGCGGGTTTCGGGGCACGGGTCATTGCCCCGGCCTTCCGGCTGGATGACCGTTGCCGAATCGAGGCCATAGCGGGAAGCAGCGAAAAAAAAACCGCTACGACGGACGAATCTCTCGGCATTACCAGGCATTTCGGAGATTGGCGCGAACTTGTAAATTCTGCGTATGTGGATGCCGTTGCCATCGCCTTGCCGCCAGCAATGCAGCCCCAGGTGGCCGTGGCGGCGCTGCATGAGGGCAAAGCTGTTTTTTGTGAAAAACCACTCGCCCCATCCTTGCAGGAGGCACAGGAATTGGTCGCCGTTGCGCGCGATGCAAAAGCCGTCGGCATGGTGGATTTCATCTTTCCCGAGATAGCAGCCTGGCAGGAGACCAAACGTATACTCGACGAAGAGCAACTGGGAGTCTTGCGACAGGCTGTCCTGGTCTGGCATATGGAAACCGAAGGCAACCGCCTAGGCCTTGAGGGCTGGAAGAACCATACAACCAAGGGAGGCGGCTTGGTCAATATGTTCCTTTCTCACAGCTTTCATTATCTGGAATGGCTGTTTGGCCACGTGACATCGGTGTCGGCCAGTCTTTTCAGGGCGCCCGATGATCCACGCCCCGGCGAGACCGGAGCCCTTATAGCGCTCACCATGGAAAGCGGCATGACGGTGGCCATCACGGCGAACGCTTACAGCTTCGGCGGGGAAGGTCACCATCTGACCGTCTATGGGGACGAGGGGAAGATGACGCTTGGTAATCCATCGGCGGATTATGTGAAGAATTTCACGCTGTCCGTGAGAAAGCGGACAGATGACGAAGCAAAGCGGCTCCCCGTATCCGACGCCATCGACGACTATGAAGGAGATGGCCGCATCGTGGCGGTGGGGCGTTTGGCAAGCCGGTTCCTGGATGGACTGGCGGCGGACGGGCCGCCCCCCGGGCCCGGTCTCGAAGACGGGCTCCGGGTGCAGATTCTTCTCGATGCCGTCTTCCGCTCCCATGAAACGGGATGCCGCATTGACATCCTCGTTCCGGGAAATGGCCCGGCCTGAAATCCCGGGTATTTTTCTATCGGCTTCCGACCTGCGTTTTTAACAGAACCGTTTCCGGCCCACGGCACAGCCACGTGGTGGCAAAGACGTAGAAAAACCAGTGCAGATAATCGGGTAACCACTGTAATAAGCGGAAACGGCTTTGCCCCTGGTCTTGTCTGCGTTCATACCAACAGGAGGGAACCTCTTCGATACGCCAGCCCATGCGGTGACTCTTGACCAGCAATTCAATGCTGTAGGTGAAACCGGCAGACGATTCCACCTCTATGACATCCACAACCCGGCGTGAAAAAAGACGAAAGCCATTGGTGGCATCGTGGCAGGGAAGCCTTGCAAAATGAAAAAGCACGAAGGATGCCGTGCGCACCAGGATGGACTTTAGCCAGGGACATCCCACCATTTTCCCCTCGGGAAGAAAACGGCTCGCTGAGACAATGTCGCAGCCCTCCAGAAGAAGCGAGACCATATGGTCTATACGGCTGGCGTTATAGTCATCGTCTGCAGGAAGGACGAGTACGGCGGGAGCATCGGAAGCCTGAAATCCACTCATAACGGCATCGTGCACGCCGTTCCCATGATTTTTTACCTCGACAATGTCTATCTTTTCCCGGGGATAGCGCTTGAGAGCATCAAGGGTATCGTCCTCTTCGAAATCGTAACAAATCGACACCCGAAAGGGTGTTCGCACTTCCCGGACAAGCGCATCAAGGACAGCAGAGATGTTTTCTCCCTCGTTATAGACGGGGATGATGATGTCCAGCTTGCTATCGGGCATGGGAATTTTCAGTCAGTTTCGTGGTCGGCGAGAAAGCCCCACACGTCAATAACGGGTGTTTCGCCTACGATTAAGTCCTTGTACTGGCTGTGGGGGACACACAGGAACAACAGATCGCTTTGGGCGATGACCTGGTCAAGATTAATAAGACCAGGGTCATCCTTGACGTAAGGGTCGGTGGTCAGGACTTTCCTGGCGCGGACAGTCAGCATGTTTTTCAGTTTATAGCTGAGAGAAGCCCGGGTGTCGTCAATATCGGCCTTGAAGGCCATGCCCAGCAAACCAACCGTGAGTTCTCCAAGATTATATTGGTTTTGTACCTGTTCTATGAGGAACAGGACCAGCCCTTCGTTGATGAGCATGGCATTATGACCAAGGCTGAACTGGTTGTTGGCGAAGGCCGCAAGTTGCATCGTGTCCTTGAAAAGACAGGGCCCCGCGGCAAATCCAGCCCGTGGAAGGTCACTGGCGCGTGGATAGTCCTGTGTGATGGCCTTGTGAATATTGTGATAGTCCAGACCCGCAGAGGTAGCGATCATATAAAACTGGTTGGCCGTTGCGAACTGGATATAGCGGTACGCGTTGGCGAACAACTTGGCGAATTCGGCTTCCTTCGGCATGGTATACACAACGGACGGCGCCAGCATGGTGAAGAGGCCTGCCGCCTCTTCCACGGCCTGAGATGTGGTGCCGCTGATGATCTGCGGCACCGACCGGAGTTCTTCAAGAGCGAGCCCTTGCACAACCCTTTCCGGACAATAGGCCACAGGAAGATCCATCCCCTGTTCCTGCAGATACCCATAAAGCCAGTCAGTGGTGCCGGGAAAGACAGTGGAGCGCAGGATCATCAGATTGCTGTTCTGTAGATAAAGGGCAATCCCGTCGATACATGATCGAAAAGCCTTGTGATCGGGATTGAGAAATTCATCCACCGGCGTGCCGACGGTAACGATCACTTTCCCAGCCCCGTCAATGGCCTGCGGATCGCTCGCCAGATGCAGCCGGCCGCTTGCCAGGCCGCTTGCCAGTAGAACATCACACCCCTGGTCGATCCACGGCATACGACCCTCGGCGATAATTTCCAAAACCTCTTTGTTGATGTCCTGAATCAGGACGGTTAGCCCTTTGTCCACGAAGGAAAGAGCCAGAGGCAAGCCCACATGGCCGGCGCCGCCGACGATGGCGAGATCGATGTCAGGACCAGCCTTTTTATTGGCGTTTTTCTGCTTCGTCATGATTTGGTTACAGGATACGCGGTTGGGGAAGAGGGATGATGAATTTTCCCTTATACCCATTTTCACGGAGTTTAGGGGCCAGTTCGTCGGCAATGTGCCAGGACAGGATTAAGGCATATTCGGGTTGGTCCTCAAACAGCCGGGACTCCTCGATGACGGGAATAAGGGTTCCCGGCAGATATTTTCCTATTTTCAGGGAGCTTTGGATTTCAAGGACGTAATCGAGAATGCCGTCGTCGAGACCCACATAGTGAACAAGGGTACTCGCCCGTGAAGGGGCGCTGATACCGCAGACTCGCCCGCCTTCTTCTTTGATACCGCGCAGCATGGCATGAAGCCGCATTTTAGACAGGACCACCTCTTTCCTGAAGAGCTCCAACCTCCGACGCATGTCATCGCCAGTGGGTTCGTTGCTAAGAATTTCCTGAACCGAAGGCTGAATATCCCGGCGTCCCTTTTTCGCGGCATAGACCCGGATGGAGCCCCCATGGGTAGGTATATGCCGGGCATGAATCACATCGAGGCCGTGTCCTTCCAGAAGGTTTCTCAGACTGGTCAGAGAGTAATAGCGCAGATGCTCGTGATAGATGGTGTCGTATTGCAGGGTATCGAGCAGGCCTATGGCGTAATGGGATTCCGAGATAAAGACGCCATCCTCGTCGAGAAGCGAAACAATTCCATCAAGAACGGCGTGGATGTCTTCCATGTGGGCAAACACATTAGCCGCCGTGACAAGGCGCGCGGGGCCGTGTTCGTTGCGCAACCTTACCGCCACCTCGGGACGGAAATAAGTGGTCACGGTTTCAATCTCCCGCTCGCGGGCGATTTGTCCCACATCGGTGGGTTCGATACCGAGGACCCTGTGACCGCCATCATGGAAATTTGAAAGGAGTGTCCCGTCGTTAGAACCGATATCAACTACCAGATCTTCAGCTTTCAGGGCGAGAAATTCTTTGGCTTCAGCATAAAGTCCGGCAAAGTTCTCTTTCAGGATACGTGTGGAGCCGCTGGTATAGGGATAGTCGGGGGGGAACAGAATCGCGGGGTCCACCGACAGACCCAGTTGCAGAAGCTCACAGTTGGGACAATAGAGAAGTTGCGCTGGATAGGAGGGCTGTTCACAAGGCGTTTCGCCAACAACGCGCATCTGGTTGACCGGCGGTAGATAGCCTAGAAAAAGTATCGGCTCCAGTTTCCCGTGGGCGCAGGATTGGCATCGCTCCACAGGAATGCCGCCGCCAGTCCCCGCAGCAAGTGTGGTCGATGTCGACATGCTAAGCTTTCTCCCCCGCGCCTTCGGGCGCCTCGCCGGCATGGTCGTCATACCATTTGGCGGTCAAAGCAATTCCCTCGTGCAGGGAGACGCGAGGAGAATAACCAAGCACAGCCAGTTTGGAAATGTCCGGGCAGCGCCTCGTAACGCTGCCTTCCCGAAGATCACCGGGGATGATCTCCACATCCCGGCCGAAATAGCCGGCAATTTCTCGCACCACCTCGGCGATAGCCGTCTCTTCGGGCGTGCCAATATGATAGATGCCTCTGTGCTCGCCCTGATCCAACAGGACAGCGAATCCTTCAACGAAATCGTCGATAAAGTTAAAAGCGCGGGTTTCACTGCCGTCACCCTGAATTGGGAAGGGAATGGTGCCGGTTTGCTCAAGCTGCCGTTTCATTCTGATGACAAATTGCGGAATCACGTGTTCCCAGCCCATATCCGGCCCATAGACGTTATGGGGACGGAAGATGACGACTTTCTCGAAATGCTCCCGGCCACAGTGCAAGGCCATCAATTCATTGATGATCTTGCCGCCCCCATAGGAATAACGAGGGTTCAGAGGGTCGGGAACCACCAGCGGGGCCGTCTCGTCAGTGGGAATATGCGGCGGAGACTGATAGACCTCCGAGCTGGAGGCAAGGAACAACTCCCTCACCCCGTGTTTGATGCACGAATCGATCATGTTCATGGCGCCCTTGATGGCCACGTCTAGAACAAGATCTGGCTGGGAATAGAAGAATTTTGTGCCGTTCACATAGGCCAGATGACAGACCCCATCCACGCCCACTACGGCCCTGTCCACGGCGTCGGAATCCCTGATATCGGCACGGATGAATTCCGTGTCGTCACTTATGTCGGCAATCCGCCGCGCATCCCCGCGCCATTCATTGTCCAGAATCCTGACGGAATGCCCCTCGGCGAGCAAACGCCGGGCAATTACAGAGCCAAGGAGCCCCGCTCCTCCGGTAATGAGATAAGATTTGTTATTCACGTTTCTGTAAAAATGTTAGAGATGGTTTAGTTTAACGACCCTGCGACTGTAATATGCGTCCACCTCCATGACCAACGCAAAGAGAAACAGGTTGACCGTCCAAATCAAAAAAAAATCTGGTTACGAACCGGTTCTGAAATCCGCCAACATCTCCACCGTGACGACCCAGGCAGCTACAATTTCCGTCATCATCCCGACCTATAACGACCGCACCAGCCTACGGAAATGCCTTGCAGCCATAGCCTCTTCCTCCCACACGCCCCATGAGGTCATCGTAATTGACGATGCATCTACGGATCAGTCTGAAGATGTGGTGAGCCCTTTTGGATTTCGCTATATCCGCCTTGAAAAGAACGGCGGTCAGGCAGTGGCAAGAAACACCGGCGCCAAGATGGCGTCGGGAGACATTCTGTTCTTCGTGGATTCCGATGTTCGCATACAGTCGGACACCGTCGAGAAAGTCGCCCGGGCTTACCTGGACCCGCAAGTGACCGTCTATCAGGGCCTAGCCTCCAAAACCCCACTCAACACCGACGAGGGGTTCGGCCCACAACTTCTGGCCCTGCGGTGGTACTACCTCTTGAGGCACATCAAGGAGGCTTCTTTCACATACTCCCACGTCTTGTCCATCAGAAAATCGGCCTTCGATTCCGTTGGCGGATTTAACGAGAGCTTTAAGCCCCCCGGCGGCGGAGAGGAGTTCGACTTGGGGGTCCGCCTGCGCGAGCATTACATACTGCACACCGACCCTGAACTCACCGTGGACCACCACTTCCAGAAAATTTGGCCCCGGACCAAAGTGGTGTTTCAAAGGGCCTACGTCTGGGCGTCCATCCTCATGGATTCGGGCAAGTTCGAAACGACCGTCGCCACTCTGAAGGAGTCCCTCATTGGCCTCTTCAGCCTCCTCATCGTCCTGACCGCTCCACTAGGCTTGATCAATCCAGCGTTGCTGGGAGTACCCGCACTATTTTTCTGTGCCCATATCATTCTCAACACCGAGTTCTACAGCCTCCTATACCAAGAAAAAGGTGCGGTATTCCTGGTCAAGAGTGTTTTTCCTAACATGCTCTGGACGGTTAGCCAGACTTTGGGCGGCCTCCTCGGCCTCACTGCAGCCACGCTGAAGCGAGTCTGGATATTCTTCGGCGACTTGGCGCCTGTGCGCTACGTTCGAGCATTTCGTTTCCTGTTTAACAAGCACCCAAGCCACGTGGTGCTGTACGTCACCGGGCGCTGCGACTTCAAATGCGCGCACTGCTTCTACTGGCAGGAGATCGCCAACGCCAAGGTGTCCGAGGAACTCACTCTGGACGAGATGCGCGAGATCTCTCGGAAGTGGGGCCACATAAAGTTCCTCAGCATTACTGGAGGTGAGCCGACACTGCGCACTAATCTGGACGAGATCATCCATCTCTTCTGCCGGAACAACTCAGTGGACAATGTCGTCATCCACACCCACGGCGCCCACACCGACCGCCTTTTGAAAACCGCCCGCAAGATCGCTAAGGCCCATCCTCACACCGACTTCAACTTTAACATATCGGCAGATGACCTCGGTGATGCCCACGACAAGATCCGAGGGGTGCCCGGATCATTTGCGGCCTTGGAGAAGACCGTCCAGGTTCTGGCCGCGGAGAAGAAAAACTTCAAGAATATTACCGTCACCGCCAATACCTGCGCCCAGGCCGCCAATCAGGATAACCTAAAAAATATTATCACCTATTTCAGCGACCGAGATGACATCGATGGCTTCTATGTCTCCATCGTGCGCGGCGATGCGCGAGACGAGGATACCAAGCTTGTAGATGTCAACAAGTACAAAGAGGCAGTGCAGTTTCTCCAGCACAAGAAGCTCATCAACAACTACTATGATAGCTACCCGCTGGCCTCCATTCGCAGAACCCTGGACTTTGTTTGTCCAGAGGTGGTGATAGAGACCATCCAGATAATGGGCGGCCTTTTCGTCATCAAAAACAACGCCAAGGACAAGTCAAAACGCATGGTATACAACTGCCAAGCTGGCCGCACCGTGGTCGTCGTTAACGAATACGGTGACGTGTTTCCTTGCGAGATGTTGGGACAGGGGTACGGCAACATACGAGACTACGACTATGACATCGTGAAACTCATGGCCCATGAGAAAGCAAGAAAACTGAACAATTTCATCAAAGGGAACAACTGTTGTTGTACATGGGAATGTGCCCAGATGAATAACATTGTGTTCAACTGGCAAGCTTGGCCCCGGCTGATCGCCAAGTGGTTCAAGTTAGAAATCATCAGGCGCTCAGCCTGACCCACAGGCCCAGAATAGTAACGGATCGATCTGACTAAAATATGCAAAACTGGCAATATCCCTCATGGTACATAGGCAATCGCGAGCGGACGCTGGACCTGGGCATCATCTTTCTTATCCCTCTCGTCCTTCTTCTCAATAACGAAAACTGGCTCTATACGGACGTGGGCTGGACGGACCCGTGGAGTTATCTCTCCAGATTTCTACATTATGATACGGCCAATGAATTCATAGACTACAAGGTGGTCCGCTTCCCGTGGATATGGTCTGGATTCGCCGCCTATCGCCTGTTTTCGCCGGAAACGGCGACCACCGTTCTAGGCCTGTCCTATTTATATCTGGCCCTGTTTTCCTTTTACCTGATACTGGCCCGCCTGTTCAGCACCCGCTCGGCCTTCGTAACCACGGTTTTGCTCGCCTGCTACATGGAGTTCCACAGCCCCTACGGCTGGCTCTACCACAACATGGCCGCCACGGCCTTTTATTTTCTCTCTCTTCTTCTGTTCATTCATGCCGCCGACGCGCCAAGGCGCCAGGCAGCCTGGCTGTTCAGCGGCGGTATTATTCTGTTCCTGACCGTTTGCACAAATATGGCCTACCTGCCTTTTCTCCCTTTTCCATTTATTTTTTTCTATTTTATTTATTTCAGCGGCAAAAAGCCTACTTTCCGCCAAGCCGCCGTTACAACAGGGGTACAGCTCTTCTGGGTCACCTTGGGCGGGACCCTGACGGCAGCGCTCACAACCTATATTCATGGCGCCGTAACGGGTGCTTTCTGGATGATGGGGGGAACTGTCAATCAATTATTGGGAATGGAAAAACTTCCTGTATTTCTTGTACAGCTGGAATACAGCCTGAATTACCACGAAACTATATTTGAACAAGTTGAAGCGGGGACGAGAGCCGTCAAACCCTTGGGACAGCTCCTAGCAAATGGCGTCTTTCTGATTATTCCCATTGTCCTGTTTACAATTTCCCTGGGCCGGTTTGGCTTCCTGGCAGCCGG
>JASLPY010000131.1 GCA_030744755.1 Kiritimatiellia bacterium | reverse complement strand
GACCTATTTGATGCTGGCGCTTGCCGCACGAGATCAAGACGCTGCTATTCAAGCTTCGAGGTGCTTCCGGACAGGGAGAGGGATGACAGACGGAAAAACAAGAGAAACGGCCGGTTGAAAGATGCCGCTGAAAACCGCAAAGGAACTGCTGGAAAAGGCGCTGGCCGGAGGCTATGCCGTGGGGTATTTTGAAAGCTGGAATCTGGAGTCGCTGCAGGGGGTGATCGACGCGGCTGAGGTCGCCCGCGCGCCCGTGATCATCGGCTTCAACGGGGAGTTTCTCAGTCACGAGGAACGAAGGACCGAAGAGCGATTGGCCTGGTACTCGTCCCTGGGACGCACCGCGGCCGAGACGGCTTCGGTGCCGTGCGCTCTGATCTTCAACGAGTGCGCCCTGGACGATTGGATCAGGCAGGCGGTGACGCTGGGCTTCAGCCAGGTCATGCTCGACGATCCAAAGGCAGAGCGCGAAGATTACCTGAGGCGCCTGAAGGAACTCGCTGAATTCGCCCACGCTCACGGCGCGGCGATCGAGGCGGAGGCGGGACAGCTTCCGTGCGGAGCGGGGGGCGAGGTAGAGGAGGAGGGCTCCTCTCTCACGGATCCTGATGCGGCAGCCCGGATCGTGCGCGAGACGGGGATTGACATCCTCGCGGTCAGCGTGGGCAACGTCCACGTGCTGCTCGAAGGGCGCAAGGAGCTGGATCTTGAGCGTCTGGCGGCTATCGGCTCCAGGGTGAAGATTCCCCTTGATCTACACGGGGGAACAGGTATAGGCGGAGACGATCTAAAGAAGGCGATCTCACTGGGGGTGGCGAAAGTGTGTTACGGCACCTATGTGAAGCAACGCTATCTGAAGGCGGTTCGCGCGGCGCTGGCCAACGACGAGGTCAATCCTCATCTCATGCTGGGCTTTGGGCGAGACGAGGACGTGATGGTGGCCGGTCGCCAGGCGGTGCGCGATGCCGTTCTCGAACGGATCGAACTTCTCGGCTGTTGCAAGAGAGTGTGAATCATGGCCGACGTCGGATGTGCGGGGATTCTGGTGGCCGATATGTTCTGCGGCCCAATGCAAAACCTGCCGCGGGAGGGACAGCTGCTGGCGATCGACACGATAGAACCAGGCGCGGGAGGCTGTGCCGCGAACGTGGCGATCAGCCTGGCAAAACAGGGTTTCGCCGTGGATTTAGCGGCCTGTGTAGGCATCGATTCTTCGGCGCATTTCCTGCTGAAGTCTCTGGAAGAGGACGGGGTCGGTTGCGAACACGTGGCGACCACCGATCTACATTCCACGAGCAAGACGGTGATCCTGGTGGTGAAGAGCCAGGACCGCCGCTACATCCACATGTTCGGGTCGAACAAGGCGTTCACCGTCAGCCAGATCAACCTAGACTGGGTGGCGGGTCTGAAGGTGTTCTACCTGGGCGGTCTTCTGGCCCTGCCGGGAATCGACATGGACAAACTGGGAGATCTGCTGCGGTTCTGCCGAGAGCAGAACGTGGTCACCGTGGTGGACGTGGTGGTGCCACAGGATTTCGAGGTGAGGGAGGCGATAAGGTCGTTGCTGCCAGAGATCGATTTCTTTCTTCCCAACGACGATGAAGCGGCGCAGATCACGGGCGCGACCGATACGCTGCAGCAGCTCCAGCAAATGAGCAATTGGGGGGCGAATACCGCCATCGTCACGCTGGGGGAAAAGGGGGCCATGGCCGTCCGGGATGGAAAATGCTGGCAGATAGGGGCTTACAGAGTCGATCTGGTAGATCCGTCGGGATCGGGGGATGCCTTCACCGGCGGTGTCATCGCCGGCGCGCTACGCGGTCTCGATATGCCCCGGATGCTGCGCTACGCAAGTGCCTTCGGCGCCTGCGCCACGCGTGCTCTGGGGACCACCGGCGGCCTGCTCTCGGTCGAGGAAACCGAAGCGTTCATCGAGGAAAATCCGATGGAAGTAGACTCGTGGTCGTTGTAGCAGGCCATAATGGTGACTAGCAGAAAACCTTAAAGAGGTTCTGCGGATATTCAGTGATTTACTAGAGATGATAGTGAGGATCACGAAATAGAAAGTGAAAAAGGATGGGCAGGGAGATATGCATGCCTGACCTCGGCACGGCTGACGCGGAGATCAGAATCGTGGAGTGGCTGGTCGAGGTGGGGCAGTCGGTGGCGCGAGGGGAGGCGCTGTTGACGGCTGAGACCGACAAAGCCGCAATAGAGATCGAATCGGTGGCGTCGGGTATCCTGCAGGAGGTTCGGGTGGAGGCAGGTGACGAGGTGGCGGCCGGAGAGGTCATAGCGGTTGTGAAGGGGGAAGGGGGCACGGAAATCAGTACAGAATCTGCGACAGAGCCGGGACCCGATACGGCGGTAGAGGCCGAGGTTCCTGAGCCACAGATCGCTCCGGCTCCCGCACAGCCGTCTGGCCCGAAACCGTCGCGGAAGGGGATGTTTGCGAGAAACCGTGAAGCTAGAGCCAGGAGGCCGGCAGGTGGACGCCGGCACGCCGGGCTGCGGGACAACCAGCGCGCCGTGGCGAAGAGACTGACTCGGAGCCATCGCGAGATCGTACCGTTCGACATGGTCTGTCGGATCGAGATGACGGCCGCGGCCCGACAATTGGAGATACTCGAGACCGAACTCCAGCGACGGGTCGGGTACAACCCGTTCTTCATCAGCGCGATCGCCGGGATCGCGCGGGATATACCTTGTTTCCTGAGCTACCAACTCGGCGACGAGGTTGGGACGCACGAGCAGGCGAACGTCGGTTTCGTGGTGGGATTCGACAGGGCGCTTTACATTCCGGTGGTCCACGATGCCGATGGCAAGGTCCCGATAGATATCGGGCGAGAGGTGTCCAGGCTGGCGCTGAAGGCCGCCCGCGGCAGGTTGTCGGTCGAGGAGTGCTCGGGGGCCTGCGTGGTCGTGAGCGATCTGAGCGGCTATCCGATTCAATCTTTTAACGCCGTTATTCCACCGGGTAGCAGTGCGGCTGTCGCGATTGGCGGGGTCGAAGAGGTGCCGATTGTCAAAGACGGGACTGTTGCAGTGGTTCCGGCTGTGCAGGTGACCCTGACGGTCGATCATCGCGTCGTCAACGGGCGGAACGCGGCGATGCTCCTGACGCGCCTCATAGAAAGTATGGAGGCTTTATGAAAGAGACGGAGTACGACAGAGAATTTCTGGTTGACCTTTACGAACGCATGCTGCTGATCCGGGAGTTCGAGGAGGAGGTGAAGTTCCTCTTCCTCGAGGGGACTATGCCAGGTACGATCCACCAGTGCCAGGGGCAGGAGGCCGCGGCCGTGGGGGTGTGTTCGGCGCTGGAAGAGGACGACGTCATCACGTCTACACACCGCCCTCATGGCCACGCCTTGGCGAAGGGATTGACACCCGAGGAGATTCTGATCGAGCTGTTCGGCGGGGGCACGGGATGCTGCAGAGGCAAGGGCGGATCGATGCACGTGGGCAACATTGACAAGGGGATGCCGCCGGCGATTGCGATCGTAGGCGGGGGAATCCCGCTGGCCACGGGCATGGCGCTGGCGTTAAAGATGCAGAAGCGTCCGCAGGTCGCGGTCTGCTTCTTCGGGGACGGGGCCACGTCCGAGGGGGCGTTCCACGAGGGAATAACCCTGGGAGCGATATGGGACCTTCCCGTGATCTACGTCTGCGAGAACAACTTGTACGGCGCCTCGACGCGGGTGGATGAGATCACGCGCATGCCCCATATCGCCGAGCGGGCAGCGGCATACGGCATACGCGGCGAGACGGTCGAAGGCAACGACGTGCTGGCGGTCCACGAGGCAACGAGGATCGCCGCCCGTCAGTGCCGCGACGGGGAAGGCCCGGTCCTTCTGGAGCTGGAGACCTATCGCCTGACCGGCCACTCCCGCCGCGACGCCTGCCACTACCAGCCGGAGGAAGAGCGCGAGGCGTGGGCTCGGCGGGATCCGATCCTGGTTTTCGGCCGGGCGCTGTGCCAGCGCGACGACGTCGAGCAGGCGGATCTCGACCGCATCCGCTGCGACGTGGAAGCACGGGTAGCCGGCGCGATCGAAACCGCCAGGGGCGAGCCGGCGCCAACGCTAGCGGATCTGACCACAGACGTTTACGCCTAAACTTCCGCGCGCCCTTCCGACCTGCGGCGCGACGCTAGCACTGAGAGGAGCAGATGAGACGTTTGACGATAGCCGAGGCCCTGCGCGAGGGGATCAGCGAAGAGATGCGGCGAGACGAGACGGTGTTCTGCCTTGGAGAGGACATCGGCGTGCCCGGCGGCTGGGGCGGTGCGTTCACCGTAACACTGGGTCTGGAGGAGGAGTTCCCGGAGCGCACGTTGAATACGCCGATCGCGGAGCTGGGCTTTTTCGGCGCCGCCGTCGGGGCGGCCATCATGGGGATGCGGCCGATCGCCGACGTGCAGTACGGCGATTTTTTGTTCTGTGCGATGGACCAGATCCACAGCAACGCGTCGATGCTGCGCTACATGTCCGGCGGCACGGTGAAGGTGCCGATGGTGATGCGGGCACCCGTCGGCGCGACAGGGCGCGGGGCGCAGCACGCGCGCAACATGGAACGGTTTTTCGTCGGCGTGCCCGGTATCAAGGTGGTGGCCGTGTCGAACGCCTACGACGCCAAGGGGATGCTGAAAGCGGCGGTGCGCGACGACAACCCGGTGATGATCTTCGAACACAAGTTGCTGTACGGCTCGAAAGGGGCCCGCACCGAGAGTGGCGCGGTCGACGGCAGCTGCGAAGTTCCGGACGAGGATTTCACCGTCCCGCTGGACAGGGCTGCTGTCGCCCGCGATGGGGAACAGGTGACCGTTCTTGGGTGGCTGCTGATGCACCACTTCGCCCTGGCCGCGGCCGAAACGCTGGCGACCGAGGGGATCGATGCCGAGGTCATCGACGTGAGGTGCCTGTCGCCGTTTGACTACGACACGATCGGCCGGAGCGTGCGCAAGACCGGATACGTGGTGATCGTGGAGGAGGGACCGGTCACCGGCGGCGTGGGCGCGGAGCTAGCGGCCGGCATCACCGAGCGCTTCGGCGAGTACCTGATGGAACCAGTGCGCCGCGTCGCCTCGCCGGACGTTCCGGTGCCGTTTGCGCCGGTTCTGGAAAACGCCTATCGCCCGGATGCAGAGAGGATCGCGGAGGGGGTGCGTCTGCTGCTGCAGAGCCACTGATTTTAAACAACAATCATAGGAGAGGAATCATGCTGACCAAAGAGGAAGTGCAGAAGTACCAAAAGGAGGCCGGCGAGCTGTTTTCGAAAGCCGGGATCTATATCAGGGACGACGAGATGGAGCAGATCGAGATCGCCGATTTCAACCTGAACCAGTTCGAACAGACCGGCCTGGGCGTGCTGGTCTATGTCAATACCGAGCGCTGCTGCGCCAAGGAGTTGGCGATCTGGCCGCGGCAGTCTTGCCCGCAGCACCGCCATCCCACCATTGACGGGCGGCCTGGCAAGGAAGAGACGTTCCGCTGCCGCTGGGGCACGGTCTATCTGTACGTGCCCGGCGAGGAGACGGCCAATCGCGGGGCAAAGCCGCCAGCAGGACGGGAGGACACCTACAACGTCTGGCACGAGATCGTGCTGCAACCTGGGGATCAGTACACGCTCAGCCCGGATACCTGGCACTGGTTCCAGGCGGGAGACGAGGGGGCGGTGGCCTCGGAGTTTTCGACGACCAGCACTGACGAGGCGGATATCTTCACCGATCTGGAGATTCAGCGCGAGACTATGATAGTCGATTGAAGAGTCTTCACTCAATGGCCAGGGCGCAGAGGGGGATGGGGTCGATGCCGAAGGCGGGCAAGGGGACGGCAAAGACATACATCGGGGAACAAACCTCACGTGCGCCGCCCCCCTGATGCCAACCGATCCCGTTCCCTCATCCTGCGACTTAGGTGATACGAACTTCCAATACCCTGAAGTCCCCTGGTATCCCAACCCTCCCGCGCCTGACTTTAAAAGGCGGTACGGAGTTCTGCGCGCTCCGCTGCCCTTTTTGCTGCTTATCAGTGGAGTCAAAAAGCTATCTGGAGAGTTTTGTTAAAGAAACTGCACCGAAAACCAAATATAAAAATCAAACACCATAAAATCAAATCCGTCAACCCTCTGCTAGATGCCTTGGATCTGTGAAAATTTTCCCTTGACTGGTTTTGATTTTCCTATACTTTTTACGCAGACAACCGGAGCGTTTATTTGTAATTCGGGAAGGGGATGTTTTAGTGCAAAGTTCGCGCAAGCTGACGTTATCACCAGCGCTGCCTTTTGCTTGAAAACTCTTAAAAAGGTTTATTCACACATTCAACAAAAGGAAAACCATAATGAATGAAAAAGAAATACTGCAGCAATTGTATGAAAGCGTGCTTCAAGGCGATTCAGCCAAAGCTGTTGAAGCCGCCCAACAGGCACTGGATGCGAAAATCTCCCCTCTCAAAGCCATCGAGGGGGGGATGACTCCGGCCATCCAGGAGGTTGGTGATCGATTTGGAAAAGGTGAGATGTTCTTGCCCGAAATGGTCACCAGCGCAGATGCTATGGAAGCTGCCTTAGAAATTCTCGAACCGTTCTTTGAAGGTGATGAAGGTGCTAAAAAAGGCAAAGTGCTGATCGGCACCGTCAAGGGTGATATCCATGATATTGGCAAGAATATCGTCATCGCCCTGCTCAAGGTCAATGGCTTCGAGGTCATCGATATCGGGCGTGATATTGCCTCGACTGATTTTGTCGATAAGGCTGTTGATCTTGGGGTAGAAGTCATAGGCCTCTCTGGGCTGCTGACCACCAGTTTGCCCATGATGCGCGACATCATCCAAATATTGGACGATGATGGTGTGCGCGATCAGCATAAAGTCATCATCGGGGGTGGCCCAACAAGCCAGGAATATGCTGATGAGATCGGCGCCGATGGTTACGGCGAGACGGCTTACAGCGCCGTTCAACTTTGCAACCAATTGCTTGGAATCGCTTCGTAAAGGGAAGGTTTATCATGCCGGGTTTACATTTTGAAATGATGGAACGTGTGGATCAAGGCCCACGAGTCCGGGAAAAAGAATTTGACACTTCAATTTTCCCACGTGTTAAGGAATTAGCTGAAAAATATGATATCAAGTACGACCCCGCTCATCCTATTCCCGACGATGATGCTATGGCCGACCGGCTGTTTGCGGCTGGGATGGAATATGCCGTTGAAAAGGGTCTTTGGGTTTTGGATACTCAGAAAGTTGTACATTTTACTGAAGCGGAGATTTGGCGCTTCTTAGATAATTTCCATACCCCGCTTACATTTGGCTACGGCAAGGATCAGGTCACGTTATATCCCCGCAAGCCGGAGAGCGATGTGCGTCCGTTGGTGATCGGTGGCGCGGCCGGTTCGAGTATGACCGAGGGCGAGATCTACGTCAAACACATGATGAACTTTGCTCTGGAGCCGACCAACGATATGATCGCCAACGGCAACCCGGCCTGGATCGAGGGGCGCGAAATCCGGCCTTTCTCTCCAAACGAGGTGCACGGTGCTATTCAAGAAGTAGGTTGGATCCGTGAGGCTATTCGGCGTTCAGGCCGCCCAGGTATGCCCATGTTCGTGGCGCCGGGCTGTGCCGCCTCGGCCCCACCGGCAGTGGCGATCATCAACGAAGAGCGCGGCTTGCGCAAGGGCGACTTCATGTATGCAGCCCTGCTAACTGAGTTGAAATCTGACTATGACCGCTTGATCAGAGCGGTTACGGCCGTCGAAAATGGCGTGCATGTGGCCACCTTGCTGGCCCCCATGATCGGCGGCTGGGCTGGTCCGCCAGAGGGCGCGGCCATCTGTGGGGCGGCTGAAACCCTCTTGGGTGCCATCTGCCACAGCTCCACCATTGTGGTCAACCATCCAGTGCACATGAATCTCAAAAATGGCGCTACAACTCACCGTCAGACTCTGTGGGTCGAGAGCGTCATCGGGCAGGCTTTCTCGCGCAACTGCAGGTTCCCCATCGGGCAGAACGTCTTCCTGGATGCGCGCGCCGGGACGTATGAAGTGCTCTGGGAGGCCGCGGTCAACGCCATCGTGGCGGTCAGCAGCGGTCAGCACACTGGCCCTGGTCCCAGCGGGATCACCGGCGGCGACGATGTCGATATGATCTCTGGTATTGAAATGCGCATGCTGGGTGAGACCAGCCGGGCGGTGACTGGCATGAGCCGCAAAAAGGCCAATGAACTAGCCGTCAAATGTTTGGAAAAATACGAGCCCACCCTGGGCAACCCGCCAAAGGGCAAACGTCTGCAAGATCTGTATGACATCGAGAAACTCAAGGTCAAGGAAGAGTGGCTGGCGAAGTTCAAAGAGGTCAAAGCCCAATTGAAAGACTGGGGTATGCCGTACCGATAATAAGTGCTGTGCGGATTGTCATTCTTACAAAAACCATAACAATGACCGCACAGATTTGAAAGGATTATTAAATGCCTGGCCTGCTGATTGAAAATGGCTTTGTGCTGACAGGAAATTTCAGCGATGATGTTTTTCAAGAAGGTTATCTTTATATCGAAGACGACTGCATCACTGCAGTTGCTGAAGGTGATGCGCCGCTAACAATTCGCAGCCAAGCAGACGAAATCATTGACGCCACTGGGCAGATTGTCATGCCCGGCCTCGTCAATGCGCATGTGCATTTGCAGCAAAGCCTCGTCCGCGGACTTGCATCGCATCCATCCGTGAAAGCCTCCCCTGGGTTGCTTGGCCTAGTTCCACAGTCGCATAGTCTTCTCTAGTGGTCTTTTCCGATTCTTCAAGTTCCATAAGCCTCCTCAGAAGTTCCTTACGGAATTCCTCAATGGTTCCTTGGTCCAATTCAATCCCTTAAATTAGACTTCATATAGAGATTTACCATTTGATTCTAAAACCTGTTGCATTGCTAACAATGTCTGGTAAGCCAGGGATGATGCTCCAAACAAATTGAATCTCGTCTGAGTAGAAATATTGGAAATCAATATCTCCTGCCAGCAGAATTTTGAACTGATAATCTCTCATAAATGAATCTGATTCCTGAAAAAAACCATCATCACGATATTTATCGAAACGGTTCCAGCTTTCACGGAAATAAAAGGTGGGGCCCAATCCGAAAAACAAATTGAATTTATTAGTTAGAATGTAAGAAACTCTTGGACCAAAATGAAAGTAACCTGCTTTAAGATTCATTGAATCTAAATAATATGCGTAAGTCCATCTTAAAAATTTGATTGGAACATTTTCATAAAAAATCTCTTGATCTAAATATACTTCTAAACCCGGAGTAATAATATTTACGCCATCAGGGTCTAGTTTTCTAGGGTATTGTTGCCCAAGTTCTATAGATTTTTTTGAAAAATGATGAGTATAATGTAAGATTTCAAAGCCTAAATAATCAGCTATAGCAATATTTTTTGAAATACAAATAATGAAAAAAAGAACAATTAAAGAATTTATGAAAATTTTATAAATTATTCTCTTATATTTACATACAAGATATTTCATTATTTTCCAGAGCTTTATTGATCTCCCCTACAAGCAGTTGGATTCAGCAATGCATATGAGTCCATTCGGACTTTGTGACGATTCTGCGGCCCATGTGATTTCTAAGGAAGCAGTTCCAACTGCGTGAGACTCTGCAACAGTCCTGATTCCCGGCTCAATTCATTGAGCAGCTGGGAGTCACTCATCTTCGTCACCTCCATCTCCATCCTAACCCGTTTCGCTTCCTGGTTCCATTGATCCGGATCACGGTTTTTGAGGATAAAGATTTGGGCAGGAACAGACCCCTTTAGGGCATTTTCAAAGAGCGCGTTGGAAACCTTGAGAATGCCGCTGGTTTTTCCTTTCAGGATGGCATGAGCAAATTCAGGCTTACTAGATTGGGCCTTGTAGAAGGTTGAACGGGAACATCTAAGCATCACAGCCAGCTGGTCATTATTCAGTCCCAACGACGACAGTTTTTCAACTTTATCCAAC
>JASLPY010000130.1 GCA_030744755.1 Kiritimatiellia bacterium | reverse complement strand
ACTGATGAACAGATTGTTGTAGAAGGTGAACTTCCCGGATATTGATTTCCTGTCGGTGGCCCTTGTTATGAAGACGCCCTGGCCTCTTTTCTCCTGATCCTTTGTGTTGGCTATCAGGTTGTGAAGGAACGTTGCTCCAGAGGCGTCGTGCGTGTAGATCTGGTGCTCGGCGTTGCCGATAACTATGTTGTTGTCCACCTGCGCCTGGTCCCAATCGTATGCACTGAGCTCCAGAAAAATCCCTCTTTCCAGGTTGTTTATGATGACGTTGCGGCTGAGCTTGGCGCGCTGGTACTGATTGTCCAGCCATATTCCCTGGCAAAGGTTGTCGGCAACGTAATTATGAACAATCAATCCGTCCCTGGGATTGTGACACTTTATGCCCGCGTGCTCCCACCTCTTTGATCCGCTGAATTTCAAGGTGTTGTTATACATGATCACATTACCGCGAATGATCATCCTGTCGGTTCCGCTGGCCAGGATGCCGGCCGAACCGTTCTCCAGTAAGTAATTGTTCTCGATTACATTGTCCCTGACATTCGCCCTTGCACGCCCGCCGGATTCGCCGGGATTCACGGTGACGTATCCGGCGTCTATCGCAAAGGTCTTCACGTGGCGGATTACGTTGTTCCTGATAATCCATCCATGCCCTCTCTCGGTTCCAACCGCTCCGCGCTGGGCCCATTTTGGGGTATTCCAGAAATTCGTTGGATACTGGTTCCCGCAATGGGCCATGATGAACCCGTCGACCACGATGTGTCCCAAGTTGTAAACCTTCGGTGCGAAAATCCGTCTGCGCGTGGTGATCTCAACGACCTGCCGCGTGGGGTCGAGCGATCCGAAATTGATGTAAATCCTCCCGGTTTTCTTCTCGTAAAACCAGGTCAGCGCCCGGTCCAGCTCTCGAAGATACGGAACTTCCCTGCAATTGGCCCCGTTGATGAACACCTGTCCGCACGTATAGAACATGTTCGGATCGCCTCCGAACTTTCTCAGGACCTCCTGGCCGCCCTGTCGGCCGTACGGCGTGGAGGACAGATGAACCTTGAACGGATTGTGACTATCCAAATACTCCGGACTCCTGTCGTCAAACAGATCGTCACTCGGCGTCGCCTGCCAGACGCCTTTGGCGTGGGCGGTCCATTTGGGCTTCCATATCTCTGAGCCCTTGATAAACACTTTCTTGCCCGGCTGGCCTTTGTAGACGATTGGCTTTCCCTTTTCGCCTCCTCTGGGCGGGGCGACCCGTTCCCTGTAAACACCCGCCATTACAAGAACAGTGTCGCCGGGCATCGCCAACGCCGCGGCCCGTCCGATAGTTCTTAGCGGTCTGTTCCTGGCGCCATCGTTGCGATCGCTGCCATTGTTGGAAACGTGGTAGGTTTTAGGCGCCGGCGCCCCTGAACAGTAAGCCGGAAACGCCATCGCGGCAAGCAACGCCGAAAGCAATATGGTTTCAGTTCTCATTTCAAAAGAGTCCTTTGATCCGACAGGAATCCATGAGCGTATAAACGCGGGCGTTTGTCAAGCCAATAACCGGCTCGACTGAAGGGTGCTTGCATATGTTGGGATCGCTGATAGAATCGTCAGAAAGGCCGATGGCGATCGTTGATTCCGGTCGGTAACATGCCAGCGATCATGAGTCATGCAGAAATTACTTAACGCATTTATCGTTATCGCACTCACAGCCCTTCCGGTTTCCGGAGCGGTGTTTCAATATTGCGTTCCCGTCACCACCGACAAGACGCCCACCGAAGCTTTTTTATGGGTTCCCGCCCGCGCCGAGCAAATCCGCGGCCTGGTCATCGGCGGTATGACGCTGATGGAGCGTGAGATGGCCCGTGACGGCCTCATTCGCAAAGCGTGCGCCGACGAGCAGTTGGGGATCGTATTCCTGAAGTGCGGGCTGATGAAAAGCGACCTGCAGAAAATTCTGAACGACCTGGCTGGAGCGTCGGGCTACCGTGAATTGTCAACCGCGCCGCTGATGTTTGTGGGGCATTCGGCCGGCGGGTCGCAGGCTAAGGCGCGGGCTGTCAAGATGGCGGATCGGTGCTTCGGCCTGGTGCAGTATCGCGGCGGCGGACCGGGGAACAGTAAAGAACTGCGGGGTGTTCCGGTGCTTATGATGCTGGGACAGTTCGACGAGTTCGGAGGCGTAATGCGTCGCGCCGACGGGCGTGAAACGTGGGAAGGCGGGCGAGATCAGATAGCCGATTTTCGCGCGAAGAATGAAGGGAATCTCGGCAGTATCGTTGTCGAATCGGGAGCCGGACACTTCGCCTGGTCCGACCGTAACGCGAAGTACCTGGCGATGTTTATCCGTAAGTCCGCCAAGGCCCGCATACCCGCCAAAGGCGCGACTCTCAAGAAGATCGACCCTCGCCGCGGTTGGTTGACTAATCTCACGATCAACGCTCCCGGTGAGTTCCCGCCAGCGTCGTACGACAAGTACGAAGGCGACAGATCAAAGACGGCGTGGCATTTTGACGAGGAAATGGCCCGCACAAACGTCGCCTATCACGCCGGCGGATTTGGCAAGAAGGATCAGTTCATCAAGTGGAACGATCCGTATTGGGTGGATGCGGGCACGCGGTTCTTCTTCACGAAGCTCAAGTGGGTCGGTGACGGGCAAACGCTTGAGGTTCATCCCGAATACGCCAAAGTCTACCCGCCCCAGTACAAAGGGCGCGGGCCACGGTGGCTAGATGCGGGCAAACCGGCGGGACATTCAACGGCGCCCATACGCATCAGGCCTGTCAGCGGGCCGGTGGCCGCGCTGGGCGCCAACACGTTTCGCATGCACTACGACGCTCTGATGCCCGCGGGGTCCAAAGCCAGGGTCACCTTCATGGCTTACAGCGCAGGCGACAAGAACTACCGCTACACCGAAATCGTCGGCATGATGCCTCGCGGTTTCAGCGGTCTGAAGAAGGGCAAGACCCAGACGATAACCTTCCCGCCAATCGGCAATATCAAATTCGACGCCGGACCGGTCGAGTTGAAAGCAACTAGCGATGCGGGCTTGGCGGTCGAGTATTACGTGGCTTACGGGCCGGGCGAGATCACGGGCGGCAAGCTCAAGATACGCGAGCTTCCTCGCGCCGCGACGTTCCCGATAAAGATGAAGATTGTCGCCTGGCAGTTCGGGCGAGCTGTCGAACCGCTGGTGAAGACCGCCGTTCCGGCCGAACAAACTATCTGGATCGAAAAACCATAACAACATCTTCGACACAGAGACGCCAGCACGCAGAGACAAGGTCGGGGGTGAACGTTACATTTGGTTCACACATTTTGCGGATGTGACCTAACGTTCCGCAGTAGTTTCGCGAGATACTTGAGCGGCTGGCTGGCTGCAACAGCTTTGGCTGGCATCAGTTATAGCGATTTGTCTGCACTGACGCCTGTGTTGTTCCAACTCGGCCAAGAACTTTGGCACCTTATGCGTGAACCTCCAGGACAAATCGCATCTCGTGCATGCTTGTTTTGCGTATTGCTATAACATCTTATGGTCCCGTCTGTTACGAAGATTTCCCTTGCCCGGGGTTTTCTAGAAACATCGTTTGACATCGCCGGGTATGTACACAGACATTAAGAGCCTTAATAGCAAATAGTTACATTGTCGAGTCGGAACAATCAAAACCGCTTGTACCGGACCGGCGAGTTTGATGCCCGCAGAATGCCCTGGCATGACTCCTTGCATTTCTTTGAAAGAAGTTGGGCGGATCGTGCCGCAAGCCCATGATAAGATAGTGAGAGGTTCCATTCTTGTTTGTTAAGCACGACTCGCACGCTTTACGAAGGCAAGGACGGGCTTGTCGCGCAAGTAGAAAAGTATATACCATCTCGTATGTGACATTGTACTGTGGCATCGAAAAAGGACGAACCGAAAGGATCGCGCCATGAGAAATCATACCAAACTACTTCTTGTTGCTGTGGCGGCGACGTGTTTGGCATACGTCAGCCGAGCCCATGGAGGGCGGTACGAGCAATTGACAAAGAAGTTCGCGCAGGGCCCGCATATGAAGGTTACCGGCGCGACGTTCTTCGGTTCCGGCGGTGACGAAGGGTTCGTGGCCGCTAGCGAATTGCATGATGGGCGGATCGTCGCGGTGGGCAATGCGTGGGGGCCAAAGTTTCCCGCCAAGACAAAAGCTGTGGTGCTTGGCAAGGGCAGGCACACGGGCGGCCGAGGCTCGGTAGAACAGACGTATCGGAAACGCAAGCAGACCCTGACGCGGACCGTGATCAATCACGCCCCGCCTGACCAGGCGGGATTTGTTGTCTGGTACGATTCGGCTCTGGCGGTGTCAGGCGGGTTGTCCGTCTGGACTGGGGCGTTGGGCGGTTCAGCAGCGCTGCGGTCACGCCGGACGGGAAATCGATATACATTCTCGGCGTGGCTGGCCCAACGCAGCCGATGTCGATCGGATAATGTTCCTTGCCAACGAGGATATCGCCATAAGCGGAAGGGCCGCCACCGTTGCACTTCAGATGTGAATTCGCGAGCCGCTTTCGCTGACACCCCGGCAGCGAAAGATAATACGCTATTCACATGTACGGTGAAGATACGTTTTTACCATGAGTATTCCAGCAAGAAATCAGATAAAATCAGGAGTTCGTAAAGCTAACTGGAAGCAAAAGGAAAGCTATCATGATTAATCGCAGAATGTTTTTGAAGAAGGCGGGCGCCGCGGCGGCTTTGGGCGCGATTTTGCCCCGAGTTGGGTTTGGCGCCGCGAAGGAAGCGACACCTCCGAATGTTTTGTTAATCATGGCCGATGATATCGGCGCCGAAGGCCTGGCCTGCTACGGCAGCACGATCTATACCACGCCGAACTTGGATCGAATGGCCAAAGAAGGTGTGCGGTTTAACAACGCCTACGCTACGCCCCTATGCACGCCCACACGGGTCATGATCATGAGCGGTCTGTACCCCAATCGAACCGGTTTCCGTGCGCTGATCGGCAAGGGCGCTGGCGTCCGAATGCCAGCAAACATCAAGACCTTCGGCCACTACTTTCGCGATGCAGGCTATGCGACGGCCATCGCCGGCAAATGGCAGCTGGGCAAATTCGATGAAAACCCTGGCCAGCCGGTAGAACACGGCTTCGATGAGTACTGCATGTGGACATGGTTCTACAAGGGCAAGAAATCCAGCCGTTTTTACAAACCTCAGATCTATCAAAACGGGAAAATTATCCAAGGCAGTGAAAAGGATTTTGGGCCGGATTATTTCAGAGACTTCGTTCTGGATTTCATCGATCGGAAGAAGGGCAAGCCGTTCTTTATCTACTTCCCGATGGCTTTGGTCCATTCGCCTTTCATTCATCCCCCGACACTGGAGAAGCTTGCTCGGACCAAGTACACGGACGCCCTGGACAAAAAGACCGTGGCCTTCGGGCACATGATCACCTATATGGATCAAGTGGTCGGTGACATCTTGGCCAAGCTCAAAGAACACGGCCTCGAGAAGAACACGCTGGTGTTGTTCACCGGGGACAACGGGACGGGCAAGTCGATTACCAGCAAGCTGCCGGGCATGAATCTGAAGGGCGGCAAGGGGTCCATGACCGAGGCCGGTAGCCGTGTGCCTCTTCTGGCCTGGTGGCCGGGGACCGTTCAGCCCGCCGTTCGGGACGACTTCTTCTGCCTTGTCGACGTGCTTCCCACCGTCTCATCACTGGCTGATATCAAGCTGAGCCGAGAGGTGGACGGGATGGACTTATCGCACAACTTGATTGGGGGAGAGGGCAAGGACCGAGAACATGTCCTGATCAACTACGGCAAAGGTTTTTTCGTGAGGGACAAGCGCTTCCGACTCAACCAGGACGGCAAGCTTTACGACATCCCGGTGACCTCCGACACAACGCGTTACAGCGAGGCCCAGAGCACGGACCCCGAGCACGACGGGGTTCGCAAGCGGCTTCAGGCAGTTTTGGACAACTTCATGGCGATCGAAAACGAATTCAAATCCGAAGATAAATCGCGCAAGAAGAAGAAAAAAGGGGAAAAGTAGAAGGCCTACATCGACCGCAGGAGGTTGAAATAGAGGGATCGTCGTCGATCGGCGATTCCGCCGTAACCAATTGCGAAAGCGAACAAGACGGTGCACCGGACCTGCCGACGGCGCGTGTTTCAGAATTCGAGTTCACTCGCGGCGGCCCGGTGATCTTGAACGTTAAGGCCCTGAAGCAATAGGCCCACCCGAGACATGGCCATTCTATTCGGCGGAAGAACTAACATCTCCGTAGACTTCTTCCAAGATACGATCCGCGTTTCGCACCGCGCTTTCGTCGAGTGTATTACGCCACTTGATCAAAGCAGATTTCAATCTTGGATCGGCGGGGGCAATTTTGACAAGAGCTCTTGCTGAACGAATGGCTTCCCTAGGTTCATTCTCCAACAGAGAAACCCCTCACCCCCGGGCCTCCGACGCACGGTCACGCGGAATCAAATTTCCTATCAGTGACAAACCCAACATACTTTTTATCTTAACTGATGACCAGGCTATGTCCTCTCTTCATTCAAAGCACAATACGGAGCCATCTTTGCAGCTGACGAACAGCTTACCGGCAGCAGAAGCCAATCCGTCAAAGACCGGAGGGGATTTCAATTCTATCTGCCTTTTCAGTTTGCCGTCTGCCTTTGAATGGATGGTGATCATGCCGCCCATCCTGCCGTCAAAATGGGCCCAGGGATCCTTTTCGTCCACGATGTCCCTTACGCCTGCCAGGTAAATATTCTCCGGACCGACCAGAAGAGATTTTGCCTTTGTAGGTATAGTTGTATTCCATGAGGAGCCTCCGCCTTTCCCCTTTTTACTTTTCCGAGATTCTGCTTTCGGTGCCGACGTCTTAAGGCCGGCAGCAAACAGCTTAATCCTCTGTTTTCCGGGATGGAAATTCGTATGCATATGGCTTTTAAATGAATTCTTTGAGTATATATTTACACCGTACAGGTTTTCTTTATCCAGGCTTAGGATGTTGGCGGTTTCGTTCTTATAATGCCAGAGCGATCCATTAAAAAAGGAGTCTTCCAGAAAACCGCCCAGGGCCATAATCAAACCTATCTCCATATTATGACCCTTGGAAGCTCCTGCACGCTCAATGAATCTCTTTCCTATATCTATCATTTTTAATGTCTTCATCTCGAAGACCATGCCGCGCAGGTGCATTATGTTTCCATCGCCGACCAGGATATCCGCGTGAACAGAAGTAACCACCTCTCCCTGTTCGCTTATGTCGGCAATGTGGTGAACGCCCGTAAGGGGGCGACCGGTATTGATATCCAGCTGATATAGATAGATGCCCATATTGACATTTGGATGTCTGCCCGCGGTGCAATAGACCTTGTCGTCATGAACCAGGAGGGTTCCGAAAAGAGGCCAGACAGATTCCACCTGCTCAAATGCTCCCATCTGTTTGTCTTCCGGGGCCGCTCTGAAGCGCCATGCAAGTTCTCCCGATTGAGCGTCGAGACAATAAACAAAACCATCTCTTGCGCCAAAGACCAGGCGGCCCTTGTAGTAAGATGGAGGAGAATCCACCTTCCCTTCCGGCAGGAATGTCCACTTTGTTTTTCCATTCTCCGCATCCAGGCAGATAACTCGATGATCATCTTTTGAGGCAACAAAGACTTTCTGGTCCGCAATGACAGGCGGAGTCAGGCTGCCTTTTATCTTTGATGTCCATTTGACTTTCAGTTTATCTGAAAGCGGGGCAGGCTGAAATCCTGTACGCGCGATATTCTGCCTGTAGGTGGGCCAGTCATCTTCTCCACTCACAGCGCTCAGTTCTTTACCATATGCTGACCCTTTAGTGACTTGATCGGAGGTGGAGGGTTTTGCTTCAGTGATTCCTGTATTGCCAATGGCAACAATGCCGTTCATTTTAGAGGTGGCGTAACATGTGCAGAAATGGGGTGGGAAGTATATCATACCGTTTGCAGGCATGATGCCATAACGGCATGCTCCTTTGGCCCAATTTATCCTCTTGGATTTATTATTGATGCCAAAGAATTCAACCCCCTTATTCCGGCCGTACAGGAAAAAGGATTGGGTTGCCTTGTTCCGGTAACAATTATGATGCGTACCTTTTCTAATGAGAGACATGTCAATGCTCTTCTTCTTTTTACCCGTCAGGGGATTCAGGCCCTCATATGTCCATTCCTTACTGTTCAGCACCCATAACAGGCCCTGGTTGACAAAAAGATCAGGCGGAGAATGATAGGCCATCGTGCTGGCCGTCTTTGTCCACAACAGCTTCCCGGAATCTGCATCTATTGCCTTGTACGACATAGAGCCTTTCTGGCTTCTTCCACATAAAACAACAGATTCATAATACGCGAGCACAGTAAATGGCTGTGAGAGTCCGGTTTTATTACGGCCCGATTGCACTTCACATGAAACAGACCATTTCCTTTTTCCTGTATTATGATCCAACCCTATGATCTCATCCTTCCCAAGAAAGAAGAGCCCCTCCCTGCCTGACGTGAGATACACATCCACATACTGCGGTAAAGTAAAGCTGGTCTGAAATATTCCTCTTTGCGCGTCTGTCTTCCAAATTGCTTTGCCGGAATTGATGTCCACAGCCATTATGGTAATGTCAGGATCAGGCTCGTTGACTTTCAATTCTGTATTGATCGCCAGATACAGCCTGTCGTCTTTACAAAGTATCTCAAAGGCCCCCTCCGTCCCTTTGAATGTTTTAATAACTTCTCCGCTGGCAGCATCCAGCATCGATACAGGAGCATAGAAGCCGATCGTTACAAACACTTTGTCACCAACCGCAACCAGACGGCGCAGGACCTGCTGCGGACTTTTAGTGCGCGGATGGCCTTTGTTTGTTCCATCCCCTGCCTTACCACCGGGCATATAGTATTTCTCACCCCATTCTTTTATGGGCTTTTTCCAGAGCAAGGTTCCGTTAAAGGCGTCACGGGCGATCAGGCGCCACCTGTCAGGCATATCATCAAATCCCGGATTCGTTTCATCGATTATGTAGAATAATCTCCCCCTTGCCGTAACCATTGAACTGAAAGGAGGCGCCAGCTGATGGCTTTTCACCCACAATGGCGACTGCGCCCACTGCAATCCGCGGGGAACCTCATCATATGCATCGCCCGACACAGCATTATTGTCCGGCGCGTGCAGCCAATGTGTCCATTCATCAATACTGCCAGGCCAGGGTTTTGTGAACTTCGCAAAAACCTGACCGATACTGGATACTGGATGCTGGAAACTGGAAAGGAGTTTCTCGTTGCCTTCCTTCCTGATGACAGCTACGCCCCTGGGCGCGAGCACTCGCTGTATCTCTTTTCCCGACACCCGACACCTGGCGCCCAATACCACAATCACGTTCACCATATTATCTATATATGGCAATTGCCTGCCACCCCACGTCCTGACCGTCACAGGTCCGTATATACCCCTGGACTGGATCTTCGCCCTTGCGGACTTCCTGCTCTTTTCATCTTCAAACAGACCCTGTACCAGGTATTTGTCGTTCACCCGTATTTCAGAGGTGATCTGTTCACTGTTCAGAACAACAACGAGTCCGCCCTGAACACCGCTCATTTCAATCAGTTCTTTTCCGCTATCTGCTGATAAGGATTGATTGGACATGAGATTCATCAGGACGATAGAAACAAGAACTGCTTTTCCATTCGTATACATTTGATTCATTTGTTTAGGTTCTTCCTTTTTTGTGATGCGAGAAAACCGATCGTGATGGTAACAGGAATATCATATTATAGCCCGATAGCTGAACATACTGCTGAGAAACGTCCCAATCAAGCATGATTCTCCTGACCCCGACGCCTCCCCGCGTCTACGTTAAGGGCGGACGACCCAGGGCGACCGCAAAGTCGTCCTCGGTAGTTTTTTGAGATGTTCGTATCAAGTTAGGGTTGCGCTTTTGCCGCAACGATGGTATAAGCTGGGGCAGACGCCTGCAGCAGCTGCGCAGGGATAACCTAATCCCCTAT
>JASLPY010000012.1 GCA_030744755.1 Kiritimatiellia bacterium | reverse complement strand
CGTTCTGAAATATCCTGTAAGCAATTCATGAGCAATGTGTTACAATCGAAATATCCAAATTTAACCGGACACTAGTGATATTATGACTGTTGTTACACTGATCATGACGGCGGCACCGAACCCAAGCCGTGCTTCAACGCGGCGAGCTAATGTTATAACTCCGGGGGATCGATCACAAGCAATAATGCAGGCGCTTCTCAACTGGCACGATAACCGTTAAGCTTTGGTGGTGGATGCGTGGTGAAAGATGTAGAAAAATGAGGCTCCCCTTCGGGGCGCGTAACCCACGGTTAGATTCTTTCTCTTCGCTAAATCGTTCCGCCTCAGAGGGAAGAGTTAGATCAGATCAGAGCTGTGAGCTTCTCTCTGAGTTCTTCCTTTGCGGGGATGGCGGCATGCAGCACCCGCTCGGCCTTGTCAAACTCCAGGATCTTTACGTCCATTATCCTGGGCCTTATGTAGATGTCCGGCGGGCGGCGTTTGAGTTTCTCGGCAATGATGCTGTCCTGCATTACATCGAACGTCGTCAGCACTATGTCAAGGAATCCCGGGAGCCTTCCTTCCGTCAGGTCCCCCATAACATCTACGGCTACGGTCACGTCGCACTCGTCTAGAAGCCACTCGTACGGAACGGGGTCGACGCCTCCACCGTCAATCAGCACGCGGCCGTCCAACTTCACCGGTGTGAATACTCCGGGAATGGCCATGCTCGCCTTCACGGCGGGAAGGAGAGGTCCTGATGATATGACCACTGTCTCCCTGGTCCAGAAATCGGCGGCCACGACTTTCAGTGGGATTTCCAGCTCTTCAAAGCTCTCCGTCTTCATCATTTCGTATAGATACTTCATGACCTTCTCGCCATGGAGAAGGCCGGTTCTACCGAAATTGATGTCAACCAGGTCTATCCATTTGAGGAGATCCTTACGCAGGAGGACGTCTGCAATCGAGTCGCCCTCAGATATGGTCATTCTTTTTATGACCCCGCGTATGTCCGCGCCGGACATACCCGAGGCATACATAGCCCCGATGACCGCACCTATGCTGGTGCCGGATATCCGGTGGGGGCGTATGCCCATTTCGTCAAGCAGTTCCAGTATAACGATGTGAGCAATACCCTTTGCCCCGCCCCCGCCAAGGGCCAGACCTATTCTCTGCACAGTACTTACCTCAGTGTGATGTACCTGGTGGCACGCCCGTCCCTGATCTTCAGAAGGACAACGTCGCCCTCCTTGATCTTGGCCATCTGCCCCTGGAACTCGGACGCGTTAGACACGCCCTCCCTGTTGACACTTGTGATCAGGGTTCCCTGCCGTATGCCTGCCTGCCAGGCGGCACTTCCTAAATCCACTTCCGATACAATCACACCTTCTCCCTCTTCATAACCAGTGTGAGCGGCTATCTCTGCGGTAAGGTCCAGAACATCGAAACCGAGGCGCTCGGAAACCTTGGCGGCGACCTCCTCGGCACCCTCTTCTTCGCCGGGCAGAGTTCCCGTTTCTGCGGTCATCTTGATTTCTTTGCCGTCGCGCCAGATTGAGAGTTTCAGCTTGCTGCCCGGAACATGTGAGGCGACCTCGTTTCTGAAGCTTCCCACCTCAGACACTTCATGACCGTTCAATTCCAGGATTACATCTTCTTCCTGAAGGCCGGCTTTATCGGCCGCACTATCCGGCATCACCTGCGACACCAGGATGCCCGTTGCCTTTTTCATTCCGAAAGATTCCGCCAGGTCAGTGTCGACCTCCTGGATGTAGATGCCCAGGTATCCCCTGACTACTTTGCCGGTCTTCACCAACTGGTCCTTGATTGCCACGGCCATCTTGATCGGAATCGCGAACCCGATGCCCATGTATCCCCCGGTCCGGCTGTAGATTGCGGTGTTGACACCAACTACCTTGCCATCGATATTCAGAAGTGGACCACCCGAGTTCCCCGGGTTGATGGCAGCATCCGTCTGGATGAAGCTTTCATAATCGGCGATCCCGATGTTGCTGCGACCCTTAGCGCTGACAATTCCTGCCGTCACAGTCTCCGCGAGGCCAAAGGGAGTGCCGACGGCAATAACCCATTCACCGATTTCAAGGCTTTCGGAGTCGCCGAGCTCCAGGTAGGGGAAATCGTTGCCCTTTATACGGATTACAGCGACTTCCGATTTCGAATCACTACCGATACGTTCGGCGTCGAGCTTTCTGCCGTCTTTCAGCGTAACCCGGATTCTGTCCGCATCGCCCACGACGTGGTTGTTTGTGAGGATGTACCCGTCCTTGCTGATCAGGAAACCGGACCCCTGCCCCATCTGGCGGAACTTCCGTGGCTGTGACTGGTGAGGGTTTTCCTGTCCGAAGAAGCGCCTGAGGAAATCATCTCCGTACAGCTGGTGAGGATCATTATAGAAGCCGGGGTGTCCTCCGCCCATCTCTACATCCTTCTCCACTTCAATGAAAACAACAGCCGGAACCGTCTTCTTCGCTATGGCGGTGAAGGCCGAACTTGTCTGCCTGAGAATACTGGTGGCGTCATCGGCCGCGTCCAGCGCCGCCGTGGTCATAGCGACAGATGCCGCAATAGATGCCGTGAGCACCACAATATTCCTGATGTCGTGTCTTCTTTTCATCGCTTTCTCCTCCTGGTTGTACATAATCATAGCAACGTCGACGGTCTTGTAAGAAGCCGATTCGCTCACTTCGACAAGATAGCATCTACCGTTCCATACAGACAGACCCCCTGCAGATACCCGGCATCAGTGCGTTCTGAAAGTATCAAAAAAGTGAATTCATCCTGTTCAAGCCGGGGCGAAGTGCTTACCACGCCGTTGTCCCGGGGGTCTTTTCAGCAGCGAACGTGTCATTGTGTTACGCCGGAAGAGCCAGCATGACACACCGCTGTCCGGCAGCCGCACAGACCGTGGCAACGCTACTGCTCAATGTCAAGAATGCGGTCAGCGTTCTTATCGGTCTCCACGCAGTGGGTCTCATAGGGAACTGTCCGGTACTGACTGATTCGTTGCAGCTTACTCAGTACTTCGGCAATAGAATCCAGCGCTTCCTCACACTTGGCAAGTTTATCCGTTGCCTCCTGTGAGATCGCATCTTCGCGCAAGAAATCCATGTACAGGCGCAGAACCGTGGCTGGCTGCCCGATGTGGTGACATGCCGCTCCAAGGCTCTCAATCATAACTCTGTGGCGCTCGGCATCAACCAGATCCTCGGCCTGAACTTCAATAGTCTTCTGCATCCTGCGCGAGATCGCCAGCTGGTCCTCCAGAGTCTGTATCCTGTGGCGCATCTGTTCAAGGACGGTATTCATGTAGCTTTCTATCGCACTTATATCGTCCTCGGTTTCGTCAAGAACCACGCGCTGGGGAAGCTCGCCGTCAACCATGCTCTTCAGATATTCCCTGAGCTTAACGATGTTTATCGGATAACGCCGAAGCATCCAGTACCCAAGCAAGGCAACTAGAAGCGCCATGAACGAGACTACCAGCGAAGACCAGAATGAAGCAGTGCCCGCGTACCAGAAGTTTGACCACACGAGGAATGCGAAGCACAGAAGAGGGATGATAGTCGTAAGAGTAATAGCAACGGTCAGATGGTACTTCGCACCGCGCGAGACCAACGACATCATCCGTGAGAGTTTCCCCGACATGAATCAGCGCTCCTTCGACCTCCTGCTTACGCAGACAGTTTGCCTTGCTGGGCAAGGTAATCCACGACCTTGGCGGCGCTCTGCTCAAGGTCAAGTTCTGACGTGTCTATCACGAGCTCGGCGCTCTCAGGCTCCTCGTACGGTGCCGATATCCCCGTGAATTCAGGAATCTCACCAGCCCTGGCCTTCTTGTAAAGCCCTTTCGGGTCTCGCTCTTCAGCTACGTCCAGCGGGACTTTCACGAACACTTCAACGAAAGATCCCTCGGGCAACAGGCTTCTGGCCGCATTACGGTCATCACGGTATGGCGATATGAAAGCCGTCATCGTTATCACACCGCACTCAGCGAAGAGTTTTGCCACTTCACCAATGCGTCGAATGTTCTCCGTGCGGTCTTCCGGAGAGAAACCAAGGTTCTTGTTCAAGCCATGGCGGATGTTGTCACCGTCGAGAACATACGATATCTTGCCTGTTTCAAACAGTTTCTCTTCAACCGCGTGTGCCAGTGTTGACTTCCCTGACCCGGATAATCCCGTGTACCAGATAACGACACCTTTTTGCCCAAGAACTCGTTCCCGATCCGCGCTTTCCACCGCACCATGGTGCCAGGTTATGTTAGTAGCTTTCTGTTCTGTCATTGGCCATCCTCCGATGTCTGTGATTCAATCTCTTTATTGGCTGGTCGTATTGTCTTTCTGTCAAAATGATCCGCAGGTGTCCAACCGTCAGACCATGGGCAACCCACAGTACCGGTTCAGAGTCCCTTGTAGTACTCCTGCAGAATCTCGATGACTTCAGGCCTGCTGAACTCCTTCGCGGGCGATTCACCGCCTGCCAGCATCTCCCGAAGCTTCGTTCCGCTTATCAGAAGACGATCCGCCACGTCGTGGGGACATGTCTTCATGGAGGCCATCCCGTCACATTTATAGCACCAGAATGTCCAATCGATCTTCAACGGCTCGATGTGCAGATCGTCGGGATCGATGTCATCGAATATCTTCTGGGCATCGAATGGGCCGTAGTAGTCTCCGACGCCTGCATGATCTCTGCCTATCACCAGGTGGCTGCATCCATAGTTCTGACGGAAAACAGCGTGCAATACCGCTTCCCTTGGACCGCCGTAACGCATTTCCATGGGATACACTTTCAGCACTACCCTCTCGGCAGGATAATACTGGTCCAGAAGTACCTGGTAACACTTCATCCTGGTTTCCGCGGGGATATCGCCCGGCTTGAGCTTGCCTACCAGGGGGTGAATCAGAAGTCCATCGGTAAGCTCAAGGGCAATCTTCGTGCAGTATTCATGTGACCGGTGGATGGGGTTTCTTGTCTGGAAAGCGGCAACGGTCCTCCATTGTCTCTGTTCGAAGATAGCCCGCGTCTCAGCGGGTCTTCCGTAGAAATCACCGTATAGCTCGGGGTATGGCCCCTCGCTGAACGCCTTAACCGGACCGGCAATCAATATCTCGTGCTGCGCATAGACCTTGGCAACTCCGGGGTGGGCTTCATCTTCGGTTTTGAAGACGTTAAGCGCTTCGTTGCGTTTGTCATACGTGAACTTGTCTTCGACAGTCATGCTGCCAACCAGGGCCCCGTTCTCGTCATCTACAAGGGCCACTTCCTCACCAACGGAGATCGAGTTTGCCTGATCCTCGGGCACAGACAGGGTAATCGGTATTGGCCATAAAGTGCCATCGGCCATGTGCATATCGTTGACCACACCTTCGTAGTCGTCGTGACCCATGAATCCCCGAAGAGGGCTGAATGCACCCATGGCCATCATTATCAAGTCGGACGTTTCTCTTGATGAAAGACGAACTTCTTTCAGTGCTCCGGCCTTACCGATGGCATCGCTCAGTTCTGCCCCTTTCAAGATCAGTGGTAGAAGTTCTCCCCCGTGGGGTGCGACAAGTTCTGTAGTCATGGCACTCTCCTGACTTCTCCCGTTTCGTTCATCTGCAGGCCAGTTTCTACCGCTCGGCTGACTCGCTAGACTGCCACACACCCTCGCAACTCGTCAAGCCTGCAGCCCATCGTGGAGTTTCCGTTGTTAACGTAGATCGCTCTATTGTTGGGACTTGACGGGCGTAGCTGATTCGACAACACTCACGAATCTCAACAAGCAAAGAAAGACCAGGATGGCTGAACCGGATGCAAGACACGAAAGAGATTCTTGAGCTGATCATACAACGTAAGGCAAGAGTCGGCATTATAGGCCTTGGCTATGTTGGCCTGCCGCTTCTGATCGAGTTCTCCAAGGCGGGCTTTCCTGTTCTCGGACTGGACATTGACTCTTCAAAAATCGAGCAACTTGAAGCGGGGAATTCCTATATACGGCACATACAGGGTGACCAGGTAGCCACCTGGATAGCCCAGAATGAATCCGCCGATGCCACCACCGATTTTTCCAGGGCTTCCGATTGTGACGCACTGCTGATCTGCGTGCCCACCCCGCTCACAAAGCACCGGGATCCGGACTTGAGCTTCATCACCAGGACGGCCGAAGCCATTGCACCATTCCTCCGGAAGGATCAGCTCATCACGCTGGAATCAACAACCTACCCCGGAACGACAGAAGATGAGCTTATACCGATTCTGGAGAAGGGTTCCGGGCTGAAAGCTGGCGAGGATTTCTTCGTTGCGTATTCGCCGGAGAGGGAAGACCCTAACAACGCCGACCATTCCACCACCACCATTCCCAAGGTCGTGGGTGGGTTCACGCCTGCGTGCCTGGAGGTGGCAACGGCCCTGTATAACGGAGTGATATGTAACACGGTGCCTGTCTCCAGTTGCCGCACCGCCGAGGCAACGAAGCTGATGGAAAACATCTTTCGCTGCATAAACATCGCACTGGTCAACGAGCTCAAGATGGTGTTCTCGGAAATGGACATCGATATATGGGAAGTCGTAGAAGCCGCCAGCACGAAGCCCTTCGGGTTCATGCCCTTCTATCCCGGCCCCGGCCTGGGCGGACACTGTATACCTATAGACCCCTTCTACCTGACATGGAAGGCCAAGGAATACGGGTTGCCCACGAAGTTCATAGAACTCGCAGGCGAGATCAACACTTCTATGCCCCGCTACGTGGTTCAAAAAACACTCCTGGCCCTTAATGAGCTTGGAAAATCCATTAAGAACAGCCGCGTGTTGATAGTTGGCCTCGCTTACAAGAAGAACGTGGACGACGCGAGAGAAAGTCCAACGTTCCTCCTTTGGGAAGCACTTCTGGCGCTTGGGGCAGACGTCGATTACTACGACCCCTATTGCCCGGTCGTGCAGCCGTCCAGGGAGCACCCGCAGTTTGCAGGAATTTGCAGCAAGGAGTGGAATGATATTGGGCCTGCGGGCTACGACGCAGTCATTATCGCCACCGCACACGACAATGTCGACCACGATCAACTGGCGGGTATGTCGGCACTTGTTGTTGACACACGGGGTGCATGCTCGCCTGCCGACAACGTTGTAAAGGCTTAGTCTCACCGCCTGACAGGTTGATGTATAGATCGGTCTGCAAAGAAATGACTTCAAAAGGGGCTCTTGACTGAAATGAAGATTCTTGTAACAGGTGCAGCCGGTTTCATCGGGTATCATGTGTCCTCTCGCCTTCTGGCCGATGGCCATGAAGTAGTTGGTATAGACAATTTCAACGACTACTACATAGTTTCTTTGAAGAGAGATCGTCATGCGATACTCGAAAAGGAAGCTGGATACACATCAATCGAGGCCGACCTGTGCGATTACGATACAGTTGGTAACTGCTTCGGGGAACACTCCTTCGATGCGGTTTGCCACCTTGCCGCACAGGCGGGTGTTCGCTATTCGATAGACCACCCGTTTGCATACCAGAAGTCCAACCTGCAGGCCTTTCTTAACGTGCTGGAAGCCTGCCGGCATGCGGGAACAGCACGCCTCGTATACGCGTCCAGCTCCAGCGTATATGGAGGGAATACGAAATTGCCCTTCAGCGAATCTGACAGCGTGGATTCACCGGTCAGTCTCTACGCCGCAACAAAGAAGGCAAACGAACTGATGGCTCATACGTACAGTCACCTATACAATCTGCAGACGGTTGGACTGCGCTTTTTCACGGTGTACGGCCCGTGGGGTCGGCCGGATATGGCCGCATGGCTGTTCGTCAATGCCCTCCTGGAAGGACGCCCCATAAAAGTCTTCAACTATGGCAAGATGCAACGGGATTTCACGTTCATTGATGACATTGTCAACGGTGTCGTCGCTTCGCTGACAGTGCCCGAGCTGGATCGTTACGAAGTTATGAACCTCGGGAATCACAAGCCAGAGGAACTCCTCGACATGATCGGCGAGATATCCAGGGCCGTTGGTGTGGAACCAGAAATGGAAATGCTGCCGCTACAGCCTGGCGACGTTCCTTCCACATACGCCGACATAGACCGCGCGCGTGTCAAGCTGGGGTTCGAACCCACAATTCCGATCTCCGTAGGTATGCCGAAGTTCGTTGAGTGGTATCGCGACTACCACGGCATCTAGCGCGCATTCGGAAGTAGAGAAACTACGAAACACGCGAAGAGCGCGAAAACCAAAGCGCACGTTCTTCATGCGCCCTTATCGCCCATGTGCTACTACGTTTCTTTCGCTCATTTCGCGTATTTCGTAGTTCAACCGTTCTTTCCAGGGGCAGTAAATCCGTGACGTCAGAACAGTTCTGCTTCCGGGATCTCCCCGGAATCCTCCGTGCCCTTGCTTCCACCTGCATCGTCCGTAGCAAAGGGTTCGGTGGAAATCTCATCGCCTTTCTTGACGAGGATCTCGATCTTCCTCTCAACTTCGTTCAGTTTCTCCCCGCAAAGTTTGACAAGGGACTGGCCTTCTTCGAATCGATTAATCATCTCTTCGAGGCTCAGCTTGCCACCTTCCATATCTACCACGATCTTCTCAAGGCGTTCCAGGGACGCCTCGAAGCTCTTATGGCCCTTTTTGTCGTTGGTCTTCTTGGTTGTCATTCTTTACAGCCCTCCCCCTTGAGGCCGGCTGTCGCCGGCCAGATCTCAAGCACCTTGTTCCTTTCTGGACTCGGAAGACCCTTCTATGACTTCGCTTTCGAATTCGCCTTCCATAACAATCGTTCTTACATGTTGTCCCGTAACCAGGTCGGCGGCACGACGCACCACGTTACCATCTGCATCACGCGTAATACTGTATCCGCGCTGAATAACCGCGAGTGGGTTAAGCGAACGGAGCTGTGTTTCAACTCGATTCAGCCTGTTCGCGGTATCCTGACGCCACAGCGCGACACTGTGCGCCATGCGCAAGCTCACGTCATCGAGTCGCTGAAGGGTCTCGCGCCGGCAGCGACTGACCTCGTAGTTCATGCGCAAGCCCAGTCCCTGGATTCGCTGGCGATACCGGTCGGCCAGGTTCGCAGGTTCTCTGAAGACGTAATGTCCGGCAACGGCCTCGAACCTGCCCCTGGCACGGAGCAAGCGTTCTCTTACCTGACGTTCGAGGCGTTGCCCAAGCGCAACCAGGCGTTCCTGGAACGCATCTTTTGTGCCGACAACAATCTCGGCGGCAGCCGACGGCGTAGGTGCCCTCACATCAGCTACGAAATCGCTTATGGTGAAATCAATCTCGTGGCCAACTGCCGAAATGACGGGGATTCTCGACCGTGCGACGGCACGCGCAACAATCTCCTCGTTGAAACACCAGAGGTCCTCGAGGCTGCCGCCCCCGCGGCCCACGATCAGCGCGTCAAGACCACCCTTATCGTTCAGGAGATCAATGGCAGAAGCGATTTCCTCTGCAGCGCCCTCCCCCTGTACCTTAACGGGTACAATTACTATGTGAAGATTTGGAAAGCGTCGCGTAATAACGTTAAGTATATCCCTGATAGCTGCCCCGGTGGGAGATGTCACTACGCCAACATGCTGAGGAAGCACCGGAAGGGGTTGCTTTCTGTCGGCATCAAAAAGCCCCTCTTCCTTGAGTTTCTTCTTCAGCTTCTCAAATCTCTCCTGGAGGGCGCCCTTACCCCCTTCCTCCATCTGCCGAATGATGATCTGGTAGTTCCCTTTGCGTTCATAGACACTGATCTCGCCGAAGACTCTGACCTTGATCCCGTTTGCCGGCTGGAAGGTCAGCGTACGCTGGTTGCCACGGAAGAGGACTCCATCGATGATAGATGTTTCGTCCTTGATTTTCAGATAGTAGTGGCCAGATGAAGGACGCATCACGTTGGACAACTCTCCTTCGAGCCAGACATGACCGATCTCGCGTTCGAGTGTCCCGCTGATCAGCCGCGTGAGTTCCGCGACACTGAATACTTTGCGTTGTCCATCGGTTTTCATTTCGTCTCACAGGCAAACCCGGGCACGAAGTCACTTCACAGGAAGGATTCAATCCGCACCCTCATCGAAGGGCCGGGGACTCTCAGGCACCAACGCGTTCGCGAACACGCTTTATGCCGGTGGCTTTTCCGGTTGAATCGTCCACGTTGACAATTGCACCCTCCAGAACGATATCGTCTGAGGCAACCTTGAACTTGGACGGCATTCCCGTGAGAAAGGTTTCGAGAACGGCATCAAGTTCCCGTCCGATGGCCGAGTCCTTCGGACCCGTCATGCCCAGGTCGGTCAGATACGCGGTACCGCCCGGCAGGATTACTTCATCGCTGGTCTGCACGTGAGTGTGCGTGCCCACGATGCAACTCACACGCCCGTCGAGATAGCGGCCCATGACGATCTTCTCCGATGTGGCTTCGGCATGCATGTCAACGAGGACTGTTCTGCCCGTTGAAGGGCCCTTTCCTATAAGAGAGTCAACGGCCCTGAAGGGGCAGTCGTAAGGATTCATGAACACACGTCCTACCAGGTTGACAACGGTGACGTCGCCGTGATTCGTGGGTACCGTGGTGCAGCCCCGTCCCGGGCAACCCGGAGCAAAATTGGCAGGCCGTATTACTCGTTCCTCCCTGTCGAGGTAGGGATAGATTGCCCTCTGGTTCCACGTGTGATCACCAAGGGTGATCACATCGGCACCGGCAGCCAGCAGCTCCTCGGCCAGGGGCTCGGTAAGGCCCTTACCCCCCGCGGCGTTCTCCGCGTTCGCCACGATAAAGTCAACCTTGCCGGATTGCTTCATCCTTCCGGCCACCCAGGCAAACGCGCGTCGCCCGGGAGCCCCAACTATATCCCCAACCATCAGTACTTTCATTAGCTGACAACCATTGCCTTCCTGGCTTAACGAGCGTACTCCACGCAACGCGTTTCTCTGATAACGGTCACCCGGATCTGCCCGGGATATTTCAGATCTTCTTCCACTTTCTTGCTGATGTTGCGAGCCAGCACCATGGAGTCGCTGTCGTCCAACTGGCCCGGGTCTACTACAACCCTGACTTCTCTTCCGGCCTGGATCGCATAGCTTTTTTTCACGCCTTCGAAGTCCCTGGCAATACTTTCAAGTTTCTCCAGCCGCTTCACGTAGATTCCCGTGGTGGCCGACCGGGCTCCCAACCTGGAGCTCGATATCGTATCTGAAGCCGAACAGAGTATCGCGTATACGCTCTCACGTTCCACTTCCTCGTGGTGCGACGCAACGGCATTCACGACAATCTGCTTTTCGCCGCTTCGCTTCAGGAGGTCCGCACCGATAACCGCATGGCCTCCCTCCACTTCATGATCCAGCGCTTTGCCGATGTCATGGAACAGGCCGATGCGCTTGGCAATAGAGACATCGAGATTCATCTCACCTGCCATAAGCCCCATGAGGTGAGCCACCTCGATAGAGTGCTGTAAGACGTTCTGCGTGTAGCTGGTGCGGAATTTCAGCCGCCCGATCTTGCGGACAAGTTCGGGGTCTACGTCCTGAACATCCGCCGCATACATGGATTCTTCGCCGGCCAGCCGAATGGTCTCGTCCATGTTTTCCTGGACCTTGGCGACTACCTCCTCGATTCTTGCCGGGTGGATTCTACCATCGGCCAGAAGCTGTTCGAGGGCGAGGCGGGCAATTTCCCTCCTGATCGGATCGAAGCTGGAAAGTACGACCGCCTCGGGAGTGTCGTCGATCAGAATGCTCACACCCGTGGCAGCTTCAAGAGCGCGAATGTTTCTGCCATCCCGTCCTATAATCCGGCCCTTCATATCGTCACTCGGGAGTGCCACGCTGCTTATCATCATCTCGGATGCGTGACTCGTCGCGAAGCGTTCGACTGCGAGGGACACGATCTTTCGTGCATCGCGCTCGGCACGGTCCTTGGCGTTC
Organism: Kiritimatiellia bacterium; assembly: GCA_030744755.1. Taxonomy (GTDB): domain Bacteria; phylum Verrucomicrobiota; class Kiritimatiellia; order UBA8416; family JADHWI01; genus JASLPY01. The sequence goes on along the minus strand of JASLPY010000012.1, from coordinate 76,070 downwards.
TCCTGCAAGCGCCTTATGAGTCCGCCCATTTCGGAATGGACTTCGTCTTCCATCCTCGTCAGAAGGGTCTGCCTGGCCTCGTCGTGTGTCATTCCGGCGACTCTTTGCAGTTTCTCCTGCTCCTTCGCCATCAGCTCTTCAACCTGTTTCTTTTCCACGTTAAGCAACTGTGACTTGTCGTCGACGTTCTTCACTTTCTCATCCAGAGAATGTTCTTTCTTGTCTATCATCGCGACCTTGCGATCCAGGTTCGTCTCTCTCTGGGATATGCGTTCTTCAAGCGCCGACAACTCTTCGCGTTTCTTCTTTGTTGAGACCTCGAATTCATCCTTGGCTTTCAGTACTTCACTCTTGACCTGCAGATCTGCCTGCTTCCTTATTCCTTTGGCATCTTCTTCTGCGCTGCCGACAATATTTGAAGCCTGGCGTTCTGCACCGCCAACCTGGTACCGCGCTATTATCATGCGCGCAACGTATCCCAAGCACAACCCCGCAAGGACGGCGATAGATCCGATAACTGCTGGTGGCATTTTATATTCCTCCTTGTCTCATTATCCGCGTTTCCGTGACCACGGCATCCATCAGGACGTCATGGTCCTCCAAAGGCACTTCGGGAAGCACTTGAAAATCGTATGCTAACCCAACCTTAAAACTTCTCCTGTAACCATTGCCCGTCATCAGGCGATCATAATGTCCACCACCGTGGCCGACACGCCCGCCACGAGAATCAAAAGCCATACCGGGAACCAGCATGAGATCGAGCGCGGCGTCGGCAACCCATGAGGGATTTGCAGGTTGCCCTATAGTCAAGGGCCCTTTCTCAAGGTCTGTCCCTTCGTCGAACCAGCACAGGCGGTAGGAACCTGATTCCCGTTCGAAAGCAGGAACGCATACTCTTTTCCCGCTCTTCCAACACTCTGCGATGATATCGCCCGTCAAGATTTCTTCCCCGGTAGACAGGTAGCACGCCAGCGATCCGGCCTCGTGAAACTCATTCATTCCGAAAAGATTGATTGCTGCCTTCGCACTATGAACACCTGTCCAGCTTTGCGACAGAGACTGCCGCCGCCCCGTGATCATGTCGCGTACCTGTTCTTTTTCTTTCATGCCGACCGATCGGCCGCACCGCGGCCTTGTTGTCCGTTATTATCCGCATCCTTACGCAACCTGTCCCACCTCTCCAGGCGCTGCCTTATTACATCTTCGTAGCCCTCGTTTCCCGGCTCGTAGAATCTAGAGGCCGTTGGAACATAGTCCTGAACCGCAAAGTGCCCGTCGTAGTCATGCGGGTATATGTACTCGTTGTCTTCACCCGGATCTTCGCCATTTCGCCTTACTCTCAGATTCTTGAGGTGCTCCGGAACCTGTAGCGAACGCCCTTCCATGACTTCGTTCTCTGCCTTCTTGATGGCAATATACGAGGCGTTGCTTTTCGGAGCACTGGCAAGGTAAGTGGTGGCCTGTGCCAATATGATCCTGGCTTCCGGCATGCCAACGAAAGTAACTGCATCAACTGCGGCCGTTGCGATCATCAGTCCACGGGGATCCGCGTTGCCGATGTCCTCGGATGCAAGGATGACCAGGCGGCGGGCAATGAAACGCGGGTCCTCACCTGCGTACAGCATCTTGGCAAGCCAGTACACCGCGGCGTGGGGATCCGAGCCTCTCACACTTTTGATGAATGCAGAAATCGTGTCGTAGTGGCCGTCCTCATTCTTGTCGTAGACAACGGCCTTCTTCTGCATAGAATCCTCAATGACTTCCCTGCTTACGTGGATTGTACCGTCATCGTCGGGCGGCGTAGTCAGGACCGCGATCTCCAAGGCATTCAGGGCCCTGCGGGCATCGCCATCGCACACGCGTGCAACATGAGACACGGCATCCGGGGCGAGATCCGTTCCGAACGAAGACAATCCTTTCTCACTCGACAGTGCGTTGTGAAGCAGGCGGGAGATCGCATCCTCGGAAAGAGGATGCAGCTCGAAGATCAACGAGCGGGAAGTTAGGGGGCTGTTGACGAAGATCAGCGGATTGTGAGTCGTGGCACCGATAAGAGTGATCGTGCCGTCTTCGACGTACGGCAGGAGAACGTCCTGTTGAGACTTGTTGAAGCGGTGGATTTCATCGACAAAGAGGATGGTCTGCCGGCCTTCATTTCGAATCCAGTGACGTGCTTCCTTTATCAGGTCACGCAATGTCGCAACGTTGGCGACAACGCCGCTGGTTCGCTGGAAACGTCGTTCGGTAACGGCTGCAATGACTTCGGCAAGGGATGTCTTCCCGCAGCCGGGAGGGCCGTAGAGAATGATGCTCTGCAGCCGGTCGGCTTCAATGGCGCGGCGCAGGAGCTTGCCGGGACCGAGAATGTGCTCCTGCCCGATGAGTTCGTCAAGAGAAGCAGGCCGCATACGCGCCGCCAGCGGCTGGCTGTTGCCCAATCCCGTGTCACGCTCCTGTTCGAATAGATCCATCCCACTCTTCCCCGGCAGGATCCATGGATGTGCTCGGCTGACTACACCGACTACCAACACCTTGCGGCCCGGCAGCCGGTTAGTTCGCTGTCGCTAACTTGTACTCCACAGACTCTGCAGACAGGGTAGAAAAAATACCCCGCCTATATCGTAAGAGGCTGGCATCTCCGTTCCTCGCAAGCGAGGGGGGTGCTTTAGCCGGTGCTTTTCAAGTCCTCGCAATGAGGCATGTGATCCACACCAGATTCAAGCTCCCACTAGGAAGATAAAGGGTCAGAGATTACCGCCTGTCAGCGAACAAGGCAGGGTACTTTATTCCCAGATCGAACAGTTTCCCAAGTCTTATTAAAGAACAACCTTCTGCAACCGTATTCCGAAGTCTTATAAAGCGTGTCCGGCAAGCCCTGTCCGACACGCGCTGTTGCCATCTGTACAAAGAATCTGTCCGTAATTGCCATGAAACCCCATGCAGCAAGCAGGAGCATCAAGTTTTGTAAGCAAATAATCATGGGTATTAACACCCGTACCAATGTTCGCTTTATCAGTTTCCGGCCTCTAGGCCGCTTATTCCTTCTGCCATTCCCCCGCGGTCTCCCGCGGAGCCATATCAGTCGGATATTAGTTTCTAACTATCTCGTATTTCTGCACCCAGTTCCTTCTTCAGCGCAGCCTTGATGGTTTCGTGATACTTATTCGCATCCTCATCCGTCAAATTTCTGTCCAAAGAGCGGAACTCTAAAGAGTAAGCAAGGCTCTTTTTGCCTTGTCCTAGCCCTTCTGTTCGAAATATATCAAACAGCTCGATGGCTGTCAACTCCGCCGGGGCTGAATCTCTCATAATTCTGGTGATGTCTTCATGCGTTGCCGATTCCGGAACAACCATGGCCACGTCCCGGCTGATCGAAGGATACATCGATATTTGCGTCAGTTCGGGCACGGCATTCCGGGCCAAAACCACCGTATCGAGGGCTAGTTCGCCAATGGCTACGGGGGTCTGCATGCGCCATTTCCGTCGGATATCTTCGCGCAGCAGCCCCATGAACCCTGCCTTACACCCGCCAATGGAAACGGAGACCGAACTGCCGGCCTCATAGTAGGGGTGTTCAACGGCGACAGACTCGACTTGTCCCTGCCCCTTGGCCAGGATCAGGGCCTCGATCGCGCCTTTCAGCCAGAGAAAAGGCTCTTCTTTATCGATCGGTCTGCGCTTATCCAGGCAGGTCCGCCCTAACGGCCCCATGAAGCCCATACAGAGCCGGTCCTCCTCGTGGATTTCGCCGGACTCCTTCTTGAGAAAGACCTTCCCCATCTCAAAAAAGGCCGTCTCCTGTATCTGCCGTGAAAGATTCCTGCCCAATGTCTCAACCATCTGCGGAACCAGGGAGTTGCGCATGACAGCATGTTCGGCGCTGACCGGATTTGGCAGCACGACACGACTATCCGCGTCATACTTGCAGCATGAATCGAGGAGCTGTGCCGATACGAAGCTGTAGTTCATAGTTTCGCTCAGACCCAGGCCAACAAGATCGGCCCGACAAGCTTTTGCCATCTGGAACGGCATATCGGAAGCGCCCGGCACTACGTGCGATACGGGGACAGATTCATTGATCTGCGCCACACCGTATACCCTGACGATTTCCTCGATCAGGTCGGCCTCTATCTCTATATCTCTCCGGAACGTGGGAACCAACACCGTGCAGGAAGACTCATCCCGACTGGTTACCGTCAGGCATAGCGAGTTAAGGATGTCTACCATGCAGTCATCCGAAATATCCGCCCCGAGCAGGCGCCGGGTCGAATCGAACCGAACGACCACCTTTCGTTCCCCCGGGCACCCCGGGTAAACGTCTACGATTCCGGCAGCGACATCACCGCCACCCAGTTGAGCCATGAGCGAGGCGGCACGGTTACTGGCCCATTCAACGCCTTCCGGATCCACTCCCCTCTCGAACCGGTGTGACGATTCCGTCGATAGCCCCAGTTGCGACGAGGTACGCCGGATACTGGCTGGATCGAACGCTGCGCTCTCAAGCAGGACGGAAGCAGTGTTTTCACCGATCTCACTGCCTGCGCCACCCATCACTCCCGCAATGGCAACGGGATGTCTGGCATCGGCTATCAGCAGGGTTTCGCCTGTAATAGGCCTATCCTGCCCGTCGAGCGTAGCTATCGACTCGCCGTCTACGGCGCGCCGGACGATTATCTTCTTGTCCCCGACCAGCGCGTAGTCAAATGCGTGCAGCGGATGGCCACATTCCAGCATCACGTAGTTGGTAACGTCCACTATGTTGTTGATTGGCCGGACACCGCAAAGGGAGAGCCGCCTCTGCATCCACATCGGACTCGGCGCAAGCTGAACGTTGTCCAGAAGTCTTGCCGCGTACCTGGGGCAAAGATCTTCCGCATCGATGGTGACAGAGATGCCGTCGGATGTACGCGCCTCACTCTCGCTGATTTCAGGCGTCGGAATCTTCAAGTCGGTCCGCAGAAGAGCCGCGAGCTCACGGGCCATTCCAATGATGCTGAGACAATCGGACCGGTTCCATGTCACTTCCAGGTTCAGAACCGTTTCGGGAGGACCGATCACTTCGGAAAAAGGAGTGCCCGTCTTGATTTCCCTGGGCAGCAGCATGATTCCGGTGTGATCATCCGAAAGACCCAGTTCGTCCTCGGCACACAGCATGCCTTCGGATTCTTCACCACGAATGCGGGCTTTCTTTATCTTCATGCCGCCGGGGAGCTCTACCCCTACCACGGCTAACGGCGCCTTGTCACCTATCTCGAAGTTCATGGCGCCGCATACAACTGGCAGCTCCCGGGATCCATCGCTCACAAGGCAAAGCTGCAACCGGTCGGCTGACGGATGGGGATCAATTCTGAGGATTTCGCCAACGACAATGCCCTCGTAATCACCGCCGATGACATCTATCGATTCTACTTCTGTTCCCGAGAAAGTCAGTTTCTCGGCCACCTCCTCGGGGGAGAGATCGAAGTCTACGTAATCAGCCAGCCAACTGACCGGAAGTTTCATATTCATGGACCTTTTTCAGGGGGTCAACCACGGATTACGCGGATTACACGGATATAACCTGTTGCTGCACAGGAAGTTCCCCAATATCCGCGCCCATCCGCGCCCATCTGCGGTTAATCCCTCGTTTTCATGGAACTCTTGAAGTACCCGCGGGGATCGAGCCACGCTACTTGAACTGCTTGAGAAAACGCACATCGTTATCGTACAGCATCCTGATATCCTTTATGCCGTACTTCACCATGGCAATTCGTTCTACACCCATACCGAACGCATAACCGGTTACCCCGGCCGGATCATAGCCAACACGCTTGAAGACCCGTGGATCGACCATTCCGGCACCGGCAATCTCAATCCATCCGCTATGCTTGCACACGCTACACCCTTTGCCGCCACATACATGGCATGAGAAATCGCATTCAACACTTGGCTCCGTGAAGGGAAAGAAATGGGGGCGAAAACGAACTCCCACACTGGGCCCCATCAACTCCCTGGCAAAGTAGGCCATGGTGCCTTTCAAGTCGGCAAGGGATACGCATTTATCGACGTAAAGACCCTCTATCTGGTGGAAATTGGCGCTGTGAGTCGCATCGGTGGTGTCGCGCCTGTAGCAGCGGCCGGGAGTTATCACTCGCACCGGTGGGGGCTGCGTCTCCATAACCCGTATCTGCACGGGTGAAGTCTGCGTTCTGAGAAGCTCTCCGCTTTCCAGCCAGAAAGTGTCCTGGGCATCAAGAGACGGGTGGTGGGGGGGCGTATTCAGTGCCTCGAAATTCCGGTAGCCGGTCTCGACGTCCGGTCCTTCTGCCACGGTGAATCCCAGCCTTGCGAATATTTCGGCCGTATCCTCAATAACGCGCGAAATCGGATGTCTCGTTCCCAGTTGGCGCCACTGTCCGGGCAGCGTGTAGTCGAAATTGGCCGCATCCGCGCCACTGGCGCCTGACAGCTCCTGTTTTCTCGCCCCAAGGAGTTTCCCCAGTTCCTGCTTGAGCTGGTTTGCAAGCTTTCCAAGTTGCGCCCTTTCGGACGGATCTGCATCTTTGAGCCCCTTCATGACGCGGGGCAGCAAGCCTTTACGGCCAAGGTACTTGACGCGTATGGCCTCAAGGGCTTCGGGAGCTGCCGCGGTGCGCCCTTCCTCCAGGGCTTCCTGTATCGTGCCAGCTAGTTCTTCGGCATTCATATTTATCTATCCATAAAAAAAGGCCATCCCGAAAGATGGCCGTGAGCGGTCCTGGTTCTAGTCCAGACCGGCCTTGGCCTGTGCAACAATTGCCGTAAAACCTTCAGGATCATGAATAGCAATCTCAGAAAGCATCTTTCTGTTCAGTGCTACCTTCGCCTTTGAGAGTCCTTCGATCATGCGGCTGTAGGATATACCGTTAGCCTTGCATGCCGCCGAAATGCGGGTAATCCACAGGGCTCTGTAATTGCGCTTCTTCTGCCGGCGGTGAATTGTGGACAGCCTCATGGCTCTGTCCACTGCTTCAGTCGCCTGACGGAAAAGCTTGCTCCTGGCACCCCTGAAGCCGCTTGCCTGCTTCAGACGCCGTTTTCTTCGTTTTCTTGATGCCGCAGCATTTGTCGCTCGTGGCATTGCTGACCTCCAAAATGATAATGATTTAGCTGGAAAGCATAGGAATTATGCGCTTCTGCTCAGTCTTGCTTAACGTCTCTCTGCTTCTCAGCGTCCGCTTACGCTTACGCGTCTTGCCGGAAAGCAAGTGCCCGCTGCCGGCTTTTGAGTATTTCAACTTGCCTTTAGCCGTAACTTTAAAGCGTTTTGCGGCTGCTTTGTTGGTCTTCTTCTTCGGCATTTCAACCGTCCTTCGTCCATTTGAGAGTTCTCTGTGCCACGGCACAATTCTCACGTGAATGGCGTACGCTAGCGGAAAGGTTTGAGCTAGTCCAGCTTTTTGATCTATGTTTTTCCAGACTTCACACCGAGCATGGCTACTACGCTTCGACCGACGAGTTTCGGGGTCATATCAACTACACTCAGGTCATCACATTCCTGGATCACCCTCTGGATGACCTCGAAACCCAGCTCACGGTGCGCATTCTCGCGCCCACGAAACATAAGGGAGACTTTGACCTTGTGCCCTTTGCTCAGGAACTTCCTGATATGGTTAACCTTTGTCTGGAAGTCATGTTCGCCAACGTTTGCGTGAAACTTGATTTCCTTGACCGCATGCGTCTGCGTACTTTTCTTCGCCTGCCTGCGCTTCCTGCTTTCGTCGTACCTGTATTTGCCGAAATCCATGATACGACATACGGGGGGATCTGCATTCGGCGAGATCTCAACGAGATCCATGCCCTGGTCCTGCGCCAGCACCCGGGCATCTCTCGTGGCCATCACGCCGGCCATGCTGCCGTCCGCGTTTACGCAGCGCACTTTCGGCACCCGAATTCTGTGATTTACTCTTATAAATGAGCGGATAGCTACCTCCTTTGTTATGTGTTAACCCGCTGCTCTTCTTCCATCGTCTCGACAAGCGAATCAATGCTCATCGGCCCAAGATCACCTTCTTTGCGGTTCCTGACGGAGACCGTGCCGGCATCCTGTTCCTTCGGCCCCACGATCAGCATGTACGGTACTTTTTGCGATTGTGCCAGGCGGATCTTCGCGCCGACCCGCTCGGAGCGGTCGTCCGTAGTGACCCGGAAACCCAGCCCCTTCAGCTTGTCCTCCACCTTTTCGGCGTAATCATTCTGATTATCCGTCACTGGAAGCATGCGAACCTGCTCGGGTGCAAGCCACAGCGGAAAAGCACCGCCGTAGTGCTCAACCAGGATGCCGAAGAAACGCTCCAGGCTACCAAGCAGGGCGCGGTGCACCATGTAAGGCCTGTGCTCGTTCCCGTCGGTGCCAACATAGCTGAGATCAAAACGTTCAGGCAGGTTGAAGTCGAACTGGATTGTGCTCAACTGCCATTGACGACCGATCGCATCCTTGATTTTAAGATCGATTTTCGGACCATAAAAAGCCCCGCCGCCCTGGTCGACTTCAAACGGAACAGACTCCGCCTCAAGGGCAGATTTGAGGGAGGCGGTAGCCTTCTCCCAGCGCGCTTCGTCTCCCACTGCCTTCTCGGGACGTGTGGAGAGATAAGCCGATATCTCCTCAAACCCGAATGCCCTGAGCATTCCCAGCGCAAACTCGACGGTGTTGCGGATTTCCTGCTCTATCTGCTCGGGCGTACAGAAGATATGGGCGTCGTCCTGGGTGAATCCACGAACCCTCAGAAGTCCCTGCACAACACCGCTCTTCTCATAACGGTAGACCGTGCCAAGCTCGGCCCAGAGCAGAGGCAGGTCCCGGTAGGAGCGTTTCTGGGTCTTGTAGATCTGAATATGGAACGGGCAGTTCATCGGTTTGACAAAGTACTCTACCCCGTCAATATCCATGGATGAGTACATGTTCTCCCGATAGAAATCCAGGTGGCCCGAGGTTTCCCAGAGATGTGCACGGCCGACGTGCGGTGTATACAGAAGTTCGTAACCGGCGGCGAAGTGCTTCTTCCGCCAGAAATCTTCGATGATTGAACGGATCCGTGCCCCCTTCGGGTGCCAGTGCACAAGACCTGGGCCCACGTCTTCGGAGATGCTGAAGAGATCGAGTTCCCTGCCGAGCTTCCTGTGGTCCCGCTTCTTCGCTTCCTCGAGCCGGAACAGTTCTTTTCTCAGATCGCCATTCGAGTGGGCCACAATGCCGTAGATACGCTGCAACATCGGGTTTGTCTCGATACCGTGGAAATACGAACCGGCTACCGATATGAGCTTGAACGCCCTGAGTTGTCCTGTGCCTTCCACGTGCGGGCCGCGGCACAGATCGTAGAAATCGCCGCACTTGTAGAACGAGATCTCTTCACCTTCTGGAATGTCTGCGAGTCTCTGGAGCTTGTATGTCTGGCCGTCTTTCTCGAGCATTGCCATCGCTTCGTCACGGGGAACGGAGAACCGCTCGAAAGGAGCGTTTTCCTTTATAAGTCGAGACATTTCCTGCTCTATCTCGGGAAAGTCCTCGGGGGAGATACGGCGAGGAAGATCGAAATCGTAGTAGAACCCACTGTCAGTTGCAGGACCGATGTCCAGCTTCACATTGTCATAGAGTCTGCATACCGCCGCAGCCATGACATGCGCCATGCTGTGACGCACTTCGTTGAGATCCAATTCCGTTCTCCTTCTGTATTGCTCGAAGGCCACAACTCACTGCGGCCCGAGGTCTATGTCGCGACGCCAATCCGGGAATAACCAACGAAGAACGTGGTTCCCAAGCGAAGCGAGAAAAAACAGTATGCCTTTTGGATTGCCCTGTCAATTGAGATTTGGACGCATCCGCCACGCCCGGAGAGACGGCAGGGGCCAATGTGCACGTCTACGGACTCACAGACTTCTCTTTTATTTTACGCAGGAGATCACGCGCCGCGAGGTCCACAATCTGGGAGGCATCCGGGTTAGCGCGAATCTGTTCCACTTGCTTCTGGGCCTCGTCGTAGTGGCCGAGCATGAAAACGATCTCAGCCGCGTTCAGCTTGGCCTCAAGTTCTCCGTAATCGCCGTCCTTCAGAAGTTCCAAAGCTTTCTTCATGTACTTGTCGGCCAACTTAACGTTGCCTGCCCGCAGATGCACAAGTGCAGCCGTGTCCAGTATGGCAAAGGAGTCGCCGGCCAGTTCAAGGAGTCCGGGAAGTAACTCCCTGGCACGGCCCACTGTTCTCTCATCCTTGGCAAGGTTGTATATCAGGTTGTTGAGAATGTTCACTTTCTTCGGATACATTGCGTGAGCCGCCTCAAGTACGTTAACGGCCTTGGAAGTCTCCCCCTCAATACGGGCTGCCTCCGCTGCAAGCAACAATGACTGTACACGCACATTTCGAACATTGGCCGCCATGACGTCTGAAAAGACGGAGAGGGCCCTGCCCGCGTCACCCCTCTGAAAATAAGCCCCTCCCAGCATTTCCGACCATGCCGATTGATCTGCAAACTTATCCTTCAGGAACTCAAGTGCCGCAATCATGTCGGAATCAACGTCACCGTCAGTGGTTTTCACGCGCACGATCACCCGGTAGAATAATGAAGGATCGACGGCATGCTCGACACCGTTCAGCGCACAAGCCAATGCCCACTTGGAATCGAGATTAGCCAACGCGCAACGCATGCCGAGTGCGTAGGCTGAAATCAACCCCTTGGCCCGCTCAACCGCGGGCCGCGCCAGCACCGTGGCAGGCTCAACCTTCCGATGGCGTAACAGGTAAGCCCCGGCACTTACCATCGTCTGCACAGAAAACACCTCGCTTTCTGCTGCCCTCTTTGCCTCCTGCATCATCCAGTTGCCGGAATCGTCTTTCTTCATGCGTGCAACAAACGATGCCAGCCAGATGTGCGGATCTTCAGGACAGGCCTTTACCGAGGCCATAACAACGTCATAATCACCATCGGAAAGTACAATGTGGATTCGACGAAGTATTCCCGAACGGGGGTTCAACCTGACCGCTTTCTCGATTGCCACAAGGGCCTCTTTGTATCTCTTTTGCCGGGCCAGGAGCATCGCCAGGCGCTTGGCAGCCGCCATTTTTTCCAAATCCGTCCTCCCGGCACCGACCCAGGAGTCAAGCTGCGACGCTGCGGGGGCGCCTTTCGATGCATACCATTTCGCCGTCAGTGTCTCCAACTCCCGTTCGAACGGACTGCTGCTTTTCTTTGCCTCGACTCTTGCAACTTCAGCCTTGGCGGCCATTCCTGCAGCGTCAAGTGGGTCGCGCCACAACTTCACTACGGCTGTTTCGGCCGGCGGCGCTATGAGTCTCTGTTTGATTGGCTTATCACTGACTTTAACCTGTACTCCCCGCGCGGAACTCATACGTCTCGATTCATCGAATCGCCCGGTGTCATACAGCAGTTGAATAGCTTCACGCGAGTTGGCTCCCGCTTTGCTCTTCGAAAGCACGAACAGGGCCTGCTCCTTGAACCCGAAAACGTCCCAGATTGCTGAAATGGCACGATCGAGCTGCGTTGACCCCGGAAACACGAGCTTCATATCCTCGGCAACCTGCATCGCATAGACCCCAAACCCCAGATTCATGAGGGAATTGATTTGGAGCAACCCGGCTCTAAGGCTCGGATACTCGGTCTCCTCGTTGTAGACCAGGATATCCTCGTAGGCTTCCTGCCATTCTCCCTGCCTGCTATGAAGGCTCGCGCTCTGGAGACGCACCTGCGCACGACGATCCGGGTACTTCTTCTCAATCTCGGCCAGTCGTTCATGAGCCTCTTTGTACTTGCCTGCAATCATAAGTGCCACCGGGCGTTCAAGCTCAAGCCTGCGGACCAGTGTTCCGGCAGCATCGCGTTTCGCCATCTCTGCGAGGCATGCATCGAGGTGTTTACTTCTTATTTCTTCCGGAAGGCCGGTTGCAATCTCATTGGCTGTCGGCATGCGTGCCCAGAATGGCTTGAACAAGGACATATTCTTCGTAAGGAAGAACAGCGGCTTGATATCATCAACCGCGAAAACATCCCTGTCCTTGAAACCGAGAGCGTGCTTACGGAATGTGAACCAGGAATCTCCATACTGTGCAACTGCCAGGTGCAGGCTGGGATCGTCGGGGTCAATCGCTTTTAGACGATTGAAAGCCATCCATGCAAGATCGGCACGGCCCAGCCGGAATGAATACGCCATGTATGAGGCGAGGGCATCGTTTCCCAGCAGAAGAATGTTGTGCCTGAAGTTATCCGTAAGGCGCTCATCCCATTCGGTGCCCGGCCGGTCCATGGCCAGCAGGAATAATCCTCCGAGGAATCTGGGATCGTCGGGCCATTTCTCGATACCACGTTTCATGGCACCGGCAGCGCCGGCTACATCACCGGTTTTCAGGTAAGCATGAAGACCTATCAACGCACGAAAGACATCCATATATGGTAATTGACTGTCTACCTGGGCGATGGTCTCCCACTGTTCGTGGGTGGCAAGGTAGGAATAGAGGGCGCGCATTCGGGGAACAAATAAGTGCGACGATCCAACCCTGCGCAGGTACTTGCTTGCTTCTTCAGGCTTGTCCTCCAGAACCGAGTATTCGGCCCTGACCATTGCAACGCCGGGCAAATTCCTTGCGTTTTCGGGGAGAGAATCAACCACCTCTATGGCCTCGTCAGCCCGACCGAGCGCCATCAGTGCCCAGCTCTTTCTCACGCTTTCGAAAATGGAGAGGTCCTCGAGCTTGGAAAGTTCAGTCAACGCGTCCTCGAATTTGCCCTGCCGGGCGTAAACCTGGCTTTTCATAGAGAACAGCGAGACATCACCCGGACTGAGAGTGAGGCATTCGTCGATGGCACGGTTCGCGGCAGCCAGGTCGGACTGAATGAGTTCCTCGATGATATCCTTGATCATCGCCACTCGATGAGAGGACTTCCCTTTGTATGCACCGAAAGCTACTACCGAGCCCAGAAAGAGAACAATCAGCACAAGGCGAGCCCACTTGAAGATGATTCTCCAGGTTGAAGGCAGAATCGTCGCCTTATCGGGAGCGTCCAACTCCCCGGTGGAAATCCCTTCACGGATTCGTCTGCGGCGGGAAGAAAACACCTTCCACCATGTTGCCTCAAACTGGACAATCCCTATAGCCGCGAGCAGGAAAATCCCGAGCGTATCATGCAGGAAATTCTCAGCCCAACCCTCCGGCATTCGCGGTGCCCATGCCACCATGAAAGTGATCCTGAGTATATTCAGAAGAAGTGACTGGACAACTCCGAGAACGGTGAACACCACCATTTCGTACCACTTGAACCGGAAGATAACTCCTGTTCCGAGCGCACAGAGAAGAACGGTCATTGCAGTGCGCATACCGCTGCACTGTGCCGGCACTCCGAAAACGGCAAACCCCGACCTCAACACAAGGCCATCTCCCCAGACCCTTACGTTCATACAGTGAAGCAGCCTCTCGGAGCCATTTAGGGAAAGTGTCTGCATGGCCAGTTGGAACCTGCCCACAATCTGCCCGGGCAGGGGATTTGCCCAATACAGGAGGAACAGTGCAAGGATGATATCCCTGGCGTAGCGATCGGGAAGCGACCATCTCAGGCAGGCGTAGAAAACCAGGACAAGCCCCAGCCATTCAAACTGATGAACAGGAAGAATGATCCCAAGGAGGGCAACAAGCGCCCCGAAACCGCCAATCCATGGCACGAATTCCGGCGGCGGGCTTCCTTCATCTTCGTCCTTGGAACGCAGAAGAATCAGTCCGCACAGGGCAGTCCCGAGCGACAGAAGGATCACACCGTTAGAATCGGCGAGAACACGTTCCATGTTCCGCACAACCCAAATGGCGAACAGGCCCGCTGCCGACAGAAGCACGGCTTTGCGTGAGCTTGTCATAGTCTCGACATGATAATATTCAATACGCTAAATGCAAGAATAGCGTTTTAGCCAGAACCCCACAGTGCGATAGCCGAGACCCGATCAGAATTGATGATGATACGTTAGGTATGCGGCCAGCGTATCCCGCTCGTACTTCAGGTCTTCAGCATCGCTGGTACGATCGGTGTGCTCTGCGTACGCACTGAACGAGAGTTTCTTTGTCAGTCTGAAGGAAGTACCGATACGGGTAACCCAAGTGTTGTAATCATTCGACAGTTCAAGGTCTTCGTCTTCACTTATCAACCCGCCTTCATTTTCCCGGATGGTATAGGAGGTACGTCCGTTCAGCGTGATGTAGTGAGTCAAAGGATAGGCAAGATCCACTCCGGTCGACCACGCCCGGTACTCGTTCTCAGACTCCAGACTGGGGACAACGTCCGTAAGGGTGGAGAAGAACTGTGCGCTTGAAAGTTTGCCCTTCCAACTCAGCCTGTAATCATAGACATCCCTTTCCTCGAAAGCAGAAGAGTAACCGCCGGTCATCCCTTTGTCGTAGCTGATCCTCTGGCTGAGCGTCGGACTCATCTGCGTTTCAAGAGCCACAGACCCTGTGGCCGAGACAGCGTCCGCATTTGCACCTTCTCCCTCGTCATCATCTTTCTCGCGCCCGTAACCGGTTGCAACCCCCAGTGACACCGTGAGTGTCGTGTTCGGACCGACCGGAAGTCCCAGCGCTTGTCCTTCAGACGCCCTTGCGAATACTGAGTACGAATTGAGGTTTGCGTTGGGCCTGTTTGTTCCCGTGTATTCAATCTGCCTGAACCCGATCTGCCCTCCGACCTGCAGGCCTTCGTATACCTGGTACGAATAGATTATGCCCTCGCGGTACTCAATCCTTTCCTGGTCGGCAAACTCGTCATCTTGCGGGAGAACATCATAGCGGCTCAGACCGCCGGACAGCCTCTGCTTCCTCGAAGCCTGCCAGCCCAACTGCAATCCGACCGTGTTCTCAAAACGTTCGTACTGGGTGCCTCCGTAGCGGTCCTCCTCGCCACGGACATCCACGTAATCCGTCTTGTAGAGGAAGTTATCGTAGATAGTGCCTTGCAGGAATTCTGTTATCCTGAATGCTGAGGATATGTTTCCGAAAATGCCCTCCTCAGTCATATCGAACAGGAACTCGTCCTCCTGGGTATCCTGCGGATAGTACTCGTAACCCACGCGGAAGGAAGCATCCAGATCTATGTTCCTGGTGATAATGAGGTAGTTCCGGAAAGACAGTGTGGAGATAATGGGGAAGTCGCCGCCATCCTTAAGAATCTCACCCAACTCGTTATTGGAGATGTAGTCGGTACCCGAGCCGGAGCTTGAAGTGTAGCGATATCCTACGGTTTCTGTAAGGGCCATCGTCGAGTAAAGTGGCCCGAGCCTGAATGTTGCGTAGTCAGGCGGCTGTACTTCACGCTGTGAGAGCCTGATTCCCTGCGCGAGTGAGTCGACGGGGATGAAGAACAGGGCCATCGCTACCAGTGGCAGCGCAATGTTCGTGAACCCGCCAACGCGTGTAAATCGGGATTCGTCGCCGAATACCCCTTTTCTCAGCATTCCCAAGCCGGACTTCTCGTGGTTGCCATGACGCTTCATTGTCCGGCAGCATATCAGAGATATTCGCTCAAAGCCACTCACAAATCACTCCCCCTTCTTCTTCATAACGTTCAAAGTCGTTTCAGCTTGGCCGAAACGCTTCATGGTTTCAAGCGTTTCGTATCGCCCCTTGACCACTTTCCATAGCTCTTCCTGTTCGTCATCCGGGATCAACTCGATCTCCGGGCATCGTATTGAAAGCCCGTAGCCGCTGAACGCGGCCAACGGGGCCTCCGTGGTGTGCAGTAATTCAAGAAGCATCCCGCGGTTCAGTACTCCCCTGCTCTCGGCCCTTTCCCTGGTCCAATCGGGGAAGTAGCTGAACGGTCCCAGTTCCAGCCCCCTGGGAACGGTCATTCCCGCTTCAACGGCAAGATACGTGTCCTGCGTCAGGAGCTCGCCACCTGCCGGAGCATACTGCCTGAGAAGCTGTCCCGCTTCCTGAAGTTTCGACAACGGTGTCTGCTCCTTAAGGGGCCACCACATCCTGTCGCGCTCCCCCAGGAACCACTGCCAGATCACCGGTGAGGCCAGGGCGCAAACCAGGCAGACAGCCACCACGCTGACAAGCAGCCGTTGGCCGAAAGCCTGCCCATCTGCCCGTACGGCCACCCTGGATGCGACCAGGCGCATGAGCCGGGCGCCGAGGACAGCGGCAAAGACGGGGTAAACGAATACCTGGTAGTCATCATACGGGAACGGAGCCATGACGTGAACAAGCGTTATGGCGGCAACGCTCCACCATGCCAGGATCGAGACAATACGCGGGCAATGTCCATGTGGATCGGGTCGTTCGGGCGTCTCGGCACTGCTTTGCTCTCCATTAGAAGGGCGGGGCGCATTAATGCGAAAAATGGCGCAACACAGGAGTAAGGCAATGCCGGCCGTGTATGCAGATGCAAGCCGCGAAACGAATCCTGCCTTGTAGGCTATCGTGGTCAGGGCGCCCCCAACACTTCTGCCCGCATGATACTCAACCATGGCAAACCAGGTGGCCTTGGGTGCCATCATGAAGAACGGGATGAATAAAATGCATCCGGAGACCAGCCCGCCAAAGAAGAACGAGTACAATACACCAGGAGACAACGAATGCGGACCATGCCCCTCCCTGCGCGGCCGACAAGTAAACCACCACAGGCCGACCACAACAGCTGGAACAGCAAATCCCGCAGAACTCCTTGTGGCCGTCGCAAGCGCCATTAGAACACCCGCCAGGGCGGCCGCCGCCTTCCCCTTTCTGCCACCCGAGTAGCTCAGGGCGAGAAAACCGGAGGTGAGCAAGAAACCTGCAAGCGCATACGTTTTGGCAATAGAGCAGAAATAGCACTGGTAGACGTTTATGCCCAAAATCGCGGTTGTCAGTAGCGCGGCAGAACGGCGTTGAGGACGAGGTGCGATGCGCCAGCAAAGCCAGGCGGAACTCAGAATGGACATAAGGCCGAGTCCTGCGGTAAACAGACGACCTCCTGCAACCCCGAAACGCGCCACCACGGGACTGGCCAAAGCGTACACAAAGGGCATGACCGGCCCCTGCGTGAACGCGAAGTCAACGTATGGAAGTTGCCCCCCGGCAACGAGGCGGCCCGCGTACAGGTACCAGCCTTCATCGCTGTTCAAGTCTCCTAGAAAGGCTCCCGCAGCGAACAAGACCACTGTTGCCGCAATGGTCACTATCCAGAGTGATGCAGTCAGAAGATCAGTTCGAGGTACTTTCTGAGTCATTCTCTGCCCCCGCCTCAGGCGGCTTATGGATAGCACCGAAGTGCCCTATTTCACACCTCAAGAACCCGGATGAACAAGCGGCAGACCTTGCGCACAAAGTGGACACTCATCCGGATCGTAGGTGACTGGTTCAAGCTTCAGTAGGCTGAAGGTAGGAAAATCGAATCGCGCCTTGCCGCCGCTGCGGTCAAGCAGAACGCCAACAGCGACCACTTCCCCTCCCCTTTCCAACACAATGTCTATTGTCTCCCGGACACGACCACCCCGCGTAATCACGTCCTCCGCAACGACACATTTTTCACCGGGCTGAATATCGAACCTGCGAAGCACAAGCGCATCATCCTGCTTTTCTGCGAATATCGACTTGGTCCCGAGCCTGCGCGCGAGCTCGTGCCCCACAACAATACCACCCAGCGCCGGGGCAATGACCGTGTCCACGTCAAACTCATCACCCATGCCGGAACGCATCAACGATGCCAACGCCCCACACAAAGCCCCCGCGTGCTCAGGATAGCGCAGTACGTTCGCAAACTGGAAGAAACGGTCGCTGTGCAGACCCGACCTAAGCTCAAAATGCCCCTCCAGCATCGCGCCGCTTTCAGAAAGAATACCAACAGCATCATCCGGATTCATAGCGACTCCCATTTTCGCCAGCCTAATAGCAAACAGCACCCGAATGCAAGATGTTCAGGAACTTGAGCACGGACGGAGATTCCTTCGGCTTATGCGATATTGCCGGGGAGTCATTACTTTGCTAGCCTTAGATGATGGCGAATACAACGTGGAGTAAGTGCATATCATGCATGTCAGTACACGACTGAAAGTCTGGGGCGCCTCACTCATTGCTGCAGCAGTAATCGTATTTCTCTTTGTGTGTCAGCGCCTGGCAGACCCGCCTGCTCTTGGCGAGGACTATATCTACACGATGATAAAAGGCCGTTTTCCACTACTGACTTCGTTGTGCGTGTTTGTGGCCGTTGCCGGATGCTTCTTGCTGGGATTGGGCTGTGTTTCCGACCAGATGCACCGCAGGGCACCCCCAGCTATGGAGGAAAATGATGGTCCGGAGGAATGAGCATTCATTTAGAGTCCCCAGCTACCTGGCCGCATCGGCCTTGGTATGACGTTCTGTGAAAAGCACACTTTTCCTATTCCGGCTGCCCATAATAAGCATTCTCGCCGTGTTTGCGCAGGTAATGCTTATCAAGAAGATACCCTGGGATGGCCTGAAGTCCGGGATTCACCTGCAGGGAATGAAGGGCCATCCGCGCCACCTCTTCCAACACCAGTGCATTCTCTAGGGCCTTTGCCGGTGTGGCGCCCCACGCAAACGGTGCATGACCGGCACAGACGACTCCCGGAATCTCCCCGGGGTTCAAATCCTGGTCGGCAAAACACTCCACGATCACCACACCTGTGTTAAGCTCGTAATCATGGTCCACCTCTTCCTCCGTCAGCATCCTGGTAATCGGAATGGCTCCATAGAAACTGTCCGCATGTGTCGTTCCGAAACAGGGAATCTTCCGGCAGGCTTGAGCCCATACCGTACCGTAATGCGAATGCGTATGGATTATACCGCCAACAGACTCGAAATGCCTGTATAGATGAAGATGTGTTGGCGTGTCGGAGGATGGCCTTCCCTCTCCGTCTATCTTCTCCCCGGAATCCAACGACAGTAGGACAATATTACTTGGCTGAAGCGATTCGTAGTCGATCCCGCTGGGTTTGATCGCAACCACGCCGGCATCCCGGTCAACACCGCTGGCGTTCCCCCACGTCAGCATGGCCAGGCCTGTACGGCCAATCTCCTTGTTGATCTGACACACGCTTTCTCTCAGTTCGCTATGCTGCATCATTTGCCCCGCGCCTGGTCACGTATGTTAAGGAGGTCTTTCATCACACCATACTGGTTTTCTGCATACTCTTCTGTTCCGAAGATGTCATGAAGCCGCTTGTACAAACTGTAAAGCCTGTCGTAGACATCCGCGTTCGCGGCGACGGGTTCGAAGCGCTTGTCGAGTATGCCGGTCATGGCCGCGGTCGCCTGCGCGAAGTTATCGTGACCGCCTGCACCGCTGCCGGCAACAACGGCACCGGCCATCGCCGACCCCAGCGCACATGTCTGCGTGCTGCGCGAGATCTCCAGCGGGCGGTTCATCACGTCCGCGTAGATCTGCATGACCATGGGATTCTTCACAGATATCCCGCCACAATTGATCACGCGCTCTATCTTGACGCCGTATTCTTCGAAACGTTCGATGATCGTCCTGGCCCCAAACGCCGTTGCCTCGACGAGGGCTCGGTAGATCTCGGCGGGTGCCGTATGCAAAGTCATGCCCAGCACCAGCCCCGTCAGCCTCTGGTCCACCAGGACGGTTCTGTTTCCGTTATTCCAGTCCAGGGCCAACAATCCGCTTTCCCCGGGTTTGAGTTTTTCTGCTTCTGCCGTAAGGGCCTCGTGTGAGCCCGCGCTCTCACCGCCCGGCTGCATCTTGTTTACATACCAGTTGAATATATCGCCAACGGCCGACTGGCCGGCCTCCAGGCCGTAGCAGCCCGGCAGAATCGACTCGGGTACAATACCGCAAAGACCGGGTATGTCCGGCAGTTCGGCATCGAGCGGCGCGACGGCCATGTCGCAGGTGGAGGTGCCGATGATCTTTACCAGGGAACCCTCCTTGATGCCGGAACCTACGCCGCCAAGGTGCGCATCGAAAGCTCCGGCCGCCACCGGGATCCCGACTGGAAGACCAAGTTTCTCTGCCCATTCCTGCGTCAGGTTTCCAACTGCATCGGCAACATCATAGGCCTCGTCCGGCAACGTGCGCCGCAGACGCACCAGTTTCTCATCCAACGCGCCTATGAACTCTTCGTCCGGGTAACCGCCCCACGCAGGGTTGAACATCGCCTTGTGGCCGGCTGCACAGATGCATCTCTTGATGCTTTCGGGGCTGGTGGTTCCAGTAAGCAAAGCAGGAATCCAGTCGGCAATCTCAACCCATGTATAGGCGGCGTCGAAGATTTCCGGATCAGAGACCAGGCAGTGCCACACTTTCGACCAGTACCATTCCGACGAGTACGTGCCGCCGCACTTCTCCAGGTATTCTGGTCTCATCTCTGCCGCCTTGGCTGTTACCGCTGCAGCTTCTTCGTGTCCAGTGTGATCCTTCCACAACCAGGCCATCGCGGCAGGCACATTCGAGAAACGGTCCTGCGAGACCAACGGTTCACCCGCCTCGTCTACCGGCAGCGGAGTGCTGCCTGTGGTATCCACGCCGACACCGATTACATCGTCAGGAGAAAAACCGGCGACAGATGATGCTTCAGCCAGGGCACCTTTAACGGACTCTTCAATGCCCTTTACATAGTCCAGCGGATGCTGGCGTGCCAGGTTGGGATCCGATCCATCGGTGACAATCCCGGCATCACCGGTCTCGTAATCCCATACGCATGTGCCTATTTCTTCGCCGTTGGACACGTCAACGATCAGCGCCCTGACCGAGTTTGTCCCATAGTCGAGACCAATCGAGTATTTGCTCATTTACATATCTCCTTATCAGAGTTCGCGACTATCAATAATCAAAATGGACCGGCTCGCACTCACAACGAACAACATGCTTCCCGCGGCCCGCGAGCATCTACGTTGAGAAAGGGTTCTCTCCAGGATACATGCAGGAGGCAGGGAGGGGAGCTTGCACGTCCTCAATGCCCAGCAGTTTCGCTGCATCATAGAGAATCCGGCCCGAATGCTTGAACGCGAGCGCCGTGTGGTGCGGGAAGCATTTCCCCAGCATTGCATACCGGTAGAACCTGGCAAAACCCTTGATCCCTATCACGCCAATGCCCCCAAAAGATGCCGGATCTGCATCCAGTACATGACCGTCGGCAACGTAGCTCATGATACCGCCCGTATTCAGATCGGCCTGTACACGGAAGACCGTGGCAGGTCCCGGCCTGAACGTCCCTTCCAGCGTACCGCAGGTTATGTCAGGCTCCTTGTCGGGATCTTCCATAATCCTGTTCATGATTAGCTGGAATCTCATGCAGTACCCTTCGCACAGGCAGCAGCTCGGAGTATTGCCGCAATGGAACCCCATGAACAGATCCTCGCGGGCCGCGCCCTTCAGGTCCTTGATCTCGATATCGTCCGGAACCGTATTGTTCACATCGAGGATCGTGACCGGGTGAACTGACGCAAGCTGAGCCATGTATTCGGACAGGGCACCATATATATCCACTTCGCACGCAACGGGAATCCCACGGGTTGCCAGGCGACTGTTGATGAAACACGGAACAAAACCGAACGAAAACTCGAACGAGGGCCAGCACTTGTTGGCATAGACACCGAACTGCCGCGCCCCAAGGTTCTCCTCAAAGAACATCTTCAAGGTCAGTTCAAACTGTGCAAGCTGGGACAGCTTCTCGGGATACGCGTTTCCGGCTCCCAGCTCCCTGGCCATGTCACGGGCAATGGCGTTGATCTTTCGCGTTTCGCCGGCAACGGACTTGTATAATTCGAGCAAATCCAGTTCCGAGTTCTCCATTACCTCGACACCCAGGTCGTACAACGGCTTGATTGGTGCGTTGCAGGCGTAGAAATCCTGCGGGCGGGGACCAAAGGACATCACCTTCAGATTGCGCACACCTATCACCACGCGCGCCACGTCCACGAAATGGGCGATCTGCTCGGCGACATGGTCAGACAGACCAATGGGAACGGGAGGAATGTAGCCCCTGAGATTTCGCAGTCCCACGTTCAAGCACGAGTTCAGCATGCCGCAAAAGGCATCTCCCCTGCCCTGTATAAGCAGATCCTTGCTCTCCTCCGCGGCGCCAACCAGCATAAAGGGTCCGTCGAAGTGCTGGGCAAATATAGTAGTTGGACCTTCCGGCCCGAAGTTGCCCAGGTAGATGGCAACGGCATTGACGCCCTTTTCGGTCATCTCGGCGAGCGCGGTGAGGGCATCGCCCTCCGTCTCAATGACGGTTTTACATGGTACAACGGGGAGCTTCAATTTTCGGCATTCCGCAACAACCTTGCGTAGCCTGGTGCGAGCCAGCTCGGCCGGGAAACAGTCTCTACTGACCGCCACAATACCCATCTTGACCTTGGGAGTATTCTTCATTGCTTTCACCGGTGCCACCTCCTTGCGGATGCTCATTGCAAACCATTGCACAGATTGGCGTTTCTCACCCCGACAGGCTACATGCATGAAAAGCATGAAATCAACATGAAATGCTCGTACATCTTGCTGAAATGCTTCTCCTCGGCTACAACAGTTAGGAAATGAGCACCCTGAAAAGATTGCTGTGTGTTCTCTGTCTCGCTGCCTCGGCCACACTGGCTTCGGCACAGAGCAATGATTTCGCCGTTCTCCGGGACAGGGTGCGCGCCGACGTGCTCCGCTCTTCCCCGGGACATAAGGAGGCAGCCCACTACGTCGGGACAATAGAAGCCGACGGGACGTGGCGGGACATCAACTATGGCGATCCAAGGCGCTCGAACTGGGCTCCCGCGATACACCTGAATCGCCTGCTGGGAATGGCATGTGCCCACCAGTCGGAAAGCCACCCGCTGCACGATGATCCCGAACTGAACAGGGCCGTTCACGGCGCCCTTGGGAATTGGCTGGAACACCGCTACAAATGCCGCAACTGGTGGTTCAACGTGATCCATGTTCCCACCGTGCTGGGAAAAATCCTCATCGTGATGGGAGACAATGCGACACAGTCCGAGAAACAACAGGCTGTCAGGATTATGTCACCCGTAAGAATCGGGAGAACCGGACAGAACAGGGTCTGGCAGTCGACCGTGGTGTTTATGCGAGGATTGCTCGAGGAAGACGCCTCACTCGTGCGCAGTGCTGTTTCCGCGATAAGGGCGGAACTGAAGGTGACTACCGGTGAGGGCGTGCAACCCGATTTCAGCTTCCATCAACACGGCCCCCAACAGCAGTTCGGAAACTATGGACTGGCTTTCGGCGACAGCATGCTGTGGTGGATCGGGATGCTCAACGATACATCCTTCCGCCTCGGCAGAAAGCAGAAGGAAATACTCAGCGATTATCTTCTCAATGGGCAGAACTGGATTGTCTGGAACGGTGTAATGGATATCAGTTCATGCGGGCGCCAGCTGAAATCCCCTTCCGGCAAGGGACGGGCTCTATCCGGAATAATGGAACGCATGATCCCCCTCGACCCCGACAACGAAGAGCCGTACAGGGCGTTCGTCGAACGCAACTCCGGCAATCAAGATTCTACTTATGCACTCAATGGCAACCGCCATTTCTGGCGGTCTGACTACATGGTTCACAGAAGGCCGCACTACTTCGCATCCGTCAAGATGTGCTCCAAACGAGTCCAGGGAAGCGAAAGTGGCAACGGCGAGAATCTGCAGGGGTATCACCTCGGTGACGGGGCTACGTATCTGTACATGCACGGCAACGAATACAGGGATATCTTACCTGCCTGGAACTGGCGAAGGTTGCCCGGCGTAACCTGTCATCAAACAAATGCTCCCCTTCCCGTACTCGGTTGGCAGGGCTATCGCAACAACAGCGACTTCGTGGGAGGCGTTTCGGACGGCGAGTACGGCGCGGCCTGTATGCACTACAACAGGGACGGGCTGACGGCAAAGAAAGCGTGGTTCTTCCTGGACGCCGCTTTCGCGTGCCTCGGTACCGACATTCGCAGCACCTCGAAGAATCCCGTGTCCACCACCGTGGAACAATCGCTCGCCGCGGAAGAGGTATTTGCGTGTCGCGGCCATCGAATATTCATATGCCCGGAAGAAACCAAAACATTCGAAGACTGGAAATGGATCATAAACGGACGGGCTGGGTACCTGTTTCCCGGGAAGTCCAAGATCAGTGTATCCGCGCGAAAACATAAGGGGAGCTGGAAATCGATCACGTCCAATCTTTCCAACGCCCCGGTTGTAAAGAAAATCTTTACGGTGTCGGTCGATCACGGAACGGCTCCGCACGACGGAAATTATGCCTACGTGGTCTTGCCCGGCATCGACAAACGGCGCCTCGCGGCCCATTCCATGGCATCAGACATTCACATCGTACGCAACGATTCAGATGTCCAGGCCGTGGCACACCTGGGCTTGGGCATCCGGCAGGCGGTCTTTCACCAACCGGGCACCATCAGGTTCTCGTGGGGAAGAACGCTGGAAGTGGATGAGCCCTGCCTGATCATGATTCGCAGCCAGTCCGGCACCACGTCCTTATCCGTTGCCGACCCCACGCAATCGAAAAAGAGCATCAATGTCAAACTTGATGGCCGACGCCTGGCTTTTCAGCTCCCACAAGATGGCCACGCTGGAAGCACCGTCACAAAGCAAATCCGGTGACGCCACCTTGACACCTGCTCATGAAGGTTGCAGAATCGGTAGAGAGTTTCTACACACAACCTTGAAAGGGGGCCATCATGGCATTGTTCGATAAGATACGCGGTGAATTCGTAGACATCGTCGAATGGTTAGACGAATCCAACGACACAATGGTTTACAGGTTCGAGCGCTACGGGAATGAAATCAAGTACGGCGCGAAGCTGGTTGTTCGCGAGTCGCAGGTGGCCGTGTTCGTCAACAAAGGGCAAATCGGTGATGTGTTCTCCCCGGGTATGTACACACTGGAAACACAGAACCTACCGATTCTGTCGACGCTCATGGGATGGAAACATGGTTTTCACAGTCCCTTCAAGGCCGAAGTGTACTTCGTCAGCGTTCGACAGTTCACGGATCTCAAGTGGGGAACGAAGAACCCCATCATGCTCCGCGACGCGGAGTTCGGCCCGGTTCGACTTCGTGCCTTCGGAAGCTACGTGATACGGGTGAAAGACGCGCCGAAGTTCATCAGGGAAATCGCCGGTACAGACGGGCATTTCACCACAGACGAGATCAGCAATCAGCTCCGGAACATGATACTCACACGTTTCACTGATCTGCTTGCTGAAAGCAAAATCGCGGTGCTGGATCTTGCCGCCAACTATGATGAGTTCAGCCAGTTTGCCTCCGAGAAACTGGGTTCTGAATTCGAAGAATACGGACTGGAAGTAACCAAGTTCCTGGTGGAGAACATCTCCTTACCCGAAGCCGTCGAGAAGGCGCTAGACAAACGCAGTTCGATGGGCGTCATCGGAAACCTGGGCGCCTATTCGCAATTTCAGGCAGCAAATGCCATGGAGGCCGCGGCAAACAACCCCGGGACGACAGGTGGCGGCATGGGGATGGGGATGGGCGTCGGCATGGGCGTTGCAATGGCGGGACAAGTCGGGCAGGTCATGAACTCCCCGGCACCGCCCAACCAGCAGGCCGCCGCTCCCCCAATACCGCAGGCGGCAAGTTTCTTCGTCGCCGTGAACGGGCAGCAGACCGGGCCGTACGATGCCGGTGCACTTGCCCAACAGGCGGCTTCAGGATCACTTACTGCCCAATCCATGGTATGGCAACAGGGCATGGCCCAGTGGACACAGGCAGGGCAGGTTCCTCAACTCGCAAGGCTCTTCGCCCCTCCCCCTCCCCCGCCCCCGCCGCCGGCATAGGAGGAGCAGGCCTTGACCGGGCGAGACAACAAATGTCCCTGAATTGGAGACAAGGAGAATAGTCGATGCCACAGCATGAATTTCCCTGTAAGCAATGCGGCGCGAAGATGGAGTTTGATCCTGCCGCGAGTTCGGTAAAGTGCCCCTATTGCGGACACGAGAACCCGATTCCGAAATCCGAAGAGGATATTAACGAGCTGGACTTCCATTCCTTTTTCACTTCTGCAGAAGAAGGAGAGCAATCAGAAGAGAGTCTTACCGTAAAATGCTCGGCTTGCGGAGCTGAGACCACGCTGAACGCCAATATAACGTCCGACGAATGTCCCTTCTGCGGTGCTGCCGTAGTGGTCGAGGCAACGGCCAGCACGAGGATCCGCCCTCGCAGCCTGCTGCCATTTGCGATAGACCGCTCGAAGGCACTGCAGGAATTCAAGAGCTGGGTAAAGGGACTTTGGTTTGCTCCCAACAAGCTCAAGGCGTACGCCCGCACCGAGTCGAGCCATCTCTCCGGCATGTATGTGCCTTATTGGACGTACGATGCCGACACTACATCGTTCTACACCGGTCAACGGGGAGAGCACTATTACGTTACGGAAACCTATACCACCACCGAGGACGGTAAGGCCGTCACGAAGACACGGCAGGTGAGGAAAACCCGCTGGTATCCAGCATCGGGTGTGGTCTACAACAGTTTTGACGATATCCTGATCCTGGCGAGCCACTCACTCCCCAAGAAGCAGGCCGATCGTCTCGAGCCGTGGGACCTGGCCGAGCTAGTGCCGTACGATGCCGGCTATCTGTCGGGATTCCGCACGGAAAGCTACCAGGTTAGCCTGGAGGAAGGCATGTCGGAAGCCAGCGAGATCATGGACAAAGAGATCCGCCGTGACGTCAAGCGTGATATAGGCGGTGACGAACAACGAGTCCATTCGGTTAGCACCCAGCACGACAATGTGACATTCAAGCACATCCTGCTTCCTATATGGATCAGTGCGTACAAGTACAGGGACAAGACATACAGGTTCCTGGTGAACGCCCGAACAGGCGAAGTCCAGGGCGAAAGGCCGTGGAGCTGGATCAAAATCGGCCTCCTGGCGGTATCCGTCGCAGCGCTGGTGGGTACCATTGTCTTCTTCGCTAATAAATGAAGAAACATCACCGTGAGCCGGATTCTCTCAAGGCTGTATTTCTAACTGGCAACTGGTGCCGGGTTCTGTTTAATTGTGCGTCGTACGCATAGACTTTGCCCAGACTGTTTGCAGTTGTATTTGGTGCGGAATCGAACAGGTGCACGGTTCCATAAAAATCAGGAGTCATACAAATGAAGAAGAACCGCAAACTGACGACAGCAGTAATGCTTGTCATGACAATCGCTATGGCGGGAATTCTCGCAGGATGCTCGTCTATACCTCAATTTGGCGGCACTATCGAGGTCGCACCATACGGAAAACTTGCCGACGGTTCCGAGGTCGAAATCTATACCCTGACAAATGGTCATGGCCTGGAAGCAAAGATTATTACGTACGGTGGAATAGTCACCTCGCTGAAGGTGCCCGACCGGGATGGCAAACTGGGCGACATCGTCCTTGGGTATGACAAGCTGGATGATTATGTTCGGAATAACCCCTACTTCGGATGTCTTGTCGGTCGTTACGGAAACCGCATCGCCAAGGGCAAGTTCAGCATCGACGGCAAGGAATACACATTGGCGACAAACAATGATGCCAATGCTCTGCATGGGGGGCTGAAAGGATTTGACAAGGCCGTCTGGAAAGCCAGACCCGCCAAGACAGGCAACGGCCCCTCTTTGGAACTGATTTACCTCAGCAAGGACGGCGAAGAAGGCTATCCCGGAAACCTTTCAGTGAAGGCCGTATATACCCTTACCAACAAGAATGGTCTGCGGCTGGATTTCGAAGCCAGGACGGACAAACCAACGGTCTGCAACCTGACTCACCATTCCTATTTCAACCTGGCGAACGCCGGCAAGAGCACGATACTTGACCATGAGGTCACGATCGAGGCTGACAAGTTTACGCCCGTCGACGAAGGTCTTATCCCCACCGGCAAAACGCCTCTCGTGAAGGGTACTCCGTTTGATTTCTCAACACCCCACACGATCGGCGAGAGAATCGGCGTAGAGAACCAGCAGCTCAAGTACGGCGCCGGCTATGACCACAACTGGGTTCTGAGGAACCAGGATGGGGATCTTGCCCTGGCCGCTACCGTTGTGGAACCCAAGACCGGCCGCATTATGCAGGTACTCTCAACAGAACCCGGTCTCCAGTTCTACACCGGCAACTTCCTGGACGGAAGCAACGTTGGCAAGTCCGGAACCGTATATAACCACCGCGCGGCTTTCTGCATGGAGCCCCAGCACTACCCGGACAGCCCGAACCATCCCGAATTCCCGACCACGTTGCTGAAGCCGGGGCAGACATACAAGAACACGATCATCTACCGGTTCTCTGCCAAGTAGAAAACACCCGGCTGCGTAAGATTAGAACGAGTCCACCTCGCGATAGGCGGCGATAACTGCTTTTTCGCCTTCGATGCCGGGCTTGCTGTTGCCGTGCTCCATCCCTATCACGCCTTTGAAGCCCTTCTGGTGAAGGTGCTTGAAGATATTCTTGTAATTGATTTCACCGGTCGTCGGCTCTTTGCGTCCCGGGTTGTCCCCCACCTGGATGTAGGCGATTTCTTCCCATGCCTTGTCCATGTTGGGAATGAGGTTTCCTTCCTGGATCTGCTGGTGATAGAGATCGTCCAGTATCTTGCAGGAGGGGCTTCCCACGGCCTTGCAGATCTGGTACGCCTGCGGGATCTCCCTGAGGAACAACCCCGGATGATTCGTCCACCAGTTTAGCGGCTCGAGAACCATAATCAGCCCTGCCGGCTCACAGACTTCTGACATCACCTTCAGGTTCTCTACGCAGTTGGCCGTCTGGTAAGCTTCTTCCAGCTTCAGGCTCACTGATGAAGGAACGACCGTGCACCATGTAGCGTTAACGCGCTTCGCGGTTTCAACGGCGTTCTTCATCGCCTTGCGCAGACTGTCCTGGTAGGCTTTGTCCGCCTTGGAAACCATGTCGGTGTTTCCGCCACCGGAGTACCCCACGAATACACCCATCGTCATTTCGCGTTTTGCCATCTCCGCGGCAATCTTGCGCTGAAGCTCGATCGGCTTACGCATCATGCCGTTATCCTCCAGGGCCGGGAACCCCTGGTCGGCCATGAACTTGACCTGGTCTATAAGATCTTTGCCGGCCGAGTTCTTGAACATGCCGAAGTGCGGCGCGTACTTGAGCTTGAACTTCCCCTTGCTCCCTGATGCAGGCTCCTGCCCCCCGCTCTTACTCGCTACCGCAGCCGCGGCCCCTGCCAAAACCCCGGCTGTCATGAAATCTCGTCGGTTCATTGCACGATCTCCTCTCTTTGTTTCCGTACGGGAGGATAACGCCTGGAACGAATACTTACAAGAAAAGGAAGCTGCGTGAATCGTTCAAGCTCACACCTTGCACTCACCGGCGTCATATGGCACAAGTATCGGTGTTCAGGCCATTCTCGGAGTGATAGGCGGGGAAGGATATTGACCGTGAAGACCATTCAAATCCTGGGGGCCGGATGCCCGAAGTGCAGGCAGCTGGCCGAGAACGCCGAAGCGGCTGCACGAGGACTTGGTATCGAGTTTGAGATAGCAAAAATCACCGATATCCATGACATTGTGTCATTCGGAGTGATGATGACGCCGGGGCTGGTGATCGACGGCGAGGTCAAGGGCGTCGGAAAGGTAGCATCTGTTGAAGAGATCAAGGCGCTGCTAAGGTAACAGCTTTGAGGAAAGGCGGTCTGGATGAAGCTCAAGTCCATCTTGACGACGGCGCTTCTTGTATTTGTGGGGGTTAGTATTGCTTTCATGCTGTGGAAGAATACCGCCGAAAAGGGCCAGGCATCCGATGTTGAAGAATATGGAGAAGGGCACGTGGTGGTCGCATACTATTTCCACGGCAACGCCCGTTGCGAAACCTGCCGGAAGATAGAGTCGTACACGGCAGACACGGTTACCAATTCCCTGGCCGATTATATCTCGTCCGACGCACTTGTGTTCGAAATCGTGAACGTGGATGAGCCCAGGAATGAACACTTCGTCTCCGACTACGAACTCAGCACGCGGTCGGTTGTGCTCGTGAATATCGTGGATTCGCAGCAAACGGCCTGGAAGAACCTGGAGAAGGTCTGGGACGTGGTGGATGACAAGGCGGCCTTCCAGCAATACATAGAGGAAGAGACGCTTGCTTACCTGAAGGGAGAGTAATGCCGGAGTTGATCATGGCTTTAGCCTCTGCACTGTGGCTCGGCATCCTCACCTCCCTCAGTCCCTGCCCCATGGCCACGAACATAGCGGCCGTTTCATTCGTGAGTAAGCGGTTGAGTTCCGCACGGCATGTCTTCATCACGGGAATCCTGTACACGCTCGGACGATCGCTCACTTATCTCGTGCTGGGAGTACTCCTCTCGTCAAGCCTGCTTGCCGCCCCCCATCTTTCCCACCTGCTCCAGAAACACATGAACCAGTTGCTCGGTCCTGTCCTTATCCTGGTGGGGATGATTCTTGTAGAGCTCATTCAGGTCAGAAGCCGCGGCACAGCGAGTGCCGAGAGTCTTCAGAAAAAGGTCGAGGTAATGGGAATCTGGGGAGCACCTTTACTCGGCGTAGTATTCGCAGCGTCCTTCTGTCCTATTTCTGCCGCCTTCTTCTTCGGAAGCGTCTTGCCGCTTACATTGCGGGCCAACTCCAGGTTCCTGGTCCCATTGGTATATGGCGTGGGCACAGGTATTCCGGTGCTGGTGTTTGCCGTGCTGATCGGTGCTGGAGGGAAGAAACTCGGGAAGGCCTTCACCGGGGTCGCAGCCTTTGAAAAATGGGCCAGGTTAGCAACAGGCAGTATCTTCATCCTGGTCGGTATCTACTACTGCCTTACCTACATATTCGGATTCTCACTGTGGTAGGTGCTTCGGGCCCCCCGTAGCTCCCGGTTCCAATCGGGAGTTTCCCGGCATCTTCAACCCCTCAACGTTCTCCCGATCGGAGTCGGGAGCTACGCCAGAGGAGAGATTCTTGTCCCGTTGCCGCCCGGCACCACTACTTCCCAACACGCAGGATGTTCTTCTGCGCTTCGCGTCCTTTCACCGTCTTCTCCACGAAGCATGCTTCGCCCGTGAATGGATCACGTTCCGTCCAGTACATGAGGGTCGAATAGGTGGACGGTGTGGGGGTGAATATCTGAACCTGTTCGGGCCGGGCACGCAGCTCGCGGGCGGCGAACTTCCTGAGCCTGGACATGTCTTCCCCCGTGCAGCCGGGATGCGCCGCTATCAGGTAGTAGGTAAGAAATGTCTTTTTTTCTGCCTTCCTGGTCATAAAGTCGAACTTACGCTTGAAAGCCATCAGTGGATCCGTGCCCGGTTTTCCCATCGCCTGCAACACGACGGGTTCGGAATGTTCCGGGGCAACCTTCATCTGGCCCGAAATGTGATGGGCAATGATCTCTTCCAGGTACTCGTCGCCGTGTTCCGTATCGGCAAGTATCATGTCGTAGCGGATACCAGAAGCTACAACAACCTGGCGCACCCCGGGAAGCCGGCGCAGCTTCCGAAGCAAGGACAGTTGCTTGCCATGGTCCACCTTCAATCCCGAACACACATCCGGATGAAGACAGCGCTTGTCCGGACAGCAACCTTTGCTCTTCATGCGGGAACAACTGAACCCGTACATATTGGCCGTTGGCCCACCAACATCCTGGATGATCCCTTTGAAGCCGGGATGATTTGTAATGACCCTGGCTTCTTTGAGAACAGACTTTTCACTACGCCACCGCACGCTGCGTCCCTGGTGTACCGTGATTGCGCAGAAATTGCATTCACCGTAGCACCCGCGATGAGTGCTCATTGAACAGCGAATCGTTTCGAGCGCCCTGACATCTCCCTTCTCCAGGCACAGCGGATGCGCATTGCGGGTATAGGGAAGCTCATGAACCGCATCAAGTTCTTCGCCTGCCAGGTACTCCGCAGGCGGATTCTGGACCAGGTAACGCGAATCCTGTTGTTGAACCAGGGTCTTGGCTGTCGCGGGATCATTGTTACGGTAGAACGTGTGAAACATCCCGGTGAACGCATCACTATCCGACCGGCAGACAGAAAACGACGGTAGCTGCACTGCTCCATCGGGGATGCTTTTGCCAACGTAGCATAGCCCGCGTATCCCCTTTGGGTCTTCGCCTTTCTTTAGGATCGATGCCAGTTCTCGCACTGCCCTTTCCGCCATGCCGTACAACAAGTAATCAGCTTTCGCATCGAACAGGATTGAACGCCGTATCTTGTCTGTCCAGAAATCGTAGTGAGCAACCCGCCTGAGACTCGCCTCTATGCCGCCAAGGACAACGGGACGAGTGTCCTTGAAATGTTGGCGGATCAGATTGCTGTATACGATGGCCGCCCTGTCGGGACGGCGGTCATTGACTCCCCCCGGGGTGTAGTCATCTTTCTTGCGCGGTCTGCCCGAGGCCGTACGGTTGGCCACGAGCGAGTCTATACAGCCACCACTAACCCCCCAGAAGAGTCGCGGTTCACCCAGCCGCATTATGTCCTCACCGTTTGCCGGATCCGGCTGCGCGATAATTCCAACACGATAACCGGCCGCTTCGAGAACGCGGCCAATAACCGCCACCCCTATGAAAGGTGAATCGATATACGCATCACCGGTAACGAGGATAACGTCCAGTTCGTCCCAACCCCGCGCCTGCATCTCGTCTTTCGTCATGGGAAGAAAAGCCCCCGCGGAGAAAGATTCCGGTGTGACACGTGACGCCTTGCCTCGTCGGCTTTGTCTTGCCTTCCCGCCGGCTTTGTTGCGTCCACCGGGACCGCGCCCGGGATCTCCAATCGCAAGCCCGGCAAGGTAGCCGGTGGAGAACGCGGCCTGCAAATTGTAGCCACCGGTATCTGCCTGGATGTCGAGCACTTCGCCTGCAAGATAAAGTCCCTGCACTTTCGTTGACTCCATGGTAGCTTCATCAACTTCCCGCGTGCTCACACCCCCGGCCGTTACTATGGCCTCATCCCAAGGCCTGTGACCGGTGATTTCGATTCGAAAGCCTTTCATCCACGATACAATTCTGTGAATCTCCTCTGCCGTTAGCGAGCACGCTTCTCGCGAAGCCGGGACGCGCGTACCCTTCAGGCACAATGGCACCAGCTCACGCGGCAGCAACCGTCTGACCAGGTCCATCACCGTTGACTGTCCGCGTGCCTCGGAATCGCGCTCAAGCTTACCGGCCAGTTTCTGTGTTGTAAGCGTGGGTTTGAGGTCAATGCTGACGGCAGTAGGCAAACCATCACGAAGGGCGTCCACGGCAAAGAGGCTGGAGCTCAGAACAAGAGGTCCCGTCACGCCTGACGTCGTGAATGACATCTCTCCGGGCCCATTCTCAACATGGCGATCTGCAGCGCTAATGCTGATCTTGACGTTGCGGAGTTCGAGGCCGGCCAGCGCTTCGCCGATGTTTCCGGCGGATTCCAGCGGAACAAGGTCGGGGCGAATAGGAACGATCTCATGTCCTACCGCTTCGGCCAGTCGATAACCATCGCCACTGGATCCGGTGCGGGGATACGACGCGCCACCCGTGGCGAGAATGACGGCGTCGGCGGGAAAGAAAAGGTCGCGAGCTTTGACGCCTGTCACCCGCCCGACAGTGGTCACAATTTCCGTGACCCGTGAATCGTGAATCGCTTCGACATCGGCATCTTTCACCCATCGAACGAGCGCACGCGTAACATCGGGTGCGCGGCCACTCGCCGGAAACACACGGCCGCCACGTTCAACCTTCAGGTCAATGCCCAGCGATCTAATGAAGTCACAAAGATCATCGGCAAAGAAGGTTTCGAAAGCTGCACGTAGAAAGGGAGCCGTATCTCCGAAATGGGATGAGAACTCGGACAGGTCGGCAACATTCGTCAGGTTACACCGGCCCTTTCCGGTGATAGAGAGCTTCCGCCCGGAATGGCGCATCCTCTCCAGCAGGGTAACACTGCAGCCGGCGACGGCAGCCTGCCCGGCAGCCATCATACCGGCCGGCCCGCCACCAATAACAAGAACCCTCTTCCCGCTCACAACCACCTCCAAAGTGCCCAGAAGTATATACGGGGCGCGGACATCCAACAACGCCCAATGGAGATTCACCCCGGACATCCGGGGCGGCTACAGAAAGGAATACTCACAATCCCCGTAGCTGCGAGCAGGCGAGACGTCGGTTCTGCTTGAGCAGGCGAGACGCCCGCTCTACTATCTTGCCAATACACGTTTAATGACAGTTCAACAACAGGGAGCAAATTGATGGCCTCATACAAGTTTCTCATTAGCGTTTTTGCAATGCTCGCCGGCACTGCACTCGGCGCGCCTGAAACCAAACCCAACATCCTGCTGATGATGGTCGATGATCTTGGCTTCTCCGATTTCGGTTGCTACGGCAGCGAGATCGAAACACCGCACATCGACACGCTTGCGAATGAAGGCTTGCGATTCTCCCAGTTCTACAACACCGCCAAGTGCCATTCTTCACGTGTCTGCCTGCTGTCCGGGCTCTATTGCCACCAGGCCGGCAACAGTGAACTGAGCCGATCGGTAACAATTGCAGAAGTACTGAACAAGGCCGGTTACTTCACATCAATGACCGGAAAATGGCACCTGAGCGGCCAGCCCACAGATCGTGGATTCAGTCGTTACTGGGGACACCTTTCCGGGGCAACTGATTTCTTCGTAGGGGATAAGACCTTTCGTTTGAACGGTGAATCGTGGAGTGATTTTGATAAGGATTTCTACACCACCGACGCCAACGCCGACTACGCAATACGGTTCATAGACGAAGCGCTGAAAGAAAAGAAGCCGTTCTTTCACTACATCGCTTTCAATGCTCCTCACTATCCCTTGCAGGCACCAAAGGAGGACATCAAGAAGTACCTGGAGCGATACGACATAGGATGGCACGAGGTCCGAAAGAGACGTTTTTCAAAACAGAAGCAGCTTGGACTCTTCCCGCCGGAGATGGATCTTCCTCCCCTGCCGAAGCACATCAAGAACTGGGAAGCGCTGAACGGGAAGAACAGGGAATTCGAGAGCTTTCGGATGGCCATATTCGCGGCCATGGTCGACCGCATCGATCAGAATATAGGTCGCGTGCTGGCCCATCTGAAGAACAAGGGTCAGCTCGAGAACACCCTGGTGATGTTGTGCTCCGACAACGGGGCTTGTCCGTTCGAGCGCAGCCGCAACATGGATATCCCGCCATGGAAAGCTCGCTCCTATTACTGCTACGATGCAAGCTGGGCCACGATCGGTAACACCCCACTTAAGCATTTCAAGCAGACGCAACACGAAGGCGGTATTTCAAGTCCACTCATTGTCCATTGGCCCGGGCACATCAACAAGACAGGATCATGGAATCGTGGTCCCGGCCACCTGGTCGACATCATGGCCACCTGCATTGAAGTGGCAGGTGCCAGGTATCCCGACAACAAGAACATCGAGCCTTTGCAGGGCAAGTCCCTGGTGCCGCTGTTCGAAGGTAAAGAACGCAAGGGGCATGATTACTTGTACTTCCAGTTCTCCAACTGCCGGGCAATCCGCCAGGGAGACTGGAAGGCCGTCAGCTTCTATGGCCACAAGTGGGAACTCTACAATATTGCCAACGACCGCACAGAGCAGAACGACCTTGCGGGCCGGCATCCCGAGCGGGTGAAGGCACTTGCGTCACTTTGGCACAAGGTAGCCGAAGATGTTGACAGGGTTCCCGGGAAGCAAAGAAAGCCCGTCAGCAGCGAACCCAGTAGCGACAGCAAAAGCTCCTGGCACAAGGATGACATCCACGGCAAATGGAACATGCCTAAAATGTAGTTGGAGGTCGTTCGGAGGTACGGGCAATTCGCTTCATATTCGCATGGTCCACCTCGTAGCGGTGGACCTACTTCTCCCGGTACGTCCACCGCTACGGGGTGGACGAGATCTCCACACGGCGTGCTACGATCTACCGGCCCAGCGCCTCCTGAATCTCACTGCACACTTCTTCCTGCGTCATCGCTGCGCAGTCAATCTGTATATCGGAGTACTTCTGATAGAGAACATACCGTTCTTCGAACAGTTCCTCGAAGGTTTGGTCGGGGCGCTTTGCCAGTCCCCTTGTATCATAGTCGGACACTCTTGCCCTCAATGTGTCGATATCGACATTAAGGAATACTACGACTCCGTCTCTTCTGAGGTAGGTCATCGCCGGCTTGCTGTACGCAGCACTCCCCCCGGTGGCAATCACGTAGTTCTTGCAGTCCAGGCACACAAGCACGCTCTCTTCTATTCCGCGCAGGGCCATATGTCCGTCTGCGTCAACGATCGCCTGAAGGGTTCTGTCTTCGCGTATCTGGATTAGAACATCCGTATCAACGAAGTCCAGCGACATCCGCTTGGCCAGTATGACGCCGACGGTGCTCTTGCCCGAACCCGGCATTCCAATCAGGATGACGTTTGATGGTTT
The DNA here is from genome assembly GCA_030744755.1 of Kiritimatiellia bacterium. Lineage (GTDB taxonomy): Bacteria > Verrucomicrobiota > Kiritimatiellia > UBA8416 > JADHWI01 > JASLPY01. The sequence continues at coordinate 39,716 of JASLPY010000012.1, read as the reverse complement.
CGCGCTCATGTGTCCAGAAAGGATCCCCTGACCTTCTGCAGCTCGGCTTCCGCTTCGGACCGGAGATCACCTATGATGTCCGCCACCGACATGACACTATTGACCAGTCCGACGGACTGCCCCGACATGAGCGAGCCGCGTGTCACGTTACCATCCTGCACGGCCTCACGCAGACGCCCCATCCAGAATTCTTCCACCTTTATCTGCACTTCATTCCTCGACATCCTGCCTTCGTCAAGGGCACGGATCAACTCCAGTTGCAGCCTCCCGAAGTCGTCAGTGCCCTCGTTGCGAAGAGCCCTGACGGCAACCACGGGAAGACGGCTATCGAATTTAGGTGTGGATATCGCATCCCGTGCTTTGGCCTTTATGAACGCTTTCTTGAAGGCGGGATGAGCACAGCTTTCTTCGGCGATCGCAAAGCGTGTTCCCAACTGAACTCCGGCAGCCCCCATCAGGAACATATGAGCGCACATCTTCCCTGTTGCGATGCCCCCCCCAACGAATATCGGGACATCTGGGAATTCGAAAAGGACTTGCTGCAGCAATATCGTGAGCGAGACATGTCCCACGTGCCCCCCGGCTTCCATTCCCTCGAGAATAAGGCCATCCACGCCGTAGCCCAGCATCCGTTCGGCAATCGATTGGGTGGATGCGAAACAGAGCACTTTTGCGCCCGTACTCTTGACGAGTTCGACCTCCGGACCGCGCGGAAAGCTCCCGGCGAAAATGACAAACGGCAGTTGGAGCTTTTCGGTCAGCTCGAGCTGCTCCCGGTAGGCAGGGGCAATGGTGATCACGTTCAAAGCAAATGGTCTGTCGGTGAGTGCCTTCACTTCTTCGATCTGTTGCTCGAGTATATCAACAGGAGTATTACCACCAGCCAGGCAGGCAAATCCCCCTGCGTTGCAGACGGCGGCCACGAGACGAGCGTCGCTGACCCACGTCATAGCGCCGCATATGAATGGGTATTCAACACCCAGAAAATCACGCCCGCGTTTCGAAAACTGATCAAGCAATGGAGTATTCATATCTTTCCTCTCTCCCCTTATCCGCGTAATCCGCGCCCATCCGCGGTTAAACTCTTCTTCCGAAAACCCACAGGTTCTGCCGAAGGCCCTTTTCCTATTTCCGTCCATAGAACCGGGCCTGGACATCTTCTACCGTCATCAGTCCTTCCTCTATGGCACTATCTATCAACGGAATGAACTGATCGATCTTCTCAGGACGGTCCACGATCTCTACCACCAGCGGAAGATCCTGGGAGATCCTCAGGATCTTAGCTTTGTGCATCTTGCTGTGGGTCCCGTATCCTTCCAATCCCCTCAAGACCGTGGCACCGGCAAGTCCAGTCTCATGCGCCTTTGTGACTATCCATTCATAAAGAGGTATGCCTTCATGTTTGTCCGTTTCGCTGACAAAAATCCGCAACAGTTTTCCTTTATCCGCAAACATGAAACACCTCACACAGCAGCCGTGACCGTCAACCCAAGCCAAACCGCGAACAGACCTGCGACAACATGCAGGCCGACATTGGCCATCGCCGCCAATGCCTGCCCGTCACGCAACATTGCCATTGTTTCGTATCCAAACGATGAGAACGTTGTGAACCCGCCCAGCACCCCGAGAAAAAGAAAGAGCCGCACCTGCGGCCCGAAGACCTGCATGTTCTCTGCCGCCCCCGCCAGCAAACCGATGACCAGGCATCCGATTACATTAACGCCCAGCGTTCCCAGCGGAAAAACGCCTTCCGGAGACAGCTTCTGCAAAGCCCCGGAAACGAGGTAACGGAATACGGAACCAAGAAAACCACCGGCGCCAACAACTAACATATTCAAGAACTGTTTCATCACAATCGTCGGGGTAGTTTACTCGAGACCCATGGCGATTTGTAGCCTTTTTCGCGGTAAGGATTCTTTGGATGTTTTTTGACAGGATCAACTGGATTGAAGATGATCATCCTTCGCCGAGGCGGAGGACAAGTTGGGATTGTGGCATGAATTTGGCAGTTGTTCCCTTCGCGCTCCATTTACTGCCATGTTTCTCGAAGAATGAACGGAAACAACGGCCAAATTCCTGCCACGGTTTGCTATGGATTGGAGAACCGTGACGATCACGGCGGAGAGGAAAATCATAGTGTACGTTGTTCTGCATCATTGGCGCACAGCGTGTCAGAGGCTCTCAACGTAGCTGCCCTCGCCGTCAAAGACGAGGCGGGATCGCTCCAGCATCGGCATACCCAGCAGAGGATTGGGACACGAACTGAGAAGCCGGACGTCGACGGTGTGCCATTTGTTGAGCCACATCACCTCTGTCATGGCTACCTTCGCGGCTCTACTGCTCCCGTCGGCCAAGCGGATGTCACAGTGCCGGGGAAGCGTCCAACACGCATCCTTCCCTTCGTCTTCGGAAAGCACCAGTTCGAAGGAGCATCCGGTATCCAGGATGCAGTTCTCGTATGTCCGCGACGAATCATCGGAGCCGCGAAGCGACACTTCTACGAATGGAGTATTCCGTTCCATCCTAATTGGCTCTCTGGATCTACCGAACACGGCCAATCCCCTCGAACAGTCGCCACGCCTCGGGCGCGTATTCATTTAGGTAGATGGTGTTCTTACCCGTGCCGTCGGCCCATTGAAGCGCTGGGCGCATGTCATCGAAGACGCGGTGTTCACCCGTTGCAACATCTATAGCCACTACTCTCGTTTTCGGTGAGATATCTCCTTCGGCAATCAATCTCCGCCACATGGCCCTGCCCAGCAATGGGACAAGCGTGTCAGCCATAATCTCCAGATCCTCGGGAAACAGTTTGCACCACACTGCGGCGCGGAGAACGTTTCGCCCACTTTCACTCGTGAACCTGACGCGTTCAGAAACGCATGGGTTGAGCGAACAGAACTCACTGCGGGAGACCAGCGCGGGGATGGGGAGAGATCGAATGATGGGTCGATGATGACTGGTCAGATCCCACCGCTGACCGGCAGGCGAGATCTCCAGACTCTCGGCGGTCTTGAATCCAAAGATGCTGTGTTCACCGGGCACTGCGGGAACTTCGATCTCCCGGCGTGTACCCGCCCACATGCGCACGCACCTTTCGCGGGGCTGTGTCCCAACTCTCATTGTTCAGCGCCCGAGTTGTCAGAATCCGGCACCGTTACAATCAGGCAGTCACCAGGTCTGATGTGTTTTTTCGAAAGCTCCTCGCGCACTTCATCCAGTGTGCTGCTGGCTGCAACGATATTCTCGCCCTCCATGGCGATCGTTTCCCCTGCGTGTGAACTAATGAGTTCCTCGAAGTGCGCTTCAATCCATTTCCGAGCGGCGTACAGTGGGCCACCTCGTGGTCGGTTAAGAGCCGCGCCAACCCGCTCGATAAGGCTGTCCCACACATTCGGATCGTTCTTGTCGAGAAAGTCAAAGGCACCAGCAAGGAAAGCTGCCCGGCAACTTCGCACTGATGGGTGCGCGGTGAGAACAATCACATTCGGGCTGAAGCTAAGACGACCGCAATCGACACAAGCGAGGGTCGCGCCCAGTTCCTCTCGTAGGAGATGGAGGCCTGACTCCTGGCCCTCCTCTTCTTGAGCTGTGACGAGCCGGAGATCGAGAATGACGAGCCGGATCTCTTCTCTGTGTTGCGAAAGCACCGATTTCGCACTGAGAAGGTCTTCGGCCTCCAGAATATCGCACTTGAACCTCGCCAAGCGCGTCCGAAGAGCCAAGCGCACCTGCGCTTCGTCGTCAACTATCAGAATCCTAGTTGCCATAGGTCAGCCTCCCGGTTGCAGCGGCAGAAAGATGAGAAACCTCGCCCCCTCATGCTCCATCCCGCACTCGATGGCCTTGCCCCCGTGGGCCTCGATGATTTGGCGGACAATGGAAAGTCCCAGCCCAGAGCCCTGACGGTACGAAACAAAAGGCTCGAAGATGCCTTCTTTGTCACTACGCTTCACGCCAGGGCCATCGTCTCGATAGTCGATAACCGCATACTCGCCATGGAGGTCTGCTTTCTCGAGTTCCTGAGGTCCCGCGCATGCGGTATCAATTATGATGTGAGCATCATTCGGCCTGAACCCCTGAGAGTTCTCGAGGAGTTCCATAAGAACGTGTCTGATCTCGTTCGTATCCAGGTCAATCGTGAGGTCATGGTCGTCATGAGAGAAGGTACACTCTACGTTCCAGTTTGCGATCTTGTGTTTGCCGACCGTCGCCTCCACGAACTCCGCGAGGGGCGTGAGCGTTCTGTTCAGCGTGAGCGGACCCGAGAAACGCTTTGCTTCCGTAACGACCTGATCGATGGCCGTGGCGCATTGACGAATGTGCGCCACCAGTTCCTTGGCATCGTCCGGCAGTGAGCACTCCAGAAGTCCGTCCAACAGACCTTTCGCCGCGAAATTCTGGTTGCCGATCTTGTGTGCAAGACGTGCAGAAATGAGTCGCCATGCCTCTTCCGCTTGCTCTCTTCTCTCCTCCGCTAATCTCTGGTTCTCGATCGTGACAGCAATGACATTCGCCAGATATGGTAAGGACCTCTTCGTCTTCAGCCGTGAACGCACCAGCCAGTTCGCCGCTTATCTGTCGCTTGTTCTCGATCTTGAGGACGCCGATTGTCCTCTCCTCAGCCTTGAGTGGCGCACCGAAGAACGAAGTGCATTCGCCGCCCCCCGGCCACTGCACATGATCGTACTTCCCGCGCCACTGAGGGTGGGCTTCTTTGTGTGGCTGGTTGCCAGCCGTTCGCAATGGCTCGCCCGTCTCCGCTATCTGCCCAGTGACGCCTTCACCTAGCTCATATTCTGCAGGAAGTGGCACCCGATCTGAGGAGCCCATGGAGCTTCGGAAATGTGGTATTTTGGTGGCCCCAAGCGGCGTGCCAAGTAACCGCCTATGGTAGCCTTGTGCTGCACGAATCCGCACCCTGCTGTCCGAGTCGATAAGCCATATGCTGCATGTCTCGGCATGGGACAGCTCGGCCAATATCTCTACAACACGGTCGAGCAGTTCCTGCAGCTCGAACGCCCCCACGATGACCTGCGAAATGTCGCGGAGCGCGGTAATGGCCGTAAGCTGTGATTCGCTATGGCCGGGCACCGTGCCCTGTTCAACCGTTCGCTCTGGCATTTCATGCTCCTTCCGCACGCTAAAGATTTGCCAATCTCTGCCAAGCTGTGCAATAGTCAGCCGAACTATGCGAGATTTGGACGGTTGAGGCAAGAGGTTTCCATTATGCAGAATGAACCGTGGTTTCGCTGGATGAGATTGCTCTCCATCTTGGCGTGAGCAAGGACACGATCTACCGCTGGATCGACCGGCGGGAGATGCCTGCGCACAAGGTCGGCCGGCTGTGGAAGTTCAAGGTGTCTGAGGTGGACGACTGGGTGCGCGAAGGGAATGCCGGGGAGGATGCCCGCCGATCATGAGCCAGAAGGAAGCGAGAGTTCGAATTCTGCTCAATGACCTTCTGATGAGGTCGGGATGGCGCTTTTTTGATGATGATAGCGGCCCGGCTAATGTGGCGCTCGAGGCACAGGTCAAGGTTAAGAAGAAGGCCCTTGATGAGTTGGGGGATAACTTTGAAAAAACGGCCAATGGCTATGTTGATTACCTCCTTCTAGATAACACTGGTTTTCCGGTCGCCGTGTTGGAGGCCAAATCGGAGAAGTTCGACCCGCTTGTGGGGAAGGAGCAGGCACGCAAGTACGCTCATTCGCAGAGAGGAGTGGAAGACAGTTCTCAGACAGGAGGCAAGAATGACTGATTCTCCAGTGTTGCATTTGCACAACAGTCTTCGCCAGGCCAAGGAGAGATGGGCAATTCTCCCTGGTGCTGGATCGAGTCACGATTATGGCATTCCAACGATGTCAGAAATTGCGAACATCCTCCGCGGAATGATCAAGACCAGAAAGCCCACGCATGGTATCAGCGATTCAACCCTTGCCTTGCTAGGTGAGCTGTGCCCCGAAAACGAGGAGGGGGCAGACTGGAACATTGAGGATCTTTTGACGCGACTTCACCAACTGCTTGACGCAGCTGCATCGCCCCACGCTGGGTTTGCGACCGTAACCACCGCTGTCGGCGAGACACAAGTTGATTCAGAAGCAATTCGTAAGTCGTCTGACGAGTTGATTAGCTTCATGGCGACGATGTGTGATCTTACAAGCCAGGAGCACACGGAGCACGGGACAGGTCGAGTGGACTACCTAGCCGATTTCTTTATCTCGATGGCTACCTTTGGATCGTCCACAAATCGGCTCATCCGAGCGTTCACAACCAACATCGACTTGTGTGTTGAAGCCGCAATGGTGCGCCTCTCACAGCGGCGGCGGTCCGATCGGCGACCAGATATCGTCCTCGTTGATGGATTTGAGAGTTCCATTCTGCCAACGTTTAACATGGGTTGCTATACGCGGCCAGCGTCCACAACTGGCCGTTGCTCCCTGTACTATTGGAAGCTTCACGGATCTGTAGATTGGACATATGCCCAACCCCTTGATGACGATGAGGGGGAAGATGGCGAAGGCTTTTCCGATCAGTCCATTATCGTTCGGCGTATTGATAACGAACTGTGGGGGGATCTTGCAAAATGCGGGTCTCTGCACGCAAAGGCAACGGCAGAGGACCAACCAATCGTCATCTTCCCGACGCCGGCGAAGTACTCACAGACGTACACCTTTCCATATATGGACATGTTCGAGGCGTTCCGTCGGACGCTCGAGGAAGTCGAGCTCCTGATCTGCGTCGGAACGAGCTTCCCTGATCAACACATCCGATCCGCGGTGCGCTCCTTTGCGGAACGGGACAACACCCTCCTGTTCGTGGTCGACCCGCAGGTGACGGACAACAGTCTTCGGGAGTTCTTCGGGCGATCTCGTTCCGTACAGCCCGTGATTAGCATGGGCTTTGAGGCATTCACTAAGGAGTTCAGGACCTTGGAGGCCGTTGCTGGCGGCGGGGCAGGGGCGGAGAAAAAGGCATGAGCAAGAACATCGGACACGTCTTGGCAGTCTCCGGAGCGCACCTTACGGTTGAGGTCGACCCACACCTGAGCGATCTGCACGTCCGGCATGAGGGGGCAACCTACACCGTTGGCCAGCCGGGAACATATCTTATCGTCGATGCAGGACATGACAAACACCTTATACTTGTCACAACGGTGCGGAAGAGCCAATGGGCGCCCACATCGATGAGCCTGAGCGCGGAAGAGGGAGAGCGTATTCTTCCCCGCGGCGATTTTCCCTACCTGCCGGCAGCCCTGCCACAGCTCGACAGGACACTGATCGACGGTGTGTTGGTCGGGACAATCGTTGGCAAGCGATTCGAGGTCGGAGTCTCTCGTCTCCCGGTTGTGGGCGATGTGGTGACACTGGCGCTCGAAGACCACCTGCGTACGGCGCTGTCACCCCCTCCTGATCGAACAGTCCTGTCCATCGGGGATTACGTAGATTCGGATCTTCCCGTCTATTTTGATGTCGATCATCTGCTTGGCAAGCACACTGCCATCGTTGGGACAACGGGATGCGGCAAATCCTACACTGTTGCTCGCCTCATCCAGCAGCTCATCGCTGCCTACCCTGGCGCTAACATTGTAGTTTTCGACTTGCATGGTGAATACAGGGACTGCTTTCCCGAAGCGCGCCACATCCGTGCAGATAGTCTATCTCTTCCTGCTTGGTTGCATGGCTTTGATGATCTCTTCGCTCTATGCGCTGATCTCAGCAACCAGTTCAATATCCACAACCAGCGGTGGGCGTTTCGCGACGCTGTTCTTAAGCTGAAACAGGAGTACTGTCGTTCGGTTTTGAAGGACGAGAAATTGGCCAACGAAGTTGACTTGGACGCACCGATTCCTTTCTTGTTCGAGAAGCTCCAGAACTATCTGCACAATTTGAATACGGCAACGTACAAATATGGAACCAAGGACGTCGCCTTGGAAGAAGGGGAGAGCGAGGAGTGGTTTGGCCGAAGAATGAAGTTTCAGCCGAAGAAGACGAAAGTTGCTCAGGGGCATCCCTTGAACGGAGAGCTGGATCGGTTGACACTTCGCGTTGATGCGCGTGTCAAGGACCCCCGGTATGCCTTCATGTTCCAGTATGATCTGAAGGACAAGGATGAATTACCCACTGTCGTTAAGGAGATGACCGGTTTCCAGGGATACGACTCAAAGACTGTGACCGTTTTCGATCTCAGCTACCTCCCGTCGGAAACCGTTGGGGCAGTGGTCGCAACGTTGTCCCGGATGCTGTTTCAGGTTCATTTCCTGGCTGATCGCGGTCTGTGCACGCCAACCTTGGCTGTGTATGAAGAGGCCCACAACTACATTTCGAGAAGTGGCCATGGGGCCTACGGTGAGGCACGAGACAGCGTTGAGAGGATTGCGAAGGAAGGAAGGAAATTCGGGATTGGAACATTGGTTGTGAGTCAACGCCCTAGCGAACTCAGTGAAACATTGCTCAGCCAGTGCAATACGTTCCTTTGTATGAGACTTGCAAACAACGCCGACAAGAATCACGTTGTTGCTCTCCTGCCGGACTCGATGCAGATGCTCACTGATGTTCTGCCTGCGTTGCCACGCGGGCAGGTCATGGCCATTGGACAGGCGACGAAAATGCCTGTGCGACTGGCGGTCGCCGCGATTATAGACGAAAAGCAAGTGCCCAACAGCGGCGATCCAGAATTCGGTAAACACTGGACCCGCGCGATGGCAGAAAGGCAGGAACCTGACATCGTGAAGATCTGCAACTATTGGATTCGGTCAGAGAAGCCGAAGCCGGATGCAGAAGATCCGAACGAGGGCGAGAAGACATGAACGCGCCGATTCGAACCAAAGGGAAAGGGAACACAAAGGGGGCGCCTGGATCCAAGCTCAGTCCGCGCAAGCTGATGGAGCAGGCCGTTGAGGTCATGCAGCAGTCTGTGCTCGAACCGCGGCTTGACCGGAAAGTGGACCCAAAAGTGGGTGCGGTCTTGTATAAGCCAGACGGGACTGTTGATACCGCATGTCGAGGAGAGCTGCGGCATGGCGACCATGCGGAGTTCACCCTTCTCGAAAGGAAGAACAGGGGCAACAAGCTGGATGGTTCGATTCTGTTCGCAACCCTGGAGCCGTGCGCGAAGGGCGCACGCAGGCATCCGAAACTGTCCTGCGTGGAACGAATCTTCTTGGCCCGCATCAAGGAGGTCTGGGTAGGCATTCAGGACCCCGACCCGACAGTAGCACGCAAGGGTATCGGGTACTTGATACGCCAAGGCGTAACGGTGCACATGTTTGACCGTGACCTCCAGGAGATCATCGAGAAGGAGAATAAGGAGTTCCTTGAACAGGCGATGGAACGGGCTGCTGAGGCTGAAAAGGAACCGAGGGAAGTCGTTCTCTCGCCCCTTGAAAACAGGCTGCCGACGGCTGAGCTTGAGGACTTCTCTGATGACGCTCTAGAAACCTACCGCCAGAAGGCCGGGATTGCGGACACCGTCGGTTCCGATGCGTTCAATCGGCGGCTTCTGCGGCAGGGTCTCCTGAAAGAAGAAGGCGGATTGCTCGTCCCGACAGGATTCGGATTTCTCTTGTTCGGCAAAGAACCACGCACGGCTATGCGGCAGGCGGGCCTGCTTGGCCTTATCCACTATCCCAGCGGCAAGCCGGAGCGACGCGAATTCGACGAACCGGCAGTGATGATCCCCGACCTGGTGGAGCAATGGCTCAAGGATAAGCTTCCCAACGTTTTTGACCGAGACCAGGTACACAGGCAGGAACGTGCTGCTCTGCCCTTCGAGATGGTTCGCGAGGCCGTGGCTAACGCACTTATCCATCGTGACTACAGTATTGACGGCGCCAAGTGCCAGATCGTGGTGACCGCGGACACAGTGACGGTCAAGAGCCCCGGCGAACCGCCGCCGCCAATCACCTTGAAACAGCTTCAGGATTTCAGCGCTCCTATGCTGAGCCGGAACCCTGAACTGCACTTCGTGTTCGCGCGTATGGGCATGGCTGAAGAGCAGGGGCTTGGTCTGGCTTCGCTGAGAGACCGGGCTAAGGAGCTCGCCTTGCCGTTGCCACGCTACACATGGGAAGACCCCTATGTCGTTCTCACTCTGTATCGGTCGGCGGAAGGCGTAACAAAGGCCCTTGGTGAAGACGTTCTCAAGTCCCTGAGCAAATCTGAACGTAAAGGTTGGCAGTGGCTTGCCGCCCAAGGCGAAGCAAAATCCAGCGAGTATGCCAACGCCATGGGGATTGAAACCAGAACGGCGCGGCGTCACCTTGGGCATTTTGAGGCGCTGGGATTTGTTAGGAAATCAGGGTCTGGCCCGACTCAGCGGTACGTGGTCGTGTGATGAATAGTCGGACATCTATACAGACAAAATGTCCGAGTAAAAGAGTCGAACGACACGCCGCCAATCTATGCGGACATTTATGCGGACAAAATGTCCGGGTAAAATGCCCGCGAATCGGTGATCAACAGCCTATCACGCAATCGATCACGCAATTCTTGCGCGATAGCTATGGAGCCGTAGCGGAATGAAGCCCATCAAAGACATGCCAAGGCATAGCCGGCCAAGGGAGGACCTCAAGGAAAGGGGGTCGTAGGCCCTTACGGATGAGGAACTCGTTGCAGCCATCCTGGGGATGGGAACAGCTGGAGTCGATGTCCGCACGATTTTCCGGCAAGTGACGGGCCTGATCCGTGAACACAAGGACGCCCTGACGATTGAGTACCCGAAAAAACGGAGTGGGATTCCGCTGTCCCAGGTGGCTGGCGCATTCCGGCTTAGAGATTGCCTTTTTCTGTGAAGCTCCCCACTATCATGACCTTTAGAGTGTTTCGCGTATTTCGTAGTTTAAATGCTCTTTCTAGAATCAAACACCGCATGGCTATGAAGATTGTTTGTTTTGGTGACAGTTTGACTGAATGCGGCGGCGATGGTGGCCGTTTCAGTGATGTTTTGCAGGATCGTTTCCCCGGGCACGAGTTTGTGAACATGGGGGTGAGCGGGGAAACCATTGCCGATGGTCTTCGACGACTGCCCGGCGTCCTGACCACGCGACCTGACATTGTCCTCGTGGAACTGGGGGCCAACGACTGGCACAGGGCGGAAAGATCACCTGCCGCATGGGCCGGCGATCTCGACACTATCATCTCTGGTGTCCGGGATGCGGGAGCCCAGGCCGCCATCCTTGGAGTCTTCGGCGATTGCCTCGATGACAACGGTGAGCGAATTCCCAAAACAGAAGGGTGCGACGGCCGCGGCGTTGAATTCCACAAGCTGGAGCAGAAGATCGCTTCGCAATACGGTTGCCCATACGTACCCAATATCCAAGACCGGATAATGGGAAACCGCTGTTGCTGGGACCTGACGAATCACCCCAACGAATTTGGCAACAGGTTTGTTGCCGATACCATCCAGCCTGTTCTTGAATCCATGCTACAGGAAGACGTACTGCCCCTAAGACTGCCTCTCGCAGGCACGCGTGATATGTGGGACGAAGCCGTGCAGCTTGCGCCGGACCAGGTGGCAGTCGTGGATGGCGATCGCAGGCTCACCTACGCCGAGGCCGACGCAAAGTTGAAAGGAATTGCCGCGGGCCTGTCCCGGGCCGGCGTCGAGAACCCGAAGGTTGCGGCTTCTCTGCCGAACTGCCTTGAGTATTACCTCCTCTATTGGGGCGTCGTTCACGTGCGCGGAACAATTGTCCCCTTGAACACCTGGCTGAAAAGTAACGAACTCGCAGGGATAATGAAGAATGTCGAACCAGACATCCTCGTCGTGAGATCGGACAAAGATGAAGTTCTCAAGGTAGCCGCTGAACCAGGACCGCGCATGATAGTGGCACTGGATCCTGGAGAGGGCGAGCTGACTGGTTGGGATGAACTGCTTTACCCGAAGGATGTGGCTATGATGGGAGGGGCAACGCCTGCCCGGCACCGTGCTTGCTCTGGTGCTGGGGCCTCGCTGCCCGCGGACGCCGAGGCCGGCGTCCCTCCCGTGGAGGCCGAAGATGCGCCGAGCCTCGGGGACATACCCGCAATAATTATGCACACATCCGGCACAACGGGGATTCCGAAAGGTGCGGTGATGCGGCACAGCGACCTGATGTTCAATGTTGTTGCCGCCATTAACGCTCACGGATTCTGCAATGCGGATGTACACCTGCTGACAAGCCCCATGTTTCACTGTGGTCCGTTCTACACATCGCTGCCGACGGCAGCGTACACGAAAACGCCGGTGATTCTCGCATCGCCCACCAGGCCGGATGAGTTGATGGCGGTCATCGAACGCGAACGTGTGACAACGTTCATGAGCGCGCCGGCGGTTTTTCAGCAGCTTCTTAAAGTTCCGGACCTGGACAATTATGACTCGGCGTCGCTTCGTCTCCTTGCCTACGCGGGAAGCCCAATGCCGGAAGCCGTGATAGAAGAACTCCGCAAGAGCTTTCCCGGTGTGGCCCTGCACAATTTCTTTGGTCTGACGGAAACTATAAGCATGACCCACGTGCTGAAGGACGACGAGGCTGAGACGAGGCCGGATTCCATAGGCAGGTTACTGCCGTTCGTGAGTGCGATGGTAGTGGATGACAAGCTGGACGAGTTGCCGCCCGGACAGACGGGTGAATTGCTGTTTGCGCGAGAGAACGTTGTATCGTCTTACTACAACCAGCCCGGCAGGATTGAGGAATCGGTTGTCGAGATCAACGGTGACGACTGGTTCCGCACCGGAGACTTCGCCACGGTTGATAAAGACGGCTGCTTCCGCATCAAGGGGCGCAAGAAAGACATGATCATCGTGGGTGGGGAAAACGTGTACGCCGACGAGGTGGAAGCATTTCTTGCCACGCACGGGAAAGTGCGGGAAGCGGCGGTAAAAGGCGAGTCGGCGACCGGTGCGAGATCGTTTCTTGGAGAACAGGTCGTGGCCTTCGTAGTTCCCGCGGATGAAAGTGTCACGGAACGGGAGCTTCGACAGTATTGCTTTGAAGGCCTGCCAAGCTATAAGGTTCCCGGGAAGGTGGTCTTTATGGAATCGCTGCCGCGCAATCCGTCGGGCAAAATCATGAAGGGGGATCTGTAATGAATTTCGGCACTGCCAACTTTGCAGTCCTGGGCCTGTACTTTGCGGCTATGCTGGCGATTGGCTGTGTAACCGGCAGGCGGATCAAGGGTACCAGGAGTTTCTTCATAGCTGACGGCCGGTTGAATCATGTGCTCGTAGGTATCTCAATTCTTGGAACCTACTTGTCAGCTCTCACCATGATGGGACTGCCGGGCATGTCATTCGGTGGACATGACTGGACGTTCATGGTTCAGCTTCCTTTCCTGATCATCACGGCCGCAGTCATCACCAGGTGGATACTGCCCCGTTACAGGGAAGCCGGTGTAACCAGCATCTACGCGTTCATGGAGAAGCGGCTTGGTGTAACGGCCCGGGTGATTGGAGCGATAAGCTTTATAATATTCGCCATCGGCCGAATGGGACTTGTTCTGTATCTGCCGGCACTTGCATTCAGCACCGTCACCGGGGCGTCGCTTCCATCGTGCATTATCATCATGGGCATTATCATTACCTTGTACACGGTAGTGGGAGGTATCGAGGCCGTTATCTGGACCGATGCCATACAGGTAGTGATATTCGTAACGGCGGCGATCTTCACTCTTGTCTACATAATGGCCGATGTGGGCATGTCCCGGTTCATTGCGGTCGGACTGGAGCACGGGAAGTTCCGTCTACTCATCCCCGGGGCGGACATAATGAAAATCACTTCCCTGTGGCTGATTCTGGAGACGATTTTTCAAACCATACGTATCTACGGAACGCAACAAGACATCGCACAGCGGTACATGACGACCGGTTCGACGGAGAAAGCAAACCGCAGCGTATGGATTTCCGTGCTAGCCTATATTCCACTTGGCTTTCTCTTCTATCTCATCGGCACGGCCCTGTTTGTGTTTTTCAAGTGCCACCCAGAAACCGCCCTGCCCGGAAAATCGGATAGCGTGTATCCGTTCTTCGTTGTGAATCACCTCCCGACAGGCGTGGCCGGGCTGGTAATCGCAGCCATCTTTGCCGCAGCCATGTCCAGCATCGACAGCTGTATGAACTCCGCGTCCACGGTGTGTGTGGAGGATTTCATGAAGAGGTTTTCGCGCAAGAAAAGGATGGATGAAGACTACCTCGGGCAAGCCAGGGCGCTCACGCTCTTGTGGGGCATATTGTCCATCATTCTCGGCATTCTTTTCATAAACACGAAATACGTGCTCATCGTGTGGGGCAAGCTTATGGGCATAAGCACAAACGGAATCCTCGGCCTCATGGCCGTCGCGTTCCTGGGGATAAACGTCCGGTGGTGGGCCGTTGTGGGAGGAGTTGTGCTTTCTTACGCGTGCCTTTTTTCAATGATGTACAGCGGCATTACATACCTGCTGTGGCCGGTTGCGGGCAACATCGTGTGCTTTGTGGCAGTGCTGCTTCTGAATGGGTTGGCTGGTTCGCGGGAAGTTACTAGTCCACCGCGTAGTTCTTCACAGTTTCGGTAACACATTGTGCGTCTCAGAAGTAGAGGTGGAGACGGTGCAGGGCAAACTCGCGACTACGGGGAAATGGAATCTCCCGGCTCTGTGGGCTGAGAAATAACCCTGAATGAGACGGGGCACCTGTACACCGTGGCCCAGAAACCGCCAAGGCCGCCGCCCGAGTGGAAACTCTCCTCCGTCAGGGCAAGTTCCGCATGGTAGGTTCCTGGAGGCAACCGGATTACCTGGTCAGCCGAGTCGTACCGGATTCGCTCCCGCTCATTCCAGAGCAACTCAACGGTACTCTCATCGTTGGTGTGAGCGTAAAAGGCTGGATTGTTTGCGTATACTATCAGCGGCACAAGGTGTTTGACCTGTGCTTCCTGCCTCTGGTGTGATGCGTTCCAGGTGATATGCATGGAGGCATCAAGTTCGAAGTACCGCGAGGCATTCCCGTCGGCGTCGGTGAAGAAGTAATCGAAGTACACGTACGCCTCAACCTTCTCTTTTTCAAGGAATTCGCGATAGTCATCGTCCGTAAAGTTCGTACCTCCACCAGGCAAGCGCCACCTTCCCACGAACCCGATTGCCTCGAAACTCTTACGGTCATCGAAAACCCCGCGCAGCTTCATCTGGTAGAGGAAATTCGGCTTCAGACGCCTGGCTTCTATCCTTCCCCGGAAAGTCGCAGCTACCTCGTCTACCCGGAGCCTGACCTCTGGACCTTCGGGACCGGTGTTCTCGTAGCTGAAGGACGAAACGAAATCCGGGGAATAGTGATTCCTCGCGATATCGCACCATCGCTCCTGTACCGGGTCATTTGTACCGGTCATGAGCTGCGAGTTCGTTTCATCGAGTATGAAAAACCCGTTGTCGTCATCGTGAGACGGGCCGGCAAGAATGCTGATCGGAACAAGCTTTCCGCTCCTGCATTTCACATATCCGGGCCATTTTCTGCTGCCCTCTGCCTCCCTGCCCCTGTGGCAGCGGATAAGCCCCCAGACAGAAACGCCCACAAGCAACACCAGGCAGCCAATGACAATGACAAGTATTCTCTTCACAACCTACTCTTCCTGTGCAAGCCAGTCCTCGACAACATCCATGACTTCCCTCTCCCAATCAAGAGAGTAGAAACTGTGGTTGGCGTCTGCCACCTCGTAAAACCTGCTGTCCAAGCCGCTCTCCGAGCAGTAGTCCTGGTACTTCCCACGTGCAACCTTCGCTGCGGGATCGTTCGATCCGTATACAAACAGGATTCGGCCCTGGTATTGCCCGAAGCTCTCAAGCCAACCGGTCTCCGTTCTGAGCTCGGCTTCATCAGGTGACTCGTGTCCGAACACTGCTTTCCCGACCATCCCGGTGTTCACGCGGAGCGTGAGTATTTTTCGCCATGTCTCGGGATGCGACAGCTTTGCAAGGTAGGTCCGCAGCGCAGTTGCGGACTTCTGCCTGTCAGTTTCCGGGCCCCGTCGCAGGTTACCCATGGGTTCTTGAGACATCAGCACCAGGCCTCTTATCCCGGTAGCCGTGGTTGCCGCACCAACCGCCACCTTGGATCCTGAACAGATTCCCAGCAGGACAGTGTGGTCAGCGCCCGAGGCCTGCGACATGAACTCCAGCGCCTTGTTCGTGTCGGCCACCATGGAGTTGATGGAGGCCGAATCCGTATCACCGTCACTTTCGCCGCGGCCGCCAAAATCGAAACGAAGGCAATGATGCCCCTTCTCGCACAGTTGCCGGGCCAACTTGACGAACATGCGGTGTGGACCCAGCCTGCAGCCGGACCATCCATGCAGAAAGATGATTCCGGCACGCGGTTGTGATGGAGCATCCGCCGGAGAGTGCAGGACACCCCGCAGGACACCACTCTCACTGTTGAAACTTGCCGGCGTTTCCATCTGTAGTTGACTTCCTTATAGCTAGACGCTGTCCGAAAAGGGTGCTGGAGCCCGGCGGGCGTTTCCAGGCGTTTCAGTACATCACCCATTTGGGACAAGGTCTGAATACCCCGAAAGACTCAATCCTTCCCGACAACATCAGAGTCCTGCGTCACAATACTGCCGGGCGCAAGCGACTCACCTTCCTTGATCTGTTTTCCACCCTTGGGGATGCCGGACGATTCCGTTGCCGTCCCCAGAAGCGTAGCCCCCTTCTTTCCCGCTACGCCGCCTTTCTTTCCAACAACCTTCCGCCCGTATCCGTTTTCGCCGAAGACAATCGCCTGGTAGGTCTGGACCTTCAAGTTCTTGTAGTCCTCTCGCCACGAATCCATCGGTGCGCCATGTTTGCGGCAGAGGTGCGAAAGGAATTCTTCTTTCGATTTGAAATGTTCCCACACCTGGGGCAGGTAGGTGGACCCGCCATACCTTGTCTGCAGGATCACCCCGTCAACCATGGGGCGCAGCTTGGACATTAAATCCTCTGGAGAGGTAAAGGGGAGGTCTTCTGGCTCGGTCAGCACACTGATCTCTATCCCTATGTCCTTAAGTTCATCCGGCGTCACAGGATCTGCCCTGAACCTGCTGTCCTGGCCGGCAGCTATGGCCCTGCTGATGACGTTCATGTAGAGGGGGCGCTCTCTTTCAAAGATGCCGATGCAGCCTCTCAGTCCCTTCTTCCTGTGGTTGAGAGTTACGAAGCATCCCAGCTTCTTCTTAACGTTGTCGCTCAACGCGTCTTCCGCGGGCTGTGGAATGCTCCTGTCAGCCAGGTACCATGATACAGTCCGCCTGGCCAGGTTCAGGAGATACTGTTTGTCGTCGTCGGTAAGCATAGCATTCTCCTCTGTTGCACAGTTAGCGGCCCGCATGGGGGCCAACAGAAGCGCCAGAAGCAATAGGAGTTCCACCTTCATTGAACTCTCCTCCTCCAGGGTAATTCCTTCATCCAAAGAAGCTTGCCTGAATCGACGTGGCGGAGCAAGGCTTCTCCTTGCCGACCGCTGCTGCGCTGTGAGCGCAGAACG
This sequence comes from Kiritimatiellia bacterium, assembly GCA_030744755.1. Lineage (GTDB taxonomy): Bacteria > Verrucomicrobiota > Kiritimatiellia > UBA8416 > JADHWI01 > JASLPY01. The sequence goes on along the minus strand of JASLPY010000012.1, from coordinate 22,247 downwards.
CAATGGTTAGGGGCTAGGCGCTAGGCGTTAGCGGTTTGCCGTCCGCGTAGCGATGCCTGCCTCGTATCCCACTCAAAACCGTGGGGGCGATTTGCGCTGTCCCAGAGTCCTAGCTACTAACACCTAGCGCCTAACCCCTTGTGCTGTGGGGTAAACAGAATCTCGTACCCCCGTTTCACCCTGCCCCGTTGATCTGTTTCACAACGCAGATGGCTCTTGCCTGCTTGCCGCGGGGAGCAGGCTCAGGCAACATTAATTCTATCAGGTCTTCTTGACAGATCGCGAATGACGCGTACTCTTTATATGGTATCTGACTTCAACGGCGTAGCATGGGGGTGCGTGAACGTCTGACAAAAAGGAACTAGCAGGCATGACCGATCTACCGGATTCTGAGTCTATACGCGTGCTGCTGATAGAAGATGACCCCGACTACGCAAAACTGATCCAACGAGACCTTTCCTCTTCGCGAACCAGCAGCTTTGACACAGCGCATGTGTCCTTGCTCGAACGGGGCCTGGAACTCCTGGCGGGTGCCTCGTTTGACGTTGGGATTCTTGACCTGAATCTCCCGGACAGCACCGGAGTGGATACCGTTGCCCGCGTTCATGCGGCAGCTCCCGACATGGCGATCGTCGTTCTCAGCGCATCAGATGAAACGGCTGTAATCCAGGATGTACTGCTTGAGGGCGCCCAGGAGTTCATCACCAAGCAACCAACGGCGGAAAACCTGCTGGTCCGCTCCATTCGGTATGCCATCGATCGCTTGAAAGCGGAGAAGAAGCAGATCCGAATGATCAAGGGGTTGAAGGCCGTAGTTGACGCAGCCGCTGAACTGATCCAGTGTCCCGACGTCGACACAACACTGCGACGAAGCGTGGAATTGGCACGTGAGAAACTGGGCATCGAGCGATGCGCGATCTTTCTGGATGCGGGCAACAACCGTGTACGCGGAACCTACGGAACAAACTGCCTTGGCGAGACCACTGACGAGAGGTCCTACGATGCAGAAATGGCAGCGGCCTGTGAGAAGCAACCGCTGGATCAGAGGCCGCAAGGAGCTTTATGGTTCGCTTCCGAATGCGCGCATACCGACTGGAACGGAAAGGAACCCGTACCGATCGGCAAAGGATGGGTCGTTGATTCACCCATCCTGTCATCCACGGGCAAACCAATTGCATCGTTCACTAATGACACAGCAATAAGCGGATCGCCCATTGATCCGGTCACCCAGAATATCCTGGCGGTGTACTGTTCTCACCTGGGTCCACTGATCGAAAGCAAGCGGGCAGAGGAGGCGCGCAGGGAAAGCGAGCAGCAGCTCCTTCAGGCGCAAAAAATGGAAGCCGTGGGACGCCTTGCAGGCGGCATCGCCCACGATTTCAACAACCTGCTGATGATCATTCTCAACAACGCAAGCTTTGTGAAAGACACCCTCCCGTCGAACTCGTCAGCCTATGCTGATATCAACGAGGTGGTTGCCGCCGGCAGACGTGCTTCGGATCTGACACAGCAACTTCTCGCATACTCAAGCCGACAGATGCTGGCTCGCAAAGTCGTCGACCTTAACTCCGTGCTTACGGGTACTGAACACATGCTCAAACGTATCATCGGAGAGGACATCGAACTGACGTTCGTCCCTACAGAGGACGAGGCTATCGTGGAGGTGGATTCGGGGCAGATCGAGCAGGTTCTGCTCAATCTCGTTGTTAATGCACGCGACGCTATGCCTGACGGCGGCAGGATAGTGGTGCAGATCGAGAACGTGTCGCTTTTTCCCGAAGATGTCCATCATTTCGTTGCCGCCACGGGTAAGCCCGAAGGTGAATACGTCGTGTTCTCGGTAAGCGACACCGGTGCGGGCATGAGTGAAGTTGAGCGAGAGCAGATTTTCGAGCCTTTCTTCACAACAAAGAGCGTAGACAAGGGCACCGGGCTGGGATTGTCCATGGCGCTGGGCATAGTGAAACAGCATAACGGCTACATGTCGGTATACAGCCATGTGGACATCGGAACAACGTTCAAGGTCTATCTGCCCAGGAAGCATGCGGAAGTGGGAACGGCCGGCACTGCCCTGACAAGAGCAGATCTACCAAGAGGATCAGAGACCATCCTGCTTGCGGAAGACGACCCCTCGGTTCGCAGAATCGCAGTTCGAATGCTGGAATTCCTCGGGTACAGTGTTCTGGCAGCCGAAGACGCTGAAGAGGCGATGAAGGTGGCACAGGAGTACGGTTCTGTGATTCACCTTCTTCTCACCGACCTTATCATGCCTGGAATGAACGGCAAGGCACTGGCCGGCAAAGTAACGGAACTCCGCCCGGAAATGCGGATCATATTTGCTTCGGGCTACCCTGAGCTGCATCTCACGAAGATGGGTCTCATCGAAAACGGCACAACACTTCTGAGGAAGCCGTTCGACACCCTCGAGGTCGCGCGAACGATCCGCAGGATTCTGGAAGATAAGACCGACGACTGACAGGCTTGCTCACGCCGCCCTGTGGAAGGCACGTCCGTAGGCGGGAGGGGCGACGGCCTCGGCGCCCGTTGTGGCTGTGAGTGACAATCACTGAATCTTATTGCACGGAGTTCTACCGTGCAGGCAAGAACACAGCCGCCAGGAACGCCGAAGCAGGGGTGCTCCGGCCACGATGGGATTGTGCTACACTGTCAGGATGCTTTCTACACAGTCCGCTACCCTCTTGTCGTTGATTCGGAGAAGGAACTACAGTGCATCTGGAATGAATAGACGAGAACAATGCGGACAAAAGCACGAATATCGGGTCTAATCTCGATTATCGGGCAGTTTCCGCTTGTTCTGTCCCGTTTTGTAGATACAGTATCTGATTTTCGAGAAACCCCTTTCGTGAGCCGCCTTTTCGGCCACGGGAAGAAAGGATTTCGTTTCGAATGATTTCTCAAGGATTAACATTGATGGTCGCAGGTATGGGTACCGTTCTGCTGTTTCTGTCCCTGATGGTCATCGTGATGTACGGAACCGCATGGTTCTTCAAGAGATTCGCGCATCTATTCGTCGAAGAAGAGCCTGAGGGGAGTCACCTCGCCATGCTCGCCCCCGATGACACAGTAGATATTGCTGTGGCTGTGGCAGCAATAAGACGCTATATAGGCTGATAACCATCTCACCACAAGACGCTAAGGAGCAACAAGGGTTAACACTATGGCCAAGAAAAGAGTGAAATTCATGTGCACGGCTTTCCGCGACGGATTCCAGTCCGTCTTCGGTGCCCGCGTACTGACAAAAGATTTTCTTCCCGCGGTAAAGGCAGCCCACGAGGCCGGCATCACGTGGTTCGAAGCTGGCGGAGGAGCGCGATTTCAATCGCTCTACTTCTACTGCAACGAAGACGCGTTTGACATGATGGACCAGTTCAGGACTGCAGTCGGACCTGATGTCGACCTTCAGACATTGGCCCGTGGCGTCAACGTGGTTGGTCTCGAATCGCAGTCCAGTGACGTTGTCAAACTGCATGCCCAGCTCTTTAAAAAGCACGGAATGACGACGATCCGCAATTTCGACGCCCTGAACGACGTTAACAACCTGATCTACAGCGGCAAATGCATTGCCGATGCCGGGCTGAAGCACCAGGTCTGCGTGACCATGATGGAGTTGCCTCCGGGGTGCGAGGGTGCACATGACCCCGAATTCTACGAGTCAGTTCTCCGGCACATCCTGGACGCCGAGATCCCCTACGATTCCGTGTGTTTCAAGGATGCATCCGGAACCGCGGTTCCGACCAAGATATACGAGACAATCAGGCGTGCGAGGAAGCTTGTTCCGGAAGGTACCCACATTCATTTCCATTCGCACGAGACATCGGGCATTGGAGTCTACGGTTACAAGGCCGCTCTTGACGCCGGTGCCGATGGAATCGACCTGTCGCTGGCCCCGGTTTCCGGCGGAACCTGTCAGCCGGATATTGCAGTCATGTGGCACGCGCTTCGCGGCACGGACTATGATCTGGATGTGGACATAGACAAAGTCATGGAGGCCGAAAAAGTTTTCAAAGACCAGATGAAGGATTACTTCCTGCCTCCCGAGGCTACCATGGTGGAGCCGATGATACCGTGGAGCCCGATGCCCGGTGGAGCCCTCACTGCCAATACACAGATGCTCCGTGACAATGGCCTCATGGATAAGTATCCCGATTGCATCGCCGCAATGAGCGAAGTAGTCCGCCGCGGCGGATTCGGAACTTCGGTTACCCCTGTATCCCAGTTCTATTTCCAGCAGGCTTTCAACAACGTAATGTTCGGCCCCTGGACAAAGATTGCCGAAGGCTACGGGAAGATGGTACTGGGTTACTTCGGCAAAACGCCGGTGAAACCCGATCCCGAGATCGTCAAGCTGGCTTCCGAGCAGCTCGATCTCAAGCCTACCACCCGGACCCCGCTGGAGTTGAACGACGAGGATCCCAAGAAAGGCCTTAAGGCAGCGCGCGATCGTCTGCAAGCAGCCGGCATCGCCGAAACAGAAGAGAACCTCTTCATTTCGGCAACCTGCAAGGAGAAGGGCATAGCGTTCCTCAAGGGAGAGGCAACCCTCGGTATCAGAAAGAAATCGCGAAAGGACAAGGCCTCCGCCGGCGGCGGCGCCGACGACAAGGAACCCGCCGGCTATACCGTCAACGTTAACGGCAAGGCTTATTCGATCCTGATGGAAGACGGCAAGGCAGTGGTTGACGGCAAGGTGTACAGCATAGACGTCCAGGAAGGCACAGAGCCCACCAACGTCGTACCGGCCAGCAAGGCTGAAGCGGCAACGGCTGACGCAAAGTCCGTGAAGGCTCCGATGCCCGGCATGATCGTTCGAATCACGTGCAGCGTAAGCCAGCACGTGAACGCTGGAGACACATTGCTGGTTCTTGAGGCCATGAAGATGGAAGTGGAAGTCAAGGCCCCCGTCAGCGGCACTGTCAGCTCCATAGCCGTCACCAAGGGAACACAGGTTACCGCGGGACATGTTCTCGCCTATATCAACTAGGGAGACTGCACTGTGGTCAAATCCTTTTCCGCACGATTTGTAAGAAGCTGGCTTTCCAGGCGCATGGTGATTCTCGTCCTGGCATGCGGCTTTATCATTGTACCCATGCTTGCACCGGTTTACGCAGCCGAAACCAACCGGGTTCAGCAGAATAAGCTTGATGTCAGCAACCTGATTCGCTCGACCGGACTGTACAATTTCTCCGAGAGCTTCAAGCAGTTCGGCGAAGAAGACGCCGGAGAAAAGGATGGTTTGCTGCCGGAGGGCATCGGCCAGCTCATCATGATCATGGTAGGCTGTGGCCTCATCTACCTGGCAATAGCCAAGGGATTCGAGCCTCTGCTTCTTCTGCCAATAGGGTTTGGTGGAATTCTAGCCAATGTTCCAGCGGCAGGAATAGCAGAGCCGGGAGGATTTCTGCATTACGTCTACAATTTTGGAATCGTCCCCCCTGGCCTCTTCCCCCTTCTTATCTTTATGGGCGTGGGTGCGATGACTGACTTCGGGCCGCTGATTGCCAACCCGAAGACCGCCCTTCTCGGTGCCGCGGCCCAGTTCGGAATCTTTTTCAGCCTGATCGGCGCGCTTTGGTTAAGCAACATGGGCGGCATATTCGAGTCGATCAGCTTTACCGTTCAGGACGCGGCGGCAATAGGCATCATAGGCGGAGCCGATGGTCCGACGGCCATCTTCCTGGCCGGCCGCCTCGCACCCGATCTGCTCGGAGCCATTGCCGTGGCTGCCTACTCCTACATGGCCCTGGTTCCGATCATACAGCCGCCTATCATGCGGCTTCTGACAACGGAACAGGAACGAAAGATCGAGATGAAGCAGCTTCGTCACGTATCGAAGATAGAAAAGATCGTTTTCCCGCTGGTAGTTTTGTTCCTGTGCATCCTTCTCCTGCCGGAAGCGACTCCGCTGATCGGAATGCTCATGTTCGGAAACCTGATTAAGGAATCCGGGGTGGTAGAACGTCTTTCGAAGACGGCTCAGAACGAGTTGATAAACATCGTTACGATTCTCCTGGGCCTCGCGGTAGGATCCAAGCTGGCGGCGAACAAGTTTCTCCAGGCGGAAACGCTGGGAATACTGACACTCGGTCTCATAGCCTTTGCGGTTGGAACTGCATCCGGTGTCCTGATTGCGCGCCTGATGAACCTCGTGACCAAGGAAAAGATCAACCCCCTGATTGGCGCCGCGGGCGTATCCGCGGTTCCAATGGCGGCACGCGTGGTCAACAAGGAAGGACTGAAGGCCAATCCTCACAATTTCCTGCTCATGCATGCCATGGGACCCAATGTAGCCGGAGTTATCGGCTCAGCGGTCGCCGCGGGTGTTCTGCTCTCGCTCTGTGGGCGGTAGAGCCTGGCTGAATAGGCTATGCGCATTCTTGCTCTTGAACCTTACTACGGCGGCAGCCACCAGGCCTTCCTGGATGGATGGGTCACGCGCAGCCGGCATAGCTGGACGGTTCTCCACCTGCCTCCCCACAGCTGGAAATGGCGAATGCGGCACTCGGCGCTCTCGTTCAATGGAATGGTCCGTTCACTGATCGCCGGAGGCGGCGAATGGGATTTTCTTTTCTGTACGGATATGCTGGGATTGGCAGAATTCCTTGGCCTGGCGCCACGGTCTCTCGGCGAACTGCCGAGCATGGTCTACTTTCACGAGAATCAGCTCACCTACCCGGTTGAAGAATGCAAAGATAGAGACTATCACTTCGCCTTCACCAATATGACAACCGCCCTTGCGGCAAACCGCGCCTGGTTCAATTCACGCTTTCACATGGACAGTTTTCTTGACGAACTCAGAAACCTGCTTGGACGGATGCCCGATCATCAACCGCTCGCGGATGTGGAATCCATCCGTGCCAAGTCTGCCGTGAGGCATCCCGGCATTGAGACTTTCCCGAACCGGGGAGACAGGCAGCCCGGTCCGGCAAGGATTCTGTGGGCAGCCCGGTGGGAAGACGAGAAAGGGCCTGCCGATTTCTTCAGCGCACTGGAGGTCCTCGAACAGAACGGGATCGATTTTCGGCTAAGCGTCATAGGTGGCGGTGACGCACGGAACATCCCGGGTGTGTTCGAAGCTGCAAGATTGCGTTTCGACGGAAGAATAGATCACTGGGGGTTCCAGGAATCCCGGGACGATTACAGGGCAGTACTCTCGCGGGCCGATATCGCCGTTTCCACCGCATACCATGAGTTTTTCGGTATTGGCATGGCCGAGGCAATTGCCGCCGGAGCTTTTCCCCTGGTGCCCAACCGCCTCGCATACCCGGAAGTCCTGAAAACCGCCTTCGGCGGTGACGTGGACGGGTTCTTTTACGACGGCACGGCTAATGATTTGGCGGAGAATCTCACGACACTGGTGAAGCGCGTGGATGATGGATCGCTCTGGAAGGAGGTATCATCATCGCAATCCGCCATGGATAGGTTCTCGTGGGACGCAATTGTGCCGGAATGGGATAACGAACTTGAGCTCATCTGACCTATTGCACGGGGTCATGCCCTGTGCTAGGTTTTTAGGTTGTTGTCGGTCGATACAGGCCGCAGATCATAAGACCCGTAATGGAATGAGACTATGGCAGACTGGCGATCAGATTTAAGCAGCGTTCTCAACAGCACCAGCACCAACCCTGTGCAGACAAGGCACGAGAGGGAAGCTTCCCAGATGTCGGGCTTCGTCCGCGAAGTCGCACTGCCCGCATTCTCTGAACTGCGGGAAGAGCTCGAAAAGAGCGGCCGGGATGTCACAATCCGTCATTCGGAAAGCACGGCTACGATCATCGTCTACAGTTCCGGGGAAGAGGAAATCACGTACAGGATACAGAGCCGGACGTTCCCCAACGGCATTCTTCCCTATGCGGATATCCGCTTCAAGGAGAGGAAGGGCCTTAAGCTCATCCGTGCCGAGAGCATGGTCCGCAGCGGCGAGCCGGACTACAAACTCCAGGACGTCACCAAGGACGAGGTAATCGAGAACTTCCTCAAACACTACCTCCCCCGGCTCAAGGCAGAGTAGTCACCGTCTCTACTCGTAGGGCACTTGCTCTGCATGTGGGTGGCCCATTCCCATGGGCCGCTATCCAGCGGGCCACGGGGTGGCCCGACCACATCCTCGTCAGATATTCGAACGGAGACTCACCATGGATCATGCCTCTCGGAGATAGGCATGTACTGGGGAAGTAGGGACCTATCTCCGAGAGGTCCCTTCCCGGAACTCAATGTAAGTCCGGTCACTTCTCCTGCTGCCGGCGAATCTCGTAAAGTGCAATGGCCGTAGCGACTCCGACGTTCAACGAGTTGACTTTGCCGTGCATCGGCAGTTTCACAAGGAAATCGCATGTCTCGTGGACGAGCCGGCCCACTCCCCTGCCCTCGCTTCCCACGACGAGACCAATCGGACCGGACAGGTCCGTCTCCCTGCAGAGCCTGGCCCTTTCACAAGCTTCCAATCCGGCCAACCAGAATTCTCTGTCTTTCAGAAGTTTCATAGTGCGAACAAGATTCGTGACTTCGGCAACCAGCATGTGCTCCGCGGCGCCCGCCGAAGCTCTCACGACCGCTGGTGTAACCCGGCATGCACGGTCCTTGGGAATTATAACGCCCTGCACCCCCGCGCCGTCCGATGAACGAAGAAGCGAACCGACGTTCTGCGGGTCCTGAACATGATCAAGGATCACTATCAAGGGCTCCAGCGAGGGGATCCGTTTGCCCAGAACGTCGTCGATTGATGCATACACATACGGAGACGTCTCCAGGGCAACACCCTGATGATTTGCATCTGCCAGTTGCCCTTCGAATACCTCGGCCTTAGCTTCTTCGACCGGAACACCGAATGATGCCGCTGTATCCCTCAGTTGATCGAGCTCATTGGATGACTTTTTCGAACTGCTGATCAGCAGACGACGGTGCTGCCGCCTGCCCGCACGAAGGCTTTCAAGGACAGGCTGCCGCCCGTACAGGAGCTCTCCCTGCGGTCCGGGACCCCGGCGCCTCTGCCTCCCGCCCGCGCTGTCATGTCGGCGTCTTTTCGTCATTTGTACTCCGTTACCTCGAACTGGAGGGTCACGGGCCTCCGTGACCCGGGACGCGGAGGGCCGCGTCCCTCCATTCCAGATCACTTCGGTCCGAGCAGATGGTTTATTACAGCCAGCACGGATATGCAAGCCACGTCGGTTCTCAATGTTCGCCCCCCAATGGACGCCAGCTCGAAACCGTGCTCCTGCAAAAGGTTAAGTTCAAAATCCGTCCATCCACCCTCGGGCCCAACGGCAAGTAGAACCCTCTCGCCGTATTTCAACGCCGGCGGACCGTGCAGACCGCCTTCAGCCGGATGAGCACAGAGTCTCCTTGATTTCGGGAACATTGTATCCAGTTCGTCCTCCATGAAAGGCTTCAGACGGCGGCGGATGCTGACACGCGGAAGGCAAGTGTCACCCGACTGCTCGAGTCCCAGGACCATCAGAGGCCCGTAGCTCTCAGGTTGCAGCCAGTGGGTGTCGAAGTAGTTTCTCTCCACTTTTGCGGCGTTGGTCAGAACCAGTTGGTCAAGTCCCATCATCGCCAGGGGAGACCAGAGTCTCTTCATCACTTTCGGGCGCGGCAGGGCCAGGAGCAAGTCAATTGCTGGAGGAGGCGGGACGCCGGAATCGAGAATGCAATCCATAACAACGGTATCATCCGTAACCTTGTGAACGATTCCTTCGCCCTTCGGGCCACTAATCACTCCCATTCTCAACGGCTGCCCGGGTACGGCTTTTAGCGTATGAAGGATGTGGTTGGCACGGCGCCCGCAGAGCACAACTCGCCCGGTTTTATCCAGTTCGGATTGCCTTATCAGGATTCGGTTCATTTGCTCAATCAGTCAAACAATCCCCAGCAGCAATTGCGAGACAAAGTTGAGGGCTGGGGCAGTTGGACTCATAAAACACGCAAGTTCGTATCATTCTGAGCGTAGCGAAGAATCTCGGCCGCAGGCCGCTCCGCTGCGCTTCGCGAGATCCTTCGCTTCGCTCAGGATGACAGCCGGTCTTTACGGTCTGTCTGTGAGACAGTGCAGTACCGTCACTCGGCGACGTCATTCACCGGGAGGAGAATTCTTTATTCCGCTTTCTCTTTGTTTTTAGACGTTCAGGACCTAGAGTCTAGAAGTCATAAAACGGAGTTCCTGGTATCTTGAAGACTTGTCTCCAATTCCAATCCGGCTTCATCGCCGTAACGCTTGCCGCGACTGCGCTTGTGTCTGGTTGTCGCTCTCCGTCCGTACACCGGGAAAATTCCGACGATATTGCTTACCGTATCGTTGACGAAACGCGAAAATCAGTTGGTCACGCTGAACCATTCTCGATTGAGCCACCAAGTGTTTCTTTGCGCAAGCGCCTGCTGCTGGATCAGAATCTTTTGAACTCGGGACCCATGTCCCTTGGAACTGCCGATATCAACCGGCCGGGTCATTGGCCTGACGACGAGTATTTCGATCAAACCGACAAATCTGCAGGGCCCGGGGAATGGAAAACCGAATCCACGCTCAAGCTCAGCCTCTTCGAGGCGCTGCAGGTGGCAGCGCGAAACAGCAGGGAATACCAATCGGAGAAAGAGGGTCTCTTCCAGACGGCTCTTTCCCTGGACTTGGCACGGGAATCCTTCAGAACATCCCTTGCCAGCGCTCTCTCCGGGAGCCTGGGCGGGGAGCGCGATGATGGCGAGACCTCGGGATCGGCCTCGAGCAGCGCATCCGCAGACGGTTCACGCAAACTGGAGCGCGGTGTCGACCTCACAACGGAGATTGCCGTTGACCTCACAAAGTTGCTAACGGGCGACAAATCTTCGACATTGGGGCATTCGGGGGATGCATCCATCTCGATTCCCCTGCTCCGTGGATCCGGGCGGCATATTGTCCGTGAATCCCTGACTCAGGCCGAAAGGAATATGGTTTATGCCGTGTACGAGTTCGAGCTGTTCAAGAAGGACTTCGCCGTCCAGGTTGCCTCGGAATACCTGGGGGTGCTCAACCGGATGAAGCAGGTCGATACTGCCTGGGAGAATTACAACCAGCTACGCGAATCCGAACGGCGCGCGCGGCGGCTTGCCGATGCCGGACGAATCCCCGAAATCCAGGTTGACCAGGCAACACAGAGCGAACTGCGGGCACGCGACAGATGGGTTTCGGCTCGCCAATCGTCGGCCTCCGCCCTGGACAGTTTTAAAGTTACGCTAGGTCTGCCGCCCGACGCCGGTATAGAGCTGGATCGAGATGAGTTAGACCGGCTTCGCGCTCAAGCGCGGGCGGCACTGAGCCTGGACTCAGATGAGAAGAAGGCAGGCGAAGACGCAACCGAACCCACCTGGGAATCTTCACCGGGGAAATGGGAAATGGCCGAGGACACCGCCCTCAAACTGGCCATGAACAGGCGGCTCGACCTGAAAGTTGTTCAAGGCCAGGCTGAGGATGCACAGAGGGCAGTCATCGTTGCCGCCGATCAGCTTCGCGGAGAATTGACTATTCTGGGTGAAGCGGGATACTCGTCCTCCGAGACATCTGCCTCAGACGAAGAGGAGGAGGCAGAAGAACGCTTTTCCTCGAAATCCAGGAAAGGCTTCTACTCTGCTTTGTTGAGTATTGACCTGCCACTGGAACGCACCGCAGAAGCCCACTCCTATCGAACAAGCCTGATTTCTCTTGAGGACGCAGTCAGGGACGCACAGTCACTCGAAGACCAGATAAAGATAGACGTCCGAAGCGGATTGCGAAACCTGGCCGAAGCCCGGGAGAGCATTCTCATACAGGCACAGGCCGTGGCACTTGCCAGGCGCAGAGAAAAGAGCACGAATCTCTTCCTCCAGGCGGGGCGGGCGGAAATAAGAGATTTGCTTGAAGCGCAGGAATCCCTGATATCGGCAGAAGACACGCTCACCTCGGTTACGATAAACTATCGGCTTGCCGAACTGGAACTTCAGAAAGACCTGGGTTTGCTGCAGGTCAATGAAGAAGGGCTTTGGATCGAGGCCACACCGGAGGATGTTGGAAATGACAGATAAAGGACGGGTGAACCCCCGCTTAATTTGGGTGGCTGCCGGCGCCGTAGTCTTGGGTGCAGTGTGGCTGCTGGCCGTTGCTATACCGGCAGGAAGAAAGAACGACGGGATAGAAAAGAACCCATTGCTTTTCTCGGCTCGCCGCGGCCCGCTGGTAATAAGCGTTACGGAATCGGGTACCGTCTCTGCCAGGGACCAGGTCATTATCAGCAGTGAAGTTGAGGGAAGCACAACCATACTCTCGCTTGTTCCCGAAGGAACGATGGTGAAGGAAGGCGAACTGCTGATCGAACTGGATGCCAGCGAGATGGAAGAAGAGAAGTTTGACCAGCAGCTGCGCGTCCAGAATGCGGAAGCAGATTACATACGATCCCGTGAGAACCTGGCCATCACCAAGAGCCAGGCCGAGAGTGACATCGAGAAAGCGGAGCTGGCCGCAGAGTTTGCAGGCCAGGACCTGGCCAAGTACGAAGAGGGCGAGTTTCCCCAGTCACGCAAGGAGGCCGAAGCCAAGATCAAGTTGTCGGAAGAGGAGTTTCAGCGTACCGACGAGAAACTGAAATGGTCAAGAGTCCTGTTCCAGGAAAAGTACATCTCCGAAACCGAGTTGCAAGCCGACGAATTGTCTCTCAAGAAAGCTGAACTGGACCTGGAACTTGCCAAGGGCAACAGGGATCTGCTCCTGGGCTTCACTCACCAGCGCCAGATGGCCCAGCTCAAGAGCGATGCAAAACAGACAAAGATGGCCCTGGAGCGTGCGAGGCGCAAAGGAAAGGCGAACATACTCCAGGCAGAAGCGGATCTGACCGCCAAGGAAATGGACTTTCGCAGACAGAAAGACCGCCTTGCAGAAACCGAAGATCAGATTATCAAGACCAAGATTCGCGCACCGTCAGACGGACAGGTCGTTTACGCCACGAGTGTGAAGAGGAGCAGGTGGCACGCTGCCGACGAGCCGCTCCAGGAAGGTCAGACGGTCCGCGAAAGGGAGGACCTGATCTACCTTCCGGAAACCAAACATATGAAAGTGGTCGTAAAGATTCATGAATCCAACCTGGACAGGATAAAGGTAGGAATGCATGCGAGAATCACTTCGGATGCAATCCCCGGAAGAGCTTTGACGGGATGCGTGGACTCAATTGCCCCCATGCCCGATCCTATCAGCGTCTACCTGAATCCAGACCTTAAGGTATATGATACACAAGTGCACATTGACGGTGATGCGAGTGATTTGCGAAGCGGGATGACATGCGAGGTGGTGATCATCGTGGAAACTCACCGGGACGTCGTTTACGTTCCGATACAATGCGTCGTCCGGGTAGACGGGAAGCACACCGTATACCTGGTGAAAGACGGGCAGCCATCCAAGAAGAGTATCACGGTCGGCCTGGACAACAATCGAATGGTTCACATCATTGAAGGGCTTACCGAAGGTGATGAAGTAATGCTGGCTCCGCCCCTCGAGGAAGCGGAGGTTCTGGAGAAGGAAGTCGCACAACCTCCCCCGAATGAAACTACGCCGCAACAGCGCCCGGAACACAGAACCAAGACAAGGCCCCCGGGGAGAGGCCCCCGGCAAGGGCCGGGCAAGAAGGCATCTACTCAAACCCGCGGTGAGAAATCCCCTCGGACGGCCACAGAATAGGCACCCCGCCAAGGACACAAAGCCGACACGCGATGACAAGTCAGATTACAACCGAGTGCCCGGCGGATCCGAATGAGCCCGTGATTGAGCTCAACGGCATTACCAAAACCTACCAGATGGGCAGCGTTGAAGTGCGGGCTCTGGACGGAGTGTCCACGGTATTCCAGAAGGGAGACTTCTGGGCCATAATGGGACCAAGCGGATCGGGCAAAAGCACCATGCTGAACGTACTGGGATGCCTGGACAGGCCCACAACGGGCACTTACATCCTCGACGGCCGGGATGTCAGTAATATGAATGACGACCAGCTCAGCCTGATTCGCCTGCGTCGCGTAGGGTTCATCTTCCAGAGCTTCAACCTGATTCCCCAGCTTACCGTCCAGCGTAACATCGAGTTGCCGCTCTATTACCTGGACTGGAGCGTAAAGGAGAGCCGTAAGCGGGCCCGAGAACTTGCCGACATGGTCGGCCTCGGAGACCGTCTGAATCACAGGCCCACAGAGCTGTCGGGAGGCCAGCGCCAGCGAGTCGCCGTTGCGCGTGCCCTGGCTAATGATCCGGCTGTCATCCTGGCCGACGAGCCGACCGGAAACCTCGATACACCGACCGGCAAACAGATCATGGCCCTGCTGGAAGATCTCAACACCCAGGGGAAGACTATTGTAATGGTCACGCATGAGTCTCATGTGGCTGCTTACGCGGGGAAACACTTACACATGCTTGACGGTAAAATCTCAGCAACCGAGGATCACTCCTGATGCGCTACAGCAAGGCAGTACGGAATATCCTCCTCGGCATGGACAACCTGAGGCTCCATAAGCTTCGATCGTTACTCACCATGATGGGCATCGTCTTCGGCGTCGGCAGCGTAATTGCCATGCTTTCGGTGGGAGAAGGGGCCAGCCGGGAAGCACTCGACCAGATCAAGAAGCTCGGCAGCAACATCATTATCATCACCTCGGTGAAGCCTTCGGACGACAACGCCAACGATATGCGAAGAACACGCATGAGCATATATGGGCTTCTGTATCACGATGCAAAGAGGCTGCGCGAAACCTTCGACACCGTTATCAGAACAGTGCCGGTCAAATTGATCCGCAAGGATGCACGGGTAAATGTGCGGCACCTGGAGGTCCGTCTCGTCGGCACAACACCAGACTGGTTCTCACTGGTCCGCAGGCCGCTCGTGGCGGGACGCGTTCTCAGCGAACAGGACATGAAGAAACGCAAAGCCGTAGCCGTTCTCACCGAGCACGGCGCCAGGAAACTGCTCGCCGTCGAGAGCAGCCTGGGGAAGCCGGTACGCATTGCCGGCGACTACTTTGAAGTGGTTGGAATCATTCGCAACGAGAATATCCAGTCCGGCTCTCTCTCCACGCCCGACCAGGATGCGGATGCGTACGTTCCGATCAACGTCGCTAGGGAGAGGTTTGGTGACATGTTCGTTAAACGAACTTCCGGATCTTACGTGAGAGAACTGGTGGAACTGCACCAGATCATTGCCGAGGTCGATGCATCGGAGAACGTCGAGAAAACCGCTGACGGAATAGCGGAGATGCTGAAACGTTCTCACATGCATGATGATTACAGGATCAGCGTGCCGCTGGCACTCCTTCGCGAGGTAGAGCGCACAAAGCGAACGTTCAACATTGTCCTGGGCTCCATTGCTTGTATTAGCCTGCTGGTCGGCGGAATAGGGATAATGAACATCATGTTGGCGTCCGTCACTGAACGTACGAAGGAGATCGGGATCCGGCGCGCGATAGGAGCACGTCAGAAGCAAATCGTGGGGCAGTTCCTCATAGAGACTATCGTACTTTCAACTGCCGGAGGTCTGATAGGAATATGCCTCGGCCTCCTGATTCCCTGGCTTATTACCTTCTTTGCCGGGATGCCAACGGTCGTAACGGCATGGAGCATAGTTCTATCGCTTGTAATAAGCGTTGGCGTGGGAATCGTTTTCGGGATTTACCCGGCGTTCAGGGCCGCACAGATGGATCCCATTATCGCCCTGCGGCACGAATGACACGGCGCCCGGCCCGGGCAATCCGACCTAGACGTTGAACAGGAAACGTATCACGTCGCCGTCCCGAATCTCGTAATCCTTGCCTTCCTCGTGCACGAGTCCCACTGCACGGCAAGGCGATTCACCACCGTTGGCCACAAAGTCTTCGTAGGCGGTCACGTGCGCACGAATGAAACCCTTTTCGAAATCGGTGTGAATAGTTCCTGCCGCCTGTGGAGCTTTGCAGCCTTGTTGAACGGTCCATGCTTTCACCTCGTTAGACATGGTCGTAATAAAGCTTATCAACCCCAGTGTCGAGAATCCGGTACGGACGGTCTGGGCCAGACCGTTTTCCTCGATCCCGTAAGCCGCAAGAAATTCGGCCCTTTCGTCGTCGGCAAGTTCGAAAAGTTCCTCTTCCATTTCCGCGCAGATGCTAACCCACGGGGCATTCCTTGCTTCGGCAGCCGCGGCAACGGCGCGAAGGACTTCGCAGTCCGGTGACATACTGTTCTCATCGGTGTTTGCGCAGTAGATTACGGGCTTGTCGGTCAGCAACCTCATTTCCTTCAGCAACTCCATGGCCTTTTCCGATTCTCTTTCCGGAAACGCAGCAGCCGGAAGGCCTTCAGACAGGTGACCGCGCAGGCGTTCGGCAAGTTCCACAAGGGATTTCAGGGAGTTGTCGCCTCTTATCTGTTTCTGCAGCTTTTGCACCCGGTTCCCGGCTGTTTCCACGTCCGCCAACAGCAGTTCCGTTTCCACTATCTCAACATCCCTGGTGGGATCCAAGGTTCCTTCTACGTGCGCCACGTTGTCGTCCGTGAAACATCTGACCACGTGCAGGATCGCGTCGGTCTCACGGATGTGCGAAAGAAACTTGTTCCCGAGGCCCTCTCCTTGATTGGCCCCTTTAACGAGACCGGCAATGTCGACAAACTCGACCGTGGAATGGATAACCGTCTTGGGGTTAGTCAACTCCGCAACTTTCTCGACCCTTTGATCGGGAACGGGCACGATGGCCTTGTTGGGTTCGATGGTGCAGAAAGGGTAGCTGGCCGCCTCGGCCCGATGGGCCCGGGCCAATGCGTTGAAAATGGTGGACTTCCCGGCATTCGGCAGACCTACAATACCTATGCTTAAACTCATACCGACAACCTTTCTGCTGATAACTTCACACAAGCACCGGGCTACGTCAACCCGGAGCAAGGAGGTGGATTTGTCGCTGTGGCGTGTTTCCGATCATGGCCAACCCTAAACAGGACACAGCAAAGAATCCACTCTCGCCAAACATCTTCCCTTTTCTTTGTTTTCCGGGTTATACTGACAAACAGTACGAGGGGCTTTTGGAAGCCGGGAAGAAGAGAAAAGGGAGATTCCAGATGACACTTAACGAACTGACCTATGAACAGAAGGTTGCGCTGGCAGCTATGGTTGAAGCGGTTGCAATATTGGACGGAGACGTTTCCGAGGCCGAGGGAAGGAAAATTGGAGGTATAGCGCTTGAGCTGGGTGAAGAAGAATATCGCGATCTTCTTGACGAGGCGGAATCAAGATTCGCCGATATCGATGCGCTGAAAGAATTCCTTGGAAGCGTTAAGGACCAGGAAGCAAGAGACCTGATTTACGGAACTGTTCTCGACGAAGCGATGGCGGAACCTACGGTGGACGTCTCTGCATCCGAACTGCTCAAGTGGCTTGCCACAGAATGGCAGGTACAGGTTCAGATCGAAGAAGCATAACGGGACTTTCGAGAGCTTCGCTACTCGGCTTCGAAATCGTATATCAGGGGCAGATGGTCAGAATGTGTCACCTGGGGCATCGAGAACTGCAGAGTTCTTATCCCCTCGCTATGCAGGACAAAGTCGAGCTGGCGAGTTGGCGCCCAGCTCGGGAACGAAGGAATTCCACCCATATTCGCATTCTTCAGTCCCGTAGCGGCAAGAAAGAGGTTGATTTCCTTGTCTCCCCAGAATGCGTTGAAATCGCCGGCAACAATGTGAGGCTTGTCAGTTCCGTTGACCAGATCGTATAGATCGCTGAGCTGGTGGTGCCTCACCCTGAAAGTCAGCGCCAGGTGCACAAGGAAGATGGTCAGGTTCTCCAGTTCCAGCTCGATTACGAGTCGCTTTACACCATGTTCGAAGTAATGGAATTCGGCGTTTCTTATTGTATCGCGAGTCAAGAATGCATTTCCCTGCTTGTTCATCATCGGCAGAAGATGGGCTGGTGATGCCTCGTGGTATTTTGACTTGTAGGTGTGATAGTGACCGAGAGATTCCGCCAGAGTCTCGGCCTGGTTCATGCGTGCGGAGCGATATGACCCGGCATCGACTTCGATCAGGCCCATTATATCAGGGTTATGTTTACCCAGAAAACCCGCGATCCGGGAGAGATTAGAGGAGGTCCTCTTGAAATAGCCGCTCCACGGAAACAGAAAGCGCCCGCCTCCAGTTCCGTAGCGGATGTTGTACATAATGAATCGCATGCCGTTACTCTACCGCTTCGATCGCTTCAAGAAAAGTCCGATGGGTGGATTTCCTATGTTGCCGGAGCGGATGATCAATCAAACATCTTGCCCGCGATCATCGATGAGCGTTATGATTGCCCGCGGAACGGGGTAAGGTGCCCCGGCATTCCGACGCACTCAATCGTGACGCCCTGAAGGACAGTGCACAATGGCGGCAATGATACCACTACTCGCATGGGTTCCTGAGGTGAGCAGGTTTACCCGTATCGCAGTCGGTATGGGCTGGGCCATGCATATCGCCGGGTTCCTTTTGGTCTCGTACCACTGCCTTTCGAGTGGGCGAGATACTGCCGCAAGAATTCTCTGGATCTTCGTGTCCTGGTCTTTTCCCGTTATCGGACCGATGCTGTATCTTTCCTTCGGAATCAACCGGCTCCCCGCGAAGGGATGGCACAAGCAGGTGCACGACGAGAAGTTCTTGGAGGAAAGGCGGGTTAGGGAAGCAGAGACATTTCCTCTCGCGTACTGGAGGTCCATGTATGGAAACGTCGCATCCGAACCTCATTGCGATTTCGGACGTAAACTGGACCGTGCAATGGACAGCATTCTGCCCAGTTTTCCCCTGCTTGGCGGAAACGACCTGCGTATTCTGATAGACGGAAACGAAGCTATACCAGCTATGCTGAAGGCGATCGAGTCTGCTGAATCGCACGTTCATATGCAATCGTTCATCGTTAGAAACGATCACGTTGGACATGAGTTTCTGGATCTCCTGGCAAAGAAAGCCAGGTCCGGAATTGCTGTAAGGTTCATGTACGACCGTTTTGGTTCGACCCACGCCATAATCACCCGGCTGTTTCGGAAGTACAGGGACATCCCGAATATGAAGATCGTTGGCTGGACACAGGCAAATCCCCTCAAACGCCAGTTCCAGGTCAACCTGCGAAATCATCGTAAGATCATTGTTGTAGACGGGAAGATTGCCTTCTGCGGAGGTATGAACGTTCAGGATCAGAGTGAGGGACGTGGAACGATGATGGTCCGCGATTATCACTTTGCCGTGCAGGGACCTGCCGTACTGGAACTGCAGTACACATTTATGCGCGACTGGAACTTCATGACCGACGAAGGCCCGGAAGAATTGCTCAGGGAGACCTATTTCCCGCGCGAACCTGTCGCCGGGGATTCCCTGGTGCGTATAGTGAACAGTGGTCCTACTGCAGAAATGGAGGCCATCCGGGATGTACTGTTCTTTGCAATATCAGGAGCAGAGAAGGAAATTCTGCTTGTTACGCCCTACTTCGTGCCGACACGCGAGATTCTCAAGGCAATACGTGCCGCGGCCCTGCGGGGTGTGGACGTGCGGATCGTCGTTCCCGGTCGAACAAACCACCTTTGTGCCGGCCTGGCCGGACAGGCACTGTATTACGGGCTTCTTGATGCGGGGGTACGGATATTCCGCAGAGCTCCGCCGTTCATGCACGCAAAAGCCTACGTCGTTGATGGCAAGTTCGCCCTGGTGGGAACGGCCAACCTGGACATACGCAGCCTTCGACTGAACTACGAGACGAACCTGGCCGTACATGGTGAGGAATTCGCGAACAGGCTCAGAGAGGTCATCCTGGGGGAGATTGCGGTGAGCGAGGAAGTGAACCTGACCGCGTGGCAACGGAGATCAGAATCCCAGCAGCTTGTTGAGAACATAGCGGGACTGTTTATGCCTGTGCTTTGATGATACCAAGTGGATGGGCTCCAAGCCGGAACGATTGAGCAACGAGAATCGTAAGGAAACTGTCATCCTGAGCGAAGCGGAGCGCAGTCGAAGGATCTCGGTCTTTCAGAGGACCATTAGATCCCTCGGCAAGCTCGGGATGACAGGTTAATAGTGGTGGACACTCATCTTAAGTGACATTGCACTGGATCATACATGACAGGAGAGGGGGGTAGAACCATGATCGATGAAACCATTGAGAAGATAGAAGATACAATCGAGAGCGTGGATAACATTGAGACTGACAGCCGCGCGGAGTTGCTGGGGCTTCTGTCTCGACTGAAGTCCGAGATCGCTACGCTTCCCAATCCCCAGGGCGAGCACGCGAAGAGTATCACCAAGTTCATGGATGTCTCTGCCCACGAGGCGACGCGTCAGACGAAGAATCCGGACCTTCTGGACCTTTCCCTTAAAGGGCTATCGTCCTCGGTCAAGGACTTTGAAGCAGATCATCCCAAACTGGCCGAAATAGTCGACTCAATCTGCCGGATGCTGTCGGGGATTGGGATCTGATTCCGGGAAATCACTTGTGGCTCCTATTGCGGCGTAATGCGGTTGCATCCCCGGTAGCGCGGGTCTCCAGACCTGCGCAAACCTGACAGAACGCCGAAAAACGCAGCTCTGGAGAGCCGCGCTACCGGGGCGCAGATGAAGTCCAGCAGAAGGCGCGAGCCTGGGGCAGGCGGCTCGAATGTTACTTCTTGCGCTTCTTGGTTCTGCGACTCGTGATCGGCTTGACCTCGCGGCCGAATTCGCCCACGTACCATGCCCGGGGACGGAAGATACGGTTCTTTTTGAGATACTCATGTACCCGCGCAGTCCAGCCGGCTACCCTGCTGGCCGCAAAGAGCGGGGTGAACATGTGCTCGGGAATCCCCATGCTGCTGTAAACAATGCCGGAGTAGAAATCGACATTGGGCAGCACACTTTTCTCCTTTCCAAGCGTCGACACCACTGATTTCTCCAGTTTACGTGCCGTGCGATAGAGTAGGCGTGATTCCGGCGAACTTGATTCCGGCGAATGCGAAACGAGGTGCCTGGCGAGTGGTTCCAGTATGCGAGCTCTCGGATCATACGCTTTGTAAACCCTGTGCCCGAATCCGGGAATCTTCTCGCCTTTCTTCATCGTTCTCTTGAACCATGCATCCACCTTATTGGGGCCACCGATTTCCTTTAGCGTCCTGACAACCTGCTCGTTGGCGCCGCCATGAAGAGGACCGGTCAGCGCCGCAATCGCCGCACCTATCGAGAAATAGATGTCCGACAGGGTTGATGCCACCACCATGGCTGCGAACGTACTGGCATTCATGCCATGATCTGCGTGAAGAATGAGAGCCACGTCCATGACGCGTTCCGCTTCGGGAGAAGGCCTTTCCCCCGTCATCATGTACAGGATGTTGGCAGCATGCCCTAGATTCGGATCCGGTTCTATGGGAAGAGCGTTATCGTGAATTCGGGCGATGGCTGCCGTAATGGTTCCCACCCCGGATATCAACTGGATACATGAGTCCAGACTCGCCGCACCGGTAGTTCTCCGGCTTGCATCCTGTGGTCTTGGGGCCCGCCTGCGGCCAAATTCGTAGATAGCGCGTTTCTCGCCCATAGGCGCCGTTTCCATTGGAATCGAATCTTCATCGGAGGCAATGGCGGATGACGGGTCCGGACGCCCGGCCTCGGTATCGCGCCAGGTCAGCCGGCGGCGCATCAGGTTCGTTCCCAGCCGCAGACCGGACATGGGGTTCATTTCTTCGATCGGCGTGGCCATCATCATGCGAAGAGTATGTGGCAAGGACCTGGCAGCCACGAGTTTCCCCTGAAACGAATCCAGTTGCTCCTTGGTCGGCAAGTCGCCATACAGCAGAAGGTAAGCAACTTCCTCGAACGTACAGTGTGCACAAAGATCAAAGATGTTATAGCCCTGGTAGATCAACCATCCGTTGGTACCGTTGACATACCCGATCTTGGTTTCACAAGCGATGGCACCTTCCAACCCGGGCCCGACCGTAGCCTGTAGAGGCCATTTCAGGGGTTCAACGGTTTCATCCGAGGGGATACCCGGAGATTCCTTATCAGCCTTCGCGGCAGCTTTCAGAATCAGTTTAGTAATCTCTGGTGTAGAATCGCTCATTTACGTGATTTGCCTGCTTCTTATGAATCTGATTTCTTTACATTGAAGGACTAGGACATCTCGCATAATACAGCAAAAACACCGATTCTCAACACAAAAGAACCCATAGAGCATTCTGCGCTGTGAGCGCAGAACGCAGTGGTTAGTGGTTAGGCGCTAGGCGTTAGCGGGAAAGGTCCGCCG